>CALNYA010000038.1:0-27500 GCA_942490575.1 uncultured Verrucomicrobiota bacterium
CGCCCGTGGCGGCCATGGACCTCCTTCTCGCTGGCCGCCCGGAAGAAATAAAACTGCTGCGCCCCGATGCCCCCGCGCCCGCGACTCGTGGTATCCGCCAGGTGCAGGTACTCCGACGGGCGCTCGACCGCGTCGACCGCCAGCTTTTCCCGCAGGGAGCCGCGCACGGCGTTGGTCGGTGGATCCAGCCGCACCCCATAGGTTCGGATCCAATTCGTGAATCGAAACGGCCGGTACGACGGACAGACGAACACCTGGAACGGCCGGACCCCGGCGTTCGAAGCGATCATGGATCCCCAGGTCACTCCCTGTTGAAGCGGCGCATCGATCGGAAGCACGCCACCCAGGTCCTCCGCGTACATGAGCGATGCGAGGCCCACCTGCCGCAGGTTGCCGAGGCACTCCGTCGCGCGCGCCTTCCCACGGGCCCGCCCCAGGGCCGGCATCAGAAGGCTCGCCAGCACTCCGATGATCGCGATGACCACCAGCAACTCGATGAGTGTGAAGGCAGGCGCGGTCCGCGATCTCGTCGGTGTCGTCCTCGTCGTCGTCGTCGTTGTCGAATAGGGTGAACGCTCCAAGCCCGGGAAGCCTAACACAGGGACCTGGGAACGGCATCTGGAGAGTTCGGCCACACACAAACCGGTTCCCCAATTCCGGTTTGCCTCGGCTTCCGTACCGAGCCCAACCTGCCCGACCGAGGGCCATGCTGTTCAACACCACCGAGTTTCTGCTGTTCCTCACGGCCTTCCTGCTGCTCTACAGCCTCGTTCGAGCCCATCTCCATCTCCGCAACGTCCTCATCGTCGCCGCCAGTTACGTGTTCTACGCCGCTTGGGACTGGCGTTTTCTCGGTCTGCTCATCCTCTCCAGCGTCGTCGATTTCTTCGTCGGCCTCCGGCTCGCCGGGGCGCCCTCGAACCCACGGCGCCGCGCCTGGCTCGGGCTCAGCCTCGCCTTCAATCTCGGCCTCCTCGCCACGTTCAAATACTTCGGGTTCTTCCTCGAATCGTTCCACGCCCTCCTCGACTCCGTCGGCGTCCGGCACGCGTCTTGGTCGTGGCAGGTCGTGCTTCCCGTCGGCATCTCGTTCTACACGTTCCAGTCCCTCGGCTACACCCTCGACGTGTACCGACGCCGAATCGAACCGTCGCGCGATCTGGTCGGTTTTCTCGCGTTCGTCGCCTTCTTTCCCCAGTTGGTCGCAGGCCCCATCGAACGCGCCTCCCACCTGATTCCCCAGTTCCTGCGAACCCGCGTCCTCCGCCTCGCCGACGTCGAAAACGGCTTGTGGCTGATCCTCGCCGGGCTCTTCAAAAAAGTGGTCGTCGCCGACCAACTCGCGCCTTTCGCCGACCTCGCCTTCGAGAGCGGCATCGTCTCCGGACCCGTCCTCCTCCTCGGCACCCTCGCCTTCGCCGGTCAGATCTACGGCGATTTCTCGGGGTACTCCGACATCGCGCGTGGAGTCGCCCTCCTGCTCGGGTTCGAACTCATGCGGAACTTCGACCGGCCTTACGCCGCCATCTCCATCCGGGATTTTTGGCGGCGCTGGCACGTGAGTCTCTCGACCTGGATGCGCGACTACGTGTACGTGCCGCTCGGCGGAAGTCGCGGGACCGCGACCCGAACCACTCTTCACCTGCTGCTGACCTTCGTCCTCGCCGGCCTCTGGCATGGCGCGGCGTGGAACTTCGTCCTGTGGGGCGCCTGGCATGGCGTCGCCGTCGCCGTCCACCATCAATGGTCCCGACAGGCCGGGATCTCCCTCCCGCGGCCGGTCGCCTGGCTCCTCACCGTCGCGACGGTCGGCGGCGGATGGATGCTTTTCCGCGCCACAAGCCCCGGAAGCCTCGCGCGCGTCCACGCGTCGCTCCTCACTTGGACCGCCCCACCCTGGATCGGCGATGTCGCGCTCGGAATGCTCCCGTGGCTCCTGCCGCTGGGACTCGTTGAATTCTGGCGCGGCCAGGGACTGTCCCCCAACTCGGTCGCCCGTCTGTCCGCGCCCCTGCGAGGAGCTCTCGCCGGCTTCCTGGTCCTCGCCGTCGCGGCCTACTGGGAACGCGACGCCGCTCCCTTCGTCTATTTTCAGTTCTGACCCGCCGCCATGCCCCTACCCGTTCCCAGCCATTCCGTCGAGTTCAAGGCCGCCGACCTGCTCCGTCGCCTCGCCGCCCCCGCGCTCGGCGTGGTCGTCGCGGCCGCGCTCGTCCACGTGGCCTCGCTCGGAGGGCTCCTGCCGGCTTCGGCTCCCGCCGACCTCGATCGGACCGTCCTCGCCGCCAAGGCGGACCTCGCTTCCCGATCCGCGCCCGCTTCCATCGTCCTCGTGGGGGATTCGTCCTGCATGATGGATGTCGACGCCCCGGCCCTCGGCCGACACCTCGGCCAAACCGTCCTGAATCTGGGCACCTTGAGCTACCTGGATCTGGCCGCGCACGGAATGCTTCTGAGTCACGCGCTGCGCCATGCCTCCGAACCGCCGCGCGAAGTCGTCCTCCTCCTCCATCCCGGGTCGTTGCTCCGCGCCTCCAGCGAACCCGGGTTGGAGCATTTCCTCGGGGAACGCCTGCGACTCGGCTCCGCCGATCCCACGTCTCCGATCCCACCGTTCCGTTCAGGGTTCACAAGCGGGCTTTTGGGAGGCGACATCGTCCGCGGGCAAATGGTTCAACCTTGGTTTCCAAGTCTGCTCCGCGGGGAATTCGGCGCCGCCTATGGCACGACCTGGCAGATCCATCGGCTTCTGATGCGCCAATCGGGGACGCTCCTGGATCCGACGCCATTCGACCCGCTGGCCAACGCGGGACGGTACGAGTTCCACTTGAACCCGGCGCTCGAAAAGGTCAGCCGCGAGTTCCGCTCGTTGATCCCCGCCGGTTGCCGATTCAGCGTGGGCCTCACACCGCTTCCCGAATCGCTCGCGTTGGACCGGCACGCCGACCGTGTCGCGTCGACGCTCGGGGTGTGGGCGTCCTGGCTTCAACCCGATCGCGTCCTCGCGGGGCTTCCCGCCGTGCTGCCCGATGCCTTGTTCGCCTCCGCCGCCCACCTTAACGCGGAGGGCACAGCGGAGTTCACGCGCCGTCTCAGTGCCGAGCTCGCGCGGTGAAGCGAGTCACCCTCCCGGAATCGATAGAATCGGGATCGGGATCGGAATCGGGATTTCGAACTCGATCGCAGATCCGGATCGGAACCGCCCGCGCCCTGGACGCCCGCGTCGCGGGCTTCCAACCTATCGGATCTGCTGGCCCGCCGCGTCCATGTCCTTGGCGGACGCCGCCCGTTTGTCCATCGACCGGACCCGCGCCGACAGAAGGCGCGCCATGTTCCACAGGAACTTGTTCCCGGCGGCCGGGGCTTCGCGGCAGACTTTGGAAAGCGCCTCGGAGGTCAGTTTGAGGAGGATGACGTCGTTCTCGGCGCGGACGTCGGCCGAGCGCGGGCTCGGATCGAACAGGGACATCTCGCCGAAGGTCTCGCCGATGTTGAGGGCGACCAGGAACGACTCGGTCATCCGGCCGCGGGTGCTCACGCCGACCTTCCCCTGAATCACGAAGTACATCGCGTCACCCGGCGTTCCCTGCTGGACGATGTAAGTGAACGGCCGGAACGATTCCTCCAACATCTCCCGCGCGAATGGTGCCAGTTCCTCGGCGCTCATTTCCGAGAAGACCTTCAGTCGGGTGAGAACCTTCGGAGCGACTCCGGACTTCGACTCCGCGGGTCCGTCCATGTTGCCGGGCGCATCCGGGGCCGGGGTCGTCGTCGGAAACAGCGTTTCCAACTCCGGCACGTCCTCGCCGCGCCGCCAGGCGTCGCCCGTTTCCACGTGAATCCAGGTTCCGCGCTGAACACGGCCGTCCGTGGCCCATTCCTTCAGGGTGGACTCCGAGACGGGTCCATAGACGACCCGGTCCAACCCAAACACACGAAAGTTTCCGTCTGCCATCGCCGAGTTTTGCAACCCCCACCCGCCCCGTGGCGAGGGCAAATCCGTGGCCGGCCGGCGAGTCGCCGACCCCCAGGCTTGCCTCGGATCCCGCCCGCGCTAGCTTGCTCGGCCCAACGTATGGAGAAAGTCGTCATCATCGGCACCGGTTGCGCCGGACTCACCGCCGCGGTCTACACCGCGCGCGCCAACCTGGCCCCCCTCGTCCTCGCCGGCCCCATGCCGGGTGGTCTGCTCACCACCACCAGCATCGTCGAGAATTACCCGGGGTTCCCCGAAGGAATCGACGGCTACGAACTCATGACCCGCATGCAAAAACAGGCCGAACGATTCGGCGCGCGCGTCAAATACGGAACCCTCGACGCCGCCGACCTGTCCGGATCCCCGCTCGTCCTCACCGTCGACGGTGAGAAGGTCGAGACCCGCACGCTGATCATCGCCAGCGGCGCCGGACACCGCCACCTCGGCTTGGAAAGCGAGCACAAGCTCGAGACCCGGGGCGTCACCTACTGCGCCACCTGCGACGGCGCCCTCCCCATGTTCAGGAACCAGCCGCTCGTCGTGGTCGGTGGCGGTGATTCCGCCTGCGAAGAGGCCGGCTACCTCACACGCTTCGGCTCCGTCGTCCATCTGATCCACCGCCGCGACACGCTGCGCGCCTCGAAGATCATGGCCGACCGCGTCCTCTCCAACCCCAAGATCCAACCGGTCTGGGATTCCGTCGTCACCGACATCCTCGACGTGACCCAGAACAAGGTCACCGGCGTCCGGATCAAGAACCTGAAGACCGAGGCCGAAGCCGAGCTTCCCTGCGCCGGCGTCTTCATCGCCATCGGCCACGTCCCCAACACCCAGGTCTTCAAAGGGCAGATCGACATGGACGACAGCGGCTATATCCGGACCGGACGCGGAACCGAGACCAACCGGCCCGGGGTGTTCGTCGCCGGCGACTGCCATGATTCCGTCTACCGCCAGGCGATCACCGCCGCCGGCGAGGGTTGCGCCGCCGCCATCGACTGCGAACGCCACCTCGCCACCATCAACGCGTGAATCCCCAACTCGAGCCGGCCGACCTCGCGGCCCAACTCGCGTCGGACCGACCCCCGAGGCTCCTCGACGTCCGCGAACCCGAGGAGCACGCCATCGCCGCGCTCCCGGGGTCCCGCCTCATCCCCCTCGGCCAACTCGCCGAGCGGGCGGATGAACTCAACGACTGGCGCGAACAGGAGATCGTCGTGTACTGCCACCACGGAATCCGCAGCCTCCACGCCGTCTCCCTCCTGCGGCAGGCCGGATTCCAAAACCTCCTCAACCTGCGCGGCGGCATCGATCGATGGTCGGTCGAGGTCGACACCACAACCCCGCGGTACTAGAAACGACGCCTTCAACGCG
This sequence comes from uncultured Verrucomicrobiota bacterium, assembly GCA_942490575.1. Lineage (GTDB taxonomy): Bacteria > Verrucomicrobiota > Verrucomicrobiia > Limisphaerales > CAIMTB01 > CAIMTB01. Next base: position 5,348 of record CALNYA010000038.1, read on the forward strand.
TCGTCCCGCCCGCGCCGTCCCACCCCCGTGAGCTCTCCAACCCTTCCCCCTCCGCGCCGGGCCCGAATCGTCCGCGACACCAAGGAAACGCGCATCACCCTCGATCTCGACATCGACGGTCGCGGCCGTTCCACACTCCGCACCGGGATTCCGTTCTTCGATCACATGCTGACGCTTTTCGCCCGTCACGCGGTCGTCGACCTCAAGCTCCGGTGCCGGGGAGATCTCGAAGTGGACGCCCATCACACGGTCGAGGACTGCGGCATCGCGCTGGGTCAGGCCTTCCTCCAGGCGCTCGGCGAAAAGCGGGGGATCCGACGGTACGGAGCGGGATTCGACCCCAGGAACCCTTTCACGGGCGAAGCCTTCGTTCCCATGGACGAAACCCTGGCCCGCGCCGTGGTCGATTTCTGCGGCCGCCCGGCCCTGGCCTGGCGCGGAATGAAGGAACTCGCGCTCAAACGCGTCAGCCCCGCCGAGAAAAACCAGGACATGTCCTCCGCCTTCCGATTTGGCCTCGCCCGCGAGTTCTTCCAGGGATTCGCCAACGAGGCCCGGTGCGCGCTTCATCTGGAACTCCTTTATGGCGAGGAACCTCACCACGTGGTGGAGGCGCTCTTCAAGGCCTTCGCCCGCGCCGTCGATTTCGCCTGCCAGGCCGATCCACGCATCGCCGGCGAGATCCCGAGCACCAAAGGAAAACTTTGATGCCGGGTGAATACCGGCCCACCCTCCGCCGTCCACCCAATGCCGGTTCCCAGCGACATGGCCAGCCTGCCCGACCAAGAACTCGTGCGGGCATCCAAAGGCGGCGATATGGCGGCGTTCGAGGAACTTGTCGCCCGTCACCGCGACAAGATTTTCGCGCGGGCGTTCCGCATCGTGCGCCTGGAGGAAGAAGCGATGGACCTATCACAGGAAGCATGGATCAAAGGCTGGCAGCGGATCGGCCAGTTCGAAGGCGAAAGCAGCTTCGCCACGTGGATGACGCGCATCACCATCAATCTCTGCCTCGACCATCTCCGCCGAAACCAGCGGTACCGGGTCGACCCCCTGCCCGATAGTTCCTCCGACGACGGCACCGGCATCGACCGATTCCTGCCCCCGGTCTGGACCAATCCCACGGAACGCCTGGAACGGTCCGAGCTCCGCGTGCGCATCGACGCCGCCCTGGCCAAACTCTCCGACGCCCACCGCACGGTCCTCGTCCTCCATGAGTTCGAGGATTTGGGCTACAAGGAAATCGCCAGCACCGTCGGCATCTCCATCGGTACCGTCATGTCCCGACTGTTCTACGCCCGCCGGCGGATGGCCGCCCTGCTCGCCGGCATTCAAGACGAGGAAAAACCATCATGAACCGCGAACTTCAGGAAAAGATCCAGGCCTGGGTCGATGAGGAACTCGACGCGACCGAAACCCGTCGGGTCGCCGAACTCGCCCGATCCAACCCCGAGGCGAGGGCCCTCGCCGACAATCTCCGCGGCTTCCGCGATCTCGTTCGGGAAAACCCTCCCGAGCGGACCGTCGACGCTTCCCGCGACTTCTACTGGTCCCGCATCCGGCAGGGCATCGAGAAGGCCTCAGCCGAGGCCGGCGCCGGCGCCGGCGCCGGCGCCGACGCCGAGGCCACGCGCGCCCGCCCGGCTCCCGTCTGGGCCGGATTCCCGAGCCGCTGGTTCGCGTGGCTGATTCCCTCGACGGTGATCGCCGTCGCGGCGTTTTTCGCGCTCCGCCCCGATTCGTCCCCAGCCTCCACCCGCGAATCCAAACCGCCCGTCCTCGTCGGTCACGTCGTCGAGAGCCCACTCGCCGAGATGACGACGCTCACGTTCTATTCCTCCCGGGACGCGATGACGGTTGTTTGGGTTGGAGAAGCCGATATCCTCTGAACCGCTCCATGACCACGCGAACCCAAGTCCTCGCGCTCCTTGCCGGCCTCGGTTTCCACGCCCTCCTTCTAGGAGGTGCAGCCCAGGCCGCCGACACGGAGCCCCTCCACCTTCAGGCGCAGCTCATCTGGGGAACCGACTCCGAGAAGCCCGCGGACTCGACCTTGAAGCCCATCCCGGAGGACCTCGACAAGCGCCTTCGCCGCATCTTCAAGTGGCAAAATTATTTCGAGGTCTCCCAAACCAATTTCGTCGTCGCTCCCTCCCAACCGACCCGCGTCGACATGAGCCGCGAATGCCGGATCGAGGTCGCCCGCCAGACCAGCGGTGAAGTCGAGATCCAGCTCTTCGGCAGAGGCAAGCTCGTCGTCCGAAAACGCCAGCACATCCTTCCCGGCGAAACAGTCGTCATCGCCGGGGACGACAAGGATTACAACGCCTGGTTCGTCGTTCTCAACCCGCGGACACCCAAGTGACAGGCGGCGGCCCCGGATCGACCCAGCCCGTCGTCGTGCCTCCCACCTACCGCATCCGGGGTGGCGACCGTCGCGACTACGGCCCCGCCGACGCCGCCAAGGTCCTGGAGTGGATCCAGAGCGGGCGGGCCGATCGCGACACACCCATCCGGGATGAGGAATCCCCGACCTGGCAACCGCTGGAGGCCCGCCCCGAATTCGTTCACGCCCTCCCGTCCGCCCATCCCCGCGGACGCCGTCTTCCCGGCGCGTCCCTCCCGGAATCGCTTCCGTTCGCCTCGGAACTTCGCGCCCGACCCCGCCGGGTTCATGTCCTCGACGCCTTCGCTTCCGGGGCGGCTCTGGTATTCCGCCAACCCCGCGCCATCGCCGGCGCCTTCGCGCTCATGTTCCTCATCGTGTCCGGGGTGCTGGCGTTCAGCCTCATCCCGACCGTGGTCCTCGCCGCCGCGCCTCTCGCCGTGACGATGGGAGGCGCGCTCCTAGCCGGACTTTCCCTCCTCGCGGTCCGAGCCTGGCGCGGTCACCCCGCGCGGGTCGGGGACATGTTCGCGGGTTTCCGCTCCCGTTTCCTCCCTCTCGTGGGCGCCACGTGGTGGGTGGCCGCCGCGGTCGCCTGCGCCCTGGTGCCCGGTGTCGTTCTCATCGGACTCGGAATCGCCGAAGGCAACGCGGCCCAGGACCTGACGCCCAAGGCCGCCGCGCTGGTCTTCGCCGGCGCGGCGTTGATTCCAGGACTGACCCTGCTGCCGCTGGCGTTTTGGAGCTTCGCTCCGACGCTCGTCCTCGAGCGGGGAATCCGCGCGCGCGAAGCCCTCCGCTTGAGCCGCGAAATCACGATGCGGCATCCCGTCCGAAGCCTCCTCTTCGCCGCCGCCTGCGGAGTTCTCATCGTCCTGGGACTCCTTCTCGGCGGGGTCGGACTCCTGGTGACCGGACCGTGGGTGCTCGGCGCCCGCGCCTGCCTGCACGACACCCTGTTCGGCCCCAGCCATGCGCCTCCCGCTCCACCGACGTGATCGCCTTCAGCTCGCGATCATCATCAACCAGCTCGCAACCCCGGGCCTCGGCTCGTGGATCGCCGGTCACCGGATCGCCGGCGCCGGCCAACTGGCGTTCAGCATCCTGGGATTCCTCGACCTCCTCATCCGCTGCGTCCGCCTCATCGCGGGCTCCATCCGGGCCGCCCTCGATGGCGGAGCGCCGATCCCCTTTCCTTTCGATGCCTGGAATCGCGCGCTCGTCGTTTTCGGCATCGCCTGGGTCTGGGCCGGATTCACCAGCATTCAGATGGCCGTCGAACTTCGGAACACACCTCCCCCGGCGACCCGGGCTTCGCTTCCCAAGCCGCCACCACTCCGCTGACCAACGCGCCGACCAACGCTTCGCTCCATCGCACCGATGAACCCTCTGAATGCCGCGGAAATCCGAGCCGCCCTCCCATCCGTTCCGCTCTGGTCCCGCAAAAAATCGGTCATCAGCCGGACCTTCGCCTTCGCCGATTTTCCGGCGGCCATGAAGTTCGTGAACGCCGTGGCGCGCGCCGCCGAGAAAGCCTGGCATCACCCCGACATCGACATCCGCTGGAACCAAGTGACCCTGGCGCTCACGACCCACGACGCCGGCGGGCTCACCAGCAAGGATTTCGAACTCGCCGCCCGCTTCGACCAACTCGCGGGTCCGTAGCCATCGGGTCCTGGAGCGATCCGACCGTCAGCGAAACAGGTCCAATTGCCGGGTCGGCTCCAGGCGGCGCAGCTTCTCCCGCTCCGCCCGCTGGCTCGGTCCTCGGGCGGGAGACTCCGCCGGAGCCGCGGCCGGAGCCACCACCGCGCCCTCCGCGCCCTCCGCGACACCGTCGGCTTCCACGGACCGCGCGACCGGGGTTTCAGCCGGCGCACCCGTCCCGTCCTCGGTCCGTCCGCCCTCGAGCCGCTGGAGATCCAGTTCGGCCTCCTCCAACACCCGCAGAATGTACTTGGCCCGCTCGATCACCGGCCTCGGCACGCCCGCCAATCGGGCCACCTGGATCCCGTAGCTCTTGTCGGTCCCACCGGGAACGATCTTGCGGAGGAACACGATCTGATCGTTCCACTCGCGCACGGCCACGTTGAAATTGCGGACGCGGGCCAGCCGAACCGCGAGTTCCGTGAGTTCGTGGTAGTGCGTGGCGAAGAGCGTCCGGGCACCGATCGCGTTGTGCAGATGTTCCACGATCGACCACGCGAGACTCAGACCGTCGAAGGTGCTCGTCCCGCGCCCGATCTCGTCGAGGATCACCAGGCTCCGGCGCGTCGCGTGGTTCAGGATGTTCGCCGTCTCGCTCATTTCGACCATGAACGTCGACTGGCCGCGCGCCAGGTTGTCGCTCGCGCCGATCCGTGTGAACAGGCGGTCCACCATCCCGATCCGGGCGCTCTTCGCCGGAACGAAGGATCCCGTGTGCGCGAGCAGCACCAGCAAGGCGACCTGCCGGATGTAGGTGCTCTTGCCCGCCATGTTCGGCCCCGTGATCAGCGCGATCTGCGCCCCGGCGACGTCGAGGTCGGTGTCGTTCGGCACGAACGCGTCCATCCCGGGCACCCCGTCCAGCACCGGATGCCGCCCCTCCTCAATTACCAATTGCCCGTCCTCGATCATCTCCGGCCGGACGTATCCCCCCTGCCGCGCGCCTTCCGCGAAGGATCCCAGCACATCCAGTTGCGCGATCGACAACGCCGTCGCCTGGATCGGCTTCAACCGCGCCAGCACCCGCTCCCGCACCTCCTGGAACAGGGTCGCCTCCAGCTTCACCGATCGCTCCTCCGCCCCCAGGATGCGCCCCTCCATCTCCTTCAACGCCGGTGTGATGAAACGCTCGCCGCCCGCCACCGTCTGCTTCCGCACATACTCGGGCGGCACCTTGTCCAGATTCGCCCGCGTGACTTCGATGTAGTATCCGAAGACCGAATTGAACCGGATCTTCAGCGACGGAATGCCGGTCCGCTCGATCTCCTCCCGCTGAAGCCGGGCAATCCAGTCCTGCCCGTCCCGCCGGGCCGCCTGAAGGGTGTCCAATTCCGCGGAATACCCTTCGCGGATCATGCCGCCCTCGCGCAGCAGCGCCGGAGGTTCGTCGACGATCGCGCGGGCGATGAGATCGACGAGTTCCGGCTCCGGCGAAAGCGCCCCGGCCAGTTCGAGGAGCAACGACGAACCGGCGTCGCGTTCGCTCGCATCACCGCCGTCCACGCCGTCCATGGCGCGGGTCATGTCCGTCAACCGCGGCACCTGTTCCAATCCGAGACGCAACGCCACCAGATCGCGGGCGCTTCCGGATCCCGCGCTCAGCCGGCCCAACGTCCGTTCCAGGTCCCGCACTTCGCGGAGCGCCGCGCGGAGGGCGTCCAGTCTCGCGGGTTGCGCCAGCGCGTCGGACACCGCCGCCTGCCGGCGAAGGATTTCGTCGCGCTCCGTCAGCGGTTGACTCAGCCAGTCCCTCAGAAGCCTCGCCCCCATCGGGGTGACGGTCCGCTGCCACGCCGCGAGCAGGGATCGCGCGCCCGGAGTGTCCCGATGGAGCGGCTCGAGAACCTCCAGGTTGCGAAGCGACGCCGCATCCACGTGGAGGAATCGGCCCGTTTCGTAGAAGGCCAGCGTCGTGATGTTCGCCAGATCCCGCCGCAGCTGTTCCTTGAGATAGTGAACAACCCCGCCCGCCGCCCCGATACCCAACAACCGGCCCGCCATCCCGAAACCATCCAGCGTTCCCACGCCGAAATGGTCGCGCAACGCCTGCTCCGCCGCGCCCGCGCCGAAAGCCAGTTCGTCGTGGCCCTGCGCGGGGAGATTCACACCCTTCAACCTTTCCGCCAGGGACGAGTCGCCTTCGGGAAAGATCAGCTCCGCGGGATGCAACCGATCCAGTTCGGCCAACAGGGCGCCTTCGCCGTCGACCTCCGTCGCGCGAAACGCGCCCGTCGTCAGGTCGATGAGCGCCAGTCCGAACCGCCGGCCCCCGCGGGAAACAGCCGCGACGAAGTTGTTCCGCTCCGAGGCGAGCAGGCGCTCATCAAAGTGCGTGCCCGGACTGAGAATCTGGGTCACCGCGCGATGGACGAGCTTCCCCGGCTTCGCCTCCTCCGTCTGATCGCAGACCGCCACCTTGTGCCCCGCCTTCAGCAGGCGCGCGATGTAGCCCTGCGCCGCGTGAAAGGGCAGCCCGCACATCGGCACGTCCTGCCGCCGGGTCAGCACCAGGTTGAGGATCGATGCTCCGCGCTCCGCGTCGTCGAAGAACAATTCATAGAAGTCGCCCAATCGAAACAGTAGGAGCGCATCCTTCGGTAAACTCTCCTTGATGCCCCGGTACTGGGCCATCATTGGTGATAACTGCGTAAGTTCCGGCACGGGTTCGGGAGGTTAATTGCATGAAAATGCTTCGCGAATGAAAAAATGTCGTGAATTCACCAGGGTCGGCAGGCTAAACAATCTTCAGAGCCCGAACCCAAGCACGAGACCGACCCGATGATATGCGTGCGCTCTCGTCCCTGACGCAATAAATGCATGCGCCAGCACGACGCGCCCCGGGGCTCCTCGAGGTAACCATCATCAGGGACGGCCCGGGCCAGTGTGGCCCTAACCGAGATTGGAGGTGAAATTCCCTCATGCCAGCAAAGAAAAAAGCGGCTAAGAAGAAGGCGGTAGCTGCCAAGAAGAAGGTAGCCAAGAAGAAGGCAGCCAAGAAGAAGTAGCCTCCTGTCCGGTATCTTCCATGAGGCTGGCCATCGCCAACGCGAGGCCAGCCTCTTTCTTTGGCCAGTCCCTCCCATCCCGCACCGGCCTTCCCTCGATCCTCCCTCCGCGTCCGCAACTTCATCTCATCGCACCCGCGCACGGATTGGAACTGGCAGTTCCTCCGCCCGATTTCTATCCTCGCGCCCATGTCCGAGTTCGCCGCCTACGTCAATCACGGCGCCTCCAAGGTCACCCCGGCCATGGTCGTGCGCGTCTCCCGCCAGTTGCCCTCCTGGAAGCTCGAGTTCACCCAGATCGCCGCCCCGAAGTATCCCCACCTCGTCGATCAACTCGAATTCCTCGCCGACGCCGTCGAGGACTTCGCGGAAGGCGCCTACCGTGATCTACCACTCTACGCCGCCGCCCAGGCCGTCTTCGCCCTCACCTACGCCCACAAGAAGATCGACATCATCCCCGACGCGATCCCCGACACCGGGCGCGCCGATGATTCCAGCGTCGTTCGCGCCGTCCTCATCCAGAATGAACGCGCCTTCGCCGCGTACGCCGAGTGGATCGGCCTCGACTGGCGCAAGATCACCGTCGAACCGTGATCCCGGGCTTCCCACGCTCCCCCCGTCCCGCTCGCGCCGCCACCCGCGCCCTTAGGTCCGCTCCCGCGTCCAGACTCCCACTCCCGCTCTCACTCGCGCTCGCGCTTCTGCTCCCCGCGGGCGCGCGCGTTCTCGTCCCCTTGGGCCTCGGCGCCGAACCTTATCAGCAGGCGATTCGAGAGCACCTCGCCCATCCGGCCTTCCGCCATGCCACCTGGGGCGTCGCCGTCCATGACGCCGCCTCGGGACGGGCCCTTTTCGAAACCAACAGCCACCGCCTCCTCAAACCCGCCTCCAACGCCAAGCTCTTCACCGGCGCCCTCGCCCTCCATGTTCTCGGACCGGATACCCGGTTCGCCACCCACCTCGTCCCCACCGGCCCCATCTCGCCCGCCGGCGTCCTCGACGGGGATCTCATCATCCAGGGCGGAGGCGATTTCTCGTTCGCTCCACGGTTTCATTCCAACGATCCCGCCGCCTCGCTCCTGCGGATCGTCGACACCGTCCGCGACGCCGGCCTCCGGCGAATCGACGGCGATCTCGTCGCCGACGATTCCGCGTTCACGGGGCCGCCCTTCGGCAACGGCTGGACCTGGGACGACCTCCAGTACTATTACGGCGCGGAAGTCTCCGCCCTCTCCGTCGACGACAACATCCTCGCCTTCGAGTGCGCGCCCGGCGCGTCTCCCGACATCCCCCCGACCTTCTCGCCGGCTCCGGGCGCGTCCTATTTCGAGTTCCACACCGAAGACCTGGTCACCGTCGATGCGTCGCGTCCCCGCTCCGTCCGGGTCCGTCGCGATCCCGGGAGCCGGATCGTCCACCTGTCCGGCTCGCTCCCGGTCGGTTCGCCGCCGTGGAAGGACGAGGTCACCGTCCCCGAACCCGCGCTCTTCTTCGCGCATCGCCTGCGCGAGGAACTCGCCGCCGCGGGAATCACGGTGCGCGGCGCGGCGCGCCACGATCGGAAAACCGACGCATCCGTTCACGCTCACGCTCACGCTTCGCCCGTTGCGTCCAAGCGCGTCGGCCAGGGTCGAACCAGAAGACGCGCGGCCTCGCGTCAAATCGCTCCTTCGATCGCCGTCCTCTCGCCGCCGGTGTCCGCTCTGGTCGCGGCGATGATGAAGCCCTCGCAGAATCTCTACGCCCAACTGCTCCTGCTCCAGGTCGGCTCCCGATCGTCCGAGTCCGCGTCCAAGTCGCCGGACCTGACCACCGAGGACGCGGGAATAGCGGCCCTCCGGCGGTTTGTCGCCGAGGCCGGAATCCCCGGGGGTGAAGTCGAACTCGACGACGGATCCGGACTGTCGCGCTCGAGCCTGGTCACTCCCGCCGCCACGGTCGCCCTTCTCCGTTTCATGGACCGACACCCGTCCCGGGAAGTGTTCCTGGACGGCCTTCCCCTCGCCGGGAGGGACGGAACGCTGCGCCGGCGGTTCACAGGAACCCCGTTGGAAGGGAATCTCCGGGCCAAGACTGGAAGCCTGCGCCACGTCAGCGCGCTTTCGGGCTTTTTCACGAACGCGTCCGGCGATCGCCTGGTCTTCTCGGCGATGCTCAACGCCTACGCCCCGTCGGAGTCCAACCCGCCCGCCCCATCCGGACGCGCCGCCCTCGATGGCCTGGTCATGCGGCTTGCGCAGCCGGCCCCGGCCGATCCACCTTAGCGACCGTCCGACAAGGCTCCGTCGACCATGCCCCGCCGCCGCGTCACCCGGGCCGCCATCCCGCGAAAGACGATTTACCGTCTCTCGATCTACTTCCGTTGCCTGCAACGGCTGAAGAACAACGCCATGGCCACCGTCTCGAGCGAGGCCCTCGCCCGGGGCGCGGGAGTCAAGCCCACCCAACTCCGCAAGGATCTCGCCCACTTCGGCCAGTTCGGAACCCGCGGCCTCGGCTACGACGTGTCCCAGCTCGCCCGCATGATCTCGGACGTCCTGGGGAACCAGACCCTCCAGCCCGTCATCCTCATCGGCGCCGGCAACCTCGGCTCGGCCCTCCTCACCTACGGCGGATTCGCCCAGGAGGGTTTCGAAATCGTCGCCGCCTTCGACGGGGATCCCGCCCGATCGCGCGCCCGCAGCCCCGTGCAGATCCTGCCCATGGACTCGCTCGAGACCGAGATCCGGGAACGCTCGGTCCGCATGGCGATCCTCTGCGTCCCCGCCGCCGCCGCCCAGGAGGTCGCCAACCGCCTCTTCGACGCGGGGATCGGAGGCATCCTCAACTTCGCCCCGATCGTCATCCACGCGCCGGAGGACGTGATGGTGAACAACGTCAACCTCGCCATCGAACTCGAGAACCTCAGCTATTTCATCCAGGGCTAAGACACCAAGACTTTGGCGTCAGATATATCAGACTTTATTTGACGGAATGTTGGATATAGAAGACATATTCACGCATGTCGCGGGCATCAACCATCCCACTGCCCGCCGCCCATGCGCTTCGCAAACTGGGCGGGGACCTCGCGCTCGCTCGGCGCAAACGCGGCATCTCCACCATCGACATGGCCGCGCGTCTTTTCGTCAGCCGAGACACGCTGTGGCGCATGGAACGTGGCGATCCAACCGTCGCCCTCGGCACCCTTGCGACCGCGGCGTTCATTCTCCAACTTCACGATCGCCTCGCCGATCTCGCCGCGCCCGCGACCGACGCGCTGGCGCTCAGCCTTGATGAGCGGCGCCTTCCGAAACGCATCCGCCGCCCAAAGGAATGAACGTCGAGGTTCACATCGAGTGGGCCGGCAGGACGCGTCTCGTCGGACGGCTGCACTCCGCGGAACGCGATGCGGCTGTCTCCTTTGAATACGCCGGCGAGTGGCTCGGCTCCACGGAGGCCTTCCCCATCGATCCCACGTCGCTCCCGCTCGTCCCGGGCCGCATCACAGCCTGGCGCTTTTTGGCGCGATGCAGGACTGCGGGCCGGACCGATGGGGCCGGATGCTCATCGAGCGCGCGGTGCGGAAGCGCGTGCTCGACCGCAAACCCTATCAGGATCTCGATTACGCCCTCGCGCTCGACGACGCCACGCGCATCGGCGCGCTGCGGTTTCGCGCGACTTCCGACGGGCCGTTCCTCGCTACGCGCGAGGAGAGAATTCCGCCCCTCGTGCGACTCGCCGCGCTGGTGCACGCCTCCGACGCCGTCCATGGCGAATCCGAGACCGCGCAAGACCTTCGCTTTCTCCTCGGCCAGGGTTCTCCAATCGGTGGCGCCCGGCCGAAATCCGTCATCGCCCTGCCCGACGGCCGCCTCGCCATCGCGAAATTCCCGAAACCCGATGACACGCGCGACATCGCCGCCGGCGAAATCCTCGCCCTCACCCTCGCCCGGCTCGCCGGCATTAGCGTGGCGGAGCACCGCTTGGTGGCCGCCGCGGGACGCAGCGTCGCGGTCATCACGCGTTTTGACCGTGAAGGGGCACGGCGCATTCCGTTCCTATCGGGCCAAAGCCTGCTGGCTCTCTCCGAAGGACAGGTCGGCGCCTACACGCTGTTGGCCGACGGCATCCGTCAGTTTGGGCACGATGTTGGCGCGGAAATGTGCGAACTGTGGCGCCGACTCCTCTTCTCGCTCCTCGCCAGCAACTACGACGACCACCTCCGCAACCATGGCTTCCTCATGCGCGAACCGGGTCGCTGGGCGCTCTCACCGGCCTACGACCTGAACCCCTGTTCCGGAAATCGACCGCCGGCACACTCCCAAAACGGCGGTCACTGAGGATCAAGAAGACCCCTCCATCGCCGTGGCGCTCGAAGCGGCCCCACGTTTTGGCCTCAAAACCCCCGAAGCGAAGGCGATTTTGCGCGAAGTTCTCGGGGCTGTCGCCGGCTGGCGCAAGACCGGCCGGCGGCTGCGCCTCAAGGCCTCCATCCTCGAGGCCTACGCCAGCGCCTTCGAAAAATCCGCTCATGGACGAAGCCCGGAGTCTCTTGTGAAGGACTCCAAAGCCGTCCATCCAGGGTTCGAGGGTTGAGGGTTCCAGAACCTCCAAAAATCCGCTTTGCACCGTCCCGTCCGACGTTCACCATCACCCCTCGCTTTCGGTGGAGAGGTGGCTGAGTGGTTTAAGGCGCACGCCTGGAAAGCGTGAGTGGGCTTATACCCCACCGGGGGTTCGAATCCCCCCCTCTCCGCCATTCCCCCTAGGGGCATCTTCTTCCTGCGGCCTCCGGGCGGGCTCTCCAGGCCAAACCGCCTAGGCTTCTCCGGTGGACGCGCCCTGCCAGTCTTCCACCGTCAGATCGGGAACCCGATCGAACTCGAGCCGGTTGTGTGTCACGACGACCGCGCCCAACCGAAGCGCCTGCGCGGCCAACATCAGATCGTAGGGCCCGATCGGCTGGGCATTCGGCTTCAATCGGGCGAGGTAGGCGCGGATGCTCCCGTAAAGGCCGGCGTCACCGCAGGTGTAGTCCACCTCATCGGCGATGACTTCCCGAAGCCGCGCCACGCGCCTTCGAAGCACTGGAAGGTCCGGACGCTTGGCCGCCCCATACTCCAATTCGGAAAGCACAACCGCCGAGAGCCGGCAGTAGCGGAGATTCGCCTCCAATCGTTCCTTGATGCGTCGGTCCTCACCCCGCAGATACCGCGAAAAGACGTTGGTGTCCGGCAGATAGATCACGGTTCGGGCAAAGGCACGAGTTCAGCCGCAGGCAATTCAGGACATGTGCCATAGAGCCTCGCAAGGGCCCGTACCCGCTTGGCCTCCGCTTTGGGGTCGAGGATCAGCAGTCCCCGACCGGTTCTCTCGATCAGAACCGTCGGCGTGGACAGCCGCCAGGCCTTCGGCAGACGGATCGCCTGGGAATTGCCCGATTTGAATACTTTCGCCGTGATCGTCTCCATGTGATGACAGTGTGGATACGGCATGCATTGTCAATTCCCCACCCCAGGCCCTCGTCCCCGCGTGTGATCCATCGAAGGAGGCCCCGCACCCCCAAGGAAACGAAGCGCCCGAAGCTCGGGCGAATCCGCGGTTCGCCTGCCTCAACGGCGGTTGGGACCGCAAGGCCACCCGATGCGATGATCCGGCCCGAATTCGCCACCACGGATTCCCCGACAACCCGGAAACCCCCACGCCATCGAACTTCACTGCAACCTCGACAGGGTCGGTTCGCGTCTTGAATCTCCAAAGCCGCCCTTGTGGCCGCACCCAACTGCCTCCAACAGTAAGCCAGCAGATGGAAGCCAAGCTCGCCCGGAATCCCAGGCGGCCCGCCCCAACCCGGCGGATCCGCGTCGCATGCGCGTCCCCAGCCTTCCTCCATTGGCTTTCCTCCGCTCGCCGCGTGTCCGTTCCCGGATTTTTAGTCGCATTCTTCACGGCCTTTCTCGTCGGTCATTCCCAGGTCCACGCCGCCGACCTCGCCACCGCCCGCGCCGAAATCACGAAGGGCGAGTATTCCAAGGCCGCCGCCAGCCTCGGCGCCGCCATCGCGGAACGCCCCCGTGGGGGTGAATGGCATGCGGCGCTGATCGAGGCCCTCCTCGCCCAGGGCCGCTACCCGGAAGCCCAGACCGCCCTCACCAACGCCATCGCCCGCTCGTCCAACAGCCTCCCCCTCCTCTGGCTCGCCCGCGAAGTCTTTCGCGCCAACGGAAAGCCCGCGATCGCCGCCGAAATGGTCGAGCAGATCCCGCGGCTCGTCTCCCAGCGTCCCTGGGCTTTCAGGGACGCCGAAAACCTCATCCCCTTCGGCCAAGCCATGCTCGTGCTCGGCGCCGATCCCAAGGAGGTCCTGGACAAGGTCTACGCGACCGCCAAACGCGCCTCCCCCGAACTCCTCGACCTCCACCTCGCCTCGGGGGAACTCGCGCTCGAGAAGAACGACTTCGCCCTCGCCGCGAAACACTTCGACGACGGCCTCAAACATCATCCGAAGAACCCCGATCTCCTCCACGGTCGCGCCCTCGCCTTCGCGGGCAGCGATCGCGAGGAGGCCGCCAAGATGCTCCAGGCCGCGCTCGCCGAGAATCCGCGCCACGCCCCCAGCCTCCTCCTTCTCGCCGATCATCGGATCGACGCGGAGGATTACGCCGGCGCGATCGAGGTGCTCGAGGAGGTCCGCAAGACGAACCCCTGGAATCCGGAAGCCTGGTCCTATTCGTCCGTCATCGCCCATCTTCGGAACGACCCGAAGGCGGAGGGGGAAGCCCGCGCGTCGGCCTGCCGTTATTGGACGAACAATCCCGTTGTTCCCCACCTGATCGGTCGCAAGCTGTCCCAGAAATACCGGTTCGCCGAAGGCGCGGCTCTCCAACGCGAAGCCCTCCGATTCGACCCCGAGTTCCTCCCGGCCAAGGCCCAACTCGCCACCGACCTCCTGCGCCTCGGCGAAAACGAGGAGGGCTGGATGCTCGCCCAGGAGGTCCACGAGTCCGACGCCTACGACATCGCCGCGTACAACCTGGTCACGTTGAAGGACACGATGACGTCCTTCACCACCCTGACCAACGAGCATTTCCTGGTCCGCATGGACACGAACGAGGCCGCCATCTACGGCGCCCGCGTTCTCAGCCTTCTCAACCGCGCCCACGCCGCCCTCGTTCCCAAGTACGGCCTCGCTCCCGCCGCGCCCACCACCGTCGAGATCTTCCCGGAGCAGAAGGATTTCGGAGTTCGCACCTTCGGAATGCCGGACAATCCCGGGTACCTGGGCGTCTGTTTCGGCCGGGTCATCACGGCCAACAGCCCGGCGTCCAGCCGCGCCAATCCCGTCAACTGGGAGGCGGTCCTTTGGCACGAGTACTGCCACGTCATCACGCTCCAGCTCACCGCCAACAAGATGCCGCGCTGGCTGAGCGAAGGCATCTCCGTCCATGAGGAACGCCAGGCCGACCCCGCCTGGGGGGAGCAGCTCATTCCCAAGTACCGGGAGATGATCCTCGACGGCGAATTGACGCCGGTCTCGAAGCTCAGCGCCGCGTTTCTCATCCCCAAAACCCCCCTCCACCTTCAGTTCGCCTATTACCAGTCGTCCCTGGTCGTCGAGTTCCTCATCGAACGCCACGGGATCGAGGCCATCCGAAAAATCCTCGCCGATCTCAAGGCCGGAATCTTCATCAACGACTCCCTGGCGCGCCACACCCAGGCGATGGAATCCCTCGAGACCGAGTTCGCCGCCTTCGCCAAAACCCGCGCCGAATCCCTCGGCCCCGGACTCGACTGGGAAAAGCCCGTCCCCGAAGGCGTTCCCAACGCCCTCCGCGACCTGGCCCGGCACGTCACCGGCAATTCGACCAACCTCGCCAAGACCAACTACTGGCTCCTCACCCAGTCCGCGAACCGCCTCGTCGAATCCAAGAACTGGACCGAAGCCAAGGTTCCCCTCCAGCAACTGGTCTCGCTCCATCCCACCGACACGGGCCCCAACTGCGCCTACGCCCTCCTCGCCCGCGTCCATCGCGAGCTCGGTGAAGCCGACGAGGAACAGGCCGTCCTCTCCTCCTGGGCCACCATCGACGGCGAAGCGCTCGACGCCTACCTCCGTCTCATGGAGATCGCCTCCAACGCCTCCGACTGGCCCGGGGTTCGCCGCAATGCCGAACGGTATCTGGCCGTGAATCCCCTCGTCGCGGCCCCTTACCGCCAACTCGCCTTCGCCAGCGAAGCCGCCCAGGATCCACCCACCGCCATCGCGAGTTACCAAACCTTGCTCCGCCTGGATCCCCCCAATCCCCCCGACGTCCACTACCCCCTCGCGCGCCTCCTCCATGCCTCCGGCGATCCCGCCGCCCGTCGGCACATCCTTCGGACGCTTGAGGACGCCCCGCGCCATCGCGCCGCCCTCGGGTTGCTCCTCGAGATGGGCCCCTCCCCGGAAGCCCGCGATCCGTCACCCCCCAACCCGAAGCCCGCCCCGGCCTCGCCCTAGAAGGAGCCGGCGCCGCCCATGAACCCGTCGTCCCGCGATCCCATGGAGTGGCCCCCGCACCCCAACCCGCCTCGCCCGGCGGGGCGTCGCCTTCCCGCGCGGTTTTCCCGGATCGTCCTCACCGTGGCGCTGCTCCTCGCCACCGCCGTCGTCGTCGTCGCCCAACGTCGCTGGCGCGGCGGTTGGGGCGAAAGCACCGTCTACGAAGGCGTCCGCACCGCCCGCGAAATCGAATCCCACAGCACCGGCACCCCGGTCTGGACCAACCGCGCCGGCTTCGAACACGACGTCTTCACGTTCACCCGCGTCCGCTACGAACATAACGGCAAGTACGGGCGCGGCGGCTGGACCACCGACGTCCCCGACAGCGATCTGAACCTCTCCTACCGCCTCCAGCAGATGACGTCGATCCGCGTCGACCCCGACGGACGTCTCCTCCAACTCACCGACGCCGACCTCCCAAGCTACCCGTTCCTCTACATCGTCGAACCCGGCGCCCTCGGCCTCGACGAACGGGAAACCGTCGCGCTCCGCCAGTACCTCCTCAACGGCGGATTCCTGATGCTCGACGATTTCTGGGGCGATCGCGAATGGAGCAACGTCGAGGAGGTCATGGCGAAGGTCCTTCCCGGCCGCCCCTTTCAGGAACTCCCTCTCAGCCACGATCTCTACAAGCGCCCGTTCGTCATCCGCGCCAAAGGCCAGGTCCCCAACATGCGCCTCGGCATCGACAGCCAGTTCCACGGCGTCACCGCCGAACGTCCCGACGCCGAGGAGGTCCACCACCGGGCCATCGTCGACGACAACGGACGCATCATGGTCCTCGCCACGCACAACACCGACAACGGCGACGGCTGGGAACGCGAAGGCGAAAGCGACTACTACTTCCACAATTTCTCCGAGAAGATCTCCTATCCCCTCGGCATCAACATCATCTTCTACGTCATGACCCACTGATGAGCTTTTCCACCCCTCCTCCCATCGACCCGTCGGCGCCCACCACACCGCCGGTGCCCGCCACCTCCTCGACTCCCGTCCCCGTCACGGACTCCCCGCCATCGCCGCCCACTCCGCCCGCCGACGTCGCGGCTCCTCCGCCTCCCGTCCTGCCGGCGAACCGCCCTCCCGCCCCGGCCTCCACGCCAACCCCCGCCTCCGCTCCAGCGACTGCTCCCACTCCCTCTCCCACGCCGGCCGCGCCGCGGCCCCTCAGCGCGGTCGAGACGGAGCGCAAGACGGTCGAACGTCTCCTCAAAGGCCGCGCCCAGATCGAGGCGGAGCTCGGCAAGGCCATCGTCGGCCAACGCGATGTCATCGAACAGATCCTCATCGCCCTCGTCGCCGGAGGCCATTGCCTCATCACGGGCGCCCCGGGACTGGCCAAGACGCTCCTCGTCAAGTCGATCGCCCAGGTCTTCGACCTCCGGTTCCAGCGCATCCAGTTCACGCCGGACCTCATGCCCGCCGACATCACCGGCACGGAGATTCTCCAGGACAGCGGCTCCGAACGGCGCATGGTGTTCGTTCCCGGCCCCATCTTCGCCAACATCATCCTCGCGGATGAAATCAACCGCACACCGCCCAAGACCCAGGCGGCCCTGCTCGAATCCATGCAGGAACACCAGGTCACCGCCGCCGGCGTCCGGCATGTCCTAGCACCCCCGTTCTTCGTCCTCGCCACGCAGAACCCCATCGAGATGGAGGGCACGTATCCCCTGCCCGAGGCCCAGCTCGACCGGTTCATGTTCAACGTGCTCATGGATTACCTCCCCGAGGCCGACGAAGTGCGCGTCATCCAGCGAACCACCGGCGCCCCGCCGGCCCCCATCAGCTCCCTGTTCAATGGCGAGGACGTCCTCCGCTTCCATCAGCTCGTCCGAAACGTTCCCGTCGCCGAGGAACTCGTCCGCTACGCCGTCCAACTCGCCGCCATCTCCCGCCCCCGACAGGCCAACACGCCGCCCTTCATCCAGGATTGGGTGAGCTGGGGCGCCGGCACCCGGGCCGCCCAGTTCCTGATCCTCGGCGCCAAGGCCCGCGCCCTGCTCGCCGGCCGGGCCCACGTCACGGTCGAGGACATCCGAGTCCTCGCCCTTCCCACCCTCCGGCACCGGATTCTCCTGAACTACCGCGCCGAAGCCGAAGGCGTCCGCATCGAGAACGTCGTCTCCCGGGTCCTCGAAACCGTGAAAGCTCCCGTGCCCGCATGAGCCAGGCCCCGCCCACCTCCGCCCGAAACGGCGGCCGCTCGTTCGTCGACTCCAAGGCCATCATGAGCCTTCGGAGTCTCGAACTTCGCGCCCGCGTCGTCGTCGAGGGCTTCTGGTCCGGCCTCCATCGCAGCCCCTACCACGGGTTCTCCGTCGAGTTCACCGAGTACCGCCAGTACGTCCCGGGCGACGATCCCCGATACCTCGACTGGCGCGTCTTCGGCCGCAGCGACCGGTATTACATCAAGAAGTTCGAGGACGAAACCAACCTCCGCTGCCAGCTCATCGTCGATCAAAGCCGGTCGATGACCTTCCAATCGGTCGGCCATTCCAAGGCCGAGTACGCCGCCACCCTGGCCGCCACCCTGGCCTATTTCCTCCACCGCCAGGGTGACGCCATCGGGCTCCTCGCCTTCGACGACCGCGTCCGGGAATACCTTCCGCCGCGTCACCGGAGGGGTCATCTGCGCCAACTCCTGCTCGCCCTGGAACATCCCGCCAGCGGCCGAGCCACCGACCTCGTCTCCCCTCTCCGGCACCTCGCCGAAATCGTCCACAAACGCGGATTGATGGTCTTCATCTCCGATTTTCTGGCGCCCATCGAGGCGCTCGATCGAAGCCTCGCCGCCTTGGTCGCCGGAGGACACGAGGTCGTCGCCTTCCAGATCCTCGATCCCGCCGAGGTCGATTTCACCTTCGACCGCCAGGCGATGTTCGAGGACCTCGAATCAGGCCAGACGCTCTTCATCGATCCGGCGGTCGCGCGAAAGGATTACGTTCCCCGCTTCGAAGCCCACAACGCGGAACTCCGGCGCCGGTGCCAGACCCACGGCGTTCCCGTCCACCGCCTGCTCACCACCGAACCGCTGGCGTTCGCCCTGCTGGCCTTCCTTCAGGAACGCGAACGCCAGGGCCGGCAGATCCGTCATCGGACCGCCACCGGAGGCCTCGCCAGCGCATGAACTTCCTCGCGCCACTCTTCCTCGCCGGCGCCGCGGCCATCGCGCTGCCGATTTTCTTCCACCTGATCCGTCGCACCACCCGCGATCGGCTCCCCTTCAGTTCCCTCCGCTTCCTCAAGCCCTCCCCGCCCCGGATGAACCGGCGGAGCCGGCTCGAAAACCTCTTTCTCCTCCTGCTCCGCTGCGCCGCCCTCGCCCTTCTCGCCGCCGGGTTCTCGCGTCCTTTCCTCCGCCGCGACGCCACCGATCCCACCCCGCCCAACCCCAACCGCCGCATCGCCCTGCTCGTCGATACTTCCGCCAGCATGCGCCGCCCCGGCGCCTGGGACGACGCCCGCGCCAAGGCCGCCGCCGCGATCCGACGCGCCCAACCCGCGGATGAATTCGCCGTCTTCACCTTCGATCGCGCCATCAGCCCCCGGTTCTCATTCGAGGAATGGTCCCGGTCGCCCGCCGGCGAACGCGGCGCCCTGGCGATCGCCCGCCTCGACGACAGCCCTCCCGGCTGGTCCGCCACCCGCCTCGGCGACGCCCTCATCGCCGCCGCCGAATCGCTCCAGGACCAGAGCGATACTCCCTTCACCGGCCGCAAGGAGATCCTCCTCATCACCGACCTCCAGGAGGGCGGCCACCTCGACCGCGTCCAAGGTTACGATTGGCCCAAGGATGTCGCCCTTCGCGTCGAGGTCGCCCGCCCGTCCACGGCCGGCAACGCCGGGATCCAGATCATCAACGACCCCCACGGAACCGTCGCCTCCACCAACACCGTCCTCCGCGTCCGCGTCACCAACGCCACCGACTCGCGCAAGGAGCAGTTCACCGTCGCCTGGGCCCGCTCCGGCTCCGGTATCCCCGTCGGCACTCCCCAGGAGATCTACGTGCCCCCGGGCCAATCCCGCACCGTCTCCCTCCCCGCCCCCACCAACGCCGCCCCCGATCAGATCATCCTCCGAGGCGACGACGAACTGTTCGACAACATCGTCCACGTCTTCCCCCCGGAACCCGTCCGGCTTCCCATCGTCTTCGTGGGCGAGGATTCCAAGGAGGACTCCAAGGAACCTCTCTTCTTCCTTCGCCGCGCCCTGCCTTCCACGCCCAGCCTCGCCGTGGATCTGACCGTCGCCTCCCCCGCCGCGCCCGCGCCCGCCGGCGCCCTGGAATCAGCCGCCCTCGTCGTCGCCACCGGCACCCTCGACGCCCCCGCCGCGGATGCCCTCCAAACGGCGATCCGCGCCGGCGGCACGCTCCTCTTCGCGCCGCGCCGCGCCGCGGATCTCGCCACGCTCGCGCGCCTTCTCGGACTCCCCGGAATCGATGCCGAGGAGAGAAAGCCCGACACCTACGCCATGCTGGGTGATCTCGATTTCAGGCACCCGCTCCTCGCCGCTTTCGCCGATCCGCGGTTCAGCGATTTCACCCGGATCCACTTCTGGAAGTACCGCCGCATCGACGCCGCGACCCTTCCCGAGGCCCGCGTGATCGCGCGCTTCGACAGCGGCGATCCGGCCTGGCTTGAAATCCCCCTCCAGAAGGGCCGCATCATCGTCTTCGCGAGTGGCTGGCATCCGGAGGACAGCCAATTCGCGCTCTCGACCAAGTTCGTTCCCCTTCTCTTCTCCCTGATCGAATCGAGCGGAGCCGCCCTTCGCCCCTCCACCCAGGTGCAACTCGTCGACACCCCGGTCCCCCTTCCCGATACCTCCGGCGCGCCCCTGATGGTCCGTCCACCCGGTGGCGAACCCGTCGCCCTGCCCCGGGACGCGACCCGATTCACCGGAACCAGCGCGCCGGGTATCTACGAAATCACCGGCGCCGGCGTCACCCGACGGATCGCGGTCAACCTCGACCCGTCCGAATCCCTCACCGCTCCCAGGAATCCCGACGACCTCGAACGCGTGGGAGCCCCCGTCGCCGATACGGGTCCCAAACCCGACGTGACCCCCGTCCGCGCCGCCCAGTTGGCGGCCGCCGAAGCCGAAGGCCGCCAGAAGCTCTGGCGCTGGTTCCTTCTCGCCACCTTGATCGTGCTCCTCACCGAAACCGCGGTCGCCGGCTGGTCCCTCCGTCAAAGGGCCCCGGCAGGAGAAGTCCCCGCATGAAACCCACCCTTCTCGCCTCACGCCTGCAACCCGTCGCCCGGCGCCGAAAGAGACTTGGCCTCTGGAAACGCCTCGCGTCGACCTGGGCCGTCGCCGCCCTCGCCGCCGGAGTCCTGCTCCTCGTTCGCGAGGTCGCGGGCGCACCCCTCCCGCTCGCCCTCCCAGCCGTCGCCCTGGCCGCCTGCGCGGCCGCCCTGATCGTCGCCGTCCGCCAACTCGTCGGGAAACCCGCGCCCGGAGCCCTCGCCGAGGCCATCGAAAACACCCACCCCGACCTCCGCGGACTCCTCCTCACCGCGGTCCAACAGCAGGAACCCAAGGACGGTGAACTCACCTACTTCCAGGACCGCGTCCTCCGCGAAGCGGTGGCCCACAGTCATCGCAAGGATTGGCGCCTCGCCGTCCCCGGCGCCCACATCGGTCTCGCCCAGGCCGCCCACATCGCCGCCCTCGCCCTCTTCCTGTTCACCCTCGCGCAGCTCCGCTCACCCCTCGGCGCCACTGGAAGCGGTTTCCTCGCTAGTCTCACCGGCATCGACGTCACCCCCGGCGACACCGAACTCGAAGTCGGCACCGATTTCGTCGTCCTCGCCCGATTCGGTTCGCCGCCCCCCAGCGCCTTCCTCGTCCTCGGCAATTCCTCCGCCACCGAACGGCGGCTTCCGCTCACCCGCTCGCTCGCCGATCCCGTCTTCGGCGGCTCGTTTCCCGGAATCACCAACAGCACGTCGTACCGGGTCGAATACGAAGGAAAGAAGTCCCGCGAGTATCGGATCAAGGTGTTCGAGTTTCCACGGCTTGATCGCGCCGACGCCGACCTGACCTTCCCCGAATACACCGCCCTCCCCCCGAAACGCATCGAGGACACCCGCCGGATCACCGCCGTCGAGGGCACCCGTCTCGACCTCGCCCTTCAGCTCAATAAACCCGTCGCTTCCGCCAGGTTGATCGCCCGCGAAGCCGGCGAACCGGATCTCCCCCTGACGCTCACGACCAACGCCGTCACCGCCCAACTCCTCGCCCACCCGCTCCTCACCAAGGCCGCCTACAACCTCGTCCTCGTCGACGCCGAAGGCCGCACCAACAAGACCCCCGTCCAGTTCACGTTCGACGTCGTTCCCAATCGCACGCCCGAACTCAAGCTCACGTCACCGCGAGGCGACCAGCGCCCCTCCGCGATCGAGGAACTCGCCTTCAACGGGACCGCCTGGGACGACTTCGGCATGCCCGCCTACGGCCTCGGCTTCAATCTCGTCGGCCAGGATACCCGGTTCGTCGAACTCGGCGCCAACGCCCCCGCCGGCG
>CALNYA010000038.1:30000-166609 GCA_942490575.1 uncultured Verrucomicrobiota bacterium
CGCATCCAGGAGGAACTCGCCCGCCGCGGATCCGGCGAAGGCATCGTGCCCATCGATCGCGATCCCGTCCCCACCCGCTTCTCCGAACTCGTCCGCCGGTACTACGAGGAACTTGGCAAGGACCGCTAAATAAATGCTGCTGATCGCCACACTCACCTTCTCCGCGTGGAGCTGGCTCTGGCCCGTCGCCGGAGTCCTCGCCGTCGCGGCGGGCCTTCTCGTTTGGGGCTACTTCTCCGCCCCGCCTTCGACGGCTCGCTGGCTCGGGCCCATCCTCAAGATCCTTGGCATCGCCGCCCTCGCCGCCTGTCTCCTCGAACCGCTCTGGTCCGGCCAACGCGTCCGACCCGGCGCCAATCTCTTCGCCGTCCTCGCCGACAACAGCCAAAGCCTTCAGATCCACGATTCCGGCGATCCGAAGTCGCGCGGCGACCAACTCCACACGCTCGTCGCCCCCGCCACGTCGCCCTGGCAGGCCGATCTCGCCGAGGACTTCGAGGTCCGCCGGTACGCCTTCGACACCCGCCTCCAATCCACGCGCGACTTCGGGGAGCTCCAATTCGAGGGCCGCGGCACCGCGCTCGCCACGTCCCTCCGATCCCTCCGGGACCGCTTCGAAGGCCGCCCGCTCGCCGGCGCCCTCCTCTTCACCGACGGCAACGCCACCGACATCGCCGGAAGCAGTCCGGATCTCACCGGTGTTCCCCCCGTGTACCCCGTCGTCATCGGCCAACCCGGAAACACCCGCGACCTTTCCATCGCCCAGGTCGGCGTCACCACCTCCGTGTTCGAGGACGCGCCCGTGACGCTCCAGGCCGAGATCGGCACGGCTGGCTTCGCCGGCGAAGCGGTCCGGGCCCAACTTCTCGATCAGAAAGGTCTCGCCGTCGGCGTACAGGTCGTCGACACCGCCCGCGCCTCGGACTCCGCCTCCGTCCGATTCCAGTTCAGACCCGAGGAGCCGGGTCTCTCCTTCTACCAGCTCCGGGTCGGCACTCCCGCCGACCTCAACCCCGGTCTGCAAACCAACCTCGCGTCCGCTTCCGAAGCCACGCTCGCCAACAACGCCCGCATCGTCGCCGTCAACCGCGAACAGGGCCCGTACCGCATCCTCTACGTCTCGGGCCGTCCCAATTGGGAGTTCAAGTTCCTCAAGCGCGCCGTCCAGGCCGATCGCGAGGTCGAACTCGTCGGACTCATCCGCGTCGCCCGCCGCGAACCCAAGTTCGAATTCCGCGGGCGCGCCGGGGAAACCAGCAACCCCCTCTTCCGCGGCTTCGGCGAGCAATCCCCCGAAGCGGTCGAACGCTACGACCAACCCGTCCTCGTCCGGCTCGACACCCGCGACGAACTCGAACTCCGCAACGGCTTCCCCCGCACCCCCGAGGAGCTCTTCGCCTACCACGCGGTGATTCTCGACGACGTCGAGAGCGGGTTCTTCGCCCCCGATCAGGCCGCCGTCCTCCAGCGCTTCGTCACCGAACGCGGCGGGGGACTCCTCATGCTAGGCGGCATGGAGTCGTTCCGCGAAGGCGGCTACTACCGCACCCCCATCGGTGACATGCTCCCCGTCTACCTCGACCCCGCCCGATCCCAAACGGAGAGCGTGCCGCTCCGCTTCGAATTGAGCCGCGACGGATGGCTCCAATCCTGGGCCCGCCTTCGCGACACCGAAGCCGAGGAACGCGGCCGCATTGAAAACATGCCGCCGTTCCTCGTCGCGAACCGCATCCGCGACCCCAAGCCCGGCGCCTCCGTCATCGCCACCGCCAAGGATCCCCAGGGCAAGGAGGTCCCCGCCCTCGCCGTCCAACGCTTCGGCCGGGGACGCACCGGCGCCCTCCTGATCGGCGACTTCTGGCGCTGGGGCATGCAAAGCCCCGAGGCCCGTTCGGACATGGAGAAATCCTGGCGCCAGCTGGTCCGATGGCTCGTCTCCGATATTCCCAAACGGGTCGAGATTTCCTCCGAACCGGTCCCCGAGGACCCGAACGGCGCCATCCGGGTCGAAGTCCGCGTCCGCGACCCGCAGTTCCAGCCCGCCGACAACGCCGCCGTCTCGATCGAAGTGGAGCCGGTCGCGTTCGGCGTCGGGTCGACCAACGCGCCGCTCACGCTCCGCGCCGAACCCGCCCTTTCCGAGCCCGGGCTCTACGAAGCCACCTACATCCCGCGGGCCACCGGCGGCTTCCGCGCCAAAGCCCGCGTGCTGAACTCCCTCGGCGCCGAGGAGGGACGCGCCGAAACGGGCTGGACGAGCGACCCCGTCGCCGAGGAATTCAGCTCCCTCGTTCCCAACCTTTCCCTCCTCGAGGAGATCGCCCGAAAAACCGGCGGCCGCGTCATCGAGGCCGGGGATCTGGGCGGCTTCGTCAAGGAGCTCCCCACCCGCACCGCGCCGGTCATGGAATCATGGTCCAACCCCGCCTGGCACACGCCCTACCTCTTCGCCTTCGCCCTCGCGTGCCTCGTCGCCGAATGGGGCCTCCGCCGGGTGAAAGGACTCCCGTGATCCCACCGCCCATGCCCAACCGCCCCTCTCGTAGCCGCGGACGTCAGTCCGCGCCATCTCCGGGCGGGAGATCAGCGCCGACTGACGTCGGCGGCTACGGTTCAAAGACCCTATCCGCGAGTCGCAACTCGTGGCTGCTATCCCTGATCTTGGCTGGCCTCTCCGCCAATCTCCTCGCGCCGCTCTCCTTCGCATCCGACCCCGCCACCCCCGCGGCCCCAACCACCCCGCCCTCCTCCGCCCCCACCGTCATCGTCGTCGTCGGCGCCGCCGGCGAATCCGAGTTCGGCACCAATTTCCTTCGACAGGCCGCGACCTGGGAAAAGGCCTGCCAAGCCGCCTCGGCCCAACTCACCACGATCGGCTTGTCGCCCACCAACGAACCCCCGGGCCTCGACGATTTCACCCGCCTCCGACGAACCTTGGAGAACACTCCCAAGGAGGGCGAAGACGTCTGGCTCGTTCTGATTGGCCACGGGACCTTCGACGGACGGGACGCGCGGTTCAATCTCCGCGGTCCGGACCTCTCCGCCTCCAATCTCGTCGAGTGGCTCCAACCTTTCCGACGCCGCCTGGCCATCCTCAACACCGCCTCCGCGAGCGCCCCCTTCCTGAAGCCGCTTTCCGGCTCCAACCGCGTCGTCGTCTCAGCGACCCGCAGCGGCAACGAAGTCAACTACACCCGATTCGGCAGCCGCTTCGCCGACGCCGTCGCCAATCCCGAGGCTGACCTCGATCGCGATGGTCAGACCTCCCTGCTCGAAGCCTTCCTCAGCGCCTCGTTCGAAGTCGCCGAGTTCTATAAAACCGAAGGCCGACTCGCCACCGAGCACTCCCTGATCGACGACAACGGCGACGGTCTCGGAACACCGTCCGCCTGGTTCCGGGGACTTCACCCCACGAAACGCTCCAAGGACGGCGCGGCCGTCGACGGATTGCGCGCCCACCAGATGCACCTCGTCCGAAGCGCCGCCGAGAACGAACTCTCGCCCGAAGTCCGCGCCCGAAGGGATCACCTGGAAGTCGAGATCGCCTCCCTCCGCGACCGGAAATCGTCCGTCCCCGAGGACCGCTACTACCAGGATCTGGAATCCCTCCTCCTGGAACTCGCCCGCCTCTACCACCCATCCGTCCCATCTCCCCCAACCCCATCCCCCAGTCCCCCCGCCGACTCCCAGCCCCCGTCGCTCATCCCACGCCCCCGTCCCTCATCTCACGCCCTCCCGTCCCCCGGCTTGCGCCCCGCGCCGTGGCTGCCCAAGCTCGCCGCTGTGCAGCCGGGTGCCTCCGTTCCCATGACCGCTTCCACCGCGACGACCTGCCGGACGTCGTTGCCCACCCTCGGCCTCCTGGCGCTCGCGATCACGTTCCACTTCCAGGCCCTCGGGCAAGTCGACCCCACCGAGCGCCGACTCCTCCACGTCGGCTACAACCAGCCCATCGAAGGCAAGACACCGCTCTCCATCTACGCCTTCTACCTGCACAACCAGACCAACTTCCTCCGCGAAGACTGGACCCTTCGCGCCGCGGTCGCGCCCGTCTGGGTCGATGCCCAACTCGGTTGGAAGCGCGCCTTCGGCCCCAACACCGACCTGGGACTCCTGGCCGCCGGCGGCGGCTTCGCCCGCACCCACAACGAGATTCGACTCGGGGAATGGGAGCAGGGCGAAAGCTTCACCGGCCACGGCTACACCGTCGGCGCCGCCGCCTACCACGTCTTCAATCCCGACGATCGAGTTCCCCTCTTCGGCGTCCTGTCCGGCACGTTCGAAGGGGATTTCTACGTCCGCGACGACGACACCGACGATCAGTTCGAACTACCCCCCGATCACACGGATCCCGTCGTCCGCGCCGGCCTGCGGTGGGGTGGCAAGGAACCCGACCTTCGCTCCCCGTTCGCCCTGGAGGTCTCCGCCTGGTATGAGGCCCGTTGGCGCCTTCAGAACGGGCCCTACGGCTTCGACGGCGACCGCGAACTCCAGGACTTTTCCCAGCTCTATTGGGGACGGATCCTGGGCCGCTACACCACGGAGGACCGGCGGCACGACGTCGAATTCGCCCTCACCTCGGGAGGAAGCATCAAGTCCGATCGCCTCTCCGCCTACCGACTCGGCGGCATGTTGCCCTACGCGAGCGAGTTCCCGCTCATGATCCCGGGGTACTACCACGACGAATTCACCGCCGAGAACTTCCTCCTCCTCAGCGGCAACTACTCCTTCGGCATCAGCCGCGACAATTCCTGGCGCCTCGCGCTCTTCGGTGCGACCGCCAGCATCGATTTCCTCGAAGGCCTCGAATACCCGGCCCGCTCCAATTCCGGCGTCGGCGGCGGCGTCGGCTGGCGCTCCCCGCGCCGCGACTGGATCGTCACCGCCTTCTACGGCTACGGCTTCGACGCCCTCCGCGACGACAGCCAGGGCGGGCACATGGTGGGCCTGGTCCTCCAGTATGATTTCCGCCTCGAAGGCGGATGGGAACGCTACCTGTCCTCCCCCCGCATCTCCCAAGGCCTCCTCCGCGTCTTCGGCCGGTAGGGTTTGACCCAGCCTCCCCCGCCCGGTTTGCTTGGTCCGATTTTGGACCCATTCCGGCGACATGACCCGACGAGCGGCAACGGCCGAATCGCTCGCAATGTGGCGATTGTGGCGACCGCGCTGGGTCTGTGGGGCGCCCTCGTGCTGCTCTTCGCGGCTCCCCTCGCGTTGACCAACCGTGTTTCGTGGCCCGAGGCGATCAGCTTCGGAGGGTCTTTCTGGGCGCTCTGGCTTCTGTTCCTCCCCGCCGTCGCGTGGCTGTCCTTCCGCTTTCCCTTCGAACGGAGGAACCTCCTTCGGAATGTTGGCCTCCATGGGTTGGCCTGCCTCCTGATCGTCGGCACCAATCGGACTACTTTTCGCGCTGTCGCCCGGATCTTCCCCTATCCGCAACGTTCGGAGGCGCCAGGGCCGCCGCCCGAATTGAAAACGGACGGTCCGGAGGCCCAGCATCCAAGTCGGCGCCTTCCAATCCCTCCATCTCCACCTCGCCGGTCGCTTGATTTGGTGGGGCCACCCATCGCGCTCGGCGTGTTTCTTGGTCTCCGCGCCGCCTTGGACGTTCTGGTCTATTGGTCCTTGGTGGGCGTTTGCCAGGCCGTCACAAATTACCGGAACTCGCAGAAGCGGGAGCGGCGCGCGGCCGAATTGGAGGCGAGCCTGACAAGCGCCAAGCTTCAGGCGCTGCGCATGCAGATCAACCCGCATTTTCTGTTCAACACACTGAACTCGATCGCCGCGCTGGTTTACGTCAACCCGCGAGCCGCCGACGAGATGCTGGGCGACCTGAGCGAGTTGCTGCGCCGCTCTCTCTACTCCATGGAGGACGAGATACCCCTGGGGCAAGAGCTCGAATTCATCGGGGGATACATCGGCATTGAACAAAAGCGTTTTGGTGAACGGCTTCGAGTGGAACGAAGCGTTCCGGAGGAACTCATGAAAGCCATGGTTCCGGCCCTCATTCTTCAACCGCTGATCGAGAACGCCATCCGCCACGGCATCGAACCTCGCCGAGGCCCGGGCCTGATCTCGATCGAAGCAACACGGGAGGACCAGCAGCTGCACCTCGTTGTCCGGGACGACGGCAGGGGCTTGCCGGGCGCCGACCTGATCAGCTCCGAACGACCCGGCATTGGGCTCGCCAACACCCGAGCAAGACTTCAGGGACTCTATGGCCAGGACCACGGCTTCACTTTGGGGAGAGCCGAACCCCAGGGCTGCCGGGTCGATATTCACCTCCCCTTTCGATTGAGGCCTGCGCCCGTTCCAGCCGTCTCAAGCGAGCCTTCCGCGTGAAGATCCAGGCGCTCATCGTGGATGACGAGCCGTTGGCGAGGCAGCGTGTTCGCCTGCTGTTGAGCGAGGAACCCGACGCGCGGGTCATCGGCGAATGCGAAGACGGTTTCGAGGCGGTCGACCAGATCCAGTCAACCCGGCCCAACCTGGTGTTTCTCGACGTGCAGATGCCGGACATGGATGGATTCGAGGTGTTGCGACGAATCCCGCGGGCGTTGCTGCCGGTCGTGATTTTCACGACGGCCTATGACCAGCACGCCCTTCGGGCGTTCGAGGTGAACGCGTTGGATTACCTCTTGAAGCCCTTCAAGCCCTCCCGATTCAAGGAAGCGGTCCATCGGGCGAGGGAGTTCCTTGCCAACCAACAGGCGGGCGTCGCCGCCCACGGGATTCTAGCGCTCCTAGGTCAAACGCCGGCACCCGCGGGGCGACTCACTCGTTTGGCCGTCAAAACCCCGGGGAAGGTCATTTTTGTGGAGGTGGACCACATCCAGGCCATCGAGGCCGCCGGAAAATACGCCGTGGTGCATGTCGGCAAGGAGAATCATGCCCTGCGTGAGTCCATGAGTTCGTTGGAATCCCATCTCCCCCCGCGACAGTTCCTACGCATCAGCCGCTCGGTCATCGTCAACATCGGCCAGATCCGAGAGCTCCAACCCATGTTCAAGGGCGAGAACCTGGTCGTGCTGAAGAGCGGGAAGTCCTATCCCACCACCCGTCCGATTCGCGAAATCCAGCAGAAGCTCGAATTCCGATAGAGCCCTGGATCTCCATTCCGCGGAAGGGTTTCACAAACCTGCTCAACCCGAGCCGTTTGGCTGGTCTCGCGAAGCATTTGTCGCGCCGCCGAGGGCGTCTCCCCTCCGTGCGATCAACTCCGCTGGGCTCGGGTTCGTTCCTCGTCGTCGGCGTTTCGCGCCGGGATTTCCCGCCTTCGTTCCAAATCGAAAGCCAGGTCCCGGGGATACGGGCATACTGGGGTCGTGAAAACGGAATTGAGGCTTAAGTCGAAGAACAAAACCCTATGAAAAGGAAACACCTCCTCCTGCCGGTGGCGGCGGTGCTCGCCGCCACTGGATTGTGGCTCGCCCGACCGGCCTGGCGCGCGCCTGCTTCCCACGAACCGACCCAAGGCATCACCACTGAAACGCCAACTGGCCCATCCAAGTCCGGCCGGACGCGCATGGACGTCGGGGTTGAGACGCCGTCCGGCCCACCCAGGCCCGGCCAGATGCTCCGTCCTCCCGATCCGGCGCGGCGGTTCACAGACTTCACTCCGGAACAACGGGTCGAGTTCGCGAGAAGCGGGCGAGGCCCCGGTGGATGAGAAACCGATGCCCGCCCGACCGTGGTCGCGGACGTCAGTCCGCGCCATCTCCTGACAGGTAGTCAGCGCCGACTGACGTCGGCGGCTACGGTTCAAGACCCCAACCCGCGATGCCTGAATCGTTTCCCCTTCCCATGAAAATCCAAACTCTTGAGATCAGCCGTCGCTCGGAAGTGCGCGACCGATCGGCCCTCCGGTATTCCTGTCGCGCGTTCACACTCATCGAGGTGCTTGTGGTCATCGCCATCCTTGTGGTTCTGGCGAGCCTGCTGCTGCCCTCTCTAGGCCGAGCGAAGGCCCAAGCTTACAACGCGGTTTGTGTGAACAATCTCCGGCAACTGGGAATCGCCACGCGCGTCTACGCCGATGACAACCAGGACCGCCTGCCGAGCGCGGAGATCCTTCCCACGCAACCCATCGATCCCCGAAACCCGTTGCCGCGGATCCGCGACGTCCTGGCGATCCACGTCGGCGGAACCGCCGGCACGAACACAAATGCCGCGACCGTCTTCAAGTGCCCGCTCGATCAAGGAGGCCGGTTCGCCGCCGAAGGCTCGAGCTACGAATGGAACGCCGATCTGAATGGTCATCGCTTGGATGAAACGCGAACCGACAGCGCGTTCCTATTACTGAGACCCGGAGACCCTTCCGGAGGAATCACCAACTTCGTCCTGTCGCTCCCCCCGGGAACAACTCCGCTCCTGCTCGATTACGACAATTGCCACCCGCGTTCGCCCAAGCCCGGCAAGAACGCCGTCTTCATGGACGGCCACGTGGCACCTCTGGAAACCATCGGCCACGCGTCGGAGTAACGGATCGCGCTCGGGGTCGGCGTCGGAATCGGAATCGGAATCGAAAGGAACCGGACAAACGGGGGCCAAGACACCAATCGGCCCACTTGAGGCGGAGGCGGCGGGGGCGGCTCGGAACACTTTCTACTGGCTCAACCGGTAGACCTTCGAAGGTCGCGCTACCCGTCGTTCCGCTGAAACGTCCGGCTCCCTCGATGATGGCGAACTCGCCCAGGACTCCGCCGGAGGCATCTGTGTTGGATAGCGAGCTCATGTGGAGAATGTGGCCCGTGGCATGGGCAATCTGATAGAAGGCGGCCACATCCCAGCCACCTTGACCGTCCGGGTAGAGAAGGTTCACCGCCTTCCAAGGAGCGACACTCCGATCGAGGAGATTGGTCAGGCGTCCCGAGGAATACCCACCCAAAGTCTCCGTGCCCAATTCCGCCCGTCGGGCGGCGAGGAATTGATTCGCTAGGGCGGGGTTGAGGAAGCCCCTTCGTGACGACGGTTCCCGGATCGACGAACGCGGCCACACTCTGAGCAATTGAGAATTCCCAGGGCATGGTCTCCGGATTGCCGGCTTGCGCGGGAAGTTGGCTCGCCGCGACACCGATCAGGGTGAGGCCGGCTAGAAGAACGGAGCGATGGGTTGGGGCTTTCATGGGTCTGTTGTTGGGTGATGGGTTGCCGAAGTCAGCCGGTGGTTGCGGAGTAGAGCGACGACACCACCGGACCACCGTGAACCCGGAGGGTTCAAAGCCACGCATTGCCTATCCGATGTCCTGCGGGAATTGAAAAGGGCATCCTCGATCTGGGTGCATGGGGAGCGAAGTTTTCCAAAAATTGGACACGTATTGGGACCATGAACCGTAGCCGACGACGTCAGTCGGCGCCGACTTCCAGTCCGGAGATGGCGCGGACTGACGTCCGCGGCTACGGGTAGGTGGTTCATGGAGAGATCGGCCTGAACGCATTCGCTTGGCAGGAGGGCTACGCCGCGTTCACCGTCAGCCCAACCTCCCGGGAGGCGGTGAGCCATTGCATCGCGAATCAAGAGGAACATCACCGGGTGAAATCGGTCCGCGAAAAACTGGTGGAGATGCTGAACAAAGCCGGAATCGAAGTTGATCCGAAATACTTGGATTGAAACTCGACGCCATGCCTGAACAACCCGACCTCGCCCGCTGACACCACGATCATGAAACGCCGTCAAAGTAGCCTTCTTGAAGGTCTCCTCCTTGGGCCGTGGTGGGTCAGCCTGATCCTGGGCGCCCTCGTATTCGTCGGGCTCCGCTTTGTGCTGCCGGCATTGAGCTCTGGAAGAGGCTCGATCGTGGAAGGCATAGCTTCTGGTGGTCGATCCCTTGCGGGCTATGGGGCGGGACTCTTCGTCTTGATCTCGATCTTGAGCGCCCTCTTTAGGGCAAAGCGACGAGCCCTCGTCGACCGGCAAACCAGCCTGGAATCCCTTCGTTCCACGCCGTGGAAGGACTTCGAGTTCATTGTCGGTGAGGCCTTCCGCCGCGAAGGCTACGATGTCGAGGAGACCTTGGGTGGTGGTGCTGACGGCGGCGTGGACTTAGTGCTTAGGCGAAACGGGGCGACTTCCCTGGTTCAGTGCAAGCAGTGGCGGCAACGGTCGGTCGGGGTGCAGGTTGTTCGCGAGCAGTTCGGCATCTTGTCCGCCGAGGGTGCCGCCGAGGCGATCATCGTAACCTCCGGATCTTTTACCCCCGACGCCCGCGAGTTCGCTTCCGGGAAGCCGGTTCGTTTGATTGATGGGCCGGAACTGCTGAGCCTGATCAAGTCGGTGCGGACGCCAGCTTCGACGAATGTGGCGACCGAGGAGTCGGAATCGGGGAACGCCAACCGCGAGGCAGCCCCTGCCTGTCCGCGGTGCGGGGAGCCCATGGTCCTGCGAACTTCGCGGCGGGGCACGGGTACCGGGAGTCAGTTCTGGGGTTGCACCACCTTTCCTCGGTGCCGGGGAACCCGTCCGGCGTGACGCGCCTGTCGAGCTTGGAGCCTTCCGCCGCCGACGGAATAGGCTCAGATGCGGCTCGAACGGTTCTCCACTCCGCGGTCGGTTGAAGTTGTTCGCGATTGGGCAATGCCAATCATTCTTGGCAGGTGAAAAACGGTCGTCACTGCACGATTTGCAGTTCGCCCCAGTTTTTCGGTTCCAACATCAGTTCGTGAACCGCGTCGTCCACGATTCCCGTCTTCTGGTTGCTCCAGTAGGAGCGGAGACGCGTGCGACGACCCGCCGGGTCGCCAAAGGTCACGCCGAAGTCGCCGCGCAGGGTCTGTCCGGCCGTCGGCTCCAGTCCCAGGCTCGCCAGCGGGATCGCGGCCTCGACCACGTAGCCGCCGCTGAGATGGGTGACTTTGATTTCCGCGTTCGCGATCACGGCCACATCGGCGACGGTGTACTCCCTAACCACGCCGGAGCTGAATCGTTTCGGTGTGCTCGGCTGCTGCTTGTCCACAACCGGGCGATACACCACGGCGGTCGCCGTGCCCTTGTAGTTTCCGATGCTCAGCCGGAGATCCCCCGCCACCGGCTTGTCGCGTCCTGCGTCCGCCTTGGCGTCGGTGCTGAGCTGGAAGTCGACGGTGTCGCCGCTGAGATACAAGTCCTCGGGTTGCTCCGCGCCATTGATCCATGGGGTTGCGTCGCGCACGTCCCAGCCCAGGTGGAGCTTCTGGTCGTCATACGATGCCGCGATTCGGACTTTCGTATCGGCGGACTTCTGAAAGCGGACGGTATCCGTTCCGGCGAAGTCCTCTTCGAGGTTGCCCGTGGCTTGCGGGGTGAGTCTACGGAGCGTCAGTCGACGGGTTCCCGCCGCCGACTGCAATCGTTGCTCCCGGAATTCAAGCGCCTTGGCGGCGTCCCCTTCCGAGATGCGGATCCTGGCTCCGGCCAGGGCCTTCACGGTGTCCAGGCCAGTCACCTCAAGATTCCAATACGCCGTCTTGCCGGCTTCGATGTAGAGCCTTCCGTCGATGCCCAGCGTGACGCTTCCACCGAAATCCTCGCCGCCCATGCCGGGCGGGCAATGGGACATATCGGCGCCCGGGGATGCGGCGTCAGGCCATCGGATCTTCATCAGATCGCCTTCGAACAACCGCGTAAGGTAGAAGCCATCCTCCGTCAGGATGTGCCATTCGCCCACATTCGTCGGCAAGACCCAGATGTTCCCGACAGGCCTCGGCAATTTCACGCTGCCGGTCGGCCCGTAGGAGCCCCGAATCATTCCGACTTCGGCCGGGCAGGCATTGTGGGAGCCGTGGACGCCCACGAAGTTGTCCGGATAGCTCCAACGCAATTCCCCTGATCCAATGTCGAAGCAGTTCAGGACGGAATGCGCCTCGCCATACCGTCCCGGTTGGAGGACGAGCGAATCATCCGCCGAAGCCATGCCCGGTGCGGGCATCTTGGTGTAAGCGGTGAGGTCGTACACCGGCGCGCCGCACGGGGTGAAGCCCGTCGTCTTGAAGAGGCGATCGCCGGACGTGAAGCTCAGCTTCGGTCCGAGATTCATATACCAGGCGCTGAAGCGAAAGCTCCCCTCGGCGCTCCGCACCTCCTCGGGTTGCTCCTGCTCGTCGCCGTTCGCGTCCGTCCAAACGGAGGTCGTCGCGGTCTTGCCCTCCCCCGCGGGGTGGAAGACGGTGCGCACCTTGTATTCGGCATCCCCCACGCGCTCAAAAATTTTCACCGTTCCGGCTTCGAAGGCCCACCGACTGGCAACCGCAAGATAGAGGCGACCATTGTCGCCGATGGCGAACCGCGAATTCTCCATGCCATCGCGGGTGATCACGCACGTCACCCGGGCTCGTCCAGTCCTGGGATCCAGCCGCCACTCGCATCCTTGGCCGACCATGACGTCAGGGTCGACCGGACAGATCGCCGAGCCGAGCGCGCCGTAGCTGCTTGGGCCGAAGAATTCGGTGATCAGGTTCCCGCCTTTCGGATCCCAGACGCTGATCCGCTTCGGCGTTCCGTCCGCCTCCGCGACCCAAAGCTTTCCGGCCGAGTCCAGCGCCATGCTCGCGACATCGCGCAGACCGTCCGCTTGCCAGGGCCCCAGAAGTGCCCGTCCGCCCTTCCGCCCGATGGTCAACACCGTGTCCTTCCCCTTCCGGACCACGATCTGGTGATCCGGACCGCCGGTCGCGCTGAAGTTCAAGCCATCGGGGCCGGTTGTCTCGGCCAATGCCTTCCGGGCGCCCCCGGCGAGCGCCGGCCGGGTTTCTCGCAGCAGGCCGGTCACCGGGTCGATCCGGGCCAGGATTCCGTCCTCGTGGAAGGCCAGCCACAGCTCGCCGGACTTGAAAAAGACCTCGTCCGCCTTCGCCGGCTTGATCGGCGCGTCCGAAGCCCAGAGGGACTTGAGTTTCACGTCGGCAAGTTCGCCGTCTCCCCACCGCAGATAGCTGCCATCCTTGGCGTTCAGTTTGTACAGATTCGCTCCGTCCGCGTCGGCTCCCGCCCCGCCCCCGAGGACGTACAGAATCCCAGCGTTGACCGCGAGGCTCTTCACGCCGGCGATACCCGCGCGGTTGTTGCCCCACTGCGGCTTGCCGTCGAGGTCGCAGGCCAGCACTGCCTTGCCCGCTTCCGCGCCGTCCCATCCGATGAAGACCCGCCGACCTTCGGCAGCCACCGCGCTGGGAAGCCCATGGTCACCGCCCCAGTTGCCGGAGCCATCCGCGGTGTCCCACGGAGCGATCCCACCATTCCCCGCCCAACCCCGCAGCTTCAGCCCGATACCGGCATGGGTGAGCCCGCTCCATTCATATTCCCCGGCCACGACTGGCTGTCCCGGCCGCGTCCAGGACGGGTTCGTGAGGCCGTCCCATTTCACCCTATGGGTTCCCTTGGGAAGGAACGATGAGTTCAGCAACTGCCGCACAACGCGTCGCTCCGAGTTCTCGATGTTGATGGAGACAAAGCCGTCCTCCGGCATCACGAATTCGATCGGCTTGAAGCCGGCCAGTTCCGTTGATTTCATCAGCCCGCTCCAGTCCACGACCGGCGTTCCGTCCTCCATCCTCACCGGGAACTCCCGCGCATCGGCCAGACGAACCGGCTGCGTCCTGCCCGTGCTTCCTGCTTCCAGGGTCGCGGTGCCCCAGCTCCGGCTCGACATGAATGTGAATACTCGATCGGGACTGACGCCTGCCTTGAACAGATCCTTCACCGACGCCCGGCCCTTCGTACCGATCGTGAAATTCGGCTCGAATGTGAGCGCCAAGGAGCCGCCTGCTTGGATCGGCTTTGAGTCCCGTGTCAGCAGCTTCCAGGGGATTGCGATTTCCTGCACATAGCCTCTTCCGTCCGCGTTCGTCGCGAATGCCTGCTGCGCTCCACCGTCCCTCTTGGCGTCCTTCACCACCCCCTCCTTGAAGTCCGTTCCCTGCTCGATCGTGATCACATCCGCGCCGTCCCGGCCTCGCCATGCCGTGAAATGCTGGCCCCTTTCCAGCGATGTTCCCCCGCCTGTGATCGTGCGATACTGCAGACTGTCACCGTTGAAGCCATAGTCGGCGATGGTCTGGCCGGGATTGTTCAGCGGGGTGTCGTCGTTCCACCGAGCCAAGAGGTAAAGATTCCCAGCATCATACTGGGCATGCAGCCACACCGAATAATGGTTCCGCCGGGTCTCCACATCGTCGCAGGCGAAAATGCCGCCGGACAGATCCCAATCTCCAACTTTGCCATCGATGTCCATTCCCGCGGGAGCCGGCAAAACCCGGAAGGCAACGTTTTCGGTGGGAGTCGCGGTCGCGACGTGGGGAGCCACGGCGACAAGGATTGCGTGGATCAGGTGTCGTCTCATGTTCCAAGTGCTCTCTTGTAGGCGACGTGTCTGTCAGACCTGTGAGTCCAGCACGCCGCCGCCGCCGCCGTACTCCGTGGGGCCATGGAAGGCGCGGGCCAGTTGGCCATCGGCGGACCAGACGGACACGCGGCGGGGGAAGTTGTCCGACTCCGCAACCCACACGCGTCCCTGCGAATCGACCGCGAGGCCGTTGGGATTGTTCATAGGGTTCGGGTTGTGGTCGCCGAGCGCGGGCGCGCCCGCGTCGCCGATGGCATGCGGGTACTGACCCGGCGGCGGCGGCTCCGCTTGTGTCGGCAAGACCAGCGACGCCAGTTCCGCCGCGCCGTCAGCCAACGGCGCGAGCGCCATCATCTCACCAAGCCATACGCGCCGACCCTCCTTCACCTTGTCGGAGAGGTGTCCTTGCGCCGACCGAAAGCCCTCCGTGATCCGCGGCCGCAGCGCCCGGGTGGAGACCGCATCTTCAAATGCCAGCCAATGCGCGCCGAGTTGCATCGGGTAATACGCGTCCATTTTCTCCGCGCCCGCGACTCGCCGCCAACTCGCGTCCGGAGCGCCGCGCACGGTGTCATTCTCCCCGCCGTTGAACAAACGTTCCGCCGAAACCCACCGCGAATCATTCGCCGGATCACCCGGATAAGGCGCGTCCCGCTTCAAGACACTCAGCTTCCCGCCGCCGCTCACCAGCACCGAGCCCGTTGACACCGGCTTCGTGAACCCGACGCGCGAACGCCGCGCACCCACGTCGCGGCCCGCTCCGAACTTCGTCCCACGCCAATCGACCCGGCCCGCCGTCGCCCACACGACCGAGTGTGGGCCATCCTTCGCCTCGCTTTCCGCCATCGGAGACTCCACACCCGCCGACCACTGGGCGAAAGCAGCCTTGTCCAGCACCACCGCATCGAGCGGCTGAAAGGCATCCCCGGCGGATGCCCCGAGTGGAATGAGGAAAAGGAATAGTAGAGAAAACAATCTCATGAACCGGGACTCCATTGGCATGTTCTTTCTAACAGCCTCCTGAAGAATTGGCATTCGATTTGTCACGGATGGGTGAGCGGTGGCCGGGAGTCAGGTGCCCCTCTCGCCGCTGTGGGGGGCGGGCGCCCCCCGACGGAGGCCCGGAGCGGAACGGGGAGGGGGGGGGGGGCGGGGGGCGGGGAGGGCGCGGGGGGGGGGGCGGGGGGAAAGGGGCGAGCGGGAGGGGGAGGAGGGGGGGGACAGGGGGGGGAGGAGGGGGCCGAAGCGGCGAAGAGGGGATGGCGCCAGCGACTTCTTCGGGTTCACCAATCCGCCCGAGGGGATGCAGCGCGGCGGAGGCCGCCAGCGTCAGTTCATTTCGCGTCAGCGAGTCCGTGAGCGGCGTCCGCGTGAGGCCCGGCGCGACGCAATTGACGCGGATCTTGTGGCGGGCGTAGGTCGCCGCCGCGGAAAGCGAGAGCCCAGAGACGATGGAGCCACCTCCCGCCGCCGGGCCGCGGAGGCGATGATGAAGGGAGGTGAGGTTTGGGGCGGGGCGCGGTTGATAGCCGTGAGCGCGGCGAGGCCAACGACTCCTGACGCCGCCGGGGCGGGGGGCGTGGGGGTCGACGGCAAGCCACGGAGCCGATCCTCATTCCGAGCCGCGAGTGTCAGGTGGCATCCCAAGGGCGCCAAACGGCGCGCCAAGGCCGAACCAATCCCCCGCAGGCGCCGAAGAGAGGGGGGATGACAAAGCCGCAATTTCCCAGGTGAGGCGCGGGGCTGGGGGGGAGGGACGGGGGGGGGGGGGGGGCGATCGCTTCGTGGTTTATCAGCCTCTTTGGGCGACCGCTCAGCAGCCGTTGACGTGTGTATCGATGGTCTTGGACGGGCGTCTTGTCAAAGATTCGTAGAAGTTTTGTAGAGTTTATGGGAGATGCCCGCTATCCCATACAAGGCGTCGCTCGTCTCACCGGTTTGGGGGAGACGTTTGGGGCGCGCCGCAAAGCCGGGCGGCAATGCAAGGGCCGCCGTCCGTCTATTCCCGTTTGAGCGAGGCTCGGATCAAGGCCAACTTGTCGATCGCTAGTTCCCCGAAGGGCACCCCCGCCAACTTGGCTTCCCAGTTGAGGGGGGAGAGAGGTCGGAAGCTTCCTATCGGAATTCCGTGGAGATGGATTGCCAGGCATTCCGGCAGGACGCGGGCAAGTCGTTCCCAACGGTCTCCGCTCGGCGCCCCCTTCCAACCGGCCAGGGCGGGGCGAAGACTCTTGAAGGCCGTCAGGTTGGAGATCCGCAGAACGCAACTCCGCTCATCGGCGACGAGAGCGGCCGCGATGGCACCCTCGTACTCAAGGGTCAAGTCGGCGATCCACTCGACGGAAGCCTCGGAGGCGGACGGTGCGGAGGGCGGGCTCACTTCCCGCTGGTCTCCCGGGTCCGAATTTTGACGATGCCGTTCAGTTTCCAGTGACCGTGTTTGGCGTCGGGCCCCATGACGTTCGGGACATCGACTTCGAGATTCACAAACTCGTAGGTCACTTCGGCGCCGCGTCCGGTCAATTTCGCAAACAGGGACTCGGCAAGTTCGGG
Source organism: uncultured Verrucomicrobiota bacterium (assembly GCA_942490575.1). Taxonomy (GTDB): domain Bacteria; phylum Verrucomicrobiota; class Verrucomicrobiia; order Limisphaerales; family CAIMTB01; genus CAIMTB01. The sequence goes on from CALNYA010000038.1 coordinate 46,869, forward strand.
CCAGGTGGTGGTGGAATCGGACATGACGAGGGGAAGACTCGCTCTCCATGGGCCTGCGACGCCAGCCAGGAGTGGTGGGAAGTTCCCGATTCCCTTGGCGATTTCAGCCGTTCGCGGTCGAGGCCGCCTCACCCGGTTCGTCCCAGGTCTTCGAGGAGTAGGCGCGCGCTGCATCGCCCGGTCACCGGGGGGTCCACTCCGACGGCGATTCGCGCGGGTGATCCTCCCGGCGATCGGTCCGCGATCAGTCGTGCCCGCGTTTTTGTCGTATCAGGAGGATGGGGTTGGCGGTGTCGAGGAGGCTATGCCCGGTCGGAGCCGCCAGCGCGGCGGCGAGACGGTCGAATCCGTTGGTCACGATGACGCCGTGGCGCGCGCTCTCCCCCGATCCGGAGTTCGTGGTCACTTCGGCCCCTAGGATTCCGTCGAGCGCCATTTGGCGGATCGCCCCGGCCGAGGCGAGGTGAAGGACGAGGGCGCCTTCGGAATGGACCACGCGGCCAAAGGCGTAGTCCTCCTCCGGCTTGGGACCGGTGGCGCGAAGGCTCACGAGAAGCACCTCATCCTGTTCACGCAGCACGATGTCCATGTGGTTCAGTTGAAAGCCGCGTTCGTTGGTTTCAACCGTGGCGAGTTCGAGCCGGGCGTCCGCCGCGTCCGCCACGCGTAGGAAATACGCTCGGCCCTCGCTGTCGCGCCAGGTGCCTGCGAGTTGCCGTTGATCCAGGTCGGCGGGCTTTCGGCCGACCACCTGGCGGGACCGCGCGATGTCGCAGCCCGCCAGCGCCGTGGCGAGCAGGGCCAGGGCCACCGCGAGGGCGCGGCTGTCGAGGGAGCGGATTCCGGATCGGGTGGGGAGCGTTTTCATTGTGAGTTCGTGTCCTTCCATCCCTTGAAGCGGAAATCCGGCGCGGATTGGCTCAAAAAATTCACCCCCCTCGATGGGCGCCTTGATCAAACCCGTGCCGGGAGGGGTTCGCGTGTCGGGATGGAACGGGGGAGTCAACCAGGCTTCGCCGGTGGGATTTTCCTCGCCGCGCCCGTCCACGCGGGGCAGAGACTGACCGGAGTTCCCGACGCCATGGGCATGGAATCACCTTCGGTTGAAACACTGTTTATCCGGGCCATTCAATTGCCCGCGGAACGGTTCGGGACGCCTTTCTCGCGAACGAATGCCGGGGGAACGAGGACGTGCTGGGGAGCGTGGGTTCGTTGATCGCCGCGCACGATGCCGCGGGTGGATTCCTGGACACCCGGGAGGGGCGCGGTCGGGCCCGCTCCGGGCCGGAGGGCGGCGGGGATCCCAGGCGGGACCCGGACGAGACCGCCGCCTGCGCGATGGATTGCCTCGCGGCGCTCGCGGCCGGCCAACCCGTCGCCGCGGCGACCCGGCTCGCGCGATCCCATCCCGGGGACCGACCCGAAGCCTGCGAGCGGATCGAGGCGGCGCTGCGGGTGCGGACGTTGGCGGGCCCGGGTCGGGCGGTCGAGGCGAGCACCGAGGAGCCGGTGCCCCGGCTTCCGGGATTCCGGATCGAGAGCCGGATTGGAGCGGGCGCGCTCGGCATCGTCTATGCCGGGCAGGATGAGAAACTGGGTCGCAAGGTGGCGATCAAGGTGCTCCGTCAAAGCGCGGGGGACGACGCCGCGCGCCGTCGCGTCCTCGAGGAGGCGCGGAAGGCCGCGGCTCTCGATGATCCGGCGGTCGTCACCATCTTCTCCGTGCTCGACGAAGCCGAGCCGCCGGCGATCGTGATGGAGTATGTGAAGGGATTCGCGATCGATCGCTTCGCGGAACACCTGAACTTCGAGCAAAAAGCGGGGCTTCTCCGGGAGGTGGCGCGGGGGCTCGCCGCGGCCCACGCCCACGGACTGGTCCACCGCGACCTCAAGCCGGACAATGTCATCGTGGGCCCCGAGATGCGGCCGCGGATCCTGGATTTCGGCCTGGCGTTGTCACTGAGCGAGGCGGGGCGAACCGGGCGGGGATTCGAGGGCACCCCGCTCTACGCCTCGCCCGAACAGGTGCTGGGGCGATCCCTGACGACGGCGTCGGACGTGTTCTCCCTGGGCAGCCTGATGTTCAAGGTGCTCACGGGGCGGCCCCCGTTTCCGGGAGGAAGCGTGGCGGAAGTGCTGGAAGCCATCGCCACGACGGCACCCCCGTTCCTGCGCGACGTGGCGATGGGCGTGCCCGAGGACTTGCAGGCGCTCGTGCTCGCCTGTCTGGCGTGGAATCCAGACGACCGCCCGACGGCGGGAACGCTGGTGCTCGAACTGGGCCGGTTTCTGGCCGGGGAACCGGTGCGCCTCAGGCCCCGACTCTACGACGACCTGCTCCGGCGCCGGGTCAGCGAGTACTCGAACGACGCGACCCATTGGGAGACGCAGGGGATCATTTCGCGGGAGGAACGGGATCAGTTGCAGCTGATGCACCGCCGGCTGCTGGCGGACGAGGACCACTGGATCATCGATGCGCGACGTCTGACCCTGGCGCAGACGGTGCTCTACACCAGCACCTGGATCGTCGTGGTCGCCGCCGTTCTGATGGTCTGGTTGGCGCGCGCCGATGTCGCCGCGCCCTGGCGATGGCTGGTCCCGGTGGGCGCGTCCGCCGGCCTGCTCGCGGTGGGTATCCTCGCCGACCGTCGCCAGGAGGCGCTCGCGGCCGCGTCGTTCCTCGCCGCGGCGGCGCTATCCCTGGTCCCGGCGACCCTGACATTGCTCAAGGAACTCCAGTGGTTCGCGTCGCCGAGCCTGGAGGTGGGGCAACTCCTGGGCGACGCCTTCACGAACCAGCAGATTCTGGCGTCGTGCCTCGTCGCGACGCTTCTCTCGGCCGGCGCCCTGGCGCGTTTGCGAATGACCGGTTTCGCCTGGACGACGGCCGTCCTGGGAACGGCGACGTATGGGGCTGTGTTGCTGAACTTCGGCTGGCTCGACTGGCCTCCGCATCGGCAGGCGCTCGGGTGCCTGCCCCTGGTGGCGGCGGAAGTCGTCGCGCTGGGATTCGAGCGGGCGGGCCGAGTCCGGTGGTCCCTCCCGTTTCACCTGTTGGCGGTGCTGGCGCTGCTGGGTTCACTGGACGTGATGGCGTTGGACGGCCCAACCCTGGGCTTGCTGGGTTTTTCGCCCGGCGACTACCTGACCCCGGACCGCCTGCAAGCGCTTTCGTTCGCGCTCAATGGCGTGGTGTTCCTGGTCCTCATGCTGGTGGCGGAACGGGCCGCGAGCCTGGACCTTCGCCGCGTCGCGCGCGTGCTCGAAGTCGCCAGCCTCCTGCACACCGAAGGCGCGCTCTTCATGAACGCCAACGCGAATCGGGACGTTCCCCTGGTCCAAGTCGACGTCGGGCTTTATCTCGGGGCGGCGATCGCTTTCCTGGCGATCGGAGCCTGGCGCGGCCGTTGGCGGATGCTCGTCGGGGCGCTGGCGGGCCTGGCCCTCGGCAGCTACCTGCTGGTGGATCTCGCCCTGATTCCCCGGGTGCCCTTCATCTTCACGCTTGGGTTCGCCGGGTTCGCCGTGGCCAGCCTCGCCCTCGTCTATTTGTTGAGGGTTCCCCGCGTGAGTTCGCGGAATAGCCAGGCCCGGGCGAAGGTCCAATGACGTTTCGCCGTCGCCGGCGAGATCCCCAGCACCGAGGCCGCCTCACTGATCGTCAGCCCGGTGTAGAATCGCAGACGGACGAGGGCCGCCTTTTCGGGATGACCAGCCGCCATTCCGTCGATCGCGCCGTCCAACCGTTCGAGCCGGTCATCGTGAGCCTCCGCGCCTTCGCGCCCGCCCTCGGCGACGTTCAGGTCGTCCAGATCCGCCGAGTCGAGACGCAACCAGCCACCTCCGTGGCGGGAGGCCCTGCGGCGACGAGCCTGATCGATCAGAATCCGGCGCATGGCCTCGGCCGCGGCGGCATAGAAATGGTTCCGGTTCCTCCACCGAGGTCCCTCCCCCGCCCCGAGCTTCAACCATGCCTCGTGGACCAGCGCCGTGGCCCGCAGGGTTTGGCCCGGCGACTCCATGGCGAGGCGACGGGCCGCCAATCCACGCAATTCCGCGTAGACCTGCTCGAGCAATTCTCCCGCATCGACCTGCTCCGGATCAGGGACCGCATCGCCGGGCGAAGGATTCACGGCGCGACTGTCCCTTCCCTCGGTGGGTCGGTCAACGCCCCCACCACCCTCGGACCTGTCCGCCCGCCGACCGACTCAACACCGCGCCGACTTGCGCTTGGGCGCGACGGGCGCGCCACGGCGGGATTTCAGGATGTAGCTTTCCGCCTCCGGCACCTGGCAGGCCGTCTTCCCCATGTCCACCTCCACAATCCCCGCCTTCCGAGCGGTGGCGATCGCCCTCTCCCCCAGCGGCGCCACATAGGTGCCGCACGAAATGACGTAACCGTTCATCGCGTAACGCACGCGGTTCGGAGCCGACGCCAGCGTGTCCGCCACCCGATCCAGCAGGCCGCCCAACTCCGCCACCGGCAAGTCCGCGTCCGGACGCGTGGCCACGACCGCCGCCAACGTCGACCAACCAGCGGTTGCGGTGAGTTCCCGTTTGGAATCAATCCATTTCAGGGCGACCAGGACGGCCTTCGGGTGCTCGGCGGCGACCCACGGGACCGCGCAACCCGCGAGCATGTGCCAGTTCGCGCCGGCGACCCACTGGTCGAGTTGCCTGAGGGTCATGCGGGCGCCGTCGGCGATGAGCCCGGCCAGGTACATCGCGTCCGAGTTTCCGGTCGCGTAGAGTTCCAGGGCGAGGTCCTGCCGGCCTCGCAGCTTGCGTTGGAGCGGCTTGAGGTCGCCGACCCGCACGCCGAAGAGCGGTTCCTTGGCCCCGTGGCGAAGGTAAGTCCGCTTGCAGGTGGCGTCCGCCCGGGCGGCCAGTTCCTTCATCACTTCGGAGAGGGTCATAGCGTCATGGGAGGTTGATTCAACGCGAAGGCTATCGCGCGGCGTGGAGCGGACAAGGCCGCGGTTTCGCGAACCCGGCATGGAGCTCGGCCGCCTCGGGGAGGGGTCTCCATCACGACCCCATTGGTCCGTTTTTTTGACAATAGATGACATCTAATCCAGCATCACCCGCCATGAATGTCGCCTTGACCAAGCACTTCGAAGACCTGATTGAGCGGCTCGTCGCCAGCGGGCGTTACAACAATTCCAGCGAAGTCGTCCGCGCCGGCCTACGCATTCTGGATGCGGAAGAGCGGGATCTCTCGGCGGCGTGTTACCCGCCGGGTTCGTTGCGCCACCTTTACACGAGGGCGGATAGTCGGGACGAACGCCGCACGGCGAAGGCATCCACCATGAAAGTGGAGGATGAATGAAGCAGTGGGATATCTGGACTTGCGATTTTGACGTCGCGGGCGCGCACACGGCCGTGATCGTGAGTCATCCAGACCGCGTGAGCCGGGCGCCGCTGCTCAATGTGTTGATCGGGTCCAGTCAGAGGGCGACACGGGAGGCGCGTGAGAACGAAGTCGTGCTCGACGGAGCGGACGGACTGGACTGGGCTACCCTCGTGAAATGCGACCTGATGTACCTCGTGGAGAAGGATCGGCTGTATCGGAGGCGAGGAATTGTCAGCGCCGTGCGCCGCCGTGCGTTGGTCGGGCGCATCAGCGCCTGCTTCGGTTTCACGCTGGTCTGATCGAGCGTCGTTCTTCCAAAAGTCGTTCCGGCATTGCCGGACGCATCCAACCTCTCCGCGATCACCCAGCCCCATGGACGACCCAATTCTCAAACTCATCCGCCAGGACGACGTCGCCAGCGTGGCCGACTTGTTGAGGCGCCAGGAACAACCGCCGACCAAGGCGCTGAATTCCTGCGGCGTTCCCCACGTGCTCGCCGCCCTGCGTAGCACCGCCATGGCCGATCTCCTGCTCGACCACGGCCTCTCCGTCCAGGCCATCTCCAAGGGTTGGGCGGACGGGTTCGGCCTCCGCGATGTCCTGCCAACCGTCGCCGATCACCTCGTCCACCGCGGCGCCGTCGTGACCGTTCATGCCGCCGCCGCGCTCGGCCGGATCCGGGACCTGGGCGCGCTGCTCGACGCCAAGCCCGACCTGGTCCACGCCTTGGGCGGCGACGGCGGACGTCCCCTGCACTTCGCGCGCGATGTCGCCACCGCCCGGTTCCTCGTCGAGCGGGGCGCCGAGCTCGATCCCAAGGACGACGACCACGATTCCACGCCGGCTCAATGGCGAATCGGGGACGCTCCGGACGTCACCCGGTTTCTCCTCGAACAGGGTGCGCGTCCGGACATCTTCATGGCCGCCGGCCTCGGCGACCTTCCCCTGGCGCGGCGACTCGTCGAACTCGACCCCACCTGCCCGACGTTCCGCATCGGCAACAATCACGGGCCCTTTCCCGGCATCGGATTCCAGGGGAAAGGCGGCACCATCTACCAGTGGACGCTCGGCTTCAACCAGTCGCCCCAGGAGATCGCCCACCATCGCGGGCATCGGGGGATGTTCAAATTTCTGATGTCCCGCACGCCTCCGCGCCACCAAATGCTGGTTGGCTGCATGCTCGCCGACCGGTCCCTCGCCATGGCGCTGGTCGGGCGGATCCGAGGCCTGGTCACCGAACTCGAACGGGAGGACCAGGAACTCCTCGCCAAGTGCTGCTGGGAAACGAACCTGAACCGCGAAGCCGTCCGACTGATGCTCGATCTCGGATTCCCGGTCGACGTCCCGGAAACCAATCACGGGTTCACGCCCCTCCACAACGCCGCCTGGTGTGGCGACGCGGACCTCGTGGATCTGCTTCTCCAACGAGGCCATCCGGTCGACCGCCGCGATCCGACCCACCACGCGACGGCCCTGGGCTTCGCCCTCCACAGCTGCCAAGTCGCCCGGCGCCATCCCAACGGCAACTTCGCCCGCGTGGCGGAGTCCCTGCTCACCGCGGGAGTGCCCTTCGAAGGCGCGGAGACTCCCACCGGGAATGCCGCCCTCGACGCCGTCCTGCGGCGCTTCCGTCCACCTCTCCCACCCCGATTCCGGGACTGACTCCCTCGGGCAAACCGGGATACTGCCGCCGTGAACCCGCCCGAAGTCCTCGTCATCATCGGCGACGCCTCCGAAACCGTCGACACGCTCTATCCATACTATCGCCTGATCGAGGGCGGTTTCCGGCCCGTGGTCGCCGGTCCGGAGAAGCGCCGTTTCCAGATGGTCCTCCACGAGATCAAACCCGGTTGGACCATCACCAAGGAGTGGGAGGGGTACTCCATCGAGGCGGAGATCGCGTTCAAGGATATCCGGCCCGAGAACTACGCCGGGATCTTCTTCAGCGGCGGTCGCGCGCCCGAATACATCCGGGAGGATCCGGACCTCCTCCGGATCACCCGGTGGTTTTGGGAAGCCGGGAAACCCATGGCCAGCGTGTGTCACGGCGTGGAAATCCCCGCCCGCGCGGGGATCGTGAAAGGCCTCCGGATGGCCACCGTCGCGAAGTGCAAGTTCGACCTCGAAGTCTGCGGCGGCATCTACGTCAACGAACCGTGCGTCATCGACCGCCACATGGTCAGCGGCCGGACCTACCACGACAACGGACACTACGTGGGCCCCTGGATCCGGATGCTCGAAACCTCGCTCGCCAAGATATCCGCCTGAACCGACAAACCGATCCCGTCCCCCAACCCACCCGCCACGAACATGAACACCAACGCAGCAACCAACACTCCGCCGTGGAACCGGATCGGCGCCCTGGAAGATCTCTCCAAGCGGGAACTCCACCAGATCACGGTCGCCGGCAAACCGATCGCCGTGTCATTCAAGGACGGCCGATTCGGGGCCATCGCCGGGCGCTGCCCCCACGCGGGCGGTCCGCTGGGGGACGGAAAACTCGCCGGCGACAATATCGTCTGCCCCTGGCACGGCTGGAGTTTCAACCGACGGGACGGTTCGTCCGGCAAGGGGTACCCCATCGCCGTGGCCTCGTTCGAACTGAAGGAGGAGGACGGCGCCCTGTGGGTCCGCTTCGACACCGCCACGCCGGCGAAGCTCCCCCAAAGGGAACCGCACGCCCTCGCCCGCCCAGTGAAGAGGGAACCGGGCCCCGTCCGGGTGTTCGGTCTCTCGACCACCGGCATGGACCCGGAGTCGCCGCGTTACTCGACCTCCGAGGCGCTTCTCGACGAGGCGCTCGCGCACGCCCGCGAATCGCTGGGCTGCGAAGTGAAGCTCATCAAACTGAACGAGGTGAAGTTCAAGCACTGCGAGGGTTATTACTCGAAATCCGCCCATGCCTGCACCTGGCCGTGCACGCTCACGCAGATGGATTCGGAGGACGAATTGGAACCGGTCTACGAGGCGCTCGTCCATTGGGCGGACGTCGTGCTCGTCGCCACGCCCATCCGCTGGGGTACCGCCAGTTCGCTCTACTTCAAGTTGGCCGAGCGATTGAACTGCGTGCAGAACCAGATGACGCTCAACGGACAGGCGCTCCTGCGAAACAAAGTCGCCTCGTTCATCATCACCGGAGGTCAGGACAACGTGCAGGGTGTCGCCGGACAGATGCTCGGATTCTTCTGTGAACTGGGCTTCACGTTCCCCCAGTTCCCCTTCGTGGCTCACAGCCGTGGCTGGTCGGCCGAGGACATGGAAAACAACGTGCGCTTCGTTCAGACGGATCCCCACCTCCGCGAGGGCACCCGCGAACTGGTCGCCCGCGCCGTCGCGACATCCCAGGCGCTCCTCCAGAGCGAAACGCCCGCGCGCAAGGTGGCCCGCGGCGGTCGCAAGGCCGGTTCGTCCACTCGGCAGGCCCGGTCTTCATGACATGACGCCCCCCGATTCGACCTTCCGTCTTGCCATGCGACTCCCCCTGCTCGCGCTGTCGTTCCTCCTGTCGCTGCCGCTCCCGGCGCGCGCCGAGTTTCGCGCCGGCGCGGCCGCGGTCGATGTCACGCCGACGGTCCTGCCCGTGCTCGTCAACGGCGGCATGTACTCCCGCTCGGTGGACGTCGTGAACACGCGCGTCCATGCCCGCGCGCTGGTCCTCGCCGACGGCCGGGAGCAGGTCGCCGTCGTGGTCGTGGACAGTTGCATGCTGGGACGGGCGTGGCTCGACGAGGCCAAGGCGCTCGCCGCGGAACGCACCGGCATCGCGACGAACCGGATGCTCATCTCGGCGACCCACGCCCATTCCGCGCCCGCCGCCCTCGGATGCCTCGGCACCGATGCCGACCCCCGCTACCTCCCCTTCCTGCGCGCCCGGCTCGTGGATTCGATTGTTCAGGCCCAGGGCAACCTCGAACCCGCCCAAGTGGGTTGGGCCAAGGCCCACGCCCCGGAATTCACGGCACTCCGCCGGTGGATCCGACGACCCGACCGACTGGCCGAGGACCCATTCGGAAATCCGACCGTTCGCGCCAACATGCACGCGGCGAGCAACTGGGACGACGTCACCGGCGAGTCGGGTCCCGAGGACCCGGACCTCGCGCTCATCGCCCTTCAGTCCGTGGCCGGACGGCCCATCGCCGTTCTCGGCAATTTCTCGATGCACTACTTCGGCGACCGCGACATCAGCGCCGATTACTTCGGTCTGTTCGCGGAAGGACTCGGAAAGCGCCTCGCGGCCGACGCGCCCGCGGACAAGCCCCCCTTCGTGGGCATCCTGTCCCATGGCTGCAGCGGCGACATCTACCGGGTCGACTACCGCGTGCCCGCGAAAGAGCGCCCGAATCCCACGATCGTCGGCTACGCGAACGGCCTCGCCGACCTCGCGGCGAAGGCGCTGGAAGGTATCCGCTATCGCACCGATGTCGACCTGGCCATGACGGAACAGCGAATGACGTTGAAATACCGGGTGCCGGACCGTCAGCGCCTCGAATGGGCGAAGCGCGTTGTGTCCGAAATGGGCGATCGCCCGCCCAAGACGACCACCGAAATCTACGCGCGGGAGCAAATCCACCTCCACGAACGGCGGGAGACCGAAATCGTGGTGCAGGCCCTGCGCATCGGCGACATCGCGATCGCGTCGGTGCCCACCGAGACCTACGCCGTGACGGGCCTCAAGGTGAAGGCCGCCAGCCCGCTTCCGAACACCCTCGTGATCGAACTGGCGAACGGCGGCGACGGGTACATTCCGCCGCCCGAACAGCACCTCTTTGGCGGCTACAACACCTGGCCCGCGCGTTCCGCCGGACTCGAAGTCCTGGCCGAACCGAAGATCGCCGAGGCCGCGATCCGGCTGCTCGAACAGGTCTCGGGTCAACCCCGACGTCCCTGGAGCCTCCCGAACGGGCCCGGCGCGATCGCGCTCCTCGACGCCGGGCCCTTCGCCTATTGGCGCCTGAACGAGTTCGCCGGCCCCATCGCCGCCGACGCCTCCGGACACGGCCGCCACGCGAGCTACGAACCGTGGATCACCTTTCACCTCGAAGGACCCCGGTCCGAACAATTCTGCGGTCCCGGCCACGTCAACCGCTCCCCCCACCTGGTGGGCGGCCGGTTGTTGGGCGCGGATCTCGCCGGGCTCGGTTCCCGCTACTCGATGTCGATGTGGATCTGGAACGGCATGCCGGTGGAAGGTCGCGACGTCAGCGGCTGGTTCCTTTCGCGGGGCCCCGACCACGGTCTCGGCTCGGACGGAGACCACCTGGGCGTTGGCGGCGCTTCCGGACACACCGGGAGGCTGGTCTACCTCCACGGTGACACCAACTCGGATCCGGTCGCGGGTCGGCGGACCATCCCACGCTGGGAGTGGCATCACGTGGTCCTCGTCCGGGACGGCGAATTCGTCCGCGCCTATCTCGATGGGGAACTGGATCTCGAGGCGAAAGCACCGAAACCGGATCACCGCTTCAACCGGTTCTTCTTTGGCGGTCGGAGTGACAACGATTCCAACTGGGAAGGACGCATCGACGAGATCGCCGTGTTCGACCGACCCCTCTCCGCCCGCGAAATCCAGCGATTGACCGCCCCTTGAAGCGGCGAAACTCGGATCCGATTGAACCGAACGGATCCGCGTTCGGCGGATCGTCCTATTCGATGAGTTCCTCCCTCACGGAGACACCAAGACGCGGAGGATCCGGATCGGATCGTGTTCATCTCCGTGCCTTTGCGCCTCTGTGAGATCCCTTCCCTTTCATCGAAGGCCTCGGATCAACGGCGCGGCGACGAGGTCCGCTCGATGAGCCAGGGGAAGTCCGGATCGCCGACCCTGAAGGCCGTTCGGCTGAAGTCATTGATCATGACCCGGCGCGCGGCGACGCTGCCCTTCCACTTGTGAATCTCCGAGTGGCCGTCCGCGAACGAGAGGCCGCAGGCGTTGTTGTGGTAGTTGGCGGGAAGATCGATCCACTCGCGGCTGCCCTGGGCGTTGAAGAACGCGCCGTCGTTGATGCTGTCCGGATGCTCGTCGAGGAAGACCCACAACTGCGACGGGCCGGGTTCGGTGACGTCGCTGGTCTTGACGTAGATCTTCTCGCAGTTCAGCAGACCGTCCGTCGCGGTCTTGTTCCCGTGACCGATGGCGCCGTTGGCGGAGATGCTGCGCGCCCGTTCGGTCCACTTGCGCCCGCGCTGGACCGGAGCGATGAACTTGTCGGCGGGGCACTTGTAGATGGCGGCCGAATTGCCGGCGTACTTGGCGAGCACGGAGTAGTTGTCGCTCGCGAGGTACAGCTGGTTGGTGTTGTGCGGGCTGGTGCTCCAATCCAACCAGCCCATCACCCACGGGTAGTAACTTCCCACGGCCTGGCTGATCATTCGCCCGGACTGCGCCTCGCCACCGTGGGTGACCATGGCGTATTTCTCGTCGTTGTCCCCGGTGTACAGGTGCATCGCGAGCATGAGCTGCTTGGTGTTGCTCATGCACAGGATTCCCTGGGCCTTGGTCTTCGCCTTCGCCAACGCCGGGAGCAGCATGCTCGCCAGAATCGCGATGATCGCGATCACGACCAACAACTCGATCAGGGTGAATCCCCGGCGGGACGGAGAGAGATTGATTTGGTTTTTCATGCTCTTCCTGGGTTCTTCCGGATTGGAGCATCCACAACCGGGTCGGGCAAGCGTCGAGTCGGCCACCGGACTCCTCCCCAGACCAGGCCGGCTGAAAGCCGGCGGTGCAGGGGAACCGGCTCGTACAAACCCGCTCGGTTATTCGGGCTGCCGAATCCTCACGATCCGGACCCCGGTCGCCTCATGGAGCAGCGTGTCCCACCACTCCGCGGAATCGTACCGATACCTTATCTGCACCCCGCGGACTCGTCCGTCCACCAGCGCGGCATGCGCTTCCGGGAGGGTCCACGCCACTTCCCCGACCGACCGCGCCTGGGGCGCCGCCTTGGGAAGAATCGCAAGGACCTCCGCGCACTGGGTCAAATCATCGAAGTAGCGCGCCAGAAGTCCCGGATCCATCACGGTCTCGGTCAACTCGGCCAGTGGGGGTGGCGCGTCGCCGTCGGGATTTTTCGATGAACCTTCGATGGCCATGGCGGTCGGTTCAGGCGCCGAATCCGGGCCGCCGCTCGGTGATCAAGACGGCGTTCTGCGGCGCGGGACAGACCTCGTGGCAGACGCCGCAACCCGTGCAGGTTTCGAGCACGACACGCGGCATGCCCTCGTTCAGCTGGATCGCGTGCGGCACCGGGCAGCGCTCGTAGCAGACCGAACAAAAGCTGCCCTGGTACGCCAGACAGTATCGCCCCTGGATGACGGCCACCCGGTTGGAGGTGTCGGGGTCCCGAAGAGCTGGGTCCTCGGCATCACTGTTTTTCCCGGCGTTCCCGACGACGGACGCCGCCTTCTTGGAACCCGCCTGGAGCGGTCGGAAGAATTTTGAGAACAGGTTTCGCCGTGAAACGCTCATCGAGGCGAATTCAAACCCGCGCCCGGCCCGGAGCCAGACAATTCCGCGAGATCGGCAAGGCCGGGGGAGAACCCTCCGTCGGGAACGTGGCATTGGGTGCAGAGAACGCGCTCGGGATGGGAGGTCCGCAGCCCCGCGAGGCCCGTCGCGCCGTGGCAACTCGCGCAGTTCTCCCGCATCCAGGTCGAATGAGGGATGGTGGGAGGCGCTTCCGGCCACGCCCGGGACCCCCGACCGACCGAGACGCCGCCCACGAACTCGTTTCCCGCCAGGGCCGGGGCCCAGTCCATGGGCAACGGCGGCACGCGACCGTCGGTCGGCACGTGGCACTGCGTGCAGCTTCCCATCTCGGGATGGCTCATCCGAGGCGCCACCACATCCCGGACCACCAATCCCTCCGCATGACACACCCGACAGTTCGCCGACGATGTCGCGTCGATGGGATGCGGGACCACCGGGGGGGCGCCGTCGAAGGCGCGCCGACTCGCCCGACGCTGCACCGCCCTCAGGCGTTCGGCGTCGCTCGCGGGTGTGGGGGATGACGACGCCGCGGTCGCTCCCTGGCCCGCTGTCCCTTGGGCTCCGGACCGCAGGGAAGCCAGGGAACTTCGCCACCGGGAGTTGGGTTTCAGATTCGCGTCGCCGAGGAGGGAATACTCGACAATGGGACGAACCCCCTCCAATTCCAGGGCCCTGTCGACGGGGCCCGGCGACGCGGTTCCCGAGGGAAACGTCGCGGCTTCCACGGAGGCCGAGGCCGCCTGGACTTGGGCCTGGACCTGGGCCTGGGCCTGGACCTGGGCGCGATCCGTTTGTTGCAATCCCATGAAGTAACCGCTCACGGCCGTCACGAGAATCGCCGCGAGCACCACCTGGGAAGCCCGCGTGGAGAGGGTGTGGAGGTCGGTTTGGGACGATTTCATGGCCGGGATTCCCCCTTCGAATCGGATCGTTTCGGATCAAATCAGATCGTCGGTCCCGGAGCGGAGCTCGACCGCAGCGAACCGCGTTGAACGTCCACCGCGCATTTCTTGTAGTCCGGTTCCTTGGACACGGGACAGACCGCGTCCAGGGTCAGGTCGTTGATCATCATGCGTTCGTCGAAGAACGGCACGAAGACGGACCCTCGGGGCGGATGGCCACGGCCGCTGATCCACAGGGGCAGTTCCAGCTCTCCCCGACGCGACTTCAGCTTCACCAGGTCCCCGTTCTTGAGACCTTTCTCGGCCGCGTCGGCCGGATGCATCTCGACGTAGGAATGGGGGACGGCGTTCCGCAACTGCGGCACCCGCATCGTCATGGTTCCCGTGTGCCAATGCTCCAAGACGCGCCCGGTGCTCAACCAGAACGGGTATTCCACGTCGGGCACCTCGGGCGGCAGCTCGTAGGGCGCGAACCAGACCTGGGCTCGGTCATCCTTGGTGACCGAGTGGTAGAACTGCACGCCGGTCCCCTTCTTCACGTAGGGGTCGTCGAATTCCATGAAACGAAACTTCGTCTCGCGCCAGGTGCCGTCCGATTGCCGCACGACCGGCCACCGCAGCCCGCGGGCCTTCACGTACTCGTCGTACGGCGCGAGATCCTTGTGCTTGAGGAGGGTGAACTGGCGGTATTCCTCGAACAGAGTCCGATCCACGTTCACCTCGTAGTAGCGGTCCCATTCCCAAACGGGAACCTCCTCGCCATCCGCGTTCTTGAACGAGAACAGGAACTTGCCGTCCTTGTCCTTCATGCCGGGGTGCCCGAGTTCGTAAAGCCGCCTGGCGATCGCGATCGTCATCCAGCAATCGTCCCGCGCATTGCCCGGCGGTTGGACCATCCGGAACCACTGCTGGGTGCGTCGCTCCGAATTGCCGTAGATCCCGTTCTTCTCGACCCACATCGCGGCGGGCAGAATCAGGTCAGCGAGTTCGGTGGTCGCCGTCGGATAGACGTCGCAGACGATCAGGAACTTGTCCGCGAGGTCCTTCTTGCTCTTGAAGAGCTTGTGAAGGTTGGGCAGCGACTGCCCGGGATTGGTGACCTGGGTGAACAGCGTCTGGATGTCGCCGCCCTTGTCGGTGGGCGTGCAGAACTTCTCGAACATCACCACCGTGTGGTACCCGGGCTTCGGGTTCAGACGGCCCTCGGGCAGGTTCCAGATCTGTTCCGACTGTTTGCGGTGGTCCGGGTTCGCGACCACGCGGCCGCCTGGAAGGAGATGGCACAGGGTTCCCACCTCGCGGGCCGTTCCGCAGGCGCTCGGCTGCCCCGTCAGGCTGGTCGGCGCGTCGCCGGGACGGCCCCAGTGCCCGCTGAGCAGGTGGATGCCGTGCACGAGACGGTTGATGTTGGTCCCCCGCGCGTGCTGGTTCATTCCCATGCACCACACGCTCGTGATCCGGAGGTCCTTTTTTCCGAACAGCTCGGCCAGCATCCGGATCTTCGACGCGGCGACCCCGGAGATCTCCTCCACCTTGTCGGGCGTGTAGGTCTCGAGTTCCCGGCGGTAGTCGTCCCACGTGATCGGTTTCCCGTCCAAGGTGTGTTCCGGCGTGTCCGTCTTGAAGGCGCAATGCTTCTCCACGAATTCCTTCGAGTACGCGCCCGCCCGGAGCAGCTCGTGGGCGATCCCGTTGGCGATCGCCAGGTCCGATTGCGGGCGGAATTCGAGGTACTCGTCGGCGAATTCCGTGGTCCGGGTCCGCCGGGTCCCCAGGTCGATGATCCGCACCTTCTCACCGCGGTTCCGTCGCTCAAGGACCCTCGAAAACAGGACCGGATGCATCTCGGCCATGTTGTTCCCCCAGAGGATCAGCACGTCGCAGGCATCCAAGTCGTCGTAACAGCCGGCCGGTTCGTCGACGCCGTACACCGAGAGGTACCCGGTCACCGCGCTGGCCATGCAGAGCCGCGCGTTGGGTTCGATGTGGTTGTTCGCGAGCCCCGCCTTCATCAGCTTCTGCGAGGCGTAGCCCTCGGCGACGGTCCATTGGCCGGAGCCGTAGACCGCGAAGCGCTCGGGCGCCGCCATGATCCGGCGCGCGACGACGTCGATCGCCTCGTCCCAGCCGATGACTTCCATCCTCCCGTTCCGACGGAGCATGGGCTGGGTCAGCCGGTCCTTGCCGTAGAGGATCATCCCGACGTGGTATCCCTTCACGCAGAGGAGACCCTTGTTGACCTCGGCCTTCGCGTCGCCGCGGATCCCGACAATCCTTCCTTCCCGGACGCCGACCTCCACGTGGCAACCGGTGCCGCAGAATCGGCACGGCGCCTTGTCCCAGCGGGTCCCGGGATCGGCGGCCGCCTCCGCCGGGGGAGTCAGACCGCTCCGACTCGCCGCGACCGCCGCGGCGCCGGCGAGGGCCGACTGTTTCAGGAAGCGCCGGCGGTCCAAGCCGGCTCCAACCAAGTTGCCGCTCTCGATCTCGTGGGTTCGTTTCATGGCCTCACCTCCATCATCCTTGTCGACGCGTCCTGGTTCGACTCCGTGCCGGCGTGCATCCCCTCGAAATGAACGGAGACGACCTCCACCCACTCCACTCCCGGCACCGTCGTCAGCCAGGCGTGGAGGTCGCGGCCTTCCGAGGCGTTGTCCGCCTCCAACGCCAGGGGCCACCATTCGCCCGTCGGGTCGCCAAGGGTCATCGAAGGATGCGCCGCCACCATCGCCAGCGCCGACTCGCGAAGCCCGGGCTCCCGCGTCAATCGCAACAAGAGTCCGCCGACCACAGGATCCCTGGGTGGCACCGGGGTTTCACCGCGATTCATGGGTGCGAACCTACGCCAGCGGCGGGCGGGCTGGAGTTGACCCCTGTCAAGACTCCCTGAATCGGAGCCCTCCATCGGCGAATCCCCTAGCCCGGCGCGTCGATTAGCGCCTTTGACGATGCGAACGCCCCCAACTCCCAAGGTTTCCCGGTTTCTTTCCAACGGTCGGCTTGCCAAAGCGCCACGCGTGGTTTACCGACAAGGCCGAATGCAAGACTTGGAACGATGGGCTTGTATGGCCATCCGAGAAGCCTCCGCGGATCGCTGGAGGACTCCCGCCTTCCGCTTCCTGCGATCCCCCGCGGCGACCCCGGTCGCGGCGTCAAACTCCCCCGAGGTGACGAGCGCTGAAACCGACACCCCATTCGACTTCGAATCCGAACCCCTCAGGTGGCGGAAGATTCCCATCACTTCTCCTCAGGCCGACTCTCGCTGAACACCGACATCGGAATCCCCATGCAAATCCCCGCACCCAAGGTGGTCGCCCCGGAAACCCGGTTCCCTTCCGCCACCCGGCCCGTCCGTTCACGCGAACGTCAGCCCGGTTTCGGTTCCGCCCTCGTCGCGCTGATCGCGGCCTCCATCGCCGGACTCGCCCCCAAGGTCGGCGCCCAGACCACCGACGGTCCGCGCATTCAATCCATCCTCGCGCGCGGCGCCGAGGTCGTGATCTCCGCCCGGATCCCCGCGGGCTATCGCCACGCCGCGCTCGAAGGCTCGACGACGGTCGACTCGGCCTTCGACGAAGCCCTCGTGGCCGCCGGCACCTCCGGAGCGCCCGGGACCGCCACCTTCCGCATTCCCAACCTGGCCGCGTCCCGTTTCCTCCGGATCCGGCTGGGAACCGACACGACGGTTCCTCCCGCCACCTACCCGGCCGACGGCCATTTCAGCATCGAGTATTCGGGCATTTCGGGTCCCCTGACCGCCGACGAGCGGACGAGCCATGTCCTCAGCCGGTTGACCTACGGTCCGACCCCCGAGGAAATGCAGGCGATCGAAACCACCGGCGTCGCCGCGTACATCGAAAAACAACTCGCCCCGGAGACGATCGACGAATCGTCCAACACCGAACTCGCCAGCCGGGAAGCGGCCCTCTTCATCACCTACCAACCTCGCGAGGACACGCGCTGGATCGCGCCCGGGGACACCTGGCGGTATTTCAAGGGCAACCAGGCGCCTCCCGCGGGCTGGCAGGATCCGGGCTTCGATGACGCCACGTGGGCCGAAGGCGCAAGCGGTCTGGGTTACGGCGACGACGACGACATCACCGGGTTTCCCGACATGCGGCAGTCCGCCCTCAATCCGGGGTACCTCACCCTGTTCGTCCGACGCACCTTTGAAGTCGCTTCACCGGAGGGCTTCGACGCGATCCTTCTGGAAATTGATTACGACGACGGTTTCGTCGCCTACCTGAACGGGACGGAAATCGCGCGCGCCAACGTCACCGGGACCTCCCCCGCGTACAACCAGGCCGCCTCGACCGACCACGAAGCGGGGGTGCCGGAGGAGTTCGACATCACATCCCGGCGCTCGCTGGTGAAACCGGGCGCGAACGTCCTCGCGATCCAGCTCCACAACGTCAGCGTCACCAGCAGCGACGCCAGCCTTATTCCCGCGTTCATCGGCAGAAGCACGCTGCCGATCCCGCCCCAGAAACGGATTCGCGACCTCGAGGCGCTCCAGCAGTTGATCCACGTCCGCGGCGCCCTGGCCCGCCGTCAACTCGAGGCCGTTCTCGCCGAGTTCTGGGAGAACCATTTCACCACGGATTTCAACAAGGTCGACGACTACCTCTACAGCCTCAGGGACTCGAACGCCCGCCGCTCCATGTCGCAGGACCAGGCCGCGACCGAAGCCGCGCAGATCGAGTACCTCGAGTACCAGTTCTTCCACGACAACGCCCTGGGGAACTTCGGGGACCTGCTCCTCTTCAGCGCCACCAGCCCGTCCCAACTCATCTACCTCGACAACGTCCTGAATGTGAAAGGGGCCGCCAACGAGAACTACTCGCGCGAGATCCTCGAACTCTTCGGCTTCGGGGTCGACAACCGGTACAACCAGGAGGACATCCAGGAACTGGCGAAGTGCTTCACCGGATGGACGGTCCGCAAGGTCTGGGCCGACCAGAAACTCGCGTATCCCGCCTCGGCGCGGACTCCGCCCACCGGCCCGAACGTCCAATTCCAGGACACGCCGGTGGTCGATCTCGGACCCGGTTGGAGATACGTCAAGGGCACCCAGGAACCCAGTCCTGGAGCCGGCGGCGCCGCCACCACGGCGTGGACGCAGCCCGGATTCGGCGACGCCGCATGGCTGCCGGGCTCGACCGGAATCGGCTACGGCGACAACGACGACGCCACCGTCCTCTCGGACATGCGGAACTCCTACGTCTCGGTCTACCTGCGCAGGGAGTTCACCCTCGCCGACCCCTCCGAGATCCCGGACCTGATCCTGTCGGTGGACTACGACGACGGTTTCGTGGCGTACCTCAACGGAACGGAGATCGCCCGAAGCACCACCATGAACGGGACGGGCGCGCCACCGGCCTTCAACCGCGCGGCCAACGGAGGCCATGAAGCCAGGAACACTCCCGAGACCTTCGCCCTTCAGCCCTTCGCAAGCCTCTTCAAGGCGGCCCCCGAGAAGAACGTCCTCGCCTTCCAGGTCCACAACATCGAGGCCTCCAGTTCCGACCTGTCCCTCCTGCCGAAGATCGTCCTCCGCCGGCTGCTCCCGGGTTCCATCGAGAACAGCGATGCCAACGGCGCCTGGACTTTCCGGTTCGACCCGGACCGCCACGACACGGGACCGAAAACCCTGTTCAAGGACACGCCCCACCAGATCGACGTCCCCGCCGGCCGCGCCGGCCTCGACGGACTGAAGGACGCCGTCGACGTCATCGACGGCTTCGTGAACCACCCGTCGACGGCGGAGTTCATCTGCGTGAAGCTCATCAACAAGTTCGTCTCCGACCAGATCTCGCTTCGTTCGTACCAGGACGGCTCCGCCCCGGAGGACCTTCGCCGGCTGATGGACGACGCCATCCTGGCGTGGAAATCGACCCAGCCCGCCGGGAACATCGGGACGGTCCTCCGCGCGATCCTGACGCCCGCCCGGGAGGACGGCACCTTCTGGTCCCGGAATCACTTCCGGGCCAAGGTCAAGACGCCGGTCGAGTTCATCAACAGCAGCCTCCGTTCCCTCCGCGCCACGGTGGGAGGAACCAGCCTGCCGTCCTCGAATGATCTCCTCGGAATGCACCTGTTCACCCGGGATGATCCAGACGGCTGGTCGGAGATCGGCCACGACTGGATCGACACCGGCACGATGCTCGAGCGCATCCAATTCGCCCAAGCCCTCCCGGCCGAAGGCCTCACCGGCGTCAAGTGGGACGCCATGGCCTGGGTGCGAGCCAACAACATCTCGTCGGCCGAGTCCGTGATCGAATACTTCAACCACCTCCTCTTCCACGGCTCCATGGCCGCATCCAACAAGCAGGTGCTGGTCGATTTCGCGAACACCGACGACGCCGGCCGGCCGCTTCCGTTCGACCCCGCGCGATCCGACTACGCGACCCGCCTTCGGGGTCTGGTCGGAATGATCCTCTCGATGCCCCAGTGGCATTTCCAATAATCCCGACCGGGACCGCCTTCCCCAACCGACCGTTCATCAACCGACTTCCATGAACATCCATCGCCGCCATTTCCTCAAGGCCGGCGCCCTCGCGTGGGGCGCCCTCGGTATCAACCTGTTCGCGCCCGGTCTCTTCCAGCGGCGACTTCTCGCCGCCGACATCCCCTCGGACCGGAAGTTGATCTTCATTTTCCAGAATGGCGGCAACGACGGTATCAACACCCTGATTCCGTCCGGGGACCTCTCCTACAACTCCGACACCCGGCCCACGCTCTACATCCCCCCCGCCCAGGGGATCGACACCGGGAACGGATTCGCCCACCTCCATCCGGCCCTCCAGCCCCTGATGGACGTCTACAATCATTCCTCGCTCAACGGGGTCGCCGGACCCGGCAACCTCGCCGTCCTCCACCGCATCGGGTACTCCGACCAATCCCGCTCCCATTTCGACAGCCAGCAGTACTGGCAAAACGGCGTTCCAGGAAAAGCCTCCCTCGAGGAGGGCATGTTCTACCGGCACCTGGCCCAGACGACCGATCTCGATTCCGAGGAGAACTCCTTCGTGGCCGCCGCGATTTCGAGCGCCCAGATGCTCGCCCTCAAGGGCAGCCAGCCTTTCCCGAACTTCAGTCGCGCCTCCGAGTTCAGCTTCTCGGGTTCCGGAGCCAAGGCCCTCAAAACCCTCGGCACCCTCCCTTCCACCAACCCCGAGTCGTACGGCTCCGGAATCCTGGGCTTGTACGGCGGTCCGCAGGACGATCCTTCGCGGCTCTACCGGCCCCTGGTCCATCGCACCGGAAAGCTGCTCGGGTCCACGATGACCATCCTCCAGTCGGCCCTCTCCCAGGGCGCCTACACCCCCGCCAACGGAGCGGTCTATGGCACCGACGGTCTGGGTCGAAAACTCATGGAAGCCGCCATGCTGTTCAAGCGGACCCCCGTCAAGATCGTCGGCATGACGCTGGGCGGATGGGACACCCACACCGGGCAGGGCCAGATCACCGGCAGCCAGCCCACCCTCCTGGGCCAGCTCGCCCGCGGGATCCAGGCCATCCACCGCGACCTCCAGGATCAATGGGACAAGCTCCTCATCGTCACGATGACCGAGTTCGGCCGGACCTCGGAGGAGAACGGCTCCCGAGGCACCGACCACGCGGAGTCCGGCGTGGTCTTCGTCGCCGGCGGCGGCGTCAAGGGCGGCATCTACAACTGCGATTCCACCACGTGGAAGAGCGGCGACATCTTCTCGAGCCGCAATGGCCGGTACCTCGCCAAGTCCACGGATTTCCGCGGCGTCTTCGGCGAGGTCTTCACCCGGCACTTCGGCGACTCCAACGCCCTCCTCGACAAGATCATCCCGGGATACACCGCCGCCGCGGCCGCCGACCCCAACGGATTCCGGCCATTGAACTTCCTTCCGACCTGATCGGATTCGAGTCGATTCGAGCCGATTCGATTCCAAGGACGTTGACGCTCGTCAATCCCCGCTTCCCCCGGGTGCGCTAAGACATCAGGCGCCGTGACGCGCCTGAATCCACGCCCCAACCGGTCACCCGGAAGGCCCCACCCCCGCCTTCGCGCCTTCCTGGCCCGAACTCCCGGGCCGGCCCTGATCGCCGTCGCTGTCGCGTTCACGCTCGCGCTCGCCCGCGGCCTCGGGGCGTTCGTCGCCCTCTCTCAATCACCCACGCCCACGCCCACGCCCACGCCCGCGCCTGCGACGTCGCCAAGCCCGGGCGCGACGTCCAACAACAACCCGACATCACCGCATCGGGTCGTCATCCGGAATCCCATCCGCCAGCCCCGCGTCGAAACCGGCGCGGTGGATTCGCGCGGCCAACCCATCACCGTGGCCTGCGGCGCCTGTCACGCCACGTCGGCCCCCAGGCCCGACACCCGGCTCGGCACGGATCTCGACGAGTTTCACCAGGGCCTCCAATACCAGCACGGCTCCCTCACCTGCCTCAGCTGCCACGACGCCTCCAACTACGACCAACTCCGGATGGCCGACGGACGCGGACTCCCGTTTCCCGACGCCATGACGCTCTGCGCTCAATGCCATGGACCCCAGTTCCGCGACTATTCGCGCGGATCCCACGGGGGCATGACCGGCCACTGGGATCTCTCCAAGGGCCCGAGAAGCCGGAACCACTGCGTCGATTGCCACGACCCCCACGCCCCCCAATACCCGATCGTCCAGCCCGCCTTCCCGCTGCCCCCCGACCGCGGACTGCCCAAGCCCCACGTCCACCCAACGCCCACGCCCCACCATGGCTGACTCACCCACCCCTCCACCTACCCCGGCACCCCACGGGGTCGGCCGGCGAACAGCCTTCAAGGTGGCCGGCGCCACCCTCGGCGCCGCCGCGTTCGCCAAGGCCCTCGCGCCGCTGACCGAATGGGCCCCGAACATCTCCGTCTCCGAGTTCCTTCAAAAACACTACAAGGAACTGAGCCGGGAGGAACTCGCCCGGATCATCGAGCGCCTCGAAAACGAGACCCGGGAACGCTACGGCGCCGAGGTCCAGATCGAGGACGCTCCCGCCCAGGAAGGCGTCCAGTTCGCCTACGCCCTCAATCTCAGCATCTGCGTCGGGTGCCGGAAATGCGCCGAGGCCTGCCACAAGGAAAACAACCACGACCGCCCCAGCCAACAGTCCTACATCCGGGTGCTCGAGATGCGGAAGGGTTCGTTGGACCTGGAGAAGGGCAATGCCCACTACGATCATCCGGTCCCCCAGAAGGACAAATTCTACATGCCGGTCCAATGCCACCAGTGCGACCGGCCGCCTTGCGTCTCGGTCTGCCCCGTCGAGGCCACTTGGAAGGAAAAGGACGGCATCGTGGTCGTCGACTACAACTGGTGCATCGGATGCCGCTACTGCGAAGCGGCGTGTCCGTACCATGCCCGGCGCTTCAACTGGACCACGCCCACGATTCCCAAGGAGGAGATCAATCCGGTGCAGGGCTACCTCAGCAACCGCATCCGGCCGCAGGGCGTGATGGAAAAATGCACGTTCTGCCTCCACCGAACCCGGAACGGCCGCCTCCCCGCCTGCCTCGAAGCCTGCCCGACCGGCGCCCGGGTCTTCGGCAACCTGCTCGACCCCGAAAGCGAGATCCGCTGGGTCCTCGAGAACAAGAGGGTCTTCGTCCTCAAGGAGGACGTCGGAACCCGGCCGCGCTTCTACTATTTCTTCGACGAATAGAACGGACGGCCCCCCACCCCGGGCCCAGCCCACCCGCACCACCATGCCCCCCGTCGCCACCCAGGCCCCACTCGACGCCCCGTCGCCTCCCCCCACGTGGAACCAGCACTTCCGGGACTATGTCCGGTTCCTCGCCCGTTCCCTCGTCCGCGCCACGGACGGCGGCTGGTTGTTCTACGGTTGGATGACCCTCCTGACCGCCATCGCCCTCGTGGGCGCCAACGCCTGGGCCGTCCAGGTCCGGGACGGCATGGGCGTCACGGGCCTCAGCGACCACGTCTCGTGGGGCCTTTACATCGCCAATTTCACGTTCTTCGTCGGCGTCGCGGCGGGCGCCGTCATGATGGTCATCCCGGCCTACCTCTATCACGACGAGAGCATGCACGACGTCGTCATCGTCGGGGAACTCCTCGCGGTCGCCGCCATCAGCGTCTGCCTGTTCTTCGTCACGGTGGACCTGGGTCGTCCCGACCGGTTCTGGCATCTCATCCCCGGTCTAGGCCGGTTCAACTTCCCGTTCTCGATGCTCACCTGGGACGTCATCGTCCTCTGGGGTTACCTCCTCCTCAACCTGCATATCTCGGGTTACCTGCTCTACACCCGGTTCCTCGGCCTCCGGCCCAACCCGCGCTGGTACGTGCCGTTCGTGTTCATCTCGATCGTCTGGGCCATCTCGATCCATACCGTCACCGCGTTCCTCTACTGCGGTCTCGGCGGGCGCCCCTTCTGGAACACCGCCCTGCTCGCCCCGAAATTCCTCACGTCCGCCTTCGTCTCGGGACCCGCGTTCATCATCCTCGCGCTCCAGGTCATCCGCCGGGTCAGTTCCTTCCACGTCGGCGACGGTCCGATCCGGACGCTGGTCAACGTCATGCGGGTCACCATCCTCATCAACCTCCTCATGGTCGCCTCCGAGGTGTTCACCGAATTCTACGCCGGGGGCAGCCACACCGCGTCCGCCCGCTACCTCTATTTCGGCCTGCACGGCCACAACGCCCTCGTTCCCTGGATCTGGACCTCGGTGGTCTGCACCGTCATCGCCGCCGTCCTCCTTCTCCGACCCCGCATCACCGAGCATCTCCTGATGCTGGATGTCGCCTGCGTCCTGGCGTTCCTCGGGCTCTGGATCGAGAAAGGCATGGGCCTCATCGTCCCCGGCTTCGTCCCGTCCACGCTCCACGAGATCGTCGAGTACCTCCCGAACCGCGCCGAGTGGATGATCAGCGCGGGCATCTGGGCGTTCGGACTGATGATCTACACCCTGGCCCTCAAGATCGCCCTGCCCATCTTCACCGGCGAATTCACCCTCAACCCACCCCGGCC
This sequence comes from uncultured Verrucomicrobiota bacterium, assembly GCA_942490575.1. Taxonomy (GTDB): domain Bacteria; phylum Verrucomicrobiota; class Verrucomicrobiia; order Limisphaerales; family CAIMTB01; genus CAIMTB01. The sequence continues at coordinate 71,614 of CALNYA010000038.1, forward strand.
CGGCACACGCTCCCGATGAACAACCACGGATCACACGGATCACACGGAGCACACGGATGCTTGAGGGGGTGGGGGAGAAGTCCTCACCCGGGGCGTTGGTTCGCTGGAGTTCAAGGCCTCGGATCCCTGGGGCCGTTTCTCATTCTTTCTCCGTGTGATCCGTGTGATCCGTGGTTGTTCTCCGCAAGGACCCGGATTGACACAGCCTTGGGAGGCGACAGCTTCAGCCCTTAAGACGGCATGACTCGCAACACCGACATCCTGCACCTCTACATTTCGCCCGGTCACAACTTCATCGGCCACCACGAGCAACCCGCCGGCCGGAATCCCCAGATCGAGGTCGACGAGGTCGACTGCGTCGCGGGCCAGGGTCTTCGTGGCGACCGGTTCTTCGGTTTCAAACCCGATTACAAGGGGCAGATCACCTTCTTCGCCTTCGAAACCCACCTCGACCTCTGCCGACTCCTGGAGGTCCACGACCGGCCGCCGTCCGTGTTCCGACGGAACGTCATCACCCGCGGCCTCGATCTCAACTCGCTCGTCGGCGAGGAATTCGAGATCCAGGGCATCCGCTTCGAGGGCGTGGCGGAGTGTTCACCCTGTCATTGGATGAATGAGGCGTTCGCGCCCGGCGCCGAGAAGGCGCTTCATGGACGGGGCGGTCTTCGAGCCCGGATCCTGACCGACGGCGTCCTGCGGGCCATCGCCGCGGACGAGGACATTCCGCGCGTCGGGCGGGGAGCGTGACCGGTCTCCAGGCCGGCCCCATCGGGGCTGAATGAATGGGACAGCCCAGGACACCCTGTGTGGGTCCCGGAGGGACCCGGGAGATTAGCCGGTGGCAAGGCGGCGGAGCCGTCGCGGCCACCGGACCATGTCCCCCCAGAATCAGTGCCGCCCCGGCGGGGCGGAGGAGGCAAGAATCACGGGACTTGAGGTTGGAACGGGGTTGAATCCAAGGGCGACGTTTTTGGACCTCGGCGACGCTTCCATCGCCCCGCCGGGGCGCGCGTCTCGGGAATCTAGTCCGGCGGCCGCGCCCGCTGGCGCGGGCTTGCCGTCGGCTAATCTCCGCCGGCCCTCCGGGCCACGCTGGTTTCCCTCGTTCCCCAAAAAATTGCCAATCTCCAGGCCCAGGACGCCGCCTTGTCGGCCACCGGGCGCGCCTGCTTGACTCACACCCCCATGACGACCGCCGATGTCCTCGACATCTTCCGGCGCTCCGGCGCCCTTCTGGAAGGCCACTTCATCCTCCGCAGCGGCCTTCGCAGCCGTCAGTTCTTCCAGTGCGCCCTCGCGCTCCAGGACATGCCCACCGTGGAACGTCTGGGCGCGGCTCTCGCCGATCAGGTGCGCGACCTGGGTGCCGTCACGGTCATCGCGCCCGCCATGGGCGGCTTGGTCATCGGCCAGGAAGTCGCGCGTCAACTCCGCGTCCGCTTCGTGTTCGCCGAGAAGGAGGAGGGCCGCCTGGTGCTGCGGCGCGGGTTCCAACTCGCCCCCGGCGAGAAGGTCCTCGTGGTGGAGGACGTGGTGACGCAAGGCGGTCGCATCCAGGAAACCATCGCGATCGTCCGCGAAAAGGGCGCCGCCGTCGTGGGCGCCGCGATGGTGGTTGATCGTTCGAACGGATCGGTGGACCTCGGCGTTCCCACGTTCAGCCTCCTTCCGCTCCGGGTGGAAAGTTTCCCGCCCGACAATCTCCCGCCGGACCTCGCGGCCCTGCCTCCCGTCAAACCGGGGAGCAAGTGACTTCCGCCGCGACGCGGTCGCGGCGGCGGTGACGGTGACGGTGGACGGCTGTTCGCGGGAGCCAGGTCGTGGCGGGCCGTCGACGACGCCCGGATCGATCAACCGAGGGCGAGAGGTCCGTCCTCGGAGTGCCGAGCGTTTCCGAACGTCTTCAGCTCGTGCCCGAACGCGTGCGCGACCGAGAGCCAGAGGCGGTTGTGGGGCACGTTTTTGAACCGCACGGATCGGCCGGTCTTGAAGCCGAGCCCGCCTCCCAACAGGAGGAACGGGATGTTGTCCAGGGTGTGGCTGTTGCCTTTCCCCAGTTCGTTCGTCCACAGGATCGTCGTGTGATCGAGCATCGTCCCTTCGCCGCCCGGCTCGGGAACCGAATCGAGCTTCCGTGCGAGGGCCGCCAGTTGCTCGCAAACCCACACGTTGATCTTGATGAGCTTCTCCTGGGAACCCTCGTTCAGGTCGGGGTCGTGCGAGAGGGAATGGTGCCCTTCCTCGATCCCGAGCCAGCGCATCCGCGCCTGCCCCACCGAGTTGGTGAACTGGATCGACGCCACCCGGGCCATGTCATTGGCCATCGCGTTCACCAGCAGATCCGATTGCATCGCGGCCACCCGCGGCATGTCGTCGTTCTCGGTCGAAACCCCCGGCTCCAAGGTGGGCGCGGCGTGGTCCAGTTTCCGCCGCGCGGACTCCTCCAACTCCACTTCCATCTCCCGGACGAAAGTCGCGTGCTTCTCCAGCAGGGCCCGATCTTCCTTGGAGACGCGGGAACCGACCCGGCGCAGGTCATCGCGCACGTCGTCCAGGATGCTCCCGAGCATTTCGCGGTCCTGAACCTGCCCGTAAAATCTCTCGAACACCTCGTAGGGATCGGAGACGGGCGCCACCGGCTGGTTCGCCCCCGCGTAGGTCCATCGCGTCCACGGATCCGCCCGGTGCGGCACGGCGACACCCAGTTCCAGCGAGCCGAAGCGCGTCTTCGTGGCTTCGCGGCTCTGGAGAAAGCCCTTCAATTCCTGGTCGATCGACGGGCCGCTCGCCCAACCCGCCGGCGTGTCCGATCCCCCCTGGATGTTGCCCGGGAAAAGCTCGATCGCGGTCAGGAGACAGCTCATCCCCCGCATGTGCCCGTCACCGTCGCCGCGGATCTTGTTCGAGATCCCCTTCAGGATCAGGGTCCGGTCCTTGAACGATTCCAGCGGCGCCAGGATGCGCTTGAACTGGAACGAATCCCCTTCGTCATCGGGCCAGAATTCGTTGGGGACCGTCCCATTCGGGGAGAACACGAAGATCATCCGCTGTTTCCCCGCCTTGCCCGTGACCGCTCGGAGGCTCGGGAGGCCCGCGAAGAAGGGGACCGCCGCGGCGGATACCCCGAGGTCACGAAGGAAGTTTCGGCGCGTCGTCGTTTTCATGGTGTCGAACTGAGTTGAGTTTCAAATCCCTGTCCCGCCGCCAAAACGGCCATCTCCGCCACGAGCCGGCGAATGTGATGCCCGCCCTCGGCGAAGCCCGCGTCCAACCGGTCCAATGTGTCCGGTCCGAAAGCCGCCGGCGCCTGCTTGACCGCGTACTGAAACAATTGTCGGACGAACCCGCGCCGGGCCTCCGCGCTCTCGGCCGCGTGCCCCGCCAGGTCCCGCGCGCTTCGCAACGGCACCACGTCCCCATCCACCGTCGTGTACTCCGATTCCGCGTTCACCGGCTTCTCGTTGTCCACGGTCCGGAATCGTCCCACCGCGTCGAAATGCTCCAGACTGAACCCCAGCGGATTGATCGTCGCGTGGCACCCCATGCAGGTATCGCTCTTGGTCAATTCAGTCACCTTCTCCCGCATCGTGAGCGACGGGTCGAATCGTTCGTCCATGAACATGATCGCCATCGGCGGCGGCTTGAGGAACCGCCCAAGCACGTTCCGCGTCAGGAAGACTCCCCGGTGAATCGGCGACGTCGATCGGTGGTAGGACAACACCGACAGGAGAAAGGGATGGGTGAAGATTCCCGCCCGCTCCGCCGGGTCGCAAGCCACCTTCCCAAACCAGTCCGGCCCTCCTCCCCCTTCCAATTTCCATCCGTAGAAGTCCGCCAGCCGGCGATTGGCATAAAGGTAGTCCGCCAGCAGCAGTTCCCGGTAATCCGAGTTCCCGCTCCAGACCACGTGATCGACGAACGCGTCGATCGACGCCCGCAGGTCCGCCACCAACCCCTCGTCAAATCCAGGGAACGCCCGCGCGTCCTTGCTCACGTCGTCCGCCTCCTCCATCCGGAGCCAGTGATGGAAAAAATCGCGCAGCTTCGCCCGCGTCCGGGGATCGTTCATCATCCGCTCAGCCTGCGATCGAACCGCTTCCGGACTCCGGAGTTCCCCACGCCCGGCCGCCGCCAGAAGCGCGTCGTCGGGTATCGAATCCCAGAGATTCAGCGCCAATCGGGTCGCCACGCGATAGTCCCGGCCGCCTTCGGTCAGTTCCGGATACAGAAACAGGGGCGACTTGAGGACCAGGATCACCACCCGCTTCATCGCCTTCTCCCGGTTGGATTCCGCCTCGAACTGGCTGTCCACGTAGAACTCGCGCATCTCGTCCGTCAGGGGTCGCCGGAAGGCGCGCTCCGCGAATTTCACGGCGAAGGCCTTCACCGATTTCTCCCAGCGATCGGAATCTTCCCGGGCCCCGGCCAACGCCTCCAGGCGGGCCGCCACCCGGTTCGCGGTCTCCACAGCCGCGCGCGTGGTCGCTTCGTGCCATCCCTTCGACACCGCCGTCCCCCGCTCGTACCCAAGGCTCCCGTCGTCCGGCGGAAAGGGCGTCCCCACGACATACACGCTCGACGAGGACTCCGGCGAAAGATGCTCCGCCCCCAGCACCGACCACACCCCGTGCGGCGGCTTCCACTCGAGGCGGATCGACGAGACCGAGTCCTTGAATTTGAAGAAATCCACCCGCATCGGGTAGCTGCGGCCGCCCAGGAGAAAGATCCGTTCCGTGCCCACCCGAACCTCCCCGCCCGCGCTCACCCACAAATCCACCAGGGCCGGCTGCCGGCGCGCGTCGCTGTCGTCCCGGCGGTTCGAATCCCCCGCCAGCAGGTCGGAGTTCAGGTAAAGCCTCGCCCCGTTGGGAGTCGTCAGCCGGAATTCGTAAAAGCCCGTGTCCGGCGCGAGCAATGACCCCGCCCACGCGATTGAAAACTGGTCCTGGACCACTCCGTCCACCGGGGCATCCGCTCCGAAATCGAAATCCACCGTCTCGTCGATCCGGGAGATCACCTTCTTGTCTTTCTTGTTCATCCCGTTGGACTGGTAGTACTCCGCTTGGAGCCCCCCTTTCTCAGTCGTCTGGCGCACCCTCCCCAAGCCGCCCAGCAGGTCCGCCATCGATTCCCGATACTGCCGGTTGGTGAGACGCGCCAAATCCACACGGGGCGGATTGTTCCGGGCCCGAGCCCTCGGCGAATAGAACGCGTCGTGGATGTAGGCCGCCACCGCGTCCGCGTCCGCCCCCACGCAGTCCTCGGGCTTCTCCTCCGGCATGGTCCGGGTGATGAGTTTCGCCAGGGACTCCACCGAACGCTCCCCGTACAGCGGTTCGTCGTGCTTGTCCGCCACTCCCTCGCCCTTCGCCCCGTGGCACGACGCGCACTGCTCCCTGTAAATCCAGGCGCCCCGGTCGGACGCGTGAACCAGCGGCGCCGAACCCGGCACCACGTGAACAATCGTCGCGGGACCTCCCGCGGGCGCCGCCGCTTCCGGCGTTTCCCCCGCCGGACAGGACAGCGCAAGGAACCACGCCCAGGCCAGAATCCAAATTCGTCGTTTCATCACTTTGACGAGCACCAGTATGGCAAAGGTCCATGGCCACACAACCCCGCAGAAGCGATCCAGTTCCCCGCCTGTCGCGCCGACTTTCCAGTCGGCCACTTGAACTCCTTCCAAGACCAGGCCGGCTGAAAGCCGGCGGTACATCCCCGCCTCAACCGATGGCCCGGGGCAGCGGATCATGGTTCCGCGAGGTCCGTGGACCAGGCCCGGTACTCAGGGAACTCTTCCTTCCTTCGTGGCCTTCGCGTCCTTCGTGGTTTCTTGGTCGGCGATCAGGGGACCGCGCTCGGGGCTTTGCAGCGCCCGCCGTCTCGGGTAATCCCACCCGGTGCAATCCCGTCTCGCCCGCGCCCTTTCCGTCCTCGGCGTCGTCGCGGCCCTCCCCTGCTCCGGGGAGGTTCCCCTGCCCCAGGTCGAACGGCTGAAGTCCAGTCCCGTCCTCAGGCACCTTCGGCCGAATCCCGCCCCGCAACCCCCGGCGTCCGAACCCGAAAAGACCGTCGCCTCCATGTACGTGCCGCCCGGATTCAAGGCGGTCCTGGTCGCCGCCGAACCCGATGTCCGCCAACCCGTCGCCTTCGCCATCGACGAACGCGGACGGCTTTGGATCGCCGAAGCCCATAGTTACCCGACCCGCCGACCCGCCGGCGAAGGGCTCGACCGCCTCGTCATCCTCGCCGACAACGACTCCAACGGGACGTTCGAGTCCCGCAAGATTTTCGCCGAAGGCCTCAACCTCGTCAGCGGCTTCGAAGTCGGCTACGGCGGAGTCTGGGTGGGCGCCGCCCCCGAACTCCTGTTCCTCCCGGACCGCGACCGCGACGACGTCCCCGACGGCCCGCCCGAAGTTCTCCTCGACGGCTTCGGCTACCAGGACACCCACGAGTGTCTGAACAGTTTCCTTTGGGGCCCGGACGGCTGGCTCTATGGCATCCAGGGCGTCTTCAACCTGGCCCACATCGGCAAACCCGGCGCGCCGGACGCCGAGCGCCAGGAACTCCGCGCCGGTGTCTGGCGTTACCACCCCGTCCGCCACGAGTTCGAGGTCTTCGCCCACGGTGGAAGCAATCCCTGGGGCCTCGACTTCGATTCCCGCGGCCAGCTCTTCATGACCCATTGCCGCAGCTACTGGGGTCGCGGCGGAACCACCCACGTCATCCAGGGCGGACAGTTCTGGAACCAGGCCAACGCCAACTACGCCCCGTTCATCATCGCCGATCCGCCCAGGGAGTACCCCGGGTTCCGCAACTACCTCCTCGCGTCCGCCCGGTACGACCACGGCGCGGGTGGCGCCGGCGCCCCGGGCACCGACGCCATCTACGGCGGCCATTCCCACGTCGGCACCATGATCTACCTGGGCGACAACTGGCCCGACGAATACCGCGGCCGCCTCTTCACCCACAATCTTCACGGCCACCAGATCAACCAGCAGGTGAACCGCCCCTGGGGCTCCGGCTTCGACACCGTCCACGCCGGCCAGGACGTGCTCTTCTGCAGCGACCCCGCCTACGTCGCGATCGACCTCCAGGTCGGCCCCGACGGCGCCGTCTATTTCATCGACTGGTACGATCGCGCCCACTGCCACAATCCCAACACCGAACGCTGGGACCGAAGCAACGGCCGCGTCTACCGCCTCCAGTGGGACGCCACCTACCAGCCGACCCGCGCCCGACTCGACCGCAACAACCCCGCCGAACTCGTCGCCCTCCACGGTCACCGGAACGATTGGTTCGCCCGGACCGCCCGACGCCTGCTCCACGAACGGGCCCTCGCCGGAACGTTGCCCCAGGAGATCATCCCCGCCCTCGGCGCGATGTTCTCCTCCCACGTCGACCCCGCGATCCGCCTCCGGGCGCTGTGGACCCTCCACGCGGTGGGTCACTTCACCGAAGCGGTCGCCAACCGCGCTCTCAACGACCCCGACGAATACGTCCGCTCCTGGGGCGTTCAACTCGCCGCCGACGACCGCGAACTGACGCCCTCCCAACTCGAAACCTTCGGGCGCCTCGCTCAAAGCGATCCCTCCCAGGTCGTCCGCCGGCACCTCGCCTCCGCCATCCCCAGGCTTCCATCGACGGACGCCTGGCCCCTCATCGAGCGCCTCGCCCTTCACGGCGAGGATCGCGAGGACCGCAACCTCCCCTACCTCCTCTGGCACGTCGCCGCTCCGATCCTCGCGACCGACATCCCCCGCGCGCTGGTCCTCGCGGAAACCACTCCGCTCGACGCGTTCGCGGACTGGATCCACTGGTACGCCGCCACCCTCGAAGGCGACGCCCTGAACCGGGCCGTCGCCGACCTGGCCGTGACCGAGCCCGACGTTCTTCCGCGACGCCTCGCCGGCCTGTGGCTCGCGATGGAACCTCGGGCGAACGTCCCCATGCCCGCCGCATGGAAGGACCTCGCCCCGCGCCTGGACGCCTCCAACGATCCTCGCATTCAACGCCTCGGCGAGCGCCTCGCCGCCGCTTTCGGCGACGATTCCCACTTCCCGCGCCTCCGCGCCACCCTCGCCGATTCCTCCGCCAACGCCGACGCCCGCCGGCACGCCTTCGCCGTCCTGAGTCGCGCCCAGGACCGCGCCTCCCTTCCGGTGTTTCTCGGGCTCCTCGACGACCCAACCCTCCGCCCCGCCGCCCTCGGGATCCTCGCGCGCTTCGACAGCCCCGAGATTCCTCCCGCCCTGATCGAACGCTTCGGCGGCCTACCCCCTGAATTGCGCGGCGCCGTGCTCAACAGCCTCACCGGCCGGCCCGCGTTCGCCCTGGCGCTCCTCGAAGCGGTCCGATCCGGTGCGATCCAACGCGATCAGGTCACCGCGTTTTACATCCGCCAACTCGCCAATCTCAGGAATCCCGAGGTCGACCGCCTCGTCGCCGGCACCTTGGGTCGCATCCAGCAAACGCCGGCCGACAAACAGGCCGCGATCGCCGCGATGGAGAAGACCTTCGACGAGGCGCCGCTCTGGGCCTACGACGGCAACGCCGGCCGCGAACACTTCAAGAAGCTCTGCGCTTCGTGCCACGTCCTGGGCCAGGACGGAGTCCGCGTCGGCCCGGAACTTTCGGGCGCCGGCAAAAACGGAATCCGTTACTACCTCGAAAACATCCTCGACCCCAACGCCGTCATCGGCTCGGACTTCCAGGCCATCACGATCGATACGAAATCCGGCGACACCGTTTCGGGTCTCATCCTCCAGGAAACCGACAGCGCCATCACCCTCCGCACCACCACGGAACAACGCGTCATCGCCAAGGCCGATATCGCGGACCGCACCCAGGGCGAATTGTCCCTGATGCCCGAGGGACTCCTCGAATCCATCCCGGCCCGCGAACAGATCGAACTTCTCAAATACCTCACCAGCCACTGACTGACACCCACCCATGCCCGCCTCACCGGCCACCATCTGCGTCGTCTGGCACCCCGCCGCTTCCGAGGTCTGCCAGCGCCTCGCCACCGAGATCTTCAACTGGTTCCGGCTCCCCGAGGGCGATGGCATCCCCGTCCGCTACCGCAGTGAATCGTCGCCCGATGAACCCGGTGGCCCGCCTCCCAACCTCCCCGACCCCGCGGGGGGCTGGCAATGGGTCGTTCCCCTGGCCGAAGACCACATGGTCGCCGATCCCGTCTGGCGGAATTGGCTGACCCAGATCGCCGAGGAACCCAACCGCCGGCTCCGTCGCATCTTCCCCGTCGCCCTCAGCCCGAACGCCTACAACCTGCCCGGCGCCGTCCGTCAGCTGAACTTCCTCCGAACGGCCGACCTCCCCCCGGGCGCCGTCACCCCCAAGGCCAAGGTCGACGCCCTCGCCCCGCGACTCCTGAAGGATCTCACCGAAGCCTTCTGCCGGGTCATCGCCGAACCCGACGATTCCCCCGGCCAACCCGCGCCTCCCAGCCCCATGGCGGGCGCCAAGATCAAGGTCTTCCTCAGCCACGCCAAGGCCGACTCGGTGGTCGAAGCCCGGCTCCTCCGGGATTACCTCTACCGCGAAACCCAGTTGGCGGCTTTCTTCGACGAGAACGACATCGCCTTGGGGTACGACTTCGGCGACGTCCTGGAAAAGGCGCTCGGCCCCGGTGAATCCGCCGCCCTGATCGTGCTTCAAAGCGACGCCTACGCCTCCCGCCCCTGGTGCCGCCGCGAGGTGCTCGCCTTCCGAAAGCCGCGTCCGGTCGCGTCCACGGAGGACTCCTGCATCTGGAGCATGAGCCCCACGCTCGTCGTCCAGACGATGCGGGGTCCCGCGCTCAGTCGCACGATCGCCGAACTCGGCACCAGCCCCTGTGTCCGATGGGACCCCGGCCGCGAAGCCGCGATCGTCACAACCCTCCTTCGCGAGGTGCTCCTCGCGGCCTTTCATCTCGGACTCGCCCGCCAGGTCCCCCCCGCGCCCGGCCGCGTGGTCATCAACTGGCGCCCCGACATCCCGAGCCTGCGCTCCCTGCAGACTCAGTGGCCCCGGGGCGGACCGGATCCATCGCCTCTCCGCGAAGTGGTCTATCCCCAGCAAAGCACGCCCCGCCTCGAACTGGACGCCCTCCAGACCTACTTTCCTGGAATCACGTTCACCGCCCTCACGGAAGGCGGCGCCTCCACCGAACAGCCCCCGCCTCCCCCCCTCTCCCCCGCCGATCCCGACGCTCCACCCGCCCCCCTCCCTTTCCAGGACCGCGTCGTCGGCCTCTCCATCTCCGAGTCCGATGAACTCGCATCCCTCGGCTTCGCTCGCGAACACCTCCGGGAAGCCCTCCTCACCATCGCGCGTCCCCTCGTCCGCCTCGGCGCCGACGTCGCGTACGGCGGGCATCTCAACGATCCCGAGACGTCGTTCACCCGCGATCTCATCTACCTCATCGCCGGCGAACAACGCGACGCCGCCAGCCCCACGGCCCGGTCGGCGCGCTCCATCGGACGCCTCTACAACCCCCAGCCTTGGCCCCACAGCACCGGGATCAGCGTCGCCGACGAAGCCCGGTGGATCGACGTCTGCACGTTCGTCCGGATCTCCCAGGAGATGGCGGGCTTCGTCTCCGACCCCGCCAAGGGCGTCCACGAGATCCTTCCCGAACAACCCGCCGGGGATCCGATGTCGAACCGCCTGGCGTTCAACAAGGCCGTCGTCAATTCAACCCTCCGCCGGCTCATGATCCAGGGAATCCCCGTCCCGGGGACTCCCAGTTTCCGCCGACCCCGCCTCGCCGCCGCCGTGCTTCTCGGCGGAAAGACCCGCGGGTTCACCTCCGTGATCCCCGGCGTTTTCGAGGAGGCGCTCCAGGCGTTGCGGCATGAAATCCCCGTGTTCCTCGTCGGCGGCTTTGGCGGCGCCACCGCGCGCCTCGCCGAATACCTGTTGGGCCACGACTCCGAGGCTTTCCATCTCGAATACCTCCGACAACCCAACCCTCCAGGCCCCGGCCGGCCCGGCAATCCCGCCTGCCTTTCGCGGATCGAGACCGGTTTTCAAGAGTTCCGCGTCCCTCAAGGCGCGCTCTCTCCCCAGGCCGCCCTCGACGAATTGCGACGACTCCTCGACCAAGCCCGAGCCAGTCAGTTGAAGTCCCTCAACAACGGTCTCGGTCCCGAGGAAAACCGCCTGCTGTTCTCCACCCAGGACGCCGCCGTCGCCGCGCGCCTCGTCCAAGCCGGGCTCCTCCGGATGCCTCAGGAACCGAAACCCGCCTCCCCATGACCCTCCCTCTCGTAGTCGCGGACGTCAGTCCGCGCCATCTCCTGGCCGAGAGTCGGCGCCGACTGACGTCGGCGGCTACGATCCGCGGTCCCCAACTCGCGATCCCCAAACCGTTTCCCCTCCCCATGAAAGACTTCGCGCTTCCCGCGCTCCGCCTGCTGGCCGCGGTATTCGTATTCGCCCTTCCGACGAAGGCCCGCGCCGCCGGCGCCGAGGCGCCTCGCTACGGTGAACGTTGGCGTCCCCAGTTCCATTTCACCCCCGCGAAAAACTGGATGAACGATCCCAACGGCATGGTGTTCTTCGACGGCGAATACCATCTCTTCTACCAGTTCAATCCGTTCGGGGACACATGGGGCCACATGAGCTGGGGCCACGCGGTCAGCCGCGACCTGCTCCACTGGGAACATCTCCCGCTCGCCATCCCGGAGACGAATTCGGTCATGGCCTTCTCCGGAAGCGCCGTCGTCGATCACCAGAACACGAGCGGGTTCGGCTCCCCGGGCAACCCTCCGCTCGTCGCCATCTACACCGCCCACCACACCGATCGTCCGCTGCAAAATCAGTTCATCGCCCACAGCACCGACCGCGGCCGCTCGTGGACGACCTACCCGGGCAACCCCGTCCTCGATATCGGCGCCGAGGATTTCCGGGATCCCAAGGTCTTCTGGCACGAGCCGTCCTCCCGCTGGATCATGGTCGTCGCCTGGCCCAAGGAACGAAAGACCCGCTTCTACGCCTCCCCCAACCTCAAGGAGTGGTCGCACTTGAGCGACTTCGGCCCGGCCGGATCCACGACCGGCATCTGGGAATGCCCGGATCTGTTCCCGCTTCAAATCGAAGGTGAACGGAAGGGAAAGACCGCCTGGGTCCTCGTCGTGAATGTCGGCTCCGGCGCCCCCGCCGGCGGTTCCGGCTGCCAGTATTTCGTCGGCGATTTCGACGGCACCCGGTTCACCCGGACCGCCGCGCCCGCGGCGACCGCCGGGTCCGCGGCTGGTCAGCGGCCCCGATCGGAATCCGCCCTGTGGGCCGACTTCGGCCGCGATTTCTATGCCGCGGTCTCCTGGTCCGATATCCCACGACGCGACGGCCGCCGAATCTGGCTCGGCTGGATGAGCAACTGGGAATACGCCCAGGACGTCCCCACCTCGCCCTGGCGTAGCGCCATGACCGTCCCCCGCGACCTCCGCCTCCGACCCACGCCGGTCGGATTGCGACTCGTCCAACAGCCGGTGAAGGAACTCGAATCCCTCCGCATCCCCGGCACTTCCAGGCGGCTCCGTCGCACTTCCGTCACCCAAGCCAATCAGTGGCTCTCCGAAGCCCGTTTCCCCGAGGGCCTCGCCGACGTGTCCGTCGCCTTCGAACCCGCCCGCGCCGCCGTCCGTTACGGGGTCGCCATCCAGACCGGCACCGAGGAAGGCGCCATGATTCTCGCGGATCCCACCACCGGCCATCTGCAACTCGACCGCCGTCCGTCGGGTCTCACCGGCTTCCACGAGAAATTTCCCGGCGTCTTCCAGGCTCCGTTCCGCCTCGACCGCGGACGCTGGAAATTGCGGATCCTCGTGGACACCTCGTCGATCGAGGTCTTCGTCAACGACGGCGAAGTCGCCATCACCAGCCTGATCTTTCCCAAAGCGGGCCGGAACGACCTCGCCTTCCAGATCCTGGGCGACGACGACGTCGCCCGGGTGACCTCCATCGAAACCCACGCCCTCTCCGGGGTCTGGCATTGAACCCATGCCCCTCAAACCTCTCGACGCCTGCCACCTCTACACTTTCGTCGACACCGGATACCTCCGCGGTCGCGATCCCGTCGACATCGCCGCGCGCCTCTGCGAAGGGGGCGCCGACCTCCTTCAGTTGCGGGCCAAGGACTGGCCCGCCGACCGCGTGGAGCGGCTCGCGGTGGAACTGCTGCCCGTTTGCGAATCGAACGGAGTGAATCTGGTCATCAACGACCACCCGGAAATCGCGGCCCGAATCGGCGCGCCCCTTTGCCACGTGGGCCAGGAGGATTTCTTCGACGCGGGTTGGTCCCACGTTTCCGAGGTGCGGCCCGACTTCCCGTCGCTGAAGTTCGGCCTCAGCTCCCACTCCGCCGATCAGGCCCGCCGGGCCCTCGCCGCGGGAGCGGGCTACGTGGCCGTCGGCCCCGTGTACCCCACGCCCACCAAGCCGGGCCGTCCCGCGGTCACGCTCGACTACGTCCGCTGGGCCGCCGCCAACCTCACGGACCGTCCCTGGTTCGCCATCGGCGGCATCAACGCATCCAACCTGGATGATGTTCTCGACGCCGGCGCGACCCGGATCTGCATCGTGAGCGCGATTCTCGACACCCCGGATATCACGGCGGCCTGCCGCGAGTTTCGCCGGAGACTGCCCCTTCGGCAGGTGTAGCGCCGACTTTCCAAGTGTACCGCCGACTTTCCAGTCGGCCCGGGGTCGGCTCTCGGCTCGTTGCCGGCTGAAAGCCGGCGCTACTTGCTTCGCGATGTACCGCCGACTTTCCAGTCGGCCCGGGTCGGCTCTCGGCCCGTTGCCGGCTGAAAGCCGGCGCTACTTGCTTCGCGATGTACCGCCGACTTTCCAGTCGGCTCGGGGTCGGCCTCGGCCCGTTGCCGGCTGAAAGCCGGCGCTACAGGCCGACCTTCGGACTTTGCTGTACCGCCGACTTTCCAGTCGGCTCGGGGTCGCTCTCGGCTCGTTGCTGGCTGAAAGCCGGCGCTGGCTTCGCGATGTACCGCCGACTTTCCCGCCGACTTTCGCGATGTACCGCCGACTTTCCAGTCGGCTCGGGGTCGGCTCTCGGCTCGTTGCCGGCTGAAAGCCGGCGCTACTTGCTTCGCGATGTACCGCCGACTTTCCAGTCGGCTCCGGGTCGGCTCTCGGCCCGTTGCCGGCTGAAAGCCGGCCTGAAGATCGGCCAATTCTCCTGGGCTCACCGATCGCATTCGACCTTCTTGGCGTAGGAATCGATGGGTTCACAAGCGGAGGGGATGGGGGGCCACGGAGCCGCCCTCGATTCGGTCGCGAGAAATCCCCGCGCAGCCCCGTCAGGGGCGGCCGGTCTATAGCAACGATCGGTCCCTCGAGAGAATCCAAGCTCCGTAGGAGCGGCCCTCGGAGAGGCGATGACGGAGGGTGATTGGCGAGGTTCGATCCGAAATGGTTGGCCCAGAGGTGCCGCCCCGACGGGGCTTGGAAACCATTCATTACCCGCCGCAGGCTATAGACAGGCCGGTCCTACGGACCTTGATTCGGGGAGACAATTCGGACAACGGAAGGCCGTCTTTCAGCCCTCTTGGACGCGATACCCTTCGTCACCAGCCTCCCTCGATCCCCCAACAAATGACCCACCTCCAGGCCGGCTGAAAGCCGGCGCTACTTACTTCGCCATGTCGCGCCGACTTTCCAGTCGGCTCCAGCTTGCGGGCCCAGGGCGCCCTGCAACGGAAGTCAGCGAACCGAAGAACCCCTCTTGCGTCGCTCGCGCACCCACATCCAACCGACCAATCCGATGCAGGAGAACGCCGCCCAGGATCCGGGTTCCGGAACCGCCGTGGTGAACGCCGTCTCCGCCTCGTTGTTCAGCCGCATCGAATACTCGAAGTCGTTGAGGGGGTTGGAGAATTGATCTATCGGGGTGCTGATCGACACATCCGGATCCCCCGTCAACTCGTCCGTGTACTGGGCGAAAAACAGATAGGTCTTGTTGGGCTGCAAGCCAGGGGCTTCCAGCAGCCAATTGCTGTCCGCGGGCCCGATCGGGATCGACGCCTGAGTCGACCGACTCCCCGCCCCCAACGCGAGATCCACCCCCTGCGAATCGTAAACCCCCGCCGGAATCGTCCATTCAAAGAGCGTCGCGCCGCTGGGAACGTCGGTCGCGCCACTGGCCGGATTGAGGATGAAAAATGGATCCGGCAAGGACACCCCCGAGACGTCCACGTAGAATTCGTATTCCAACTGCTCCGTCTCCTCTTCCGACACGTACCGTTCCATCGACAGCGTCCACGCCCCGGAATGTATCTCGTCCACGAGGTCCGAAAACGTCGAGAAGCCCCCGCTGCTCGCCGAAAACATGTTCGCGGTGATCGACCCTGACGGACTCGACAAATGGGCGTCAACAATGCCGTCGCCGTCGTCGATCGTGAGGTTGAAAAAGGCGTACGAACTCGTCCCGGCCGCTCCGAAATGGTTCCCCGCCTGGATAAGACTCGCATCGATAAAGACATAGGCCGGAGCCACCCAGGTGGAAGCCAACCCAACCAGCAATCCCGCGCACAACGTTTTCATTAGGTGTTGATACTTAGCCAAGGCCGTTAACCCCAGTCAAGTTGTTCGATCCTGAAAAGCTCCCCGCGTCGTTGCGACGGCGCGACACGACGGCGTGACGGGTTGCCACCTTCCCATTGGAAACCCATGCTCCCGACATGTCCTCGCCAGTCCGACTCCTCGCCGCCGCGTGCTCCTGGCTGTTGATGGGCGGGATCCTTTCGGCCGCTCCCGCCGTCAAGCGACCCCTCAATGTCCTGTTCATCGCCGCCGATGACATGAACAACGACCTCGGTTGCTACGGGCATCCGACGGTCCGCACCCCAAACCTCGATCGACTCGCTGCTCGGGGTGTCCGGTTTGACCGGGCGTATTGTCAGTTCCCGCTTTGCAGTCCGAGCCGCACCTCGGTGATGACCGGGCGCCGGCCGGACACGACCCAGGTCCACGACCTGCGGCGGCACTTCCGGGAGGTCCTGCCCGATGTCGTGACGATGGGACAGCTCTTCCAGGGCGCCGGCTACCACGTCGCCCGAGTTGGAAAGATCTATCACTACGGCAACCCGGGGCAGATCGGGACCAGCGGATTGGACGATCCGCCCACCTGGAACGAATTCGTCAACCCCAAGGGCGTCGACAAGACGGAGGAGGAGACGCAGGTCGTGAATTTCACCCCGAAACGCGGATTGGGCAGCGCCCTCGCCATCCACGCCTCCCAGGCGCCGGACGAGGCGCACACGGACGGCATCGTCGCCACCGAGGCGATCCGCCTGTTGGAAGCGAACCGCGACCGGCCGTTCTTCGTCGCGGCGGGCTTCTACCGTCCCCATTGCCCCTACATCGCCCCCCAGCGGTACTTCGATCTCTACCCCGCGGAAAAGGTCCGCCTGGCGCCGTTCGACCTGCGCGAGTGGACCACCATCCCGGAGGCCGCTCTCTGGCTGCGTGAACCGCACTTCGGCGTCGACGAATCCGCCCGGCGCCAATCCATCCAGGCGTACCACGCCAGCATCTCGTTCGTGGACACGCAGGTGGGCCGTCTCCTCGACGCGCTGGACCGCCTCGACCTCGCCGATCGAACGGTCGTCGTTTTCTGGAGCGATCACGGCTACCTGCTGGGACAGCACGGCCAATGGATGAAGATGACCCTTTTCGAGGACTCGGCCCGCGTGCCGCTCATCGTCGCCGGTCCCGGAGTCGCGGCCACGGCCCGCGGCAAGGGGTGCGCCCGGACGGTTGAACTTCTCGACCTCTATCCCACCCTCGCCGAGCTCTGCGCGCTCAAGGCCCCGGCCGGCTTGGAGGGCGCCAGCCTAAAACCGCTCCTCGAAAACCCTCGCGCCCGGTGGGATCGTCCCGCTCTCACCCAAGTCTCCCGCGGCGCCGGAAACAACGGCTTCATGGGCTACAGCCTGCGGACGGAACGCTGGCGATACACCGAATGGGAACGCGGCGAACGGGGCGCCGAACTCTACGACCACGAAGGCGATCCCGGAGAACTCCGCAATCTCGCGAACGACCCGGATCACGCCCGCACCGTCCGCCGCCTTCAGCGAAGACTTCGGGATCGGATCCCCTCGAAGTAACGCCGACTTTCCAGTCGGCTCTGGCGGACGAAACCAGGAAGCCGGCTAAAAGCCGGCGGTACTCAGCAATGTCGCGCCGACTTTCCAGTCGGCTCTGGCGGACGAAACCAGGGAGCCGGCTGAAAGCCGGCGGTACTCAGGCGATGTCCCGCCGACTTTCCAGTCGGCACAGGTCAACGAACCAGGAAGACCGGCGGTACTCGGGCTATTCCGACTCCCTCGCGGAGGCGCGCGCCAAACGGTCCGCGATGGCCGACCACTCCGCCGATTCCGGGACCGCCTCCATCACGATCGCGGAGGCTCCGAGCGCATCGCAGCGATGCCACTCGGCGTACAGGGCCCGCGCGTAGGCCTCGGGATCGGCGGGAATCAGGCACACCCGCGCCGCGGCTCGCATCTCGGGAATCACATGGTGGGCCATGACGTGGGCCGTGGCGGGATCCACGCCATCCCTGCGCAGCTGGGCGAGCAAATCGGATTCATCCCGCCAGGTACCGACCCAGAGACGCGCCCGCGGCGCGTAATGGCGAGGCAACCGACCCGGACTCCGCACCGGCCCCGAGTCCGCGTCGGGGCAAGTCATCGGCTTCGACGAGGGCGCGGGCCCGGAACCCCGACCCAGGGCGCGGGCGATCGCCTCGGCCGAAACCATCCCGGGACGCAGCACCCGCGGCGGGTTCACGGTGAGGTCCACCACGGTGGATTCGATCCCCACATTCGAAGCCCCGCCGTCGACGATCAGCCCCACGCGATCACCCAACCCCGCGAACGCGTGCCCGGCTTCCGTCGGCGAAATGCAGTTGGAAAGATTGGCGCTTGGCGCGGCCAGCGGGAACCCGCACGCCCGAATCAGGGCCTGCATGAACGGATGCGACGGCCAGCGGATTCCGACCGTCGATCCCCCCGCGGTGACCACATCCGGAATCCTTGAACTTCTTGGAACGACGAAGGTCAAGGGCCCCGGCCAGAACTCGGAGGCGAGCCGGTCGGCGAGTTCAGGCCACTCGGCCGCGCAATCACGCGCCAGGGCGCCGCTCGCCACATGAACGATCACCGGGTTTCCGGAAGGCCGGCCCTTCAGCTCGAAAAGGCTCCGCACCGCGACCGGATCCCAGGCGTTGGCCGCCAGGCCGTACACGGTCTCGGTGGGCACCACGACCACCTTGCCCTGTCGAAGCAGCGCGGCGGCCCGATGCACGGCCTCGGCCAGCAGGGCGGGCGTGTGGGTGGGCAGAACTTCCGCGGGGCGACTCGATGGACTTGGCGTCGTCAATTCGGCCCGCCAAGCAAGCCAGATCGACGCGTCCGGGAAAAGGGATTCCCATTCGATTTGGGTCGGGTCCGGGCTCGCCCGCCCGGGAACTCGACGGTAGCCTCCCGCCATGCTCGCCGCCCTGACCGCCAAGGTTCGAGATGGCTCGGAACTTTCGCCCGCCGAGATCCAGGAAGCCGTCCGCCTTCTGGCCGCCGACACACCGGAGGTGGAACCGAAGGCCGAGTTGCTGATCGCCCTGGCTCGGCGCGGGGAAACGCCCGCGGAGATCGCCGAGTTCGCCCGCGAACTGCGCGGACTCTCGGTGGCTCCACCCATCGACCCGGCCACGCGCGCGCTGGGATTGATCGACGTCTGCGGGACCGGCGGCGACCACCAGAACACCTTCAACATCTCGACCACGGTCGCCCTGGTCGTGGCCAGCGCGGGAATCCCGGTCGCCAAACACGGGAACCGGGCGATCACGTCGCGTTCCGGCAGCGCCGATGTCCTTGAAGCCCTGGGAATCCAGGTCGACCTCGAACCCGCCGAAGCGGCTCGATGGCTCGCCACCCACCATTTCGCGTTCTTTTTCGCGCCCAGATACCATCCCGCGTTCCGCCATATCGCGGCGGCCCGGAAACACTGCGCCCAACAGGGCCAGCGCACCCTCTTCAACTACCTCGGGCCGCTCCTCAATCCCGCCCGACCCGACGTCCAACTGGTCGGCGTGTCGCAACCGCAACTCTGTGAACCTCTCGCCAGGGTTCTGCTCTCGCTCGGCCTCCGAAGGGCCATGGTCGTCTGCGGTCGCGCCGGCGCCAGCCACCTGGATGAGCTCTCGACGGTGGGCGACACGACCGTGGCCGAGTTCCACCACGAGCGGGGTCTGTCGTTGAGCACGCTGTCACCCCACCTCTTCCCGATTCAACCGGTCACGATCGGCGACCTCGCGGGCGGCGACTGCGAGACCAACGCCGCCGTCGTGACTCGGATTCTCGCGGGCGAGGAGCGCGGACCCAAACGGGACGCGGTTCTTCTGAACGCGGCGGCCGCGCTTTTCCTCGCCGACCGGGCTCGGACGCTGCTGGAAGGATGGGATGTGGCGGCCGACCTGCTCGACTCCGGGCGGGCCACGATCAAGCTCGGGGAATTGCAGCAAGCCACCCGTGGCTCCGCCTAGGCGGCGACTCGTAGAATAATCACCTAAACCCCTGAACTACAATTAATTGTGTGCTTGCAACAAAAATAATTGGGGACTAACTTCAGCCCGTAACTGAAGTACAACATCAGCCCTACCAACCGTGACTCGCATCTTCTTAATCCTCGCTCACACGCTGACACGCGCGGGTTTGCGCAATTGCCTCGCGGGAAACACCGATCTCCAAGTGGTCGGTGACGCGCCTGACGCGTCCGGCGGGTGGCCGCAGGTGAGCCAATTGCGACCCGACCTGATCGTTCTGGACGGCACCGCGCTGAATGCGTTGCACGCCAGCGGACGTTTCCCAACGGACTCGGACAAATCGCCGGCGCCGACGCTCGTCCTGTTCACGGACAACGAGGCCATGGAACAGACCGACAGCGCGCTTCAGGCTGGCGTTCGCGGGTTCCTCGACACCGCCACGACCCCCGAGGCCCTCATCGCCGCCCTGCGCCGCGTGGCGGCTGGCGAGCGGTACGTTTCCCCGGCGCTCCTCCCCAGGCTCACTCCCGAAGCGGGTGTTCCGGAGATGCCCGAAACCAACCCGGAAAGCCTCCTCTCGGCCCGCGAACTCGAGGTGTTCATCCTGACCGCGGGTGGTCTCGAATCGAAGGAGATCGGCGACCGCCTCGGGATCAGCCCGCGAACCGTCGACGTCCACCGCGCCAACATCCGCCAGAAACTCGGCCTCAGCGGCGTCCACGAACTCATGCGCTACGCGCTGACGTGGAAACAGAATCGTGAGCGCACCAACCGCGCCGGCCGCTTCTGCAACGAGCGCCGCCCCATGCTGCTCGTGGAGGACGACGAAGTGGACGTCCTCAGCGTTCAGCGCGCCCTCGCCAGACTTCCAGCCCGGTTCCAGGTCGAATCCACCCGCAACGGCGAGGAAGCGCTTGCTTGGCTGCGGAATCAGGGGAATGTCCCCCCGTTCATGATCCTTTTGGACATCAACATGCCCCGCATGAACGGGCACGAGTTCCTTGCGGAACTCCGAAAGGACCCCGCCCTGAAGACCCTTCCGGTCGTGGTCCTCACCACGTCGCCTCACGAAGCGGATCGGGATCGCCTCTACGCCGCGGGTATCACGGCCTACTTCGTGAAACCAACCACCACGGAGGATTTCTCCGAACTCTTCCGCACTCTCGCTGAATTCTGGGGTTTCAATTCGCCACCTCCGTACCCGGCCGGCGCCTCCACTCTCCCGACGGAAAGGGAGCGCGTTCAGGCGGCCTGATCCAGGCGCCGTTCCGAGCCGACCCTCGTCGACAACCCGGACAGTTCCTGTCCGGGTTGTTGTCTCGAAGGGTCGTTTCTTCTTCGTTCCGTCCTCCTGAAACAGCGGCCAAGGCGCTCGTGGCCTTCGCCGCTTTCGCTTTGGCCTTCTGGGGCTCCACCCAAAGCGCCCTCCCGCGACAAACAGCCCCCACGGCTTCCCCCGCCCCCCTCCGGTCCATCAGCGAAGCCCGCGGCATTCCCCGGGAATCCGACTGGACCGTTCCGCGCCCCATCGAAATCGAGGGCGTCGTCACCTTCGTCAAACAAGAATGGAGCTCGTACTTCATTCAGGATGAGTCCGCCGGAATCGCCTTTTGGGGCGAGGACCTCCCGGTGGACCTCGCCGCCGGGGAACGCCTGAGGCTCCACGGCACCGTGGCTCCGGGACGTTTCGCGCCCATTGTCGAAACGACGAACATCACCCGGTTGGGGCGCGGGTCCCTTTCCCCAGGGCGCCCCGCCAAGGTTCTCGACCTCCTCGCCGGAGCCGAAGACAGCCAGCGGATTTCCATCGAAGGCGTCATCTGCCACTCGAAATCCTCGTTCGACACCACCGAATGGGAGATCCATGGCGAATACGGTGGAATCGAGGTCGTCCTCTCCGTCGTCCCCACCAACACCTGGGCCGATCCCAAATGGATCGGCGCCAACGTCCGGGTCCACGGGGTCTGCGCGTCCCACTACAACGAACACGCCCAATTCACCGCCCCTCGGCTCCTCGTCCACCGCGATGAAGACATCGAGGTGCTGGATCCCCCGCCCGAGGATCCCTTCGCCCTGCCCAAGGTGCCGCTCGATCGGGTCCTCGGCTTCGCACCCACCCGCGATCAGCATTCCCAGTTGTGCGTGACCGGCATCGTCACGGCGCTCCGGTCCGCCCGCTCCTTCTTCATCCAGGCCGGAGACCACGCGCTACGAATTCATCTCGCTTCGCCAAGCCTGTCCCTTCCAGCCCCGGGCTCCCTCGTCGAGGTCCTGGGATTCCCGAAGGCCGGCGCCCACTCGCCCAGTCTCGAGTTCGGCCGCCATCAGGTCCTCGGCGTGGGCGGCCTTCCCATTCCCAGGAAGCTTCAGTGGGCCGAGCGGGAGCCTCCCCTGGATGGCCTTCTGGTTTCCGTGGAGTGTTCGCTCACCGACCAGGTCCCCGACGGCGGCGCGCGCCAGTTCGTCGTCTCGGCACCCGGAGACCGGAGGCTGCTGGTGCGCCTGCCCCAGCCCTCGCTCAAGCCCTCCAGCCTCGTCCTCGGTCGCGGCAGCCGCCTCCTGCTGACCGGAGTCTACGAACAGTCGACCGACGCCAACGCCGCCGACGTCGACCACGGGCTCGTTCTGCGGGATTGGAGCGACGTCGCCGTCCTGCATCCGGGACCCTGGTGGAACATGGAACGGGCGACCCTCACCGCGTTGCTCCTCGGATTCGTCGTCACCCTCGGCCTCACTTGGTCCGCCACGCTCCGTCGCCGCCTGGACGCCCAGCGCAGGCAACTCGAGGATCAGCTCGCCCATCGTCTCTCGCTCGAACGCCGCCATCGGGAACTCACCGAAGGCGCCCCCGATGCCATCTACACCCTGGATGCCCGAGGCCGCATCGTCTCCGCCAACCCCGCCGCCGCCACCCTCACCGGACGCACCGAAGCCGAACTGAGAACTCTTTCGATCTTTGAACTCGTCGCCCCGGAGGAGATCGACCGGATCCGCTCCCGCATCGAAGCCCGATTTGGCGCGGGCGGCATCGCGGATCCGATCGAGGTCGACATCATCACATCCGGCGGGCAACGGCGCACCGTGGAGGTCGCGTCCCGGGTCCTCCGCCCTCCCGACGCCCCCACCGTTCTCGAAGGGGTCGCGCGGGATGTCACCGATCGCCGACGCGCCCAGGAGGCCCTCAAGGCGCTCCTGGCCACCACCGCCCTCGCCGGCGGCGACGAGTTGTTTCGGATCATCGTCCGCCGACTTGCCGAGGTCCTCCGCATCGAAGTCGCCTTCATCGGCGTCCTCGAAACCGGCGCCCTCCCGTCCGTTCGCACCCTGGCCACATGGCGTGATGGACAGCCCGCCCCCGACCGGACCTATCCCCTCGAAGGAAGCCCCTGCGCCGGCGTCTTGGGAAAATCGATGTGCGTCCATCCGCGGGGCGTCCGTGAACTCTTCCCGGAGGACCAGCACCTCCGGGACCTCCGGGCGGAATCCTACGTGGGCGTCCCCCTCTGGGACGCGGAAGGCCGACCGCTCGGCCTCCTGGGTATCGTCAGCGTCGAACCGTTCGAGCCCGACAACGCCCAGATCGACATGCTCCGCATCCTGGCGGCCCGGACGGGCGCCGAGATCGACCGCCTCCGAGCCACTCGCGCCCTCCAGGAAAGCGAGGAACGCTTCCGCGAACTCGCCGAGCAAACCCGCGACGTTCTCTGGGTCGCCGACCTCACCGCCCCGCGACTCGCCTACCTCAGTCCCTCGTTCGCGCGCCTGTGCGATCGCCCGATCGAACTCGTGTGCCGGAATCCCAGACACATCCTCCGACTCATTCCGCGCGAGGACCGATCCCGGGTGGTCGCCGCCCTTCGAAAAGCCCTCGTCGAACCCAGCGGCCGCTACGCCAGCGAGTACCGAATCCGCCGAACCGACGGCACCCTGGGATGGATCCTCGACGAGGGCGTCGTCATCCGGAACAGCGAGGGCCACCCCTACCGCCTGAGCGGCGTCGCCCGCGACATCACCACCCGCAAGGAAGCCGAACTCGCCCTCGCCGCGGAACGCGCCCGATTCCGCGAACTCTTCGAAAATTCCCCGGACGCCATCTTCGTCGAAACCCTGGACGGCGTCGTCCTCGACGTGAATGCCGCCGCCTGCCGGCTCCACGCCCTGTCCCGCGACCAGATCATCGGCCGCCACATCGGCGATCTCGTTCCCATCGAACACCGGGAGCAGGTGCTCGCCGACTTCGCCCGCCTGATCGCCGGCGAGCTCACCCGGGTCGAAGGCTGGAGCCTCCGTAGCGACGGCACCGAACTCCCCGTTGAGCTCCACGTCAGCCGGCTCCGGCACGAGGGTCACGACGCCCTGCTGGTCCACGCCCGCGACATCGCGTTCCGACGCGAAGCCCAGGAGCTGCTCGACGGACAAATGCGCATCCTGGAGTGGATCGCCACCGGTCGCCCCATCGACACCATCCTCGAGGAACTCCTGAGC
The DNA here is from genome assembly GCA_942490575.1 of uncultured Verrucomicrobiota bacterium. Lineage (GTDB taxonomy): Bacteria > Verrucomicrobiota > Verrucomicrobiia > Limisphaerales > CAIMTB01 > CAIMTB01. The sequence goes on from CALNYA010000038.1 coordinate 95,666, forward strand.
GTCACCCAGGCCCGCTGGCGTTCCGCCCGCTGCGGCATTCACTGGCTTCCGTCACCGGCCGAATTGCGCCTCCGCTTCGTCTCCCCCGCTTCGGGACCCGGAACCACCGCCCTGCTGGACGATCTCGCCCGGTACAACGGCCCCATCCTGAAAGCCCTGTCCGAAGCGGGCCAGGCGCCACAGCCGTCCGAAACCGGAGCCCCACCCGGTCGGAACATCCTCCGGATGGTGCTCCCGGGCGCCTCCGGCAACCGGACCGCCCTCATCGAACCCATGCAGCAGTCCGATGGCCGCCCTCTAGGAGCCATCACCGCCATCCTCCCCGAAGGGGTCGAGCCCACCGCCAAGAATCTCGACATCCTCCGCCTCGCCGGATCCCTCGGCGGGGTCGCCCTTCAACGCCACCGCTCCGACACCGCCCTGCGGGAGGGCTCCGACCGCCTGCGGGTCGCCAACAGCGCCCTCCTCTCCCTCGCCAGCAGCGATTCCGTCGCCAACGGCGACCTCGGCCGCGCCCTCCCGGAAATCACCGAAGCCGCCGCCCACGGACTCGGAGTCCTCCGCACCAACGTCTGGCTCCTCGACGAGGACGGCTCCGTTCTGCGCTGCATGTACGCCTTCGGCGAAATGCCCGACGCCGGCTCCACCCCTTCGTCCGTCCCGACCTCCCGGTTCCCGGCCTACTTCGACGCCCTCAACCGCGAACGATTCATCTCCGCTTCCAACGTCGAAACCGATCCCCGCACCCGCGAACTCCATGCGGCCTACCTCGGCCCCCGCGGAATCACGTCCACCCTCGACGCCGGCATCCGCCTCGGCGGGCAGCTCGTCGGGATCCTCTGCCACGAACACCAGGGCACCCCGCGAATCTGGAGCAACGAGGAGGAACTCTTCGCGGCGTCCCTCGCCGATCTCGTCGCCCAAACCCTTCAGGCCAGCCAGCGGCGGCTCGTCGAGGAGGCCCTCCGCCAAAGCGAGGAAGCCTACCGCTCCGTGGTCAGCGTGCTCGCCGAGGGCGTCATGCTCGTCGACCGCGAAGGCACGTTCGTTACGTTCAATGAAAGCGCCGCCTCCATCCTCGGCTGCACCAGCGAATTCCTGAAATCCCACCGTCTCGACCAGGTTCCCTGGGAAACCATCCGCGCCGACGGCTCCAAGCTCCACCCGGAGGACTATCCGCTGGCCATCACCTTCCGCACGGGCCAACCCGTCAACGACTCCGTCATGGGGCTCCATCGCTCCGATGGCCACTGGGTCTGGCTTTCGATCAACACCCGCCCCTTCGATCGCGACCCCGATGGAATCATCCTGAGCGTCCTGGTGTCCTTCGCCGACATCACCTCCCGCTACGCCGCCGAACGCGAACTCCGACGCAATCACGACCTCCTCAGCGCCATCACCCAGGTCCAGGCTCGCTTCATCGCCGACGCCGACCCGTCCCGCAACCTCGGGCACATGCTCACGGAACTCGCCAAGATGACGCGCAGCGACTCGGGGCTCATCGGCGAAGCCAATCCCACCCCGGACGGGCGCAGCAGCTTCCTCCTGTGCGCCGCCCTCGATGTGCCACGCTCCGACCCACCGGCCCCCAAGGCGCCGGAGATCGCCGCCCCCCGTTCCGCCGGCCTGACCGACCTCATGGAGGAGGTCCTGCGCACCCAAAATGCGATCGTCCGCACCCTTCCGGCCAACGACTCCGACGCCGCGGGTCCCGGCGCCATCCACCTGCTCGCGCTCCCGCTCCGCATGGACGATCGGGTCCTCGGCGTCGCCGGCCTCGCCCGCCGAACCAAGGCGTATGATCCCAACGCCGCCCGCAAGCTCGACCCCCTCCTGCTCACGTGCGCCAGTCTCTTCGGCGCCATCGGCGCCGCCCGACGCCGCCACGAAGCCGAAGCCCAGATCCGGGAACTCAACGCTCAACTCGAAAAACGCGTCGAGGAACGCACCGCCGATCTGCGGGCCATGAACGAGGAACTCGCGGAATTCGCCTATGTCGTCACCCACGACCTCAAGGCCCCCCTCCGCGGGATCCATCAACTCGCCGAGTGGCTCACCCAGGACCACGCCTTGGGCCTCGACGAGAAAGGACTCAAACTCCTCGCCCTCCTCCGCCGCCGCGTCCTCCACCTCCAGCGCCTCGTCGACGGTCTCCTCGCCTGCGCCCGAGTCGGACGCTCGTCGGAACCGGAAACGGCCGTCCCCCTCGCCCAACTGCTCCACGAGGTCATCGGCGTCCTCGCCCCACCGCCCCAGGTCGTCATCGATGTCCCCGAAGATCTCCCGACCCTCCAGGGAAGCGTCGAAAGGCTCCATCAGATCTTCCAGAACCTGATCGACAACGCCATCAAGTACCTGGACAAGCCCGAGGGCCTCATCCGCGTCCAGGCCACCCGCCTCAGTGACGCTTGGGAATTCCGGGTCATCGACAATGGCCCCGGGATTCCGGACCGATACCGTGAAAAGGTCTTTCAGATCTTCCAACGCCTCGACACGCGCGGTGATATCCCAGGCACGGGCCTCGGCCTGACCCTCGTCCGCCGCATCATCGAGGCCCGCGGCGGCCGCGCCTGGATCCAAACCGCCGAAGGCGACGGCACCGCCATCTGCTTCACTTGGCCCGACCGCGCCCGACGACGTTCCGATTGACCGCCCTCCGTCCTCGGTCCTCGGTCCTCGGTCCTCGGTCCTCGGTCCTCCGTCCTCCGCCCTCCGCGTCGTCCCACGACGACGCCCCCTCCCAGGGGCCGCGCCTAGACTAGAAATCCCCCAGCTTCCGCTTGAAGGTGAATTTCGCCGGGGCACCGATCAAAGAACGGGCCGGTCCCCGCGTGTCCCCTGCGATCGCCGCGAATGGAAGAGCCACCACGTAGATCGCCGCTCCCACCACGGTGGACGCCAGCCCCAGCGGCCTCACGACCAGGGCATCCGCCGCCACCGCCACCGGATCCGCGACCCGCTCAGGGCCTTCCGTCGCCGTCACCGGCTGGATTGGCGCATCCTGCGCGACAAAGGTCGGAGGCGTCGCCGGCGTTCCTGCCGGCGCCGGCTCCGCCGCCCTCAGGGGCGCCCCAACACCCGCCCCCGCAACAACCAACGCCAGGAAGAAAGACATGCTCTGGAATCGCATGCGCCATCGTCTAGGCCCCCTTTCCAACCCTGTCCAAGGAATTCCAAGCCACCCGCGGAAACACACTTCGAACGCGACTCGTCCGAAGGCCCCCGCTAGCCTCCCGGCCCGATGGATGTCTCCATTTTCGGCCTCGGTTACGTCGGCGCCGTGACCGCCGCCTGCCTCGCCGCGCGAGGCCACCGAATCGTTGGCGTCGACGTCGCCGCCTCGAAGGTCGCCGAGTTCAACCAGGGCCGGCCGCCCATCATCGAACCCGGCCTCGACCGACTGCTCGCCGACGGGCTCGCGCAACGCCGCCTGCGGGCGACCACCGACGCCACCGAGGCCGTGCGCGCCACTCGCGCGTCGCTCGTCTGCGTCGGCACTCCGTCCAGTCCCGGCGGCGCGCTGGATCTCGGCTACGTCCGACAGGTCACCCGCGAGATCGTCGCCGCCGCCGCCGACAAAAACGACGGGCACGCGATCGTCTTCCGCAGCACCATGCTGCCCGGCAGCACCCGGAATCTGATCCGCGAGTTCGCCGGCGACGCCGTCGCCTCCGGCCGGCTCCAGGCCTTCTTCTACCCTGAATTCCTCCGGGAAGGCACCGCGGTCCGGGACTTCGACGAGCCATCCCTCGCGGCCGTCGGCACCGGCGACGGCTCCCCTCCGCCGGCCGACCTGGCCGGCCTCTTCGGCCAGGAAGCGGCCGTCGTCTCGTGGGAATCCGCCGAGCTCCTGAAGTACGCCTGCAACGCCTTTCATGCGACCAAGGTCGCGTTCGCGAACGAGATCGGGCGACTCGGCAAAACCCTCGGACTCGACGCCGCCGCGGTGATGCGCCTCCTGTGCAGCGACACACGGCTGAACATCTCCCCCTACTACCTCCGCCCCGGAAATCCCTTCGGCGGCTCGTGCCTCCCCAAGGACGTCCGCGCCCTCGTGCACCACGCGCGCCAGTCCGGCGCGAGCCTGCCCCTCGTCGAGGGCCTTCTCCCCAGCAACGAACGACACCTCCAAAGCCTCCTCGAACTCGTCGCCACCTCCGGCGAACGCGAAATCGTCATTCTCGGCCTTTCCTTCAAGCCCAACACCGACGACCTCCGCGAAAGCGCGATGGTCGAAGTCGCCCAACATTGCCTCGGCCGCGGCTTCGCCGTTCGAATCTACGATCCGCAACTCAATCTCGCCGCCCTTGTCGGCGCCAATAAACGGGTCATCGACTCCCGCATGCCCCACCTCGCCAGCCTCCTCCACGCCGATCTCGCCTCCGCCGTCGGCGCGAGGGGACTCCTCATCGTCGCCCAAAACTGCGCCCCGATCGGCGACCTCGCCCGCGTGGTCACCGCCGACCACCAGGTCCTCGACATCAACGGCTGGCCCGACCTCCGCCAGCTCCCTTCCCGATACCAGGGCCTCTGCTGGTAGACGCCGCCATCGCCTCTGTCGACCATGCCGAAACCCGCCGTCCTGATCGTCGTCGAAAACCTCCCGGTGCCCCTCGACCGGCGCGTCTGGCAGGAGTCCTGCGCCCTCCGCGACGCGGGCTATGAGGTCGTCGTCATCTGCCCCCGCATGCGCGGCCACACCGCCGCCTACGAGCACCTCGAGGGAATCCACATCCACCGCCACTGGATCAGCGAGGAGGCCGGTGGTCTCCTCGGGTTTCTGGGAGAGTACGCTTCGGCGCTCTGGGGGGAATGGTGGCTCGCCTGGAAGGTCTGGCGCCGCCACCGCTTCCGCGTCATCCACCTCTGCAACCCCCCCGACCTCCTCTTCCTCGTCGCTTGGCCGTTCAAGCTGCTCTTCGGCGTCCGGGTGATCTACGACATCCACGACGTCTGGCCCGAATTCTTCGAAGCCAAGTTCCAGCGCCGCGGCCTTTTCTATTGGGGCGTGAGAGCCGCCGAACGCCTGACCTACGCCCTCGCCGACGTCGCCCTCGCCACCAACCAGTCCGTCCGCGACGTCGCCCTTGATCGCGGCGGCAAACAGCCCTGGGAGGTTTTCATCGTCCGAACCGCCCCCAAGATCGCCAGCGGCCGGTTCGCCCCCGATCCCGCCCTCAAAAAGGGACGCCGGCATCTCGTCGGGTACGTCGGCGTCATGGGCAACGCCGACGGCGTCGTCCATCTCATCGAAGCGGCCCATCATATCGTCCAAACCCGGGGCCGCTCCGACGTCCGGTTCCTCCTCATGGGCACGGGAGCCGAACACGAGAATCTCGTCCGGCGCCGGGACGAACTCGGCCTGGGCGATTGCGTCGATCTCCCGGGCCGCGTCTCCAATGAGTTCCTCTTCACCGCCCTTCAGACGATCGACGTCGGCGTCGCCTGCGACCCGATCAACGCCTACAACGACCATTGCACGATGAACAAGACGCTCGAATACATGGCCTTCGCGAAGCCGCAGGTCCTGTTCGACGTCCGCGAAGGCCGGTTCTCCGCCGGCGAAGCCGCGCGGTATGTTCCCGAAACATCCGCCGTCCGCCTCGGCGACGCGATCCTCGAACTCCTGGACGATCCCGCCGCCCGGGAACGCATGGGCCGCCTCGGCCTCGAACGGATCCAGACCGAACTGGGCTGGGACCGATCGGTCGCCCAACTCCTCCGCGCCTACGAAGTCGCCCTCGAATCATGAAATGACGCCCAACGCGTCCACTCCGATCCCGGACGCCGAAGCCGGCCCGCCGGAATCCCCGGGATCGCGCGCGGACGCGAAGGTTCGTGAATTCCTGGAACATCTGTCCGCCGAGCGGAACGTGTCGCCGTACACACTCCGGAACTACACGCAGGCCCTGACGGAATTCGCCGCCTGGCACCAAGCCCAGCACCAACGACCACCCGAGTGGACCACGCTCACGCGCGAGGAATTCCGGTTCTACCTCCGCCATCTCGGACGGCGGACGCTCAGTCCTTCGGCCGTCCGGCTCCGCTTCTCCGCCCTCCGCACGTTCTACCGTTTCCTCCTCCGCCGCGGCCAGGTCACGTCGACGCCGATCCGCGATCTTTCGCTCCCCCGGCTCCCCAGGCGGCTTGTTCGATTCCTCACCGTCGAGCAGATGCGGGCCCTTCTGGCGGCGCCATCTCGCGAATCGGAATCCACCGGCGAAGCCCGAGCCGGCCGGCCGGTCGATCCCAGCGTTCCCGCCCGGGACATCGCCATCCTCGAGCTTCTCTATTCGTGCGGATTGCGCGTCGCCGAACTTTGCAACCTCCGCGTCGGGGACGTCGACGCCCTGGAAGCCGTCGTCCGCGTCCTCGGGAAGGGCCGCAAGGAACGGATGGTCCCGGTGGGGTCCCACGCGTTGCGCGCCATGGAGTCCTACTGGACGGTCCTCGGCCGTCGACCCGATCCCGGGCAACCGGTCTTCTGGCGCGCCATCGACGATCCCAGGCCGCTTCCGCCCCGCACCTTCCAGCACCGGCTCAAGGGCCACCTGCTCGCCGCCGGACTGGACCCCGGCATCACGCCGCACAAACTTCGCCACAGCTTCGCCACCCACCTGCTCGACGCCGGCGCGGACCTCCGAAGCGTCCAGGAAATGCTCGGGCACGCCCAACTCGCCACCACCCAGGTCTACACCCACGTCACCACCGACCGCCTTCGCCGCGCCTACGATTCGGCCCACCCCCGCGCCCATGGAGCGCCTCCGGCGGACGGCTGAGAGTTCGGGCCGACGGTTCAGAGCCGAAGGAAGATCCGCTGGCGGTGGAGGAAACGGCAGAAGAGAAAGCAGAACGCCAGTCCCACCAGCGCCAGAACCACCGCCGAAAAATGGGGCGTCACGGCGGCGTCGAGCCAGGCCGCCACCGGCCCACCCACGAACCGAGCCGAGAGCGCGTCGAAATCCACGACGTTGCTCGCCAGGTAGATCGTCAGCGCATTCGTTCCCACCCACACGAACGGCATCGCCCACGCCTGGATCCTCCGCACGTCGATCACGTAATAGAACAGCGCCAGCAGCAGCGCGCTCCAACCGCCAGCGACGAGGACGAACGACGAGGTCCAAAGCTTCTTCACGATCGGAAACTGGAGACCCCACGCGTAGCCAATCCCCAACGCCACCATCCCCGCCGCCGCCAGCAACACCGTCTTCCGTTCACCGCTCTTGTTCGGGTCCCGCACCAGCAACCCCGCGAACACCCCCAGCAGACACGAGGCGAACGCCGGCAGGGTGCTCAGAATCCCCTCCGGATCATGGGTTGTGTCATGCTTCCTCAAGGGCAGGAACTCGCTGTCGATCCAGTTGGTCAGGTTCCTGCCCTCCGCGAAATCCCCGGCGCCGATCCCCGGCACCGGAACGAATGTCAGCAGGGCCCAGTACCCAACCAGCAACCCGACGGTCACACCCACCATCTGGCGCGGCTTGAGATAGACGAAACACAACGCCGTGAACCCGTAGCACAGCGCGAGGCGCTGAAGCACCCCCAGCAGTCGGACCATCTCCACCCCGCGCGAAATCCCGCCGTAATAGATCAGGCCCAGGACATACAGCAAAACGGTCCGCCTCAGGATACGTCCCACGGCCGCGCCACGCCCATGCCGCTCGACCAGCTTCCCCACCGAGAAGGTGATCGCCACCCCGATCATGAAGACGAACAGCGGGAAGATGAGGTCGTAGAAACGAAATCCCTCCCACGCCACATGGTCCAACTGCGTGGCGATTCCCCGCACCACCGGACCCGCGTCGATTTTAGCCAGCGCATGCCCCAGGGCGTCCGCGCCGACGATCCAGATCATGTCGAAACCGCGCAACGCGTCCAACGACATCAGCCGCTCCGCCGGAGTCACCGCGTGCGAAGGCGGCTCTTGCTGTGAGGATTCCACGGGCGCGGACGTTATCGCGGCGCGGCCCCCAACTCCAGACAGACCATCCGCCTTGGATCCCGCGCAACCAACCGCCCACCCGCCAGCGCCGGATACGCCCGCACCCCAGTCCCCAGGACCTGGCCCCGGGCCAGCACCCGAAATCGTTCCGGGGACGCCGACGCCGCCACCAACTCGCCGCGCTCGCTCAGCACCAGCAACACATCGTCCGCCAGTATCACCGATCCCGATCCCATGGACGGCGCCGTCCAGCGAACCTTGCCCGTCCCCAATTCGACGCAGCGCAGCACGGCTCCACTCTCCTGCCGGCCATGGAACCCGTAGATGTACCCGCCCCGCTCCACCACCGACGCGTAATGGCTCGAGAGGCTTTCGTCCCCCGACCAGACCTCCGTCAAATTCTTCCCATCCCAGTCCAGCAGGACGCCGCCCACCCCATAGCTCGAGGTCAGGAACACCCGTTTCCCCACCACCAGCGGAGTCGCCGCATTGACGGAAGCGCCCTGCCGGGATCGCCACGGAAAATCCGCCTCCACCCTGCCCGAATCCGGTACCGCGATCACCAGGCCTTCCCGTGTGAAGAAGGCGATCCGGGCGTCGGCCCCCGTCCCCATGGACACGGGCGCCGCGTAACCCGCCTCGTGCGAAGTCGCCTTCCACCGGGTCTTCCCCGTGGCGGCATCCAACGCCACAACACCCGCCCCGTCCGCCCCTCCCACGTTCAGCATCACCTGCCCCCCCGTCACGAGGGGCGAACACGCGAAGCCGAAGAACCCCTTGTCGGCTCCGAATTTCTTCGCCAGCGGCACTTCCCAGACGACCGCGCCGGAACCCAGTTCCAGACAGCTGAGGTTGCCCTCGGCTCCCAAGGCATAGACTCGCCCACCCTCGATCGCCGGCGTGGCCCTGGGCCCGTCATCGAAACCGAAGTTGTCGCGGTACGTCGCCGCTCGAGCGCGCCGCCACAGAGGCTCCCCGCCCCGCGCCAGGTCCCAACACTCCACGACATCCTCGTCCCCGAGCCGGTGGTGAAGGATCAATCGATTCCCCGAAATCACCGGCCCCGAGAAACCATGCCCCACCGGGCGCGACCAAACGGCGGTCGGCCCGTCAGCCGGCCAACTCCAGGACGCCTTCTCCCTGGAGCTGCCGTTGCGTTCGGGTCCCAGCCATTGGGGCCAATCCGCGCTCCACCCGGGCGCGCCGACGAGGCTTCCCCCCAACCCCACCGCGGCCAAAACCACCCGCCAAGTCCCGTGCGTCGCATTCATGCCGGCTCTCATCATCCGTTGACTGACATCCCCCTCCCAATCGTCCCGACACCGACCCACCGACCCGCCGTCCGATCTTCGGCTTCGGGACGGTCCTCGGGTCTCACGTGATCGTGGTGAATCGATCGTCCAACTGCCGCAGGCGCTTCACCAATTCCCGCGCGAGGTTCTCCAACAACCGCGCGTAGTCCAGCGGTTGATGGTCCGCCAGCAGCTCGAACGCGACGTACCCCATCACCATGAGCTTGGTCTCGGCCAAAGCCTGCACACTCGCCGACCTGCCATTCCGATCCAGAATTCCCATCTCCCCGAAAAAGCCGCCGTCCGCCATCCGGGCCAACTCCCGTTCCTTGCCCCGCCCCTCCTTGAAGATCCGCACCGAACCTCGGTCGATGAAGAACACGTGCTTGCCGGGGTCCCCCTCCCGGATGACGAAATGGCCCGCCGGAATCACGGAATCCCGGACATGCTGGCCCAGCAACTGGACCCCAGCCGTGCTGAGCCCTGCGAACAGGGGCAATCCGCGAATCGATTCCCTCATGAAGAGAGTCAACGCTCCTTCTCGGGCCATGACAACTCCCGCCTTTTTGCTGGGCTTGGACCGATCCCGGGAGTATCAGAGCGTCCAAGCCTTTCTCGAATCCCGAATCCGCGTATGGACTTCACCTTCAACTGCCCCCACTGCAAACAGGAACTGGAAGTGGACATCTCGGCCTCCGGCACGGCGGTGGAATGTCCAGCGTGCAACCGGAAGATCACGGTGCCCGTCCCGGAAGTCGCCCAACTCCACGTCGCCCCGCACGGCGCTCCCGCGGTGCATGATCCCAACCGGGAGGAAAAACATTTCACGGTCCCAATCCACGAAGGTCCCACCGAGGCCCTGATCAAGAAGGCCGCGCCCACCCTCGACCTCGCCGCCACCGAGCCCGACAAAAAACTCCGCCTGAAGGTCTTCCGGCGCGTCGACACCATGACCGTCGGCAAGGACCACTTCGACGAGGTCGTCTCCGAATTCCTCCAAAGGGTCGGTCAGGAGTACATCGTCAGCATCACGCCCATCAACTACACCTACAAAGACTTGGCCACGGAGCATTACGTCACCGACTACGGCGTCATGGTCGTCTTCCGAGGCTAGTCCCGCGGCCTTCGCTATCCGACATCCGGAAATCCCGCCCCCCCTCCGCCGCGGGACGCCGGGACCGGCGGGGGGGTCTTCAAAGCGCGGGACCCTGCCCAGCGCCCAGGGCCCACGACGCCTTTCCATCCGAGGTCTTCCGTGTGTTCCGTCTGTTCCGTGGTTGTTCACTCCATCCCAGGACGGGAACCAGCAACCCGTCAAACCTCGGACCGCAGAATCTCCAGCGGCGGATGGTTCACCACCCCACGACTCGCCAGCAGACCCGTCACCACGGTTAAACCGGTCACGGTCAGGATCGCCCAAACCGCCGGGGCCATCGGCGGTGAAAACGCGGACTGAAAGAGGAACACGGCGAGAGCCGCCGACGCCGCCAAAGCCAGGATCACGCCCGTCGCCGCCGCGAGGAACCCGAGGACCGCGTACTCGACCAATAGGATCCAGAGCACTTGCCGGCGGGACGCTCCAAGCACCCTGAGAAGAATGCTCTCCCGCACTCGCTGCCATCGCCCGCTCAACACCGCCGCCACCAGCACGAGCAACCCCGTCGCCACCGTGAACATCGCCATGAACCGGATCACGAAGGCGATCTTCCCCAAAATCTGGTCGAGCGTCCGCAACACCAGCGTGATGTCGATCGCCGACACATTCGGATACCGGTCCACCACCGCCCGCTGGAGCCGCGCCGATTCCTCCGCCGACTCCACCCGCGTCACCAGGACGTGCATCACCGGGGCCTCCTCCAGGGGACCAGCGGGAAACACGACGAAGAAATTCGGCTGAACCCGGCGCCAGTCGACTTCCCGAAGGCTCGCGACCGTCGTCCGGAACGGAACACCCTGCACGTCCCATCCGATTTCATCCCCGATCCCCACCCCCATCTCCTTCGCGATGCCGTCCTCCACCGAAATCGGAACCGGCTCCAGAGCCGGTTCCACGCGCGCGACCCAGGTTCCCGCCGTCAGCTTCTCGCTGTCCCGCAGCTTGTCGGAGTAAGTCGATCGAAACTCCCGCCGCAGCGCCCATCGGGGTGTCTTCGCCGACTTGTCCGCGAGGATCTCCTCGACGGGCCGCCCCCGGATCGATTTCAGCCGCATCGTGACGATGGGCGCCTCGTCCAGGATCCGCATTCCCAGATCGCGCACCAGGGAGGCCACCCCATCCCGCTGGTCCGGCTGGATATCGAACAAGATGGCGTTCGCCCGATCGGCCTCCTCCCCCGAGATCCACTGCCGCAAAAGCGTGGTCTGGCTCCACTGCAGGGTCAGCAGAAGGAAGGTTCCAAGCCCCAGCGACAGCACGAGCAGCAGCGTCCGGTTGTTCGGCCGATGCACGCTCGCCCAACCCTGTCGGATGACGAACGGCCAACCGGCCAACCGTACCCGGCGCGCCGCCGCGATCACCCCGCGCGCCACCAGGGCCAAGGCGCCAAACGCCGCCGCCAGCCCCCCCGCGAATCCCAAGCCCTCCTGCCACCTCGCCGTGTGCCCCACCGCGAACGCCACGACCGCCAGTCCCAGGACCAGGATCAGACCCGCCTGGTACCGATCGGGCCGGCGCCTCGGTTCGAACGCCACACGAAGCACCTCAAGCGGCGCGACCCGCCGGATCGCCATCAGGGGGAGAAGCGCGAACCCAACACAGATCCCGAATCCCACGGCACCCGCCTCCACCACCGCGCCCCAGGAGAACGTCATCGTCACTTCGAACGGCACGAAATCGGCGACCACATGCGGAAGCGCGTATTGAATCCCAAGCCCCGCCACGCCGCCCGCCGCCACTCCCAGGGCCCCCAGCGCGGCGGCCTGGATCAGGTAGATCCCGAACGCCTCCCACACCCCGCAGCCCAGACAGCGAAGCACGGCGACGGTCGGGATCTTCTGTCTCACGTGAACCTGGATCGCGCTGGCGATCCCCACGCCTCCAAGCAGCAACGCCACGAACCCGACCAGGTTCAGGAACTGGTACAGGTTGCGCATCGCCTGCCCCAGATCCTCCTGTCGCTGGGCCACCGTCGACACGCTCAGCCTCAACGCATCGAGTCGCGCCTGGTTCGCTTCCACCCACTCCGGGACGTCGACGCCCGGCGGCATTTTAAACAGCACCCGATACCGCGCCAGACTCCCCTCCCTCAGAAGCCCGGTCGCTTCCAGGTCCGACAACCGGAGGTAGACCCGCGGAGCGAGGGTCGCGAAGGCCACCGTCTCCCCCGGGACCTTGTGAAGCGCGCCCACGACTCGGGTCGTCAGCCTGCCGATCCGAACCTCGTCCCCCACGACGGCCCCGAACTGAAGCAGCAGCGATTCCTCCACCAGGACGCCGCCTTCGGCGCGGAACCGGCCGTCCGATTCGGGAGGTTCCGCTTCGATCGTCCCGTAGAACGGGAATCCCCCCTTCCAGCGCGCGAAGCTGGATCAGCCAGGTCCCGCCGCCCTCCGGGAACACGATCATCGTTGAGAAGGTGATTTCCCGAGCCATCTCGCCACCCAGCGACGCCAGGAAAGTCTCATGTTCCTCCGTGAACCGCACCCTCGATCCGATCGAGAGATCGGCTCCCAGCAGCGCTTTCGCCTGCTGTTCGATCGCCCTCTCCAACGCCCTGCCCAGCGACCCCACGGCCACCAACGCCGCGACACCCACCACGATGCACGAGGTGAAAAGCAGAAGCCGCCGCCGGCTCGCCCGGCTGTCGCGCCAAGCCATCCGCACCAGAAAACCCCATGGGATTCCGCCGCCCCGCGCCTTCACGCCGCGCCTTCCTCCCCCACGCGGCGGTCCGAGCCCGTGTCTTCCACGACCAATCCGCCCCGGAGCCGGATCAGGCGCCGCGCCCGTCCCGCCAGTTCGAGATCGTGCGTCACCAGCACGAGCGCCGTCCCCATCGCCTCGTTCATCCGGAAGAGGCTTTCCACCACCCTAGCGCCCGTCTCCGTGTCCAGGTTCCCGGTCGGCTCGTCCGCGAACAGCACCTTGGGTCGGTTGACGAAAGCCCTCGCGATCGCCACCCGCTGCTGTTCGCCCCCCGACAACTGCGCCGGGTAATGCGACAGCCTCTCCCCCAACCCCACTTCCGTCAGCAGACGCTTCGCCTCCGGTTCGATCCCCCGCTCCCCGCGCAGTTCCAGGGGAACCATCACGTTCTCCATCGCGGTCAGCGTCGGGATCAGTTGAAAGCTCTGGAACACGAATCCCACATGCGCGTTCCGCACCCGCGCCCGCCCATCCTCGTCCAACGATCCAAGGTCCTCGCCCGCCAACCTCACCGAACCGCGGGTGGACGAATCCAATCCCGCGCAAAGCCCCAGGAGCGTCGTCTTGCCGGATCCCGACGGCCCCACGATCGCTAGCGTCTCCCCGCTCCCGAGCCGGAACGACACGTCCCGCAGCACGTCCAACGAACGCCCCGCGCCCGGATACGTCTTCGTCAGTCGGTCCACTTCCAAAATGGTTTGTCCCTCATTGACCCGCATGCCCCGCCAATCTGACCGCCATGCGACCCGGGTCAAACTCCGCGATCACCGCCTACCTGCACCACTGCATTGGATTGGACGAACTGGTTGATTGGGCGGAAGACGCGGTGATGGACGGCGATTTTGATCCAGCCGAAGCCGCGACGTTGACCGAGGTCGTCGCCCGGATCGGTGTGGCCGACGTCCGAGCGTTCGGACTCACCTGGGAGGACTGCGAAGTCCTTCTGCGGAGCCTTGGCTATTCGGCGCGAATCGAAGTTGTCGCAGGGTGAACTCGGCCCGACTCATCGTCAGGTGACATAACCTGAAGGTCCTAGGTTCAAATCCTAGCCCCGCAACCAATTTCCGTTGCACCGCAACGACTTAAGCCGCTGACAATCAGCGGCTTATTTGCCACTTCTCTGGCACGCTTCCTGGATTCGACCCTCTCTTTGGTCCCACTGTGTCCCATTGGGTCCTCATGGGTCCGTTTACCAAACTTTTGCCAAATATTTGGCCGCCGAGGGCCTGACGGGCTCAGGTTCAAGTGCCGCACCGAGCAGGTCATTCTGGCAGGAGCGATGGCCGATTTGAGCGCCGAGGTGTCCCCGTCCCCGCAGGCGACCACTCCGAATGCCATGGGCCGAAGCTCATGTTGACGGTGGAACGTCGATACGCTGCATTGACGCCCGCCGAGGAACTCTCGACAACGGCACCAATCCAGCACCGTGCAACCAAAGATCACGTTCAACGACGCTTGGGAGATGATTCCCCTAGACTGCGTTGACATCGCCATCGACTTCTTTGACCGGGAACTCCAGCCAACCCATCCTCTCCGAGCCTTCAAGCAGTTCCCGGTCGCGAAGTGCTGGCGAAGGTACAAGTACCTGGTGGAGGAGGAGGAACCGAGTGACAATCTGTGGGTTCTCGACCTTGAGCGAAAGAAGCGCATCAAGGGCAAGACGTGCTATTTCTTCAAGCGCATCGGGACCCAGGAGGAGCTGGATGCCATGCTGAAAGCCGACTATGAGGCTTGGGTGCAACACTTGAAGGATATTGGGGCATGGCATCAGTAGCCGCCTGTGAAAATGCTAACCATCCGGTGACCCGGCTGGCCGACGCGGATGTCCGCACCTGATGTGGTGGGAGTCCCGACTGCATGAACGAAACTGAGAAGCTGATCTCCGAGATCAACGGTTTCCTGCGGGCCTGCGGGGACGAGCCACTCGGCGTTTCGTCGGTGACGCCCGGAGGAGAGGAACTGCGTCTGCTGCGCTCGGCTCGCGACGCATACGTGGCGCGGCTTCGCAGGAAGATGCCGCTGTATCGGCTCCTTCCCGCCGACATGATTCCAGATATGTTCCTCCAGGCCCTAAAAAGCCGCGAAGCGGAATTGCAGCCGCCCGGCGCTTGATCCTGTTGTTACGCCCCACCCTTGAGCAGGCCCTTCTCAACCAACGCCGCCCGCAGCTTATTGGCGAGAGTGATGACGCCGGCGAAGGTCGGGTGGCCCCAGCCTGATCGGCGTTGACCCGCTGGGCGGTGGGCATCGCGTCGTAGAAGCCGATCTTCGAGGACGTCCCAGCCTCGACCTGAACCTCCCACGACAACGCCCCGGCGTGGCGCTTCAGACCTCCGTCGATCACGTTCAGGATCAAGTATCCGGAAGGGGAATATCCCGGCTGGCCGGGTCACTGGTGACGGCGGCCGGCGTGATCTCGCCGCCAAGTCCCCGGCAATGTGCCGGCTGCGGTGAAATGAAACTCCGCTCCATTCTGGTCTAGCCAGAATTCGCCGACGTTCCATGCCCCAGAGGTCGGCGGGCCGTTCAGCGTTTTCCGGGCTTTCGTATTGGATATGGCGGCGCACCGGAAAAATCCAAGATAGGCCCCGGTTGTGCGGGTGGTGTCGTTGCGCAGTACCAACGGCATTGGCGAACCGGTGCATCCAATCAAAGGGATGCTGGTAATCGAAGGGATTGACGAAATCCATCGGAGTCGTTCGGATGGTGGTGGCCGTTGGTGGCGGCACAGGCGTCCCAGTCGGATCCTGGGTCTTGGCGCGTCGCAGCACCGAGACGTTTTGGATGTGCTTGGGATGAATGGAGTTTGAACCGGCATTGTTCCTGCGCCGCAGATCCTAAGCTCTCCGCGCGTGCCGTCACCCGGCCAAAGCCTATCGAAGACACCCATCCAACAATCGCTTCGCCGCGCAGCGGCTTAGTTCAACCATCAGGTCATGCGCGCCGGAGGTAGCCGTTGCAGTTGGGCCGTCACCGGAGCCTCTGGGCGGCTACCTCCGTTTGCTTACATGGGTCGTTAGGCGATTCCTAGTGCGCTATGGCATTACTCGCTGAAAGTCTCGTGGAGGAGTGGCTCAACCGAGATGGCTACTTCACCATCCGCGGCGTGAAGCACGGCGTTGGCGAGATGGACCTACTTACCGTCCGCCCTCAGCCCGATGGCGTCGTCGTTGGCTTGCACGTCGAGGTTCAGGCGAGTTTTCGTCCCATCGGCTACATTGCCAAGCGCACTGGTGTCATGGTTTCCGAGTCCGGCGGGAGCGCCACTTCCGCACGAGCACGGACACCCGAACAGGTCGAGGCTTGCGCTCGCGACTGGGTCGAGAACAAGTTCCGCCACCGCGACAAGGTTCAGTTGCGGGAGCGCCTTTGGCCCGGCGTTGTCTGGTCTTCCAACGGGGGGGGGCCGAGCGACGCGCGGACCGTTCCGCGCGTCGTCGCGGCGGGGGCGACCGTCCCCGGCCGCGAAACCGCGTGAGGCGTCACTCGCCGGCGACGTGGGCGGCCCGGGGGGGGGGGGGGGGGGGGGGGGGCGGGCGGGGGGGGGGGAGCGGGGGGGGCGGGCGCGAGGCGGCGCGGGCGCGGGGGGGGGGGGGGGGGGGGGGAGGGGGGGGGGGAGGGGGGACCCGGGAGGCGCCGCCCGGCGGCCGCGAGGCGGCGGACAGAGCGTGAGGGGCCCACCCGGGCCGGCGGCGCCGAGGGGAGCGGGCGGGGGAGCGGGGCGGGGGGGGGGAGGGGCGGGGAAGGGCGGGGGGGGGGGGGCGGGGGGGGGGGGGCGGGGGCGGGGCCGAAGGGAAGGAAGACCAGACCGGGGGGCACCGCCCGGGGTGATCGCGGAGTTGTCCGCCGGCGCGGGAGGAGAGGTGTCGCCAGCAGACGCCGGGGAGAGAGGCCGGGCGGCGCCGGAGGCGAGGAGGCCGGGGGGGGGGGGGGGGGCGACTGGAGCGGGGCCGGGGCGCCAACGAGGCCGAGATCGCCGCCGAGAGCGCGGATGGGTTGGGCGGAGCGAGCCGCGCGGGCGGGGGCGCGAGGCGCGCGCGAGGGGGCCACCAAGGGGGAAGGGGGGGGGGGGGGGGGGAGAGAGGGTCTTATCATTTGGTTCATGCCGTCGTCAGAGAGCCACGCGAGTTGGAGTTCTTCACCGCCGAGAGTGTTATTTGCCATCCATTTCACGAGTTGCTTTCTGCTTTGTCCCGCCGCACGAAGCGTTCATTCTCCGGATCGGCTGGCGGCGACCTCGCCGAGATAGTCAGCTACTACAAGTCCCATGAACCCGGAATCGCCTAACATCAGGTCATACGAACCGGAGGTAGCCGTTACGGTTGAGCCGTCACCAGAGCTTTTGGGCGGCTACCTCCGTTCGCATACCTGGGTCGTTCGGCCACTACTCCGCAGCGTGGCTCAACTTCAAAAAGCATGAAGACAAGGATTCCTCTCACACTCGTCGCAATACTTACCACCTCCGCTTGTGCGGACGGACAGACCATTGATTTCGAATCTATCCCCGGTTTGACATCGCCCATTGACCGCATGGGCATCACCAACCAGTTTGAGGCGGAGTTCGGTGTGTCCTTTGCTTTTGAGGGTGGAGGATTTCCGTTTCTCGCTCAAGTCGGCGCGCCCCGAACTGCCTTCCAAGGTCCGAACGGTGGAAACGACAACCCGCGGGCGAACCAAGGAGTGGGTAAGTTCTTTCTCACGGACAGTAATGTTATCGACAACCTTGGCCCGCCACCCCCAGCACTACTTGTGACCTACACGGACCCAGTCGCTGCCGCAAGCGGTGTAATAGTTGACATCGACGCGTGCGCCTCATGTGGCGGTGCTGAGAGGTGGCTGATCGAAGCCCTTGATTCGGCTAATACCGTTCTGGCTAGCAACCAGCTAACCATAAACGACATCTATTCAGAGCCTGTCCCGATACGGGCCCCGCGTGGATTCAGGAGAGCTTGAGTGCCTGACGCCGCCTTGAAGACCCCGATTTCGGACGAAAGCCCCAAATCGGGTCGTTATGAGCGGGTCGCCGGGGATTTCGAGGCCCGCCTCTTGACGGTGGGCGGCGAAGGTTCGAGCCGCACGAGGTGCAGCTCTTCGCGATCCAGAAGTTCCCACTGAACTTGGTCGCCTGGTTCCAGGCCTATGGCTGCCGCAATTGCCATCGGAAAGCTCACGTAGAGTCGGGGTGTTTGTCCTTTGGAGCGGATCGCTTGAACGCGCAACGGGTAGGTCATGGTCATGGCTACTTTTTGGTTCGGTGAAGACTTGGCCGGGTTCCGCGTGGCGTTAGTGGTGGCGCGATTGGGAGGGAGGGGATGGGGGATGTGTGGTGAGATGGTTGGGGGGGGTTGGGGGGGAGGGGTTGGGGGGTGGTGAGGATGTGGAGAGGGGGGGGGGTGTTGGGGGGGGGGGGGTGGAGGGACGTTGGTGGATGGGTGGTGGTGAGTGAGTGAGGGGGGGGGGGGATGGGATTGAGGGGGGGTGGTGGGGGGTTGCGAGGGAGGGTGGTTGGAGTTTGGGGGGGTGATGATGGGTGGGGGGTGGTGGATGAGGGGGTGATCTGGGCGTGGGTGTGGTGGGGGAGTTGGGGGTGAGTGAGTGAGATGAGGGGGGGGGTGAGAGGGGAGGGTGGAGATGAGATGGTGGGTGGGTGGGGGGTGGAGGATGGGAGAGGTGTGGGGGGGAGGGTGGGGTGGGGGTGTGGAGGAGGGGGGGTGAGGGTTGGTGAGGTGGTGGAGATTGAGATTGAGTGTGACGGTGGGGTGATGTGGGGGGGGGGAGTGGAGTGGGAGGGTGGGGGAGAGGGGGGTGATGTGGTGAGATCCGGATGGGGGGGGGTGGGTTGGTGGGGTGGGAGGGAGGGGGTGGAGGGGTGGGATGATGTTTGCTACGGGTTGAGGAGTTGGGTAGATGAGGTTGAGCCGAGGATGAGGGAGGAGGATGAGGAGAGAGGGAGTGGGGGGGGGGAGGAGGAGGATGGATTGAGAGGGATTGGGGTGGAGTGGTGGGCGGGAGGTGGGTGGGGAGTTGATTCTTGGGTGGGGATTGAGTGGAGGATGAGGTTGGAGGGGTGTGGAGGGTGATGAGTGATTAGGAGAGTGTCTGGGAGCCAGGGGATCTGGCTGAGAGGAGCGCGGGCCCTTACGGATTTTTAGTTTTGACCGCTTTGGGGGGCTCTATTCAGGTAATGGAAAAGCGACACCGTGGAGTTTTCGTCGTGACTTGGCCGACATTCACCGCATTCGTATCGAATATACCGGCGCGAAGACCAATTCGGTCGGCTTGGCTTTCGATAACTTCTCACCTGCACTCGCAGCCGCACCAGCTCGCCTCAGTCTCACCAAGACACAGGCCGCCACCGGAGTGGAGATTACTGGCTCCATCGGTGCCACCTATCGCGTTGAGCATTCGGATACTATGACACCATTGAGTTGGTTGGCGCTGACAAATATCGTTCTTCCCGAAACGCCCCACGTAATTTTTGATTTTACATCCTCCAATGCGACCAGACGATTCTATCGAGCGGTTGGATTTTAGCCGAGGATGGATGCCAAACACGGTCGCTCCACGCCAACCGCCGCTTCCCGTTTCGGAGTTGGTGAGGCCGGTTCATCTGCCGCCGGATTCCCTGTCCGCGTTCGCTTCCGGTTGCGGTCGGTGAGCTCTGGCCGTTAGCAGCCCGTTAAAGAAGCCCGGTTTTCAGATTTGCCGGGTATCAGATTTTTCCGGACCGCCGGGCCGACCACAATTAGTAGGAGCCCAAAAACCGTGACGGCCCCAAATCCGGATTTCGGGTACCCCATTCCATCGTATCCGGTCGACGAACCACGTCTGTGCAGGATGGTTGCCGGAATGATTCAATGGTGGGGTGAAGCACTCCCGACTCGCGACTACCCCCGTCTCTCGTCGGCCTCGGACCCCCGCGCACGAACGCGAGCGCTGGGTCCGGGCCTGGGAGGGCAGCCAACAGACACAGCGCGAATTCGCCCAAACCCACGGAATCCGGCTGGCCACGTTCAGAAACTGGGTCCGCCATCAAAGCGGGTCCGTTTCTGACACCCCGAGTGGCGCGGTGGGCTTCGAGGAACTCCCCATCGAACACGGGTTGGGTTCCATGGCCGGGCCCGGGACTCAAATCTCGGAAGCCGAGATCCGGTTTCCCTCGGGCGCCACGATTGCGGTCGGCCGAGGGACACCGGCGTCACGGATTCGGGAACTGGTGGAGGCGGTCCGATGCTGAGCATCGGCGGCACCACCCGGGTCTTCCTCGCCGTGGAACCGGTGGACCTGCGCGGGAGCTGCAACCGTCTGTACGGTTACGTGGCCGGCGTGCTTCGGGAGGATCCTCACTCCGGGCATTGGTTTGTCTTCAGCAATCGCCGACGAACCCGAATCAAGATTCTGGTCTTCGACGGAACCGGACTCTGGATCTTGAACAAGCGGCTCGAGGTGGGGCGATTCTCGTGGCCGACGGCCCAAGGACCTTCATTGCGGGTACGCCAGGAGGAGTTCGCGGCCTTGGTGAGCGGGTTGGAAGTGACATCGAAAAAGAATTGGTATTGGCACAAGACTTCAAAGGGACGGGTATTTTGTTGACCAGGAATACAAAGGGACGGGTATTTTGTTGAGAATGCGCTTGCGGGCGGTTGCGGGAATCGACAGCGTCCTGGGCATGAGGATGGCGCGGATGCGGATTCCGGAGGATCGACCCGTGGGCTATTACCACTGCGTTTCGCGCGTGGTCGACCGGCGTTTCATCTTCGAAGACCAGGAGAAGGAACACTTCGTTCACCTGATGCGCGAATATGAGCGCTTCTGCCGCGTCCGCGTCCTGACCTTCTGTCTCATGTCCAATCACTTCCACGTGCTCGTGGAGGTTCCCAAGCGACCGGATCGCCTGCCCCGACCCGACGAGATCGTCCAGGATCTCAAGCGTCTGTCCGGTCACCACTTCCCCGAGACGGTGCGTCAGCGTTTTGAGACCCTGGCGCAGGCCAACGACGACGCCGGACTGGCGGCTTATCTCAAGACTTTCCACGACCGCATGTACGACGTGTCGGCGTTCATGAAGCTCGTGAAGCAACGCTTCACCCAGTGGTACAACCGCCGGGTCGGTCGGAAGGGCACGCTCTGGGAAGACCGGTTCAAAAGCGTGCTGGTCGACGGCGCGGGCCACGCCCTGGCGACGATGGCGGCGTACATCGATTTGAACCCAGTTCGCGCGCGGATGGTCGGGGATCCCAAGGACTACCGCTGGAGCGGGTACGGCGAAGCCATGGCGGGTCGGAAGCTCGCGAAGACGGCATTGCAGTTCGTGGTGAAGGCTGTGCGTGGCGGGAAGGAGGAGACCGCATCGCGGTCGATGGAGACTTATCGGCAGTACTTGTATCTCGAAGGGGACGAACGTCGGGAAGCGTTGAATCCGGAGGGACGTTTGGTTCGGGGAGGTTTGGCGGCGACGGACGTCGAGGCCGTGCTCCAGGCGAAGGGTAAGCTGCCGTTGGTGTCGTATCTGCGTTGTCGGGTCCGGTACTTCTGCGATGGCGCGGTATTTGGTGGTCGTGAATTCGTGGAGGGGATTTACGAGTCCTTCCGGAATCGGTTCGGGGCCAAGCGACGAACAGGGGCGCGGGCGATGCGCGGTTTGGAAGGCCCCTCGTTGTTCACGCTTCGGGATTTGAGGGTTGGTGTGTTCGGTGGTTCGGGAGAATACTCACACAACACCCCCCCATGAACCGCCCGCGCGCAGCAGATTGCCCGTCACGCCCTTTTCGCCTCTCCCGCGGACTCCTCCGCGGTCGCCGTCGCCGTCGGCATCGCCCACGTCGTGGTGGACGCCTCGGGGCAGGATGCCGATCTCGTACTCCACCGAGGCAAGGTCGCCACCGTCGATGCGGCGCAAGGGGAATTTTGTCTCCGGACATCCTCATCGGCCAACCGCTGACCCCACCCGGAGCCTCACCCTCACCCGACTCGGTGGATCCGTTTCCGTGAGCAGACCCGGGTCCATTTCGGTGAGCGGCGACGCCCTGGACGAACTTCTTTCCCATGAAGCCGCGAAGCAGGCCTTCCAACCGAACGACGAATTCCGAGTGGGCATGGCACGAGCCAACCTCGGCCGCTAGTGTGGTGTCCTCGCAATGCGTTCCCCTAAAAACACGAGTCCCGGCGGACACACGGCTTTAGCCGCCGGGACTCGCCGTCCCCGCACACACGGGGACGCTTGATCTTGTGTTCCTTCAATCTGCTTTCGTGAGTCGATACAGCCTCGACCGCCCTTGCATCGCCATCACGGCGATGTTCCGGCCGTCCGCGACCACTGGGGTCGCTTCGGAGCGAATCCACGGGCCTTCCGCCGAATCCGCCACTTCGAGAACGTAACCATCCGCGCTGCTCGGCCACGAGACATGAAAGCCGGTGGTGAGGGTTGGGACGGGAATGGCCGGCGTAATGATGACGGGGGGCCCATTCGTGTCATCACTGCCAACGATTCTGAGGGTGTCGATGGAGAAAAGGATACCTCGATAGGTAACCTCCGTTTGGCTGAAAGTCCTTCGAGTGATGAAACCCTTCCGGAGGTCGAAATTCTGTGGATCAACCTGGATGGGATGCTGGGCATTTTGGAAGACCGTCCCGGTTGAATCGGTGAGACTCAATTGGATCGATACATAATCGGCCGGGGGAACAGCCGCTCCGTTCACGAGGACACCACGCGTGTCTTGGGAAGAAACCACCAGAACATACGCATCACCCGATTCCGCCAGTTGTCCCCCCTCGAGAAGCGACGAGTCGCTTTGGGACACATCGTTCGCAACGATGGTCCAAGTGGGCGCCCTGCCCGCGCTCAATTCCGTCCCGTTGATCATAAGACTCAAACTGTTCAGGGAGGCGTAAGTTCCTGTGCCAGGCCCATAGATTCCCGGCGGGAACGCGGATGGGTTTGCGTAGATCTTCATGGTGCCGGTTACGGAATCCCCGATCCCGACCTCCAACCCGGGCACGACGCCCAGATCGACGGTGAACGGCCGGTACAAGTCCGAGTCCGTCACCCTGCCGGTGAATCGATAGGTCGTGGTCGCTGCTTCGCCAGGTGTAGCCGGGAAGGTCATAAGACACCCGACGAGTAGTAGTAGGATTCGTGCTTTGAGGTTTACCTTCATGGTTTTGTCCTTTGTTGCTGGATTGGGATCTCGTCTTGAACAGAGTTCTTTCCCATTTTGCGATTCAGTTCGCCTTGGTGAGCCGGTAGAGCTTCGACCGGCTCTGCATGTCCATGACGACGATCTTCCGGCCTTCCACCACCACCGTCGTGCCTGCGGAGCCAAGCCACGGGCCTTCCGGCGATTCCGCCTCTTCGAGAACGTAACCCTCCGCGTTTCTCGGCCACGAGACATGGAAGCCGGTTGACACCGTTGGGATCGGATCGGGGGTTGTGATGACGCAGTTGCAATCTTCTCCACCGTTCGTGCCAATGATCTCGAGAGTGTCGATGGAGAAGAGTATTCCCCTATTCGAGTCTCCGCCTCCCCAGCCAGCCGGCGTGACAAAGCCCCTGCGAATGTCAAATTTCTGCGCGTCCAACGCGTTTGGATGACTGGAGTCGGAAAATATCGTCCCGGCGGAATCGGTGAGATTCAGCTTGATGTCCACGTAGTCGGCCACCGACAGGCTTTGTCCACCCGAAATGACGCCACGAGTGTCCTGTGAGGAAACTACCAGGACATAGGCATCACCCGACTCCGCCAGTTGTGTCCCTTCCAATCGCCCCGGCATTTCTTGAGTCACATCGTTCGCGACGATAGCGTAGGTAGGGGCTAGGCCGCTGCTCAATTCCGTGCCGTTGATCAGAACCGTCTGGACACTGCCCAAGTAGGCGTAAGTTCCCGTTCGCGGTCCGTAGATATCCGGAGGAAATGCGAGCGGCTTTGACTTGATCTCCAGTGTCCCGGTGACCGGATCACCAATCTTAACTTCCAATCCAAGCACGACGCCCAGATCGACGGTGAACGGCCGGTACAAGTCCGAGTCCGTCACCGTGCCGGTGAATCGATAGGTCGTGCTCGCTGCCCTGCCATGGGTAGCGGAGAATGCCAGTAGGCCGGCAACGAGTGGCAAGACGATTCGTGTTTTGAGGTTTCTATTCATGGTTTGTCCCTTGGTTCTGTGCTTCTCGTTTTGCGTTTTGCGTTTTGAGCGATGCTGTTTCTCGCTCATCCTATCGATCCCCAGTTGGACATCCGCGTCGGTACACACCCCACCTGTCGTGGTGTGCGCGGAGCTGCCTTCGCCGCGTGTAGGGCGTGACCGCACCAGCCGACTCCAATCCACCTACGGATTGGGGCTCATGGGACTGGCATCCCCGATTTCACCGACCAACGGAGCCCGCCAAAAGAGCGCTCCGTCGTAGAGTGAGCTGGTGATCAAGAACCGGCCATAAGGCGAAAAGTGGGCTCCCTGCGCTGATGACCCGTGACTCAATTCGGCGATCTGCCTCCAGGTCCGTGTATTCCAGAGAGCAACCGCTGGCGAGCTGTCGCGAACGACCGCAAGGGTCTCACCATCCTTCGAAAACGAGACTCCTCTTGGTGTCTCCCGGAACCCTTGAATGCTGTGAACCAATTCGCCCGCTTTCAGGCTCCAGATCCGCACGGTATTGTCCGAGCAGGCGCCTGCGATGTTCTTATTGTCCGGGGAGGCCGCCAGCCCGTTGACCCGCCATGCGTGACCGACGGTCAGATCAATCCGGTCATCCGTTTGCGGATCCCAGCAGCCGGCACCAAAGAGGCCACGGTAGAGAACCTTGTTCCCGTCCGGGCTGAATTGAAGGTGGCCAATCGAGATGGGTTGCCGCAGCACCGCCATCCGTCCGTCCGATGCGGCCATGGTCTTCCCTGTCGCCAGGTCGATGAGGCGAACGGCATGATCGTCCTCCACTACCGCCATCCGAGACCCGTCCGGGGAAACTGTCACCCAGCGGTAGCCTCCCATGGAATGGAGCTGCGTATTGGCGATGGTGGGATCAAGGGCCAGCGTTCGTAGGCGTTCTCCGGTCAAGACGTTCCGGTACGTGACTTGGTTTGTCGTCACCGTCATCAACGCCGATCCGTCAGGGCTGAATCCCAAGGTCCGCTCCTCTTCGGGAACGTTCCAAAGGGAATTGCCGCTGGAGGGATCGTACATCACCTCTCGCCATACCTTGGTCGGGTCCATACCGATCGTCGGCGCTGGGGGCGCCGCTGGGTTCGGTTCATCCCCATTCGCCGGTGAAGTCCCGATCTTCCGACTACGGGAAGGAAGAATGTGATTCCGTCGCAGCGGAGCCACCACTTGTGCGGCGGTAAGAATCCCCCTGCTCATTGCGCTGGGCCCCATCCACTGGTTCAACACGACGAACTTGTCATCCTGAGAGAAGGTGGGGTCTGCCTGGGTGAGCACATTGGTGATCTGATTTCCCCGTGTCTGGGGCTTTTCCGCTATGTTCCAGAACATCACGGCGCCGTCCTTGTCGCCGGATGCCATCAAAGAGCTGTTCGAATCCATTGCCAGACAGGCGATCTCGCTGTCCTGTCCGGTGAGTCGGCTGACAACGCGATGTTCTTTCCAATTCCAAATCTGGATGGTTTGACCGTCCGAGACTGTGATCAGTATCTCATTCGACCGTGGGGAAAAGATCGCCCGGCGGACACGGCCTTCGGGCTTGATCGTGGCAATTTCCCTTCCGGTGTCGGCCTCCCAAACGATAGCCCTGTTTCCACCATGATATCCTGTTGTCGCGATGTAGGTCTCTTCCGGGGAGAAGGACGGCTCAGAGACGCCCATCAAAGGGACTGTGGCGATTCGTTGGCCGGTGGAAACCCGCCACGTTTCAAAGGCGGAGCGTCCTTGGGGGGGAACTTGGCCTACTGTTGCCAGGAACGTTCCCTTTGGTGAGAATACCATATACTTCCCTCGCACACGAAACGGTGGGTCGATTGGTTGGCGGCGTTCATAATTCCAAAGCTGAATTTCCGCCGGCCCGCCCCCGAAGCCATGGTCCCCGCCACCGAGAGCCGTTGCCAGAATCGGTTGGGCGGGCGCCATCAAGGCGTACCCCCATTCCTCTGGCGGCGACCAGAAGCGCTCCTTCGAGGCCAGATCCCACACGTGGGCTTTGAGTGAGCCTACTTCTTCGCCCCCCGAGTACCCGGCGGTCACCAAGTAGCGATCGTCGTGGGAGAAGCTGGCCGAGAAGACGACGTTCGAATGCGCATCCCATTCATGAATGAGTTGGTCGGTTGCCACCTCCCACAATCTTGCCTTTCCGTCCGCTCCCGCGGTGGCCAGCCACCGCCCGTCGTGCGAAAACTCCAGATGCGAGATCGAGCCTTCGTGCGCCTGGAATCCCCGAACCTGATCGCCGCGGGCGCGCAGCCAATTGTAGCGCCATTCAAATCCGCGCAGATCACGCCCACTGGGCTCCGTCCGGTGGCGGTTCAGAAACTCGCGCGCCGCCTTCCACTCTTCGTTCGACACGGCGCGCTCGACGGCGAGCATGTCCGAGACATAGAGATGGTTCTCCAGCTCAAGGGAACGTTCCGTGGCCTCATTCTCAGCTCGCGTAGCTCGGTCCCGTCCGGCTTCGGCTTCGGTGCGAAGTTCGGCTTCCGACCCACGCAACTCGTTCATTCGAAATGCCAAGTAACCGCTGACAAGGGTCGCAGTGATCAAAGTGAATGAAATTGCCACCAGCGTGCGCAGCAGCCGCTTGTTTCTCGCGTAGAGTTTGCGGACTTGGTACGAGAACGTCGGTGCCACGGCGGAGACCGGCTCGTTGCCCAGGTGCCGCTTCAGGTCGGTTGCCAGTTCGTTCGGCGTTTCGTAGCGACGGCGGCGATCCTTCTCCAGACACTTCATGGTGATCCAGTCGAGGTCCCCGCGCAGCAACCGCTGCAGGCTCGGCAGGTCCATCGAACGCGACTTCGCGACCGACGTGCTCTGCTCATTCCGCATTGTGCTCAGTCGTGTGGACGGCTTTTCCGGCTCTTCTTGCGCGATGATCCGCTGCATCTCGCCGTAACCCGCGCTGCGGAGGCGCTTCTCGGGAAAGGGCGTGGTACCGGTGAGCAATTCGTAGAGCAGCACTCCCAGCGAATAGACATCGGTGCGTGTGTCCACGTCCAGGCTCGTCATCTCCGCCTGTTCCGGACTCATGTAGGCCGGGGTGCCGATGAACTGGGCGAAGTTGGTGAAGAGCGTCTTCTCGGTGAGCCGCTGGTTGGTGGCCTTGGCGATGCCGAAGTCGATGACCTTGGGCACCGGCACCCCGTCGTGCAGCGTGACCAGCACGTTGGAGGGTTTGATGTCGCGATGGATGATCCCCTTTTGGTGGGCGTGCTGAATGGCGCGACACACCTTGATGAACAGTTCCAGTCGTTCCTTCGCGGACAGCTTGTTCTTGTCGCAGAACTCGGTGATGGGGACGCCTTGCACCAGCTCCATCACGAAATAGGGCCTCCCGGTTTCCGTCGCGCCGCCGTCGAAGACGCTGGCAATGTTCGGATGATCCATCAGGGCCAGGGCCTGGCGTTCGGCCTCGAAGCGGGCGACGACCTGATTTGGTGTCCATGCCCAGCTTGATGATCTTGAGCGCGAGCCTGCGGATCACCGGCTCGGTCTGCTCGGCCATGTAGACGACACCCATGCCGCCTTCCCCTAGCTTCTGCAGGAGTTTGTAGCGGCCAACCTTCGCGCCGGGACCCTCGGAGAGATCCGCTGCGGGTGAGAGTTGGATCGCGGTGTCTCCTGCGACTCCGGCGTGGTGGAGCGCATCCTGCCTGAAGAAATCTTCGGCGTCCTGGCTGGCCGCGATCAGTTCCTGCACCCGCCGGCTCAGAGCCTCGTTGCCCTGGCAGGCCGCGAGGACGAAGGCGGTCCGCTGCTGCTTGTCCGGCAGCTGGAGAGCGGCCTGCAGGATCCGTTGCTCCTCGTTTGAGTCGGTTTTCATCAGGGATGAGCTTGGATTCTCGTTGCTTAACAGTGCGACAAGCCCCGGGAAAACCCGCCACGCCAGTGCCGTCCAAAGCGGCGGGCGCGGTCGACGAGCATGGACGGCTCTTCAGGGGCTATGGTTCTGGATTTCGGGAACCTCGCGATCGCTCTCTCAGATGAGTAGGCGATCGCTGTCCCAAACAGACTCCAACTGTGCTTCTGGTGAACTCAGATTTCATAACACCCTCATCCTCTTTCCCGGGCGGAGATCTCTTCACCCCGATTTTCCAGAACCTCGTTTTGGTCAGAACTGCCGCCCCGCAAGGGCGCGAATGAGGCCGGGTCAGGGAGTTTCCTGGTTGCGAATCCAATCGAAGAGCCAGGCCTTCGCCCAGGTCCAGCGCCGTTCCACTGACCGCAGGGAAGTATCCAGCATCCCGGCCACCTGCTCGTTCGTGAGGCCCGCGAAGTAGCGGAGCTTCACAATTCGGGCCGCCTCGGGATCCTCCTGTTCCAACTGTTCCAAAGCCTCGTTGACCTGGACCAGGCGGTCTTCCGGGACAGCCGCCGCAATATTGAGCTCGTCAACCGCCTCGAGCACGACACCCGCCCCATGTTTGAGGCGCGACTTGCGGCGGGCGGTCTCGACGAGAATCCGACGCATGGCCTCGGCGGCCGCCCCAAAGAAGTGACCACGACTTTTCCAGTGCGAATCACCGTCTTTGGCGATGCGCATCCAAGCCTCATGAACGAGCGCGGTCGCTTGAAGTGTCTGGCCGGGCTGTTCGCGAGCCATTTTCGCACCCGCCAGTTTCCGCAACTCGTCGTAAACCAGCGGCAACAATGCCTCGGCGGCTTTCGGATCACCGGAATCAATGGCACCGAGCAGCTGGGTCACGTCACTGGGCATAGTTCGGACCATAGACATCCAGAGGCAGAACGCGAGCGGAACGATCCCGAGCGAAAGATCTGAACAGAGGGCTGAAGGGTCGCACCTCCCGAGTAACCGGCGTCATCGACACCCAAAGCCATCATAAAATCGCCTGGTGGGAATCGCTCGCCGGAGACCCTGGAAGAACTTATGTCCCGCGAGCGGTCCGCCAAGGAGGCCCGCGGCGGGATGCAGAGTCGCGAGGGTGGTTGGCTCGGTCAGGCACAGCCAGTTGACGGACGTCGGATCCTCGTACGGCCTGCCAGCCAGCCTTCCATTGCCAGAGATTCACGGGGTTTTCCTGGTCCTCCATGCCGAGAAATCCGTACCTGCCCGAGAGCGAGAATTGAAGGGCTACCGCATCCTGGAAGTCCTGCACGCGAATGGCCTTGTCCCGCGGGAGTTCGTCGCGCCACTGGAGGAGCACTGCGATCCGGTGGCTATCCGTGACCGCAGATAGGGCGACGGCGTAAATCTGATTCGGTTCGGGCCACAACGGGCTGAGAGGGACCCTGACGAGGGAATCCGTCCTTTCCCCCCGGCGGCGTCGACTTCGGGTGACGGCGACCCTCCTGGCCTTCGCAGCCCTGATCGGGGGCACCATGGGCCTGCTCATCCACCTGCGGACGCGACCGACCGAGTACCGGCCGGATGAACAACCCGAGGATATCACCAGCGTCCTGTCCGCCTCGTTGCCGACCAACGCCCCCCCACCGCGCCTTGCCGAGGTCTCGGGAGACGCGGGCCTGGGCGGGTTTCGGAACTTCGCGGGAAAGCGAACCTGAACCTCGCAGCTTCCCGACGCTACAAAGGGACAGGTAATTAGTTGAGTAAACGCTTGCCGGCGGTTGCGGGACTCGGCAGCGTCCGGGGCATGAGGATGGCGCGAATGCGGATTCCGGAGGATCAACCCGTGGGCTATTACCACTGCGTTTCGCGCGTGGTCGACCGGCGTTTCATCTTCGAAGACCAGGAGAAGGAACACTTCGTTCACCTGATGCGCGAATATGAGCGCTTCTGCCGCGTCCGCGTCCTAACCTTCTGTCTCATGTCCAATCACTTCCACGTGCTCGTGGAGGTTCCCAAGAGACCGGATCGCCTGCCTCGACCCGACGAGATCGTCCAGGATCTCAAGCGTCTGTCCGGTCACCACTTCCCCGAGACGGTGCGTCAGCGTTTCGAGACCCTGGCGCAGGCCAACGACGACGCCGGACTGGCGGCTTATCTCAAGACATTCCACGACCGCATGTACGACGTGTCGGCGTTCATGAAGCTCGTGAAGCAACGCTTCACCCAGTGGTACAACCGCCGGGTCGGCCGGAAGGGCACGCTCTGGGAAGACCGGTTCAAAAGCGTGCTGGTCGACGGCGCGGGCCACGCCCTGGCGACGATGGCGGCGTACATCGATTTGAACCCGGTTCGCGCGCGGATGGTCGGGGATCCCAAGGACTACCGCTGGAGCGGGTACGGCGAAGCCATGGCGGGTCGGAAGCTCGCGAAGACGGCATTGCAGTTCGTGGTGAAGGCTGTGCGTGGCGGGAAGGAGGAGACCGCGTCGCGGTCGATGGAGACTTATCGGCAGTACTTGTATCTCGAAGGGGACGAACGTCGGGAA
Organism: uncultured Verrucomicrobiota bacterium; assembly: GCA_942490575.1. GTDB lineage: Bacteria > Verrucomicrobiota > Verrucomicrobiia > Limisphaerales > CAIMTB01 > CAIMTB01. The sequence continues at coordinate 126,275 of CALNYA010000038.1, forward strand.
GCGTTGAATCCGGAGGGACGTTTGGTTCGGGGAGGTTTGGCGGCGACGGACGTCGAGGCCGTGCTCCAGGCGAAGGGTAAGCTGCCGTTGGTGTCGTATCTGCGTTGTCGGGTCCGGTACTTCTGCGATGGCGCGGTATTTGGTGGTCGTGAATTCGTGGAGGGGATTTGCGAGTCCTTCCGGAATCGGTTCGGGGCCAAGCGACGAACAGGGGCGCGGGCGATGCGCGGTTATGAAGGCCCCTCGTTGTTCACGCTTCGGGATTTGAGGGTTGGTGTGTTCGGTGGTTCGGGAGAATACTCACACGACACCCCCCCATGAACCGCCCGCGCGCAGCAGTTTGCCCGTCCCGCCCTTTCCGCCTCTCCCGCGGACTCCTCCTCGCGGTCGCCGTCGCCGTCGGCGGCGGGGAAGTCGCCTGCCATCGCGAGGGCCATCGGGCGGAACCCCTTCCGACGGTGCCCCGCGCCAACCCATGAATTCGCCGTCCCCTTCGCCATTGCGGGAGCGCTGGCGACGCATCATTTTCGAAGCCGATACGCCGGCGGGGCGCACGTTTGACGTGGTATTGATCCTGGCGATCCTGGCCAGCGTGGTGGCCGTGATGTTGGCCAGCGTGAAAGACATTCGAGCGATATACGACCGAGAACTGGTCGCAGTGGAGTGGCTATTCACTCTGCTCTTCACGATGGAGTACGCTGCGCGTTTGTGGACCGTTTCATCGCCACTGCGCTACGCTCGCAGCTTCTTCGGCGTGGTGGATCTGTTGGCCGTCCTGCCCACCTACTTGAGCCTGGTCCTGCCTGGAGCGGAGTATCTCATCGTCGTGCGCGCGTTGCGGGTCTTGCGCGTCTTTCGTGTGCTCAAGCTGGTCGAATACCTGCGGGAAGCGCGCACCATCATGCGTGCCCTCAAAGCCAGCAGCGCCAAGATTCAGGTCTTCCTCCTGGCCGTCGTCATTCTGGTGGTGATCTTCGGCTCCCTTATGTACTTGGTCGAGGGCGAAGCCAGCGGGTTTACCAGCATTCCGCAGAGCGTCTATTGGGCGGTGGTGACGCTCTCCACCGTCGGTTACGGGGACATCACGCCACAGACACCCTTGGGCCGGTTTCTAGCCAGCATTCTGATGGTGACTGGTTACGGCATCATCGCCGTGCCCACTGGCATTGTGACCGCCGAGTTCACTCGCAGTTACCTCCACACGAGCCGGCGGAGCTGCCCGAACTGCTCCGCCGAAGGCCACGCCGAGGACGCAATCTACTGCCGTCGCTGCGGCCAACCCATGCCTGAAGACCCTCCTTCCCCCTGATCTCCTGCCGAACCAACCCCGAACCAACCTCGAACCATGATCTTCCATCAACGATTCATCCCGGGCCTGGCGATCGGTTCGTATCTCGTCGCCGATGAAAACACGGGTGAGGCGGCGGTCATTGACCCGACGCGGGACGTCGAGGCGTTCCTCGCCTTTGCCCGCGAGCACGAGCTCCACATCGCCCACGTTTTGGAAACCCATGTCCACGCCGACTTCGTCGGTGGCGCGCGGGAACTCAAGGCGCGGTTGGGCGACGCCCCGGTCATTCACTGTTCCGGCCTGGGCGGGAAAGCATGGACTCCGCCTTACGCGGACGAAGTGGTCGCCGACGGCGGAGAGGTGAAGATGGGAACGCTGCGCTTGCGCGCGCTGCACACCCCCGGCCATACGCCGGAGCATGTGTCGTGGGCGCTGTTCGACGAGTCTCGAAGCAGCGACACGCCTTGGATGCTTTTCACCGGCGATTTCTTGTTCGTAGGCGACGTGGGTCGGCCCGACTTGCTTGGGGAGGCGGAAAAGCGACAACTGGCTGGCCAGCTCTATCGGAGCGTGTTTGAAACCCTGGCCGCCGCGCCGGACTTCACGGAGGTCTTCCCCGCGCACGGCGCGGGTTCGCTGTGTGGCAAGGCATTGAACTCGCGGCGCTCGTCCACTGTCGGGTTCGAGCGCCGGTTCAATCCCGCGCTGGTTCGCAAGCCGCGGGATGAATGGGTGCGCGACCTCATGGCCGATATGCCGTTGGCGCCGCCTTACTTCCGCCGCATGAAGAAGGTGAACCGCGACGGCCCGAGTATTCTCGGCGCCGAACCGCGCGGGCTGAAGCGCTGGAATGCGCAGGAGGTTCACGCGCGCCTGGCCGGGCAAGCTCTCGTCGTGGACGTCCGATCGAAGGAAGCCTTCGCCGCGGCGCATATCCCGGGAGCCATCAGCATTCCCTTTGGCCCCAACCTGCCCACATGGGCGGGCTGGGTGTTGCCCTATGAACGCCCAATCCTGGTAGTTTTGGACGAACCAGCGCAGATGCCCGAAGTCACGACGCACCTGTTGCGCGTCGGTTTTGACGATGTGGAGGGCTGGCTCGAAGGCGGATTGGAGGCCTGGGCAACGGGAGGCTTGCCACTCGCCTCCCTGACCACGATGTCCGTGCATGAGTTGAATCAGCGGCTGACCAAGGACCGTGCCGGACTGACTGTGCTGGATGTCCGCACGGAAAAGGAATGGGACGCCGGCCACATCGAAGGCGCGCTCCACGTTCACGGCGGCCAGTTGGAAGAACGTTTTGGCGAAGTGCCGCGCGACAAGCCTGTGGTCGTGTTGTGCGGCAGCGGTTACCGGGCCTCCATTGCCTCCTCATTCCTCAAGCGCGAGGGCTATGCCGATGTGGCCAATGTGATTGGCGGCATGAGCGCATGGAAGGCCGTCGGACTGCCGGAGGCGCATCCCGAGTGAAGCGAGTTGAGGCACGCCCCCCTGTCCGCCATGTGGAGTACCAAGGGACGCTGGATCGCTGCCTGAACGGACTGCGAGATCGGATGGGGAGGCTCGACAGCTCGCTTGCCTTCGTGGCGGGCGATGGCGAGAGTCCACCATGTCTCAGGTTGGCGGCGAATCCTGGAGTCTGCTCGAATGGTTCGAGTTTCTCAGTTACCTGGTCACCGTAGTTGGCCTCCCCTTCGCGATTCTGGTGTTCGCGATGGAACAGCGCCGCGAACGGGAGAATGAGGAGGCGGAAATCTTTCAGAGACTGGTCGACGAGTACAACGGCTTCCTGAAGTTGGTCCTCGACAACTCCGACCTCCAGCTCCTTCGGCGGATACCCCAGGACTTTGAGTTGAACCCGGAACAGAATGAACGGCGTTACGCGCTCTTCAGCATCCTCGTTTCCATCTTCGAACGCGCCTACATGCTGGTCTACGAATCGAAGATGAGTTGGCAAACAGCGCGCCTCTGGAAATCGTGGGAAGACTACATGCTGGAGTGGTCCCGCCGGCCCGACTTTCAGGAGGTGCTCCCCTCCCTGCTCGGTGGCGAGGACGCGGAGTTTCAATCCTACATCCGTCGGATAGCCGCCCAGGAGACGAGCGCGGTTCGAGCCCGGAAACCTGCTGGGGAATAGCTGACGAATGGCCTGAAGTTTTGCTCGGGAATGTGTGTAGCCGGAGCGATTCCGCCCGGCGGGCGGACCGCTCGGAGATCAGAGCCCCGGAGAAACCCGGTTGAGATCTGAGCGTCGACGTTCCAAGTGGCTTCACGTACCAAACCAAAGGAGTCCAACGATCGACAACAACCTGTTTCCCAAAGCACAAGGTTGGGATCGACGTCCGGAGAACTCCAACGTCGCACCTGCTGGAACTGCGCGGTCACGCGATTCATGAACCGACCGAGGGTCCCGGACCCAGGGGGCGCGAAAGAATGGGCACCGACTCGTGGGTCGTCACCGAATTCATCCACCATTGTCGACTATTAGAACTGACCCCTTCGGGCGGACCCGGATGGTTTCATCCATTGCGGTTCAGACTCATGCTCAAGCTTGGCTCCCCGCCTGTCCTGGGGAAGGATGCGAGCATTCACATGACAACTCCATGAACCACCCCTCACCCCCAGCCCCTCTCCCGTCCGACGGGAGAGGGTGGCGACGCAACGCGACGCCTGGTGAGGGTTTTCGGCTTGGTTGTTCTTGGCTGCAATACGTGTCCCGATTCTGGAAAACTTCGCTCTCCATGAACCACCTACCCGTAGGCGCGGACGTCAGTCCGCGCCATCTCCGGGCCGGAAGTCAGCGCCGACTAACGTCGGCGGCTACGGTTCATGGTCTCAACTCGTGTCCGGAATTCGGAAAACGTCCCTCCCCATGAACCGCCCGCGCGCAGCCGTTTGCCCGTCCCGCCCTTTTCGCCTCTCGCGCGGACTCCTCCTCGCGGTCGCCGTCGCCGTCGGCATCGCCCACGTCGTGGTGGACGCCTCCGGGCAGGATGCCGATCTCGTGCTCCACCGTGGCAAGATCGCCACCGTCGATGCGGCGTTCTCCGTGGCCTCCGCGGTGGCCGTTCGAGACGGCCGCATCCTCGCCACGGGCACCGACGCGGAGGTCCTTCGCCACCGCGGTCCCGCAACGAAAGTCATCGATCTCCAGGGCCGGTTCGTCATTCCGGGCCTCATCGACTCCCACAGTCACCCCGTCGACGCGGCCCTCACGGAGTTCGAACGGGTCATCCCGACGATGGAACGGATCGGCGACGTGTTGGACTACATCGCTGAACGAGCCCGGACCGTTCCGGAGGGCCAATGGATCGTGGTCCGGCAGGTCTTCATCACCCGCCTCGCGGAACAGCGTTACCCGACCCGCGCCGAACTCGACCAAGCCGCCCCGAGGCATCCCGTGATGTTCGCCACCGGGCCCGACGCCTCGCTCAACACACTCGCGATGCGGCGCAGCGGCATCGACCGGGACTTCGTCGTGATGGATGGAGGCGCGGGTTTCGCCGAGAAAGACCCCGCAACCGGCGAACTCACCGGGATCCTGCGCAACTGCACCCGTTACGTGAAAGCCGATCAGCCCTCGCGCCGGCCTTCTGTCGCGGAAAAGGTGGAGCGCCTGACCGAACTGTTCGCCGACTACAACCGAGTCGGCCTCACCACCCTCTGCGACCGCGCCGCCGACCTCGGGGATATGGAGGTCCTTCGGGCGTACCGCCAAGCGGGGGGGCAGACCGTCCGCATCCGCGTGTCCCGGCATATCGAATCGATCGGGCCCCTGGCCGGCGTGATCCGAAGCATCCGGGACGTGGCGGACGACCCCCTGTTCCGCGAACCCGACGACTGGCTGGCGATCATCGGGGTGAAGTCGTTCCTCGATGGAGGCATGCTCACGGGAAGCGCCTACATGCGCCAGCCGTGGGGCGTCAGCGACATCTACGCCATCCGGGATCCGGAATACCGTGGGGTGCTCTTCATTCCCCACGAGCGCCTTGTGCCGATGGTCCGCGCGGCCGTCGAGGCAGGACTCCAGTTCACGGCCCACGCCGTCGGGGACGGGGCTGTCCACGCGCTCCTCGATGCCTACGCCGAGGTCGCGCGTGACCTGCCCTTGGCGAAGACCCGTCCGTGCATTTCCCACTCCAATTTCATGAGCCAGGAGGCGGTCACCCGGGCGGCGCGCCTGGGCGTGGCGGTCGATATCCAACCGGCGTGGCTCCACCTCGACGCCCGGACGCTCGTCCGCCAGTTCGGGTACGATCGTCTCCGCTATTTCCAACCGTTGCGCAGCCTGTTCGAGGCGGGTGCCGTGGCGGGCGGTGGATCGGATCACATGCAGAAGATCGGCGCCCGTCGGTCGATCAATTTCTACGATCCTTTTCTCGGCATGGCGACCGCCGTGACCCGCCGGACCCGAGGCGGCTCCCAAGTGCTCCATCCCGAGGAGGCGCTGGACCGGGAGCAGGTTCTACGGTTCTACACACTCAACAACGCCCGGATCCTGCGTTGCGACGACCGCCTGGGGTCCATCGAGCCCGGCAAGCTCGCGGACATCGTGGTCCTCGACACCGACCTTTTGACCTGCCCGGCGGACGCCATCGAGCAAACCCGGGTCCTCCAAACGTATGTGGGCGGGCGGCTGGTCTGGGAGACCACCTTCCAAGGGGGGCGGGGTCTATCGACAGGCGGGTCCCCGGAGATTCGCCGTTTTGTGGAACCAGGAAAGCCGGCACCACAGGTCGATTCATTGCGGCGGCTTGAAAGCCGCCCCTCCGTTCACCAAGCCTTCCCCCCGAACCAAGGTCCGTAGGACCGGCCTGTCGATAGACCACGCCCAGGAGGAATCCCCAAGCCCCGCGGGGGCGGCGGCTCTCTTGATTCCCAAAAAAATGGCCGCAATGGGAGCTGTTGCGGGCCTTGAGCCTTGGGCCTTGGTTTTCGTCGTCAACTTCGCGACCTTCCTCGGGATCCCCCACCCATCCATCATCCCGACACGCGCATCGGATCACCCCGTCCATCCCTATGAAATACTCCCAGCCATTTGGACCTTCGCGATGGGCCGTCGCCCTGGCGCTCGCATCCTGGATCGTCCTCCCCACCACCCCCTCCTGCCCCGCCGCCGAACCGGCCGGCCCGCTGCGAATTCTCTGTTTCGGGGCGCATCCGGACGACTGCGAGATCCAGGCGGCCGGCACGGCCGCCCTCTGGGCGAGCCAGGGTCACAAGGTCAAACTCGTTTCGGTCACCAACGGCGACATCGGCCATTGGCGTGACGCGGGAGGACCTCTCGCGAAGCGGCGTCTCGCCGAAGTCCGCGCCGCGGCGACCGTGCTCGGCGTCGAATGCGAAGTCCTCGACATCCACGATGGCGAACTCCTCCCCACCCTTGAGAATCGTCGGCTTCTCGTCCGGCTGATCCGCGAGTGGAACGCCGACATCGTCCTGGGTCCCCGTCCCAACGACTATCATCCCGATCACCGCTACACCGGGGTTCTGGTCCAGGACGCCGCCTACATGGTCACCGTGCCGTTCTTCTGTCCCGACGTGCCCCATCTCCAGCGGAACCCGGTCTTCATGTACTTTCCCGACTCGTTCCGAAAACCGAATCCCTTCGTCCCCGACGTCGTCGTCGACATCGGCGGCGTGATCGAGACGAAGCTCGACGCGCTGGACAAGCTCGTTTCGCAGTTCCACGAAGGCGGCGCCAACGGAGGCCCGGATCTCATGCCCCAGGATCCCGAGGGTCAGAAGCGCCGAGGCCGGGAGGTCCGCGAGTATTTTCGCAATCGTCAGAAGGGACTCCGCGTCCGATTCGACGATCAGGTCGTCGCCTGGCACGGCGCCGAGGCGGCGAAGAAGATCGAGTACATCGAAGCGTTTGAGATCTGCGAATACGGGCGGCGTCCGGACAAGGCCGAGATCAAGCGGTTGTTCCCCTTCTTCGTCGACTGATTCGCGGCACTGGATCCCTATCAACCTCCGAGCGCGCGCCGGCATAGCATAGCGAAAAACATAAAACTAGGGACTGACCCCCATCTGATGACCAAACCCGCCGCCCTCAGCGTCGCCTGCCTGTCCGGCTTCGCCATCATGGTGCTGGAGATGGTGGGCATGCGCCTGCTCGCCCGCGACTTCGGGAGTTCGTTCTACGTCTGGACCAGTCAGATCGGCGTGGTGCTCGTCGCCCTGACCGCCGGCTACCTGGCGGGAGGCCACTGGGCCGATCGGTTCCCGGGTCCGCGGGTTCCCGCCCTGCTCCTGGGTCCGGCCGGACTCTTCACGGTGCTCATCCCCGAGTTCGCCGGGCCCGTGATGCACGCGCTCGTCGACCGGCATCCGGCAGACCTCGAAATCCCGGTCCTCTGGCGGAAGCTGGATCCGGCGCTGGGCGCGGCTCTGATCTTCCTTCCGCCCTGTTTCGTTCTCGCGACCCTGCCCCCGTTTCTCATTCGGCTTGGGGCTCGCGACGTCGAGCAGGTGGGCCGGACCAGCGGCGCCGTGGTCGGCGCGGGTTCGGCCGGGAGCATCGCCGGCGTCTTTCTCTCCGGGTACCTTTTGATGGATCTTTTCACCCTGCCCCAGATCTTCCGCGGCACGGGGATCCTCATCCTGGGCCTCTCGGCATTTTGCGCCTGGTCCCTTCGCGCCACCCCATCCACCACGTCGTCGTGAAACCCCACGAACCCGAGTCGCCCACCAACGGGGCTCCCGTCACTCCGCGGCCGGATGTTCCGCATCCCGAAACCCCATGGACCCGGCTGGTGCGCTCCGCCGTCCTCCTGCCGCTTGTCGCGGCATGGCTCGCCGTCGGGTCGGGACCCTCAACCTTGGCCGGCGTGATCCATGAGACCTACTCGCCCTACCACCACATTCTCGTCGTCGACGACGACGGGATCCGGACGTTGAGTTTCGATGGCACGAGGGAGACCCGCATGTCCCTGAAGGATCCGCTTCAGGGCCACTTCGGGTACACGGAGATGTTCCACTACGCCTGGCTGTGGAACACGAACATGGCCCGCGTCGCGATGCTCGGCCTCGGAGGCGGGAGCACTCAGCGCTCATTCCTTCACCGGTATCCAGCGGTTCAGATCCACTCGGTCGAGATCGACCCGGCCGTCGTTGGGATCGCCTCCAATTTCTTTCACGTCCGAATGAACAACCGGCATCGGGTTTTCGTGGAGGACGGGCGCAATTATCTCAGGCGGTCCCGCGAGAAATACGATCTCATCATCCTCGATGCCTACGTGAAGCACCGGTACGGCTCCCACATGCCGCCCCATCTGGCGACCCGGGAATTCTTCGAGATCGCCCGGGATCGACTCACTCCGGACGGGGTCCTCGCCTACAACGTGATCACGGTGATTCGGCTGGGCAATTCGGACGCCCTCCGGACTCTCGCCAAGACGATGCTCCAGGTCTTCCCGCAGGTTTACATGTTCCCAGCCTCCGATTCCCGCAACGCGGTCCTGATCGCCACCCGTGAACCACGTCGACTCACGCCCCCTGAAATCCGACAGCGGGGGTCGATGCTCGCGAGCCTCCAGTTGCCGCTGCCGCCGGGACTCCTCGAGAAGCTGCCGTCCATCAAAACCGACCTGCCCCGTGGCGTCAGCAGCGCCCGCGTCCTGACCGACGACTACGCGCCCGTGGAGGGGCTCGATCGGCGGTGAGGAGCGGTCGCCGCCGATTCACGGACCCGTTCAAGAATCACATCCGCGACCAGTGGTTCGGTCCCCACCGAGCCGGCGAGCCAGAGACGTTTGCCGTGACGCTCGGTTGGGTTCCGCCAGGTGGGCCGCCCGGCGGCAAGCCTCTCGCGCACCCGGGATTCCGATTCACCCAGCATGACCGGGATGTCCTCGGCCGCATGCAGTCCGTCGCTGATGAAATACGGGACCAGGACCAGGTTTCTCGTCGCAGCCCGTTTCCAGCACTCCTCGACGAATGGCGGTTCCTCAAGGAACGCGGGAAGGACTTCGGCGTAAGCGCCCGTCTCGCGGACGAGCGCCACCTGGCGTTCGATGGAGTCCCGCGAACCCGGCGCGTAGGAAGTTCCGTGGCCCGCGATGAACAGGGTCGTCTCCGACGGCTTGGGCGCCCGGGGGAACGGGTGCCGATCCACCACATCACGGGCGCGGGCCGTCAGAACTCCGGTCATGGCCGGGTGCGAACCAATCGGCGCGCAGTAGTGCAAAACCTGGCCCCCGCGCTCCAGCACCCGGGCGAATTCCGGCGCGCCCGCCTGTCGGAATCCGAGCGCCTGAGGGAGGACCTGCTCGGTGAACCAGCCTTCGGCGATGAAGAGCGGGACGATGAAAACCCTGGGCGCGAACACGCCTCGCAGGACGCTCCAGACCGGAGGTTCCTGCTTCCAAAACGCCTCCGTGACTTCCGCGAAGCCCCCGCGTCGGCGCAACTCGTCCACGTGCTGGTAGGCGGGCCGGGCCGAATCCGGGTTGGCGGTCGAGCCGTGGGCCACGAGCACGAGGGCGGCGTCGCGGAATTCGGAGGAGCCCATGCGACGGAAGGTTGAACTCGTTCCAGCTCCGTTCAAGGCGCGGCGAGAATTCCCGCTGAAACGCGACAAGGCAGCCCGTGGGCTGCCTTGTCGAAGGAAAATGTGGACCCACGGACCCCGACGGGATCCACCGGCCGGTGGACGCTCGGCTCGCCCGCCTATTTCTTGGCGCCGTCGCCCTTTTCCGCCGACGTCTCCTTCGCTGCTCCGAAGGTGCGATCGCCCCGGTGGGAGCGACCCAGCCGATCACCGCGGCCCGCGCCGTCCTTGCCGCCCTTCGCGGGTTCCTCGGTCTTCGGAGGAGGGGGGTTGGAACTCTCGATATTGACCTTGAGCTTGATGTTCACGTCCGAGTGAAGACGGAGATCGATCTCATGATCGCCCAGGGTGCGGATCGGGTGTTCGAGATGGATCTTCTTCTTATCCACCACCGCCTCGAACTGGGTGCGCAGTTCGTCGGCGATGAGTCCCGCCGTGACGCTGCCGAACATCTTCCCGTCCTCGCCGGTCTTGACCTTGAGGTGGAGCGTCAGCTTGGCGAGGCTGCGTCCGATATCGCTCATGGCGTTCAACTCGTGCGTCTCGCGCTCGGCGCGCCGCTGCTTCAGAACCTCCAACCGCCGCTTGTTGGTGGCCGTCAGCGGAACGGCCAGTCCGCGGGGAATCAGGTAATTGCGCGCGAAGCCGGGCGCCACTTTGACGTGGTCCGTCTCGGCGCCGAGGCCGACGACATTCTTGACGAGGATGATTTCAGTCTTGGACATGGTAGCGGAGGGTTGAATCAGTTGGGTTGCGCCGCGCGGGCGCGAATAAAGGGCGTGAAAAACGTCTCAGGCTACGATTCGGGATTCAGAAAGGGACATCGTCGACCTCACCCGTCGGACCTTCGCCCGCATCGGGCGCCGTCGGGGACGCGGGGGCGGCGGGACGCGCCTGGCGAGGCGGTGGAGGCGCCGCGGGGCTTCCCATTCCGGAGCCCTGGCCGCCACCTTCGCCGGATCGGTTCCCGCCGACGAACTGGAACCCTTCCATGACAACCCGAAGCTTGGTGACCTTTTGACCGGTGTTCTTGTCGTCCCACTGGTCCAGCTTCAGGCGTCCCTCGACGAACAGGGGATTGCCCTTTTTGAGGTACTGCCCGATCAACTCGGCCTGTTTTCCCCAGGCATCGATGTCGATGAACGTGACCTCCTCCTTGGTCTCTCCGGACTCGGTCTTGTACGACCGATTGACCGCGAGACCGAGTCGGGCCACCGCCTGACCCTTGGGGGTGTAGCGCAGCTCCGGGTCCCGGGTGAGGTTGCCCAGCAGGATGACCTTGTTGAAACTCGCCATGGCGGTGGACCGCTTCGTCGCGGTTGGCTCGGGCCGGATCGGGGTCGGAAGCTCAGGCCTCCTTGGCGGCGTCCGCGGGAACGACCGCGGCGGCCGCGGCCGATGCGTTGGTGAACACCACGCGGAGCACGTCGTCGTTCAGGCGGAACTTGCCCTGGAGCGTCGGCAGGGTCGCCGGCTCGCTCTCGAAGATGAAATTCACATAGAAGCCCGACTGGTGCTTCTTGCTCGCCACCCGCGCGAACGGGCGCTTGTCCATCTTCTGGACGGTCTCCACCGTGCCACCCGCGGCGGTGATATCGGCCGAGATGTGGTCGATGATGTCCTTCACCCCATCTTCCTTGCCCGTTGTGTTCAAGATGAACAGTCCTTCGTAACGTTTCACGGCGTTTCCTTTTCTCTCTCACTTGGCCTGCCCGTTGTATCGGGCCATGGCCTTCTCAATTCCTTCGTCCAACCAGCAGGTCACCTGGGACACCGAATGCCTCAGGACCCGCTCAAAAATCTCCGTCTCGGCCGGGGTGAACCGTCCGAGCACATGCCCGGTGATCTCACGCACCACCGCATCCGTCCGACCAATCCCCAACCGCAGTCGGGCGTACGACCGCGTCCCGAGATGGGTTTCCACGGACTCGAGTCCGTGATGCCCTCCGCTGCTGCCTTCCGGCCGAAGCCGAACGGTCCCCAGCGGCAAATCCGCATCATCCACCACCACCAGCACCCGGGAGACTTCCCCCCGATAATACCGGAACAGTGCCCCGACCGCTTCGCCGCTGGCGTTCATGTACGTCTGCGGCCGAACCAACCAGACCGTTCCGGCCGCCTTGTCGCTTCGGGCCACCAGCGACTCGAACCGGCGCTCCGTCTTCCACTCCGCCTTCCACACCCGCGCCAACTCCTCCACGAGGAGGAATCCGGCGTTGTGCCGGGTCCGGGAATAATCGGCCCCGGGATTCCCGAGACCCGCGATCATGAACGGCGCTGTCACGGGCCGGGGCGATTGATCCCGGTCCGCGAGGGACCCACGCCCCACGGCGGACCCGGCAACGGCGGGTTCAGGTGACGACGAACGACAAAGGCTTCCTCACCCTCGCCGCACCCTTTCCTTTACTTCTTGGCGCCCTTGTCGGCGGCGCCCTTCTTGGCATCCGCGCCGCCAGCCTCGTCCTTCTTCTCCTTGATCATCTCGACATCCGTCGTCGCCGGAGCCGCGGCTCCATCGGTCGCGGTCGTCGCTTCGACCTCGGTGCGCGGCGGGGCGATGCTGAGGACGGGGACTTTTTTGTCGCCCAAAACTTCGACCCCCTCGGGCACCGGGATCTCACCCAGGTGAAGCACCTGGTTCAGCGTCATCCCGCTGACGTCGACCTCCAGCACCAGCGGGAGGTCGGCGGGCAGGGCGCGCACCTTGATCTTGTAGAGAACATGTTCGAGCACCCCGCCGTCCTTCACGCCGACGGCGACGCCCAGGGTCTCCACGGGAACCATCACCGTCACCTTTTCGGTGGGTGAAACCTCGTGGAAATCAATGTGGAGCACCTCGCGGGTGATCGGGTCGTGCTGCACCTCCTGGACCAGGGCCAAGCGCGCCGGGCGCGCATCCCCTTCGACCGCAAGGTCCACCAGGATGTTTTCGGAAGCCGAGTGCGCGATCAACTTGTCGATCTCGCGCTGATTCAGCTCAAGGGTTTGGGACGGCGACTTCCCCCCGTAGATCACGGTTGGAATTCGTCCGGCGCCACGCAGCTTTTTCACCGCGTTGCGGCCGGCGACGCTGCGCGCATAGGCGGTCAATGGAACCGATTTCATCTCGTCTGCTACTTCCTCATCCGGTGGGCGCTCCAGCAACCTAGCTGGTCCGCCCGCCTTTAAATTCAAACAGCGAAGTCACCGACGAATTACTGTGAATTCGTTTGATGGCCTCACCCAGCAAGCCCGCCACGGACAGAGTGGTCAGCTTGATGCCCCGATACGCGGGGCGGGGGACCGTATCAGTGGTAATCAGTTCGTCAATATTCGATTTCCGGAGGCGTTCGACCGCGACGTCGGTCAGCAGGGTGTGGGACACGCACGCCAGGATCTGTTTCGCCCCCTTCGCCTCCAGAAGTCTCGCCGCCGAAGTCAGCGTCCCCGCGGTCTCGGTCAGGTCGTCCACCATCAGCACCGTCTTGCCCCGGATCTCGCCGATCACGGTCATGGATTCGACTTCCGACGCGCTCTTGCGCCGCTTCGCCACGATGGCTAGGCCCGCCCCGAGGACCTGCGAATACGCATGCGCCATCTTGATCCCCCCCACATCCGGGCTCACCACCACCAGGTTCTTCAGATTTTTGCTCCGGATGTAGTCGTACATCACGGGCGCGGCATAGAGATGGTCGACGGGGATGTCGAAGAATCCCTGAATCTGCTGCGCATGCAAATCCATCGTCAGAACGCGGTGCGCGCCGGCCGCCACGATGAGGTTCGCGACGAGCTTCGCCGTGATCGGCACCCGGGGCTGGTCCTTCCGGTCCTGCCGGGCGTATCCATAGAATGGAATCACCGCCGTGATCCGTGTCGCGCTCGCCCGTCGCAGCGCGTCGATCATGATGAACATCTCCATCAGGCTGTGATTCGTCGGCGGGCAACTGCTTTGAACCACAAAAACGTCCTGACCCCGGACGTTCTCCTCGATCTTGATGAAGGTTTCGCCGTCCGGGAAATGGGAGCACTGCACCCGGCCGAGCGCGACGCCGATGCTGGTGCAGATCGCCTCGGCCAACGGTCGATTCGAGTTGCCACTGAAGATCTTCACGAATGGTGCGGATGGAGTTGTGGGCCGACGCTCCGCCCGGGGAATCCCGGAACCGCGAAAGCCGGGCCACGCTATGCAGCGCGAACGGGCCTGTCCACGCGCTTTCTGACCCACTCGCGACATTTCCCCGCGGCGCACTGGTTTCCCAATCCCAGCACCGCCCCGGGTCCGACGTGTTGTCCGCCCACGTTTCCCCACCCAACTCCCCAGGCCGGCTGGAAAGCCGGCGGTACAACAGCCGGGCCTGATGTCTCGTCCTCCCAGTTCCCCACCCACCCCAGGGCCCGATGGAAAGCCGGCGGTGCAACAATCGTTCATGACCTGAGAACGGGAGGTTCCGTTGAAATCTTACAGAATCTTGGGCTCAAAGCTTTTTCACCAAGCCTTGCCGAGCGACGCCGACCGCCCGAAGCGGGAAGCCCCGGGCCGGCTCACGCCAACCCGGGGTTCGATTCCCGCTTCCGAAAGTCCAACTCAGGACTTGGTCTCGTCGACGACCACGAAGCGATTCGCGCCGTCACGCCAGACGCGGAGACGGATGAGCGCATTCTCGAGCGACTGGGCGACCTCGATGGCTGATTCCGCGTCGCGAACGGGTTGCCGATTGATCTCCACGAGGACATCGCCGGGGCGCAATCCCGCCTTCCAGGCTGCCGAGTCCTCCTCGACGTCGGTCACGACGGCGCCCTGCACTCCGCCCTTCACACCGAACTGCTGGCGCATCTGGGGGCTCACGTCGCTCACCACGACGCCCTGCAATCCGCCCGTGTCGGAGGCCGCGCTCCCCGGTCCGCCAGGGCGCAGGCTGGCCAGGCTGCCGTCCTCCGGCAGTTCCCGGAGCACCAGGTCCAACTTCCTGGGCTTGCCGTCCCGCAGGAGGCCCAAGGTCACTTCCTTGTCGGGGGGTGTCTGGCCGACCATGAGTTTCAGGTGACGGCTGTCCCGGACCTCGCGCCCGTCGAACTGGGTCACGACGTCGCCCGGTTCGATTCCCGCCTTCTCGGCGGGGCTTTTGGGAGTGATGTCCGCCACCAGCGCACCCTCGGATTCCTTCAGACCAAAAGCCTTCGCCATCGCCGGGGTCACGTCCTGGATGTTCACCCCGAGGAATCCGCGAACCACCCGTCCGTGTTCGACGATGCTTTCCATCACCGACCGCGCGAGATTGATCGGCACCGCGAAGCCGACTCCGTTGTTGCCGCCGCCGCGGCTCATGATCGCGGTGTTGATGCCGATGAGGCGTCCCTGGGCGTCCACGAGAGCGCCACCCGAGTTGCCCGGGTTGATGGCCGCGTCGGTCTGGATGAAATCCTCGTACTCCAATCCCATCGGGCGGCCGAAGACGGCCCGACTCGTCGCGCCCACGATCCCCATGGTGACGGTCTGACCCACGCCGAACGGGTTCCCGACGGCCAGGACGACATCGCCCACCTCGACCTTGTCGCTGTCGCCCACGGGAATGGCGGCGAGCCCCTCCGCGCCGACCTTGATGACGGCGAGATCGGACTTCGGATCCCGGCCGATGACCTCGGCATCGTATTCCCGCCCGTCCGGGTTCAGCGCCACCTTGATGGTGTCGGCGCCATCGACCACGTGGTTGTTGGTCAGGATGAAACCGTCCTCGGTCAGGATCACGCCCGAGCCCAGGCCGTCCTGGCGCGGGGCCTGGAAGGATCGGCCGCGGCCGGATCCGGGATCACCAAAGAACTCGCGGAAGAACGGGTTCCCGCCGAACGGCATGGCGCCGCCCTCGACACGACGGGCTTTGGTTGTGGTGAAGACATTGACGACGCTCGGCGAGACGCCCTTGATCACCGGTGCGAAGCTGGCGCGCAGCTCGCCCGCCTGCTGGGCCGGCTTCGAATCGAGGTTGAGCTTCAGATCCTTGGCCTTGTAGCCCGTGGTGTTCTCGCGGGCGTCGGCGGCTTGGTTGAAGGCCACGCCGGCTCCGGCCGCGAGGAGCACGGCGCCGAGAAGGGCAGCGCGGGCCCCGCGACTGAGTGGATTGCGACGGTTCATGGGGATTCCTTGGTTCATCGTGTTCGGTTCCTTTGCGATCACGGGAACAACATGAACCCGCCTCCTAGGCGCAACCTTTCCCCAGCATTACAGATTCGTAAGGGTCGCCCACCCCCGCCCCACCCCCGCCCCTCGGCCGGACCGGATCGCTCACGCCGTCGGGGCGCTGCGTCGACGTTCCAGCATCCCGCTGACCTCGGCGTGGAGCCGGCGGGCCAATTCCTTGCGGTCACGGATTCCCTGGATCGGTTCCCCGTACTCGACTCGACCCACGATCCATCGCTTCGCCATCAGATTCAGGAAATGGGGAGCGAAGGTCATTTCCCGCCAATACGCCACGTCCTCGGAGACCAGACCGTCGGCCACCTCGTAGGTGATGCACGCCGGGGTCACCGGCCAACCGTTCGCCGCCGCCGGTTCCAGCAACGACGGCCGGAACGGTAGGATCGAATCGCCGCCTGAACTCGTGCCCTCCGGGAAGATGGCCACCACGGTCCCACTCTCGATGATGGGACGGAATGCCGACGAGATTTCCGCGAGATGAGCGCGCTGGTCGCGCCGGAGGAAGAGCGTTCCGGCGCAACGGGCCAGCGACCCCATGAACGGCCAGCGCGCCACCTCGGCCTTCGACACGAACACCATGGGCCCGGAGATGGCGATGACTCCGATGTCGAGGTATCCAAGATGATTGCAGACGAGCATTCCCTGGGTCGGGACCCGCCCGACGTGCTCGGCCCGGATCCCCACCCGGGTGAGAGACCGTCGGCTCCAGCGCTGAAGCCATGCGGCGCAGGTCTTGGGATCATTCCCCATCCCCACCCGGCGAAACCGCCAGGCGTGCTCGATCACCCCCGCCCCCGTGACACCGAGGAAGGTCAGGGATCGCACGAGGACCCGCAAAGGATGGCGCAGGGCCGACTTCATCGGGTCAGCCTTCGCGGCGCGTTCCGGAACGGCGGGGCGTCCGGGCGTTCGGGTGCCTGGGCTTACTCACAGAGGATGCTCCCGCAGCCAGGTCCGCCAATCCTCCAGCAAATCGATGTCCCGCAGACGTCTCAACTCGGCGACCGACAGGCCCGCCGCCAGCGCCTTCTTTCGAGTTTCCTCAAACACCTGGTCCGTGCCCCACGGAATCCCGCGAAACAACTCCGGACAGGACCGCCGAAGTCCCAACAGCCAATACCCACCGTCGACGGCGGGCCCAATCACCACATCATGGCCGGCCAGGGATTCCAGGGCATCCTCGATGTCCTTGGCCACGAATTCCGGGCAATCCCCCCCGAGGACCACCACGCCGGGGGCCCCTTCCGAAAACGCCTCCTCCACGGCCCGAAGGAGGCGTTCCCCCAGGTCGCCGTCCCCCTGGGGCCGAAGACTCCATCCTGGACGGCGCCAGGATCCCAGTTCCGCCGCCGCGTCATCCGGGGTGAACCGCAATTCCACGTCCTTCATGGCGGGCAGATGGGACAGCGTCATGCCGACCAACACTTGGTAGATCGCCACGGCGGACTCGGAGTCCAAATCCGCGGCGATCCGGGATTTGACAAACCCCGGTCGCGGCGCCTTGAGAAACACGATGACCCGTCCGTCCCTCAATCCTCGCCACCCTTCGAGTTGAACTGGTCCTCCTTCCGGCGGAACAGGACGTTGAACGTGGTCATCGAGCCGTAGCACCGGGTGATATAGCCCTGCCAATCGAACTTCTCCGTGTCGCTCAGCCGGTCGCTGCCGTTCAGCTTCTGCTCCAGGGTCCGCAGATTGTTCCGCATCATGACGATCTTGTGGAAGAACGCGTCCAGCGGCATTTCCTTGGTCGAGAGCGTCGGGTCGGACGGGTGAAGGACCAGCTTGCCCCCGTGCCAGCGCGCCGCGAGTTCGTCGCGGACCGCGTCCGGCTGCTCGATTCCCAACCGGTCCGCCACCGCGCGGACCGTCGCTTCGATCAATTGATTCAGGGGCAGCTCCAATCCGCTCAACGAAGCCTGCGCCTCCGCCGGTTGAAGCCCGCTCGATTCCGGCGAGACCTGGCGGCGGATCCCGTCATCGAAATGGACGGTCGCCGACTGGTCGTCGATCGCGCACACGGTCCCCATCCCGTGATTTGGATGCTGAACCCGCATGCCGACGTGAATCGCCGCAATATTCATGGACCGACCGTAGCGAAAGCCGGGCTGGGCTCCAAGCCAAGGGATGTCCGGATGCCGGCTTCAGGATTCTCCGAGGCGAACCATTGAAAGCGCGGGTTCGACCCAACCGGAAGGACCTCCCTCATCGGCTACCGTCGCCGAATTGTCCAATAATTCATGTTTGACCCCATCGATTTCGTGGTACGTCACGAGATGGACGGTCGCCGACTGTCGTGATCGAGCACACGGTCTCTTCGACGGATTTGTTCGCACGGTCAGTGGCATGGCGGGCAAGATCCGCCTGCGGAGGCGATCCGGTCAAGGCGCAGATGCGAACGCCGGCAACCGGGCGGCCATGCCATGCATCACGGCCACGATCAGGCGGCGCGGGCGGATTCCCGCCCGAAAGGATCGCCTGAACCCGACCGTGGTGGCCAACTCCTCCAGGCGCCGATGGGCCTCATCATTTAAAGCTTCCGCGATCCGCGGGTCGATGTCGTGGAGGCGCCCGCGCGGTCGATGAACCAGCGGGACGAGTCGCCCTTCGGGCCAAGTCCGGGTCTCCTCGACGATTTGCTCCACCGTTGGCGGCATGCGGGAAGCCACGCTCCGAAAGGCGGAACCCTGCAAGGCGATCCGGCTGAGCCAAAGGAGCCGGCGAGGAAGCTCCACCCTGGCCTTCACGACAGCCGATGTGCTCATCACAGGCTGGCACCTGCACCGCATCGCCGACCGAATCCGGGATGGCGATCTTCTCAGCTTCCGACCCAACGCGCCGAACGCTCGTGAAGGGAGTTCGTTTCCAAACCGCTATGCCAACGTCGAGTCACCCAAAAGCCGGGTCGCATCGGTCACCGTCACTCCCATCACCCCAAAATGACACCCATCCGAGTCGACGTGGTGCTGCCCCCAGGGGCAAACACCGTGAACGGCGCTTCCGACTATGGGCTCGAAGGGGGCCGTGCGCTCGGAGCGAGAAAAGGCGGGGAAACTCCGGCCCTGAAGACGCACAAGAAAACGGCAAATGTCGAATAGACTGACGCGAGCCGATTGCCTCACCAAGCCCGTGGATTTCCGGTCAGAATGTCAAATGTCAGTGTTTGACCCCACTCCACCTCTTAAGCGAAGGGATTAGTCAGGGGCTGACCGTCTCGGGAGGGAGTTCTTCCCGCCCAGTCCTGCGAGGTTTGCCCCCTTGCCAGGGCGGACGGGCCTAAGATTCTTCCGTTAAAGAACCTTCCCGTCGGACAGGAGCCTACACTTGCCCCCAGTTACCTCTATGTCCCTACAAAAGAAAACCACTGATTTCCACTCCGCGTATGTAGAGCCCCGCATCCGCAGCCACAAACTCGGAACCGACAGATTGGACTGAGGCCCTGCCCGGTGCAGCGTTCCCGCCCACAGACTCGGACCGCAACTAATTCTTGGCGTTCAAACTCAACTTTTGTACTACTTGAACACCAGTGGTTCTCGCACTTAGGTCTCCCACATTGAATCGGCGTCCCGGAGTGGACCAATGGGTGACCGGACGAGGTAACGCAGGCTGCCCAGCCTGCCGTGTCGCCGGTTGCCAACCGGCGGTTCCTGAATCGCGGTGCAATGCCCTGCGACTGCGTTGATTCCATACGAGAAGAGACCCGTATTCAGTTGGGCTCCCGCCGACTGGCAGCCTCGAAGCGAAAGCGGAGACACGAGAATCCTGACCCATGGGGCTGTCTAGGCGCTGCACTAGCCAGGCGCGGTCGCTCTTCCCTCGATGTTCCGGTATGGGGCCGCCCGTGCTTCAACCGTCGGTCCAGCGTGGTGATCGAGACGATAGTCAGAATACGCACAGACCTGCTTACCGCCTTCGATTGGCCTCCAACTTCGCTTCCATGTAAAAGCGATGCGCCGAATGTTCACCGCACGGAAACAATGGAGACACCCGGAGGGGTTGGACGAGGAACGAAGGTTCCTTGCCGATTTTCAAAGAGATCTTGACCACCGAGATGGGTCTGGTCGCCTACAGGATTCCTTGAAATGAATCCATACAGATTGAGCTCCGGCCTTCTCTTCGATGGGATCTCTATTTGGCCAAACGGGGCCCTGGTCCGTTTCCGCGGAGATTCGTCACGGGAGCGCGATCATCCGGATGTACCGCGAGGAATCGTTCATTCCGTTGGTGTGAACGAGGGTGAGGATGTCGAACGGCTGGTTGATCCGGACCGGGTCGTCGACGAACGGGAGTCCGAGGCTGGGGGTGCTCTGCTGCTGATATCGGAAACCCCGCCGGGTCGTGAACGTCAGCTCGCACTGGGTCTCGGGCAATCGCCGGATGGCCAGTTGGGAATTCGCCACCGTACCGTCCCAATAGCGATGAACCAGGTCCCAGACGGCTTTTCCAGCGGTGGAACCTACGAGACGGCCGGCAAAATCGTCGGCGGGGGGGTGGATACCCCCCCAGATGCGGGAAAGGCCGGCCTGGTCCGCCGCATCCGCGTACGTCGCCCATTGCAACTGGACGGCCTGCGACGGCCCCTTCTCAAACCCGAGTCCGGTGTCCGCCTGGATAGTGTACGTCCCCAGGCCGCCCGGGAAAAAGGCGGACCCCGTGAAGGCGGTCAACAGCTCCGCGGCACTTCGACTGAACGTGCTGTGCCCCGACACATAGCCGGGAAATGCCGGCGAAACGAAATTGGACCGCTGGTAAGGCATCCAGTTCTCGACCCGGAGCCAATTGACCCCCCGGTAGGTGGTCGCGGGAATGGCCGGCTGACCAGGCCAACTCCTGACGGCAATCTTGTTGACCACCAGGCCAGCGTGCCGCCCCGAGACGACCGACGCGAGAGTGACCAACTCGATCAGGTTGGTGATCAGCGGCAATCCCAAGGCGTTGTACGCCGGAAGATTGGGATCGGAAGATTGCCCGAGACCTCCGACGTACCGGATCGCGGAGATGGGCCGCCATCCGTCGTAAAAGCGTTTGACGCCCCACGCCACGCACGCCGCTTCGTGGACGGCCGCGTTGAGTCCGAAATAGAGCTTCACGTCCCACTCGAGGTCATCGACCACCGGGCCGGTGCCGCCGATGCGCTTTTCAAGCCCAGGATAGTCGCTAACGCCGTTCGCGACCGAGTTCCAGTGTCCGGGAGGCGTCTCGGAGTTGGGACCATCGGCCCAGAATTCAGCAAGGACGCGGGCGAAGTCGCCGCGCCGAACCACGTTGGGCGCGTAAGGTTGCCCGGTGGCTGGATTCACCGGGTAGCCGCTTCCATCGTTGGACCCGAGCGTGTTGTTACCGAGGGAGGCTGGCGAGATGTCGATGACGGCCCCGTCGTCCGGGGTCAGCTCGCTGCTCCGTTGAATCACCACAACGATGTTGCTGATGAATTCCGCGTGGGAGGGGGTGCCAAATAGCGGTGGCGGCCCCGGATCGATCCACGGCCTGGACGGATCCGCGCGGGCGAGCGCGAAGGGCCTCACCCCAAGCCATTGGGCGCCGAGATACTCCTGGACCGGGCCCTGGGGGAACCCGTTCTGGTCCACCGAATTCACGATCTGAAGGCGCTGCCAACGGTTGATATCCGACACCGACCTCCCGTTGCCGTCGTTGATCCCGGGAAGAGCCGTCGCCAACGGGGTGTTGACGTGAACATAGCCGCCCTGGCCGACGGGGTGGTCCGGGTAGGCGACGGGCAAGGACCTCACGGGGTACGGGACCCCGTTCGTCTGACGCGAGCCGTCGTTGATGAACCATGCCGAGACCGCGTCATAGATCCGGTTGCCCACGCCGGCCGGGCTCGAAGGATCGCGAGTGGCGTCGTCGGGATCGTATCCGAGCGACGTCATGAGGGCCCGGTTCGCGGCGAGGCTGCTGCTCGCGGTTCGGGAATAGGCGTGTCGCTCGTTGAGGAGCCGAAACGCGGCGAAGCTGATCGCTTCCCTTCGCGCGGAGGCGAGGTCGGAGGCGTCGTGCTTGCCGCGATACACGTACCCGACCGCGGTGGAATCGTAAGCGGCCCACGCGTCGTACATGCAGACGGAGAGGCTGAAAAGGTTCCGGGCCTGGGCGGGTGGATGAGGTGTATCCGCCCGGATGGCATCCAGAATCCGTTCGTCCCAGATCCGGGCGACGCTCGGGGTCCGAGCCGCCTGAAGGGAGAATCCGCCGGTGATCAAGAAAACCGCGGCGATAACGAAGGGGACTGGATTGGTATTGGATCGGATCCGCGCGAAGTCCGAAGGCTGTACCCGGATTGCTTTCACGTTGGACGCTTCTCCCATCTTGGTTCCCACGGACGCCGGTTGGCTACTGGGTGATCGTGGGGAATGAGCTCGGCGAATCAATCGAAGAATTCAGATGAGCGCAGGATGGGCGGGGGCGAACGAAGCCGGCCGAAAGCCGGCGCTGGAGACTGGCCATTTTTCCCGAACCCGCCGATCGCGCGGCCTACCCTCGTGCGGAGAACCATTTTTCACCAACCCCAGGGGAAGAAGAGCCGGTCATCGAAGGCGGACCCGCGGCGCGAAAACCCCCAAACCCCGAGGGGGGGGGCTAAAAACAACGGGGGAAAGGCACACGCCCCCAGGAGCGGCCCCCGGAGCGGCACGGGCTTCCATCGCCCGGGATTGAGGTGGAAGGGTCATCCGTTGGGTCGCCCCTCTGGGGCTTGAGATCCGTTTCTGGACACGTTCTATTGACAGGCCGGTCCTACGGACCTTGGTTCGGGGACGCGGATAGGCCAACGGAAGGGCGCCTTTAACCCCGAGGTGACGTCGAACCCTGGGGCTCCGGATTTTTTGTTCCCAAGAAATGGCCAAACTTGAGCCGGCTGGAAAGCCGGCGGTACAGGGTGGGGGGTACAGGTCTTCCCTCACTTCAGCTGCCACCACTTGCGCAGGCCCCATTCCGTCCCGAGCAGCGCCAGCACGAGCAGGAAGTAGAAGGGTGACATCCAAAGTTCGATCGCCATGCGGGATTGGACCCGTTGCGCGGTGCTTTGGGCCACGTCCGGGAGGCGATGAAGCTGTTCCTCCCGAAAGAACTCCCCCGAGGTCAGGGTCGCCAGTTCCCGGAGCAAGGGCTCCTGCATCGCCGTCTCCCCAGCCTCCACCAACCGCTCCTCCACCGTGAAATCGACCGACGCCGGCGCATCGTCCCCCAGGGTGACGCGATAACGCCCGGGCGCCGAGGTGGCGATTTCCCCACGGAAAACCCCTGGCTGATCCGGTACCGCCCGCAGAAGAAACTCCGTCGCGCCCGTCGACGCAGGCGAGGTCGTTCCGGGACTCGCGCGCCCCCCCGCTTCCACCCGGGCGCGGACCACGGGTTCCAGCAGCGGTTCGAAGGAGCTGGTGAAGAGACGCCCGGTGACGGCGATCTTCTCGCCGCGCAAGGCGGTCGTCCGATCGAGCGTCAATTGCGTCCGGCGGCTTCCCGTCAGCAGGTGGGTGATGGCCAGGCGTTGGACCACCCGCCCCCAGACCGACACGTGGAACTGTTCGCCTTCGTTCCGACGCCAACGCCAGGTGTTGTCGGTGCCGATGAACATGCTTTGGCCCACCCCGTATTGCTGAACGGCGATGACCGGAATGCGGACCTCGGGATCATCCCGACTCGCGTCCACCACCAGCACCTGGGCCGCGGGCTTGGCCCGAAGCACCGGGGCCACCCAGAACACCGGCGGCAGCGCATCCCATCGCCGCAGGTTCTCGGCCGGATCATCCGACATCCTCAACAGGGCGCTCTCCCGGCCTTCCGGCGTCAGCGCCAACTGGACGGGCCGTTCATGGAGCGACATCGGCGCCGCCCCGGGTGGCAGCCGTTCGAATTCGACCGGCAACATCCGCTCAAGGGCCGTGTCCCGGTAGCTCCACGGACTGAACCGCCGACCGGCGACCATCAGAAAGGAACCGGCGGACCGCGCCACGAACTCGGTCAGCACGTCCAATTGCGCGGGCGTGAAATTCTTGGGATCGACGTCGCCAAAGACCACGAGGTCGTAGGTGTACAAGTCCTCGCGCCGGGTCGGAAACTCATCCAGGTAAGGCGAACCTGGACTCCTGGTGATGGCCAAATCGCCGTCGAACAGGACGCACTTCAGGTCCACCCGGCGGTCGCGCAGGAGGAGGGCCTGGAGATACCGGAATTCCCACCGCGGCGACTGTTCGATGAGCAACACCCGAATCCGGTCGTCGATGACCTTCAGGCGGCGGGATTGGCGGTTGTTCTCGGCGAGGATCTCGTCCCGCCGGGCCGGAGTTTCAACCACGAGTTCGAAGTCACCCGTCCGCGACGGCGTGAACTTCATCGGCACATCCACTTCGCCGTCGGCCTCCACGCGGACCTCCCGTTCGTCGGTTGGTTCGCCGTCGACCAGCAGGGACACGCGCACGGCTTCACCGGTCAATCCACGGGTGCGCAGGCGCGCGTTCAGCGCGACCTCGTCCTGGACGAAGGAAACCTGCGGGGCCTCGAGGTCCACGACCTGCACGTCCCGCGGCGCGGTGGTTCCCAACCCCACGAAATGCACCGGGATGCCCGCGTCGCGGGCGAGTCCGAGCGCGTCGCGCGGGTCGGCGCCCGCGTTGCGGATCCCGTCGGTGAAGACGACGACCCCGCCGACCGGCCGGCCTCGCTCACGATCCAGCAATTCGCGGAGGGCGGTTCCGGGCGCCGTGCGCGGTCCCTCGGCCCGCAAGGCCGCGGCCAATGGCCCCGCCGGAAGGGAACCCGCGCTCGCGCCTCCGGCCGGCGCGTTGGTCGAATCCGCGGAAGCCGGAAGGACCACCGAGGTCAGATCCCCGGAAAATGCCGCCGCCCTGAGATCGAAATTCCTGCCCAACCGGTCGAGCAGGGCCAGGTCGCGGTTGGTGATCACCCCGCGCAGAAGGTCGAGACGCGACGGCGCCAGGTCCGTCGGCGCGGGCGCGGTTTGCCTCAATCCACCCGTCGCGGACAGCCGACCCGTTGCGATCCCCGCGCGCACCCGGTCCGCCTCCTCCGTTCTCGGATCGCGCAGCGTGAGGCTCGCGCTCTCGTCGAAGAGAAGGATCAGCACCTGGCGGACCATTCCATCGACGGTCAGGCCCAGGGTGGGGCGAAGGAACACGCCGATGATGGCGAGCATGGAGAGGCAACGAAGCGCGAGGAGGATGCCGCGCCGAACCGGCGCCAGTTCCACGGCCTTCAGGCGGTAACTCCACACGGCGACTCCCAGCGCCGCGAGCAGCCAGCCCAGGAGGACCCACCCCCCGAAGACAGGGTGGAGCTCGAAACGGGTCGACAGGACCGTTCCCGCTTCGCCCGAAGGAGCCCCGAGTAATCGAAGGAGTGTCGTGCTCATGCCTGCCTTCGTTTCATTTCGGCTGACTGAAGCGCTGGGCCAGGAAGACCTCCGTCATGCCCAGCAGGAGCACCGCGATCGCCAGGGGCACCCAGAACTCCATTCCCACCCGTTCCCGGTCGAATTCCGCGCGCAAGTCCATGCCCGGGGCCCAGTCGATCACCTGCGCCACGCCCTCCAGCTCGGCGCGTCGTTCCGTCGACAATTCGGTGAGATCCGATTCGGCGGGGTCCGGCTGGGCGGCGAACAGGGCGAGCGGTGTCGCCATGCCGGCCATCGCGGCTCGGTAGACACCGGCCAGGGCTGTCTCGTCCCATTCCAGGAGCGACGCCCCCGGGACCGCCCTCAGGGTACGCACCCAGCGCCGATCACGGACACCCGGCGGAGAGATCGTCACGTCCCGCCCGGCAAGGTCCGCCGGCTCGCGGAGGGACACCCGTCCGCCGGCCCGAACATTGAAGCGCCCGCCCTGGACGTCGGCGATGGAGGCGACCACCCGGTGCAGGAGAGGCACGAAAGCCGGACGGACGGGAAAATCGTTCCACGCGGTTCCGGCGGTGCTTGAGAACAGCACCACCCTGCCCCGGCCGATGCCGCCTTCCACCACCGCGGGCACGCCGTCCGCGAACCGAAGCATGACCTCCGACGCGGCGGACTCGGCCTCGGCGACGGCGACGGCGTTGGTGGGCGCGACTCGTGGGATGAGTTGCCAGGCGGCTCGGAACCGCACGGCCGCCAGGGATCCCGCCCCGGGCTCGTTCCAGAGAGCCAGCACCGGGTGTTGATAGCCGGAACTCTGAAGCACCAGATCGGGCGATTCCTGAACGCCGTCGCGGTTGCCCCGAAGGGTTCCCAGCGACGCCGGAAGCAGACCCGCCCGCGCCAGCAATTCTCCGTTGTAGAAATTGGTCGTCGCCTGGGGCCCCGGGAAGACCAGCAGCGCTCCACCGTCCCGCACGTACCGGGTCAGGTGATCGACGGCCGTCGCCGGAAGCGGCGAAACATCGGAGAGGATCACCGCGTCGAAATCGGACAATCGCGCCACGCCCACCGAACTCGCGGGCACGACCTGGGGCTGCAGGTAGTAGGTGGGGGCCAGTTCGGCGGGAACAGGCTGAAGGGCGTTGCGAAGGAAGAAGGAGCCATTCGACGAGGGATCGCCGTCCACCACGAGAACGCGCACCTGCTTCACCGCTTCCACCACCAGCGTCCGGGCGTCGTCGGCGGGAAGCCGGTCCCCCGGCAGGCGGACGGTCACGGAGTGGAAGCCTTCCCCGGGCAGGCGGGCGTAGAAGGTCAGGCGCCTGACTTCGCCGGGCGACATCGCTTCCAGGATGATCTCGTCGACGGCCCGTCCGTCGTCGACGTGCAGCGTCGCGCGGATCTGCTTCACCTCGGACAACCCCCGGTTGGCGATCTCGGCATCGAATCGCACCGGTTCGTTGGCCGGCACAAAACCCGGGGAACGGCCCAAGCTCGACACGGAGAGGTTTTCCTCGAGGGGTTCCCCCACGAAAACCACGCGCAACCGGATGTCGCGCGCCCGCTCGCGGAGCATCGCCGAGAGCTCGGGCAGGCGCCGCCAACCCGACGCCTGGCGGTCGGTCACGAGGACGATCTCCTTGCGCAGAGCCGCCTGGCCTTCCAACGCCTCCAGGGCCGCCGTGATCCCCACCGGATGATCGGTCGCCAGATCGGTCAGCGTGGCTTCGCGCACCGTCTTGCGGACGAGATTCCGATCCGGCGACGGCTCGGCGATCGGGGCCGTGGCGCGGTCCCCCGCCAGCACGACAGCGACCGCCGAGCCCTGGGGAAAGGCGTCCACCGCCTGCTCCGCGGCCTGACGGGCCAGGTCGAAGCGGGTCCCGGCGCCGTCGCCGGCTCCCAGGCTGGCGGACTGATCCAGGACCAGCGCGGCCGTCACCCGGCGGCTTTGCAGGAAACTGGTCGCCGACCGCAGCGCGGGCCGGGCCAAGGCCAGCGCGAACAACCCGACGATCAGGCAGCGCAACGCCAGCAGCACCAGATCCTCGATCTCCATCCGGCGGCGGTTCTTCTCGATACTGGCCCGCACGAAGCGCATGGCGGCCCACGTCACCGTGCGGAACCGGCGCCGGTTCAGAAGATGGATCAGGATCGGCACCGCGATCGCGGCGCCGAAGGCGAGCAGGGCTGGATTCAGGAACGACATCGTCAGCCGGGCCCGCGGCGCGCGCGCCCGGTCTTTTTCCTGAAGGCGAGGTACCCGCTCAGGGTGTCGCGGAGGGGATTCCCCGTGTTCACGAGGACGTAGTGGGACTGGTTCCGTTCACAGCCTTCCCGGATTCTGGTCCGGAAATCCTCGACCTCCCGCTGGTAGCTTTTCCGGATCTCCGAGGCCCGCGTCATGAGCGGAGGAACTCCTTCGAGGCCGACGAATTCGACATTGCCCGTGAAGGGGAACTCGAGTTCGGCCGGATCCATGATGTGAAGCACAATCACCTCGTGGCCGACGAACCGGAGGTGCTGGATACCCCCGAGCATCTCCTCCTCGTCGTCGAAGAGGTCGCTGATCAGGACGACCATCCCCTTCCGGGGCGTCTGGCTGGCCATTTCATGAAGCACCGGCCCGATCCGGGTCCCGGACTCCGGCTCGAACGAAGCCAGTTGCGACATGATGACGTGGATGTTCGACCGGTTGTTGCTCCGGGGGAGGTATTTTCGAAGGGCCGCATCGAACAGGCCGACCGCCACCGCGTCCCGTTGAAGGAGGATCAGGTAGGAAAGACACGCCGCCAGCTGCTTGGCGTAATGGAGCTTCGTCAGGGATCCCGAGCCGTAGCGCATCGACTCGCTTCCATCGAGCAGGATCTGGGCGACGAAATTCGTCTCCTGTTCGTACTGCTTCACGTAATAGCGGTCCGTCCGGCCGAGGACCTTCCAATCCAGATGTCGGAGGTCGTCGCCCTGGGAATACTCGCGATGCTGGGCGAACTCGGTGGCGAAGCCGAAGAACGGCGACCGGTGCTCACCCGCCATGTACCCCTCGACCACCTGGCGGGCATGCAGGCCCAGCACCTCGGCATGCACCAAGGCGTGCGGGTCCAGCAGATCATCGGGTCGTGCGGCGGACATCTCGGTCTCCTCGTTTGGGCGGTCGGCGTGGGCGTCTCCCCGTGTCTCGTTTCCAACCGGCCCGCCTTAGGCGTGGCCCGGCTTTCCCGCGGTTCCGGATCCGGCTCCGCCCTCGGCGAACGCCGCTCGAAGGCACGCCAAGCTCCGCCCCGCGATCTCCTCCGGTCCTTCCTCGAATCGAAAAACCTCCACCGACACGTGGCCGGAGTATTCGACTTCCCGAAGGGCCGCGGCGATCGGTTGGAAATCCATCTCACCGAAGCCGGGTCCCTTCATGTTCGGATCATTGGCATGGAAATGGGCGAAATCACCGCGCGACTCCCGAATGATCGCGGGAATCGAGGCCGCCTCCGACGACATCGCCTTGACGTCGAGAATGATCCGCATCGCCGGACTCTTGAATTGCGAGGCGAAACGCCGGGCTTCCGCGGCGGTGTTGATGAAATCCGTCTCCGACGGCGCCAACGGTTCGAAGCAGATCACCACACCTCGGTCCTCGGCCCGCGCCACCGCGTCGCGAAAGACGGCGGTCGCGTGGTCCCAAGCCGTCTGGAGATCCACGCCCGGGAGCAGGTTCCTTTGCTTCGGGGAGCCGAACACCAGAATGCCCCCGCCCAGGTCGGCGCCAAAATCGACCAAGTCCCTCAGGTACCGGGCGGTCCGTTCCCGCACGCCCGCTTCGGGGTGCGTCACGTGAAACCCCTCCGTCTGGGCCAGGAGCCAGTGGATTCCGCAAATCCCGATGCCGGCTTTTTTCGCCGACTCGCGGAGTCGTGTCCGGTCGAGGGTTCCCAACTCGGTCACCCGGCGGCAGACCGTGAAGGGCGCCACTTCCACCGCGTCGTAGCCGATCCTCGCGGCATGCTCGAAGACACGCTCCGGCGTCCATGCGCCGCCACCGCTCGGATCGGATGTGTAGATCTCATTGCAGATCGCAAAGGGCACAGCGCGGATGTTTCCGGGCCCCGCCGCGAACCGTCGAGGCAATTTCCAGCCACGAACCGCGCGCTTGAATCCCGCCACCCCTCCGACCCCGCCACTTCAAGGGACGGGACAACGAGTTCCGTACCGAGCGGTTCAGGAACCGGTGGTCCCGCCAGGATCAGGATCAGGATCTGAGTCGGGGTCGGGGTCGCCATCGACGATAGATTCCTTTCGATTCGGAGTCCGATTCCGACCCCGACGCCGAAAGATGGCCTCCACAGACTCGGATTCCTCCCAAAAGCGGCGGCAACAACCACGGAAGAAGGGGAAAGCACGGTATGAGAGGGGGGGTTCTGAGGGAGTCCCGGTCAATTTTCAGAGGATACCCTCCGCCTCTCCAAACCCCTCCCCTTCTGTGTGTTCCGTACCTTCCGTGGTTGAAACCGCCGTTTCCAGGTTCATGGGAAGCATCAACGAGTTGCGACTCGCGCGTTGGATCCATGAACCGCCAGGCAGGGGACCCTCACCCGGCGCCGCGTTGCTTCGCCACCCTCTCCCGTCGACGGGAGAGGGGCTGGGGGTGAGGGCCGGTTCATGGAGGATCCAGCGTGAAATCGACCCGGAATCGGCCCGGGGCGAGGATGGTTTTTCGTCACACACTTGGCACACACGCGACACCCGCCCGTCCAGGCCGTCTGCCACGCTCAGCCCATGGTCACGGTGCCAACATTCCCGAAGTCCGCCCTGGCAGACGGCGGATCCGTGGTCAACCTTCACGCGTCGGATTCGCCGGACATCCCGCAGGACCTCGCGTCTTGGGTCCCCCGGGCGACGCTGCTCGCGATCATCGAGGAATCCGCCGAACGCGCCAGCGGCTCGGCGTGGCTCGGATTGCTCGGTGGCCCGACGGCGCCGGCGCCCAGGGACGATCTCCTGATTCTCGTCGCCTACTGCTACCTGCGGGGCGTCTACCACTCGAACGAAGTCGTGCAGCGCCTTGATACCGACGACACCCTGGAATCCATGCGCCCCCGCGTCGCGCTTCGCCCCGAGCGGGTCCGTCAATTCCGGCGGGAACGACGTTCCACCCTGGTCGATTGCCTCACCTGCGCGCTGTTCCGCCTCGCGTCCCTCCGGGGTCCCCGCCACGGGGAAGAGCCCTTCTCGTGTTCCCTCGTCCGGAACCGCCACAACTTTGGGGTGCTCGAACCCTTCCACCTCCACGCCCGGGAACGCCTCGACCGCGCCATCGCGCTCGATTCCATGGCGCTTGATGACTGACCGACTGACTGAAGTCTTGGCCGCCTGAACCAGCTACACCGGCCCGGTCGTCTCGGACGAACCGCCCTTCCCCACCCCCTCGGACTCCCGTTCCGGCGGTTCCGGCGATTCGTCCTTTTCTTTGTCCCGGCGGTTCCGCGGCGCCTCGGAACGCCACACTTCCCACGCCAGCCGTTCGAATCGTCGCCTCGACATGCGCAGACCCAGCGTTCGGGTCCGGAAGCGCGCCTTGTCGCGGACGGTCTCATACACATACGCCTCGAACTCGGGACCGAACTGCGAGGGATGCGTGGCCCGGCCCAACTGGCCGAGGGCGAGAAACTCGCGCTGAAACACGGCGGGTTTCAGAAGGAGCACCAGCGAACCCAGCGCGCGGGACCACCAAGGAAAGCAACGACGCAACACCGCCGCCTCAAACCTCTCGTCGGGGAGGTTGAAGGCGTGACAGTAAGCCGCGCGAAACGGCTCTCGGGCAGTTGGAGTGGGTGGTTTCACACCTGCCGGTCGTCAAACGATCGTTGGGTTATGGTAAAAACTTGCGCTTCATGCCCTCCATTCTGTCCAGAAAAAAGTCGGGAAACGCCGCCTGCGCCAAAGAGCCCCAGGTCCCGAGAGCTTCGATGTCGCCCTGCGGCGATCTGGAGATTGGCCGTTTTCTTGAGCCCACCGACCGCATTCGGCCCGCTCCCTGCTGGAAACGAAGGCTAGAGATCCATTCCTGGACACAGTCTATAGATAGGCCGGTCCTACGGACCTTGGTTCAGGGGGGATTGACGACCCTGAGGAAAGCCGCTCCGGAATCCACCGGCACGAGGAACGTGGTTTCGTTCACGACTCCGAGGTCGGTCCAGCCCGCGACGTCGATCGCCTTTTTTTGCTGCACGGTGTAAGGCGGTTTTCCACCCGTCCAGGTGAGGCGCAGTCCATTCGCCTCCAGGGTCGCGGTCAACGTCGCGGGTCCGGAGGGCGGCCCATTCGGTCCTTCGACCGGGTGGTACGCTCCGCGCCCGCTCAGGATCCCGTAGGCGGAAAGGGCGGTCCAATCGGTCGCCCAGTTGCGGTCCAGGAACGCGCCCTTGTACGAGGCCTCAGTGTAGAATCCATCTCCCGGAGGGACCGTGGAACCTCCGATCGCGGGACTGGCTTCCTGGAGGCGGGGGTCCAGGCCCGCGTCTTCCACCCGGCTGATGCCGACGAGCAGGGGATCCTGGTCGGTGGTGTTCCTGTTCGCGGCCACCGTGAAGAGTTCGTTGGTAAACACGGGTGAGGTGAATCCCCACCAGATGTTGTCGGTGATCCGCGGGGCGGATCCGGTCTGCGGTTCGCCGCCGTTCAGCGGTTGGCCGTTGAAATCGGTGATGATGCTGTCGTGCCAACCCGCCCGCACGTAGCGCCGGAGCAGCATCGCATGGTTGTTGGCCGTTCCGCCGGCCGAGGCTCCCGCCCCGATGAGCGTGGCGTTGTAGATCTCGTACGTCGCCACCGGCAAGCCCGTGCCGTCGTTCCGCTCGTTGGGTTCCCCGTTCTGTTCCGAACCGTTGTCCCGTCGATCATTGGACTGGATGGCGAACCAGAACTGGTTCTTTCCGTTCCAGCCCATGTCCGTGTCGAACGCGTCATCGTCGTTGAACGCCGAGACGAGGTATTTCGTGTTCACCGAGCCTCCGAAAAACTCGAATCCGTCGTCGGCGTAGGACAGGACTTCCACGTTCTCGACGACCGTTCCGCGACCGACCCCGCCGAGCGACAGGCCGTTGATCTCCTTGTCGGGGCTCAATCGCTGACCGCCGTGACGGATCGAGACATACCGGAGCACGCCGGAGTTGTCGTCGTCGTCGGATCCGCCGAAGCGATGCGCGTATTTCCCCTGGATCTGGCGATCCTCGAGGCCTTCGAAGACTTCGTATTTAGGTTCGGCGGCGTCGCCGGCGGCGTTCACGGCCTTGTTGATCCGCGCCTTTCCGAGGACAACCACCCCGCCCCACAGGCCGCGATCCGTGATCAGCAGGTCCTCGGGATCGTTCACATCGTCGGTCTCGGCGGTGAAGATGATGGGATTGCCCGGAGTTCCTTCGGCGAGAATCCGTCCGCCCTGGCAGACGAAGAGCGTCCCGAAATTGGGCGCCGTCCCGTTGCGCCCCTTGATCACCGTCCCGGGTTCGATTCGAAGCGTCGCACCGTCCAACACGTAGGTGTAACCGGTGAGGATATAGACGTTCGTGGACGACCAGGTGACATCGCCGGTGATCGATTCGGAGGTGACCACCACTTCGTTGACCGCTTCCGGGATCAGCCCCGAGGCCGCCAGCGAGGTCCAGTGGCGCAGCCAGTTGTCGCTGGCATCGAAGGCCCCACGAAACGTGGCCGGCGTGTAGAATCCGTCGGCCGGCGGCGTCCGGGGCGACTCCAACGCCGGGCTGCCGGGAGAGGGTCGCGGATCGAGTGAACCGGGGACTTCCCGGCCCAACCCGCGCAGCAGCGGGTCCACCTGGGTCGCGTTGTTGTTCGCGGTGACGGTGAAGAGGTCGTTGGTGAACACCGGCGACGCGAATCCCCACCACAGATTGTCCATGATCCGGGGCGCCGCCCCGGTTTGGGGCCCGCCGCCGTTGATCGGCTGCCCGTTGAAGTCGGTGAAGATGGAGTTGAACCACCCGGCCTGAACGTACCGGCGCAGGAGCATCGCGTGGTTGTTGGCCACTCCGCCACCGGCCGCGCCACCACCCACCAGGGTCGCGTTGTAGATCTCGTAGGTCGCCAGGGGCACCCCGGTTCCGTCGTTCCGCTCGTTCGGCTCGCCGTTCTGTTCCGAACCGTTGTCGCGCCGGTCATTCGCCTGGAGCGCGAACCAGAAT
The DNA here is from genome assembly GCA_942490575.1 of uncultured Verrucomicrobiota bacterium. Taxonomy (GTDB): domain Bacteria; phylum Verrucomicrobiota; class Verrucomicrobiia; order Limisphaerales; family CAIMTB01; genus CAIMTB01. The sequence goes on from CALNYA010000038.1 coordinate 159,854, forward strand.
TGGTTCATCCCGCTCCAGCCCATGTCGGTGTCGAAGGCGTCGTCGTCGTTGAATACCGAGACCAGGTGCTTCGTGTTGACCGTCCCGCCAAAGAATTCGAAGCCGTCATCCGCGAACGAAGCCGCCTCCACGTAATCGATGGTCGTTCCACGGCCCACGCCCCCCAGCGACAGCCCGTTGATCTCCTTGTCGGGGCTCAATCGCTGTCCGCCGTGCCGGATGGACACGTAGCGGAGCACCCCGGAGTTGTCGTCGCCGTCCGGCCCCCCGAAGCGGTGAACGTACTGCCCGTCGATCTGGACGTCCTCGAGTCCCTCGTAGACCTCGTACCTCGGGGTCGCGGCATCGCCCGCCGCGCTCACGGCCTTGTTGATCGGGGCGTTCCCGAGGATCACGACGCCGCCCCACAAACCGCGATCGGTGATCAGCAGATCCTCCGGGTCGTCCACGTCATCGTCCTCGGCCGTGAAAATGATCGGCTTCCGGGCCGTCCCTTCCGCCAGGATTTTGCCGCCCCGGCAGACATAGAGGACTCCGAAATTGGGCGCCGTGCCGTTGCGGCCTTTGACGACCGTGCCGGCATCGATCCGGAGGACGGCATTGCTCAGCACGTAGGTGTAGCCGGTCAGGAGGTGGACGTCGGCGGCGGTCCAATGAACCTCGCCCGTGAGGGCTCCGGAGACTTCGTTGGTGGCCGCCGCACCCTTGGGGGCCGCGAGCAGGGAGACTCCCACCGCTAGCGCCGCCAAGCCATGGATGATCTGGGATTTCATGATTCGATTGATTGCGGATACGACCCGCGAAAAGCGGTCCCGCAGTAGGCGCCCGCACCGAAACAACGGCAGGACGTCCAGGTTACGGTCTTGTGATAAGACCCTTTTGTTCCCGCCACGCCTTTTCAGTACTCGTAGGTCGCCTGAATGCCGAACAGGGTGCCCCGGGTGTTTCGGGAATAGAGCCGCTGGTCCGGATCGGGTCCGTAGGTCCGCTGGTACTCGGAGTTCAGCAAGTTCTTGCCCGTGAACCGCAGTCGCCAGTGGTCCGAAAGCTTCTGGGACACGATCAGATCCACCATCATGGGCGGATGCTCGAAGACGTCGGGACCACCAACATCGACGAGGTAAATTCGGGGGGCCGCCCAGTTGAACGCCACAGTCGCGGTCGTTCCGAGCCGTTTGTTGTCCCAGGTGAAGTCCATGTTGGCGATCCACTCGGACTGGTCGTAGAGCTGCCGGGGGTCCGGCGATTTCGGGTCGTTGATCTTCTCCTGCTCGCTCAGGGGCACCTCGGAGATGATGTAGGCGAAATTGAAGCCCACGGAGAAGTCCGCCAGCAGTTCGTCCACGATGTCCAACTGGTGCCGGGCCTCGAATTCCGCCCCATAAACCGTGGCCTCGTCCCGGTTTTCGAAGCTCACGATGCCGCCTCCGAAGGTGACGATGACCTTTTCGATGGGCGCGGTGAGTTGCTTGTAGAATCCGCTCACGGAGAGGACGGCGCCCGGACTCGGAAACCATTCCCACCTCGCGTCATAGTTCTTGATGGCGCTCATCGTGAGGTTCGGATTCCCGCGGACGATCTCATCGCCGAAGGGATCGTACGCCTCGTAGGCCGCGAATTCCCGGTAGGTCGGGCGCGCCACCGTCTCGGAGTAGCTGAGGCGGATATTCATGTTGGTCCGCAGGGCGAAGAGCAGGCCCGCCGACGGAAGCACGTCCAGTTGCGTCACCGTTGAATTGGTGTCGCCCCGGTTCGAGACGGATTCCATCAGCAATTCGGTGGACTCCGGCCGCAGTCCTCCCATCACGCGCAACCAGGGAGTCACCGCCTGTTCCACCTTGAAATAGCCCGCGATGATCTCCTGGGATCCGACGTAGGTGAAGTCACCGAACTGTTGGATCTGAAACCTCCGGGGAAAGACATAGTTCGTCGCCCCGCGGGAGCTTAATTCGGTCCGGTATTGGAGGTTCTCGGGAGTGAGAAAGTTGTTGGGCGTCCCATCCACGGTCCACGGATCGCTCGGCTGGGGAATCCCCTCCTCGAACCCGAAGGATTTCTGGAAGAAGTTCCGGTCCGAGAAACTGACCGAGGTCCCGACCCCGAAGACAGTGTCCAGTTCGGGCAGCCACTGGAACCTGATCGTGTCATCGAACCGCGCGTTCAGATTCGACTCATCGAGCGTCCGCCAGGTGCGGGTCGGAACCGACGGCTCCGGAAGGGAGTTGTTGTTGATCTCGTTGTTCGTGTAGTCGGCGTCCCTCGCGTAGTTGAAGAAGCGGAGGTCGGGTTCGTCCTGGCTGGTTCCGGCGAGCGACACCAGCCAACTGACGTCCATGTCGAGCCAGTCCGGAAAGGCGTGGCGGCCGAGCATCTGGAAGTTCCGCAGGTCGCGCTCCGCCCAGTAGAGCATGCTCCGATCGACCACCCGGTTCGTGAAATTCTCCGGGCGCTCGCCCACCTGGCGGCGGGAGACGTCCTCGGCGGCGCGGTTGTAGATGAAGTTGAAGCCGAATTCGTGATCCTCGTTCAGTTCGTACCCGAGACCCACCACTCCGGACCAGTTGACCTCCGTGTACGAGCGGGCATCCACGTACGATTCGTAGGGTTCGGAATCCACGTCGGCATTCCGGTACTTCGCCGAGTATCCGTCGTCGTAGAAGGTGTACTTGGTCTGATAATTGACCGAGGCCAGGTAGCCGAACTTGCCCACCCCGGCTCGCATCGAATCCCCGACGTTCAGCGAGCCCGACAGATTGGGAGGCGGCGCCTCCGTGGTTGGGGCGAACTGATAACTTTCGAAGGAGTTCAGACTTTCCCGCACGCTGTCGGCCTGCTGGCGGCGTTCCTGGGCCTGTTCGGGCGTTTCGCGCGTGACGCGCGGCGGGGTCATCAACTGACTCAGTTGCGCCGAGGCAAGATTCGGCGGCAGCCGCCGCGAACCGTCGTCGAACCCGGCCCAGTCCGTCGCTCCGCCCTGGTACCGAAGGTAATCCTCGTTGCCCGTCGACTGGGTGTTGTACTCCAGGCCGAGCGAGACGCTCAGGGTGAATTTCTTGGGAAAGGAACGCGTGATGATGTTCGCGGCGCCCCCCGCGAACCCGCCCGGCAGATCCGGCGTGAAGGTCTTGCTCACGAGCACGCGGTCGATCATCCCGGCCGGGATCATGTCCAACTGGGCCGCGCGCCGGTACGGATCGGCCGTGGGCACCTCGGCGCCGTTGAGCAGGGTCACGTTGTACCGGTCGCCCAATCCCCGGATCACGGCGAACTTGCCCTCCACCACCGTGGTCCCCGTCACCTTGGTCATGATATCCGCCGCGTCGGACACCCCGAGTTTCCTGAACTGCTCCGATCCGATCGCATCCATGATCGAACTCGAACCCTGCCGTTCCTGGAGGATGGCGACCGTTTGTTCCGCGAAAACCTCGGCCGTCACCTCGTACTCCTCCATCTCGTAGAACTCGGGGCGGAGCGTCCCGTTGGCCGTCGTCGTCTGGCCCGCCAGGACGCGCACATCGGTCACCACCACCGTGGCGTAACCCGATCTTGAAAAGCGGACCACCTGGTCGCCGATCGGAACGTTGGGAAGCTCGTATCGGCCCTGCCCGTCGGTGGTCGTCGCCAGGGTGGTTCCCCGCACCGTCACCGCCACGCCCGGGAGGAACTTCCCTTCCCAACCTTCGAGGATGGTTCCCGAAATGGCCCCGGTATCCTGGGCGAGCACGCTCGGGCCGAAGAAGGTGATCCCGGCGACCATCAACCCGACCCAAAGCCACGGAAGGCCCAAACCCTTCCGATGGCAGCCTCCACCGATCGCGCCCGTTTCCTGGATTCCCATGACGAAGGCCGTGTGCTGATCCGCGATCAAGACCGGGCCCGGTTGGCGGCCTGCTCCACCTTCTCCAGATAGCGGGCCACGTTGTCCCTGGGTTTCAGCTTCTGGGCGCGACGGAGAAGCTCCACGGCCTCGGCGTACTTCTGCTGGCTCACCTTCAACTGGGCCTGCTTGAGGAACGCGTCCGGTTCGAAGCCGGAGATCTTGGAGGCCGCGTCGTAGCGGAAAGCCGCCTTCTCAGGCTGGCCATCGCGCGCAAGATAGTCCCCGGCCAGCAGGAGCGCTTCACCGTCGATCGGATTGCGCCGCGTCAGCGATTCGAGGATCCGCAGGCCATCCTCACCCCGTCCTTCGGCGAGGGCCACCCGCGCCTCCACCTTGAGCAACCGCCATTCGTCCTCACCGGCCGGAACCCCGACGGCCCGCAAGCTTGCGGCCAGCGCCCGCGCCTGCGCGTGCCCGCCCCGGCTCGCCAGGATTTCCGCGGCTCTCAGCCCCCTGGAAGGCGTCTTTCCACCGTCCTTTTCGATCGAGGCCTGGTAGGCTTCGAGCGCCAGGTCCGGGTGCTCCTCCAGCAGGTGGAGATCGCCGAGAAGCGCCATTTGCGCGGCGTCCGCCTTTCCGAGTTTCCGCAGGATCTCGAGGTTCACGATCGCCTTCGCGGGTTGTTCCCGTTGGGCGAAAACATTGGCCTGCAAGCCCCAGAGCATTTCCTTCCCGGGATGCAGTTGAATCAGCTCGTCGAGCAGAGCCACCGCCGCGTCCAACTGGCTCAGGCCGATGTAGCACTTCACCAGACCCAACTGGTAATCGATCGTGTCCGGCTCGAACACCATCGCCTGCTTGTACGCCGCTTCCGCCGACACCAACCGGCCCTCGTTCAGGTGTGCGTACCCAAGCAGCCCGAAGATCTTTCCGTCCGCCCCGCCCAGTTCGATCGTCCGGGCCAGGGGGCGGATCGCCTCGGCATACCGTCCGCTGCGGACGAACGACAGCGCCAGGTTTCGCTGGGCCCGCCGGTAGTCCGGGAATTTCGCGAGCGCCTGCTCGTACTGCGCGACCGCGTTCGTGAAGTCCTCGGTCTGGAAATACACCGTGCCCAAGGTGAAATCGAACACCGCGGAAGCTCCGGGCTTTTGAGCGGCCTGAAGCTCCGGAATCGCCTTCACTGGATCCTCCCGGAGCAGCGGAACGATCTTCTCCCGAAACAGGACCTGCTCCTCGACGCTCAGTCGGGGTTCCGCCTCGGAGAGGAAACCGTAGCTTCCGGCCAGGCGGCGCGCGAAGTCCGGGTCATTCCAAACGGCCGCGAGTGGATGGTCCTCGGGCAACGGCGCGAAGACGACGGGCAGGGGGTTCCCGACAGCGTCGGTGGCGACCGGCCTCGGCGCGGGTCCCTCCCGAGTCGACTTCGAACGGGTGCTTTGGGCGTCCGCCGCCCCTGACAGAATCGCCAGGGCCGCGCACCACCCACAGGTTTTCAGAATCCGCATCATAGTTGAGATCGCCGGCTGCCGTTGGGCCATCCGGGCTGCTAACCCGACATCCGGAACCGCATCGGGAGGCGCATGAACGTTTTCACCGCCTTTCCTTCGCGCATGCCCGGCCGAAACTTCCAGCGCCGGACCGCGTCGAGCGCCGGCTTCTCGAACTCGCTGTGAGTCGAGGTCTCCACTCGCGGGTCCTCCACCGTCCCGCCTTCATTCAGCAAAAACACAAGCGTCACCGATCCCTCGATCCGCGCCTTCCGGAGCGCGGCCGGGTACACGGGCGCGACCTGGGACACCGCCTCCGGCCGCTTCTCGAGGTCCGCGACATCAAACGCGTCCAGCCCGGTTCCCGCCCCGTCGCCCCCGAGGGACGCGAGACCCATCGCCATCGCGCCCCCGGAGCCCACCGCCAGATCCAGACTGACGTTCAGGTTCATCGGGGTCTCCGGCGCGTCGGCCAGCTCGGGCGGCTGTTCCTCCTCCTTCTCCTCCGGCGGAGGCGGGGGTTCCTCCTCGACCACGACCTCCGGCGGCAAGGTGGCGACGTCCACCCGCGTCGCCAACAACTGCCTCTGTCGAGCCGTCGACAAAGCCGTGGTGAACGGAAGGATTCCGAAAATGAAAACGACCAGCCCGAGCCCCAGCAAAACGCCGCGGACCCAGCCCGATTCCACCTGGGGCGGCCGGAAGACGTCTCGCATGGGCACCCCCGTCTACGACCCCTGTTCCGAAGCCAGGCTGACGTTCTTCGCCTTGCCCAGTTTGGCTTCGTCGATGACCCGCACGAGGATTCCCGCCGGAGCCGCCTTGTCGGTCTGCACGATCACCGGAAGCGGTTCCCTCTCGCATAGCCGGCTCACCACCGGCCGAACCCCGCCCACGCCGACTTCCTTGCCTCCATAAACCACCTGCCCCGACGACGTGACCGCGAAGATGATGCTGTTCTTGTCGAGACGGGTCGCCGAAGCCGCCGATGGCTTGTCCACCTCGACGCCCGACTCCTCCACGAAGGTCGTGGTGACGATGAAGAAGATCAGCAGGATGAACACCATGTCGATCAGCGGCGACATGTTGATCTCCGAGGTCTCCTCGGCTTCGGTCAGTGAGCGCCGAAACCTCATGAGGTGGTGGGGAGCGGAGAGTTCTCCATCGTTCCGCCGTCCCAATCGCCCACGAATTCCTCCGACTCAAACTCGTCCCCGCGACGGCTCACTTTCGCCAGAGGCACGGCGACGGCTTCCTTCGGGGAGGCGACCGCCGTCTTCGGGGAGGATCGGACGAAGGTGCGGGTCATGCCGTGCATCCGCGAGCGCAGGTGCCTCAGGGTCACCGATTCGAGTCGCGCCAGAAGTCCGACGTATTCGTTCCGCTTCCGCCGGATCATGTACGCGAGAACCATTCCGGGCACAGCGACCAGAAGACCCATCTCGG
>CALNYA010000039.1:0-27161 GCA_942490575.1 uncultured Verrucomicrobiota bacterium
CCTACGATCGGTTCGCGCCGATCTACGACCGGCACTTCGGCCATTTCGCGGGCAAGGTCTATCCGGCGCTCGAACGTCTCGCGCTCCGGCACGCGCCGGCGGGCGGACGCGTGCTCGACGTGTGCTGCGGCACGGGCCAACTCGCCCGCGCGCTCACCGATCAAGGCTTCGACGTCATCGGTGTCGATGGTTCCGAGGCCATGTTGAGGATCGCCCGGCGCAATGCCCCCGCCGCGCGGTTCCTGCACCAGGACGTGCGCTGCTTCCGATCGGGGGAATTGTTCGACGCGGCGGTGTCGACGTTCGACAGTATCAATCATCTCCTCGAAGTGTCCGACCTCGTCGCCACCTTCCGGAGCGTCCAACGGGTTCTCCGCGGCGGCGCGCCGTTCGTCTTCGATATGAACATGGACGAAGGCTACCGGTGCCGGTGGTGGGGCACCTGGCAGGACGCGATTCCCATCGCCCGCTGCCGTGTCGAGGCGGTGTACGCGCCGGAATCCGGCCTGGCTCGGAACCTCGTCACCTGGGCGGGTCCGGACGACTTCGAACCCATCACCTTCGTCGAACGGTGTTACTCCGAGGAGACCGTCCGACAGGCGCTCGGGGAGGCCGGTTTCCAGGAGGTCGAAGTCCACGACGGTCATCGCGATCTCGGATTGTTCGGTGAGATTGGTCGTTCGTTTTTCGTCGCTTGGAAGGAGGGGGCGGCCGCGGGAGTCCGGGACAACGGAAATGCCGAAGGCCGGCTGGAAAGCCGGCGGGACAGGGGGAAGCAGGCGACCGACGTCGTCCAGCCGGAGGGAGGCGTGGAGGGCCGACTGGAAAGTCGGCGGTACAGAACACGGTCGGATTGTGTCGGCGACGGACTTTGGCCCGACGCTTCGCTGGTCCGCGAGGTGGGCTGGAACAGCCGGCGTTTGGCGGCCTTGGAGGAGGTGCTCTGCCGTCTGCCCCCGGCGATCCACAACCAGCTCCGGGCCGCGGTGGGCCGGTTCGATTGGTTCATTCCCGGCGAATGGGTGCTCGGTCAGGTGCATCCGTTCCGATCGACGCACCCGGCGGCCGGCTCGAAGCCCGAAGCTCCGCCGCTAGCCCGGGTGGTGTACCTCTCGCCCCTGCTCGAACGGCAGGAATCCTGCCTGGTCGTGCATGTCGTCGCCCATGAGCTGGCGCACGTCGTTCTCGAACATCGCTTGTCCGATCTCGACGCCGCGGCGTACCGGCGACAGGAACAGGAGGCGCGAAAGGCGGTGATGGATTGGGGATTCGATCGGGAAGTCCTCGCCGCCGAAGCTCGCCTGCCAGCCGCCGCGGCAGCCGTTCTTCTCGGGGACTCGTCCACCGCCGGGGATCGTTTCGCCGCTCAACTTCAATCCCCATGAACTGTCCCTCTCGTAGCCGCGGACGTCAGTCCGCGCCATCTCCGGGCCGGAAGTCGGCGCCGACTGACATCGGCGGCTACGGTCCAACGGCTTCCCCGTCGCGCCCACCCTCGGTCTCGTGGTTGCGCGGCTTCGATTCGCTCACCGACGCCGAGGGAGTCAACGAGGGACGATTCGAGGACAGCCTCAACGACCAGGCCAACACCATGGCCCACGCCGAAAAGCGCCCGTTCACCGACTACTGGCACCGGCAATTCACAGCCGGTAAGACCACCGAGCTCTACTACGCCAGCGGCACCAGCACGATCAAGTCGACCGGGACCTTCAACCTGAGTTGCATCGAGAACGTCGTCTCGATCGGGGGCAATGTGGAGCATCACTGGTACGACCCCTACGACTGGCACGCGGGGCTCTCGGCTTTTATCCCCGGGTTCGGCGACGTCTCCGATGAGGACGCCCTGGCCATTCAGAATTGTCGCGGCGCCAAGCCATTTGAGATGGAGGCCGACTGGACCCGGCGTCTCAGCGGCTCCGTCACGGTGGGCACGCTTTGGAACGACAAGCGTTTCACTTGGAGCGGACCCTGAGGCCATGAGGACGATTCGAAGTCGCGCGTCCGCCATCCCGGGTTCGCTTCCATGATCCTATCCGCCGTCAACGCCTTCCTCGACGCGCTTCCCCGCACGCGCGTCGGAACCGCCCACCGCCCGGTTCCGGCGTTCCGCACCTGCGGCATCACCGGCTTCTACGTGGCCCTCATCACGCTGTTCGCCGGGGGCCTGCTCACCGGACGTTCCCTCGTCGTGCTGACCGTGATCGCGCTGGTCAGCGCCCTGTCGTTCTTCGTCTACACCCACCTTCGGAAGTGGATCGTCGGCCGCGAGGAGTTGGTGTTGCTCGAACACGTCTGGTTCGCCTTCGCCTGCAACGCCGGCGCCCTCGTCCTGCTGGGCCAACCGCTTCTGCCCTACCTGGATCTCTTCAGCGTCGCCCTCTGTCCGTTCCTCGCCGCCGGCCGGGTCGGATGCACGCTCGTGGGTTGCTGCCACGGACTCCCTTCCTCCTTCGGCATCAAGTACACCGAGGACTGCGCCGCCGATGGATTCCCGAGGCATCTGGTCGGTATCCGGCTTTTCCCGGCGCCGACCCTGGAGGGGATCGGGATCGTGGTGATCGGACTCGCCGGCCTGATCGCGCTTCCGTTCTCGGCGCCCGGCCGCGTGTTCGCCTGGTTTCTCCTCGCGTACGCGATTCTTCGGTTCGGTCTCGAAGGCATCCGAGGCGATCCGCGCCCGCATTTCCTCGGGCTTTCCCAGGCGCGATGGATGGCCCTGGCCGAGACCGGGCTCGCGCTGGGATTGGGTTCCGGAGTGCCGCCCCTGGTGGCCGGTGGAGTCGCAGTGGCCTTGCTGTTCACGCTCGCCGTCGCGCTGGACCAGAAGAATCAGCGCAACCCGCGCACCCGACTCCTGGCCTCCGAACACATTCAGGAGCTTCGCGATCTCGTGCGCAATCGCGGCGCCTCGATTCTACCCGAGTCGCATGCCACATCCCGGGGAGTGACCGTGGCGGTCTCATCCAAGCCCGGGTATCCGAACCCTGAATTGCATGTCTCGCTCCGCCTGCGCTCGGAGCACACCGACCTCCCACTCCTCTGTGAACTCGCCGCCCGGGCATTCCCGGAATTGGCGCCCCGCTCGGCATCGGCCTCCCCCGGGCGGATCCTCCATTTCAGCCTGCCACCACCGCCACCCCCCGAAGCCCATTCGTCCCATCAGTCCCATCAGTCCCCTTCGTCCCATCTGGGCACCATCCTCTACGGCCTCGTCCTCCACCACATCCAGCACACCCGCGACCACCACCCCGGTGAGCCCGAACCCGAGGACCCCACCCCCGGGCCACCCCAGGCGCCGGTGCCTGCGACCAAGAGCGCCCCTCCTCCCTGGTACCTCGCTGGAAAGGGGGATCAGACCAACGTGAAAATTCCGAACCCAGGCCCGGCCGGCGAGCCGACCTGATCGAGGAACTCCATGGCCGCCTCCAAGATGCCCGGGAAATCCGGATCCAGCGAAAGCCCCGCGAAAGCGGAGGCGGTCGCCCAGGGTTCGACTCCGGCGCAGGCCGCCAACGCCAACGCCAATGCGCAATGGGACACGCTCGCCATCGCGCCGCCGGCGGCCGTGGCCCTTCACACCTCGGGCCGCGCCGTGCAACGAGCGGACGGGGATGCCCCACCACCCGGGCCTCCCGCCGTGGAAGGAGTTCTGATCGCCTCGGACGACGCCGCGGATTTGTCGGAAGGCCAACTGCGTCGGACGGAGTTCCTCGACGAGGCGCAACGGATGATCCGCGAGGCGATCGACCCGATCCTCGCGGATGCCGGCCGGAGTTCCGAGAACTGCCCCTACCTGGGAACGGTGTTTCGCTACCTGCGCCGACAGTCGGCCGGCTACCTCGACGGCGCGATCCGACAGTTCGCACCCGAACTGGCGGACTCCACCTCGGCGCGCGACTACCTCCCGGGAATCGTGCGTCGCGTGTCCGAGTCGGCCGATGGCTGGGTGAGGACTGGCGTGATCACGGGATTGCCGCCGGAGATCCCCTCGCTGGCCGCGCTGGTGTCGGGTGATCTCAGCAGCCTCGAAAGCCTCGCGGATCTGGGCGCGCTCTTGGCGCTGCAATTCAAGGGAGACGGGACTGGTTCCGGGACCGCGGCGACGAACCCAGCCGCGGTTCAGGCGCGATTGACCCACGGCGGACCTCTGGACGGAGGGTCCGCGTCCCGCCTGGGTTCGGCCTTCGGCGCGGACCTCGGCGGAGTGCGGGTGCATGCCGATGCGCGGGCCGGGCAATTGGCCCGGAGCCTGGGCGCGCGCGCCTTCACCGTGGGGAGCGACATCGCGTTCGCGCCCGGTCAGTACCAACCCGGAACGGTGGTCGGGGACGCGCTGATCGCTCACGAGCTGGCGCACGTCCTTCAACAGCGCGACACGTCCGGAGACCAGGGAGCGCGGTCGGGGGACCCAGCCTCGTACCGGGCCCTCGAACAGGATGCCGACCAAGCCGCGCTGGGAGCGGTCGCAAGGATCTGGGGCAGGGAAGGGGCCGTCGCCGCGCCTTCCCTGCGAAGCGGTCTCCGCCTGTCGCGGTGCGGGGGACCGGAACCGCCGACCGCCGAGGAGATCGCCGAGTTCCTGGCCACCCAGCACCTGCGCATCGTCGTGATCCAGGAGACCCACGAGTTCCTGGCGGGCATGCGAAAGTCCGTCGCGGTGGCGGCCAACACCTCCGAAAACCTGGAAGACCCGATGGTCCGGGAAGAAGACGAAGTGATCCACGGGGGACTGGAATGGCCGCGGTTGCGCTCGGTGTTCGTCGACATGCCGTCCCCTTCCGGCAGCGGCCCGCGGGGAGTCAGACCCGCCTCGATGCACGCTCGGACGGGCAATTTCACCGTCCACTTCATGTCGGTGGGCGAATACCATCTGACAGCCCACGTCGCAATCGGGCCTGGCCATCCTCCCGTCCAAGTCCGGCGCACCATCACGGTTCGGGCGCCCACGTTCGAAGCGGACTCCGAGTCCGAAGCGCCGGCCGACCTGTCGAGCGGCGCGCGCACCGTCGACGAGGAGCGGATGGCCTGGCATCTGCACCGGGCGGACGTGCGTCAGCGCGCGGCGAGCGCCGGTTTCATCACCCAGGAAGTGGTGGATCGCTGGACCGACGTCTCGATCGCGGTTCTGCAGCGCGTCGCGTTGCTCGAACAGTCCCAGCCGACCGGGACCACTCGCGCGGAGATCACGACGGCGCTCGACGGGTTCGCGTCGGAAGTGGGGGGGGCGTTTCCAGTCCAGATCGCCGCGGCCCGAGGAGCGGCTTCGAGCACGAGCGTCGCGACGATTCGGACCGCCGTGGACGCCCTGTCGCGGGCTTTCGACAATTGGGTGCTGGCGAGGATCGCGTCCGGGGGCGGCTCGGATCATGAACTCCACAAGAGCCTCCAGTTCGGTCTTCAGAGCGAACGCGAGGTCGAGAACCTTGTCGCCAGGTCTTCGGTTCCGCCGATTCGAATTCCGGCGATCTTCCATCCGAAGTCCGCCTACCTGCACCAGGGATTGATCCCCACGAATCCGATGAGCACGGGCCGGATTCTGTCGATGCCGCTCAACCTCTGGCTGTTCCGGGAGGGCACCCAGGAATGGACCCTTCGGGATATCTCCAACCCCGAGGAGACATCCGAGTACGACGTCACGACGACCGATCGCAATGCCGCCATCGACGACCTGATCCGGCAGCTCTCGGAGGATGACGAACGCCTCCCGGAAGGGCGCCTCTACATCCAGCCGCCCGGCCGGCCACGACGCGCGATCAATGTCGTCAGCAGCATGGATTTCCTGGACTGGTTGACCATCATCGGCGTCGCGCTGGTGGTCACCGGGGCCATCGTCATGACCGCCGGCGCGGCGGCTCCGGGCGCGGTCGCCGCCGCGGGTGGCTACATGGTGGCGGCCGGTTCGGCGTTGACCGCGGCCGCCGCCATCGTCGACACGGTGCAGGTCTACGAAAGGGGCCGGCTGACCGGCACCAGGCTGGCTCTGAATGCGCTTCAGTTGGTGGCGTCGGTCGCCACGGCTGGATCGGCGACGATCATGGCCCGGGCGGCGCGCGTCGGGGCGATGGCCCGTCTCGGTTCCAACGCCCGGTACATCTTCCTGAACCGGGTCGCCACAGGCGCCGACATCGTCACGCTCATCGTCATGACGGGCGACGCCGCCCGCCAGTTGTCCCGCCTCTCCGGCAACAACCAGAACATGGGCATGATCGCGTCCATGCTCCTTGGGCAGTTGCTCATCCAGGGCACGCTGACCGTGGTCAGCGCCCGCGACTCCTTCGGCGGCAGCTTCCGCTCCAACCCGCACATTTCCCTCGATGACGCGATCGACGGGAGCGGGCTCGTGGCCCGGGCGGGCGTCGACATGCCCTCGCCTGCGCGCCTCGCCGGAACGGCGCCCGAAGTCCCGCCCACCGGCGCCGCGCACGGTCCCGATGTCCATCCCCTCACGAATCTTCGGACCGATTCGACCGGCGCGACGGTGGGTGCGCTCGGGCCGAGGCGCGTGGATGAAATCCTGACCGGAATGACCCGCGCGGGGCATCAGCGTTCCCACGGAGGCGTGCTGACACGCCTAGGGGAAAACCATTTCCAGATGGTCGTTCCCAGCCCCAGCGGCCCGCAGACCGTCGAGATCCGGGTGAGGGTGACCGCGACGCTCCCCGACACCCCGGCGCACCGGCCGACGGGCGGCGGGGACAGCCAGGCCGGCGCGGCCCGGCTGCAACTGGATCCGCCGAGCGCCGCGGGCGGTCAGTGGACGGCGACCATCTTCCTCGACAACCGTCTTCCCAAGCCGAACGCGGAAATCAACCTCGGCGACGAATTGGACGAAATCGCGGGCGTCCTGCACAGCCGGCCGACCGGCACCCGGGCGGAAGTCGCCGCCGAAATGGACAACAGTCTCTTCCGGCGCGGGGCCGGAACGAACCCGCCGATCACGGCCGACGACCGCGCCACGGCGGGCGCCTTGTTCGAATTGCATTCCCGCCGGTTGCAGGCAACTCGGCGGGCCGACCAGATTCGGGGGAGGACCACCCCTTCGGCGGATGAAGTGGCCGAACTGGGACGACTGGATGCGGAGATCGCCGGCCACGACACGAGCATCGCGCGGTTGCAGGGGTACATGGCGCTCGATGAAGCGGCCAATCTCGACCAGAAGATGATGGTGCTCCGACAAGCGGCTTCGGATCCCAGTCGCCTGTCCCGGGTGCCACCCGCCGTGCGGCAGGAGGTGATGGATCAATGGGAGCAGTTCCTGGGTGACATGCGCCTGCGACCGGCGGCGACGACCTTGGGCGTTCATGGCGGCTCGTTCGGCGCTGGAGGCGTGGGGCCGACCGCCTTCGCACCCCAGTCCGCCGCCCACTTGATGTTTCCGGAGCCTCACTCCGCCGTTCCTAGATCTTCACCGGGCCAGTTCCGGGACAACGGAATCCGGGGAGGCCACCACGACGGGGCTCTTCTGGATTTTCAGAACAACCATCCCGAGTACGGCTACTTCTTCAGGCCGGAAGGAAGCCCGGTCGTGCGAGGAGGCCAGACCTACCGTCGCTACAGCCAGTTCCTGTGGACGGGCGCCGGGAATCCACCGGCCCCCGGCACGGCCGGACACCCCAGCGGGCGGGGAACGCTCGGCGCCGGTTGGGTCGAATCGGTCCAGCCCAAGACCACCGTCACGGACATCGGCGCTTTCCTGTCCGATTCCGAGCGGGCACTTTGGCAATTCGTGCGCAATCCCACCCGCGTCTACCACGATGCCACCGGGGCCGCGATCGGAACGGGCCAGGCCAGGTTCTTCGGCTCCACCGCCGTGGGGGGGACCAGCATTCCGTTCACCCACACCCTCGCCGGCGGTCCCAGGATATCGGGCTTCTTCGACTTCGATCCGTCCGCCGTGGGTGCCGCGCGCTTCCAGATCCGTACCGCCTTCATCGACGCCTCATGGATTCCCTGAACCTCGGACAGCTCGCCCTCCCGCTAGCTCCCGGCCCGGGAGGGCCCCTGCTAGCCGGTCAGCCGCCATGCCCGGTTCCGCTGTCGGCGGTGGTCAATGGCCATTGCGGCGGCGGCATGCTGAAGGATCTCCGGCAGGTCCTCGAAACCGGCGCGCGCGCCGCCATCGACCAGGCCGTGTCGGTGGTCCGACCGTATCCGGAGGACGACCTCGCGGTGTTGCGCGAGGACTGGGAAACCCTTACCGGCCTCCCGGCGGGCGACGATATCTACGTGCTCCGGGCTTCCTGGGAACGGAAGCCTTTTCTGATGCCGCGTCTGGCTCTCCTGTCGCTGCTGGACCAACTGGAGGGGCGACCCAGCCAACCGGCATCCTCGTGATGGACCTCGACTACCTGGAGAAAACCGCCGCCGAAGGCGACGTCGGGGGCGCGGGTCAAGGCGGCCGTGTCGCCGCCGCGCTAGCGATCCTCACCGGGCACGGACTTTTCGAGGCCGCGCCGGAAATGGTCCGGGGCTATCCAACTCTGGAAGGCTATGTCGTCGCCGCCCGGGAACTGACGGCCTACTACGCCGGGCTAGAACGCGCCGAATTCATCCAACCGCTCGACTCGCCTCCCATCGTGGGTGGCCCCGTGTCCGTGGATTGGTTTCGCCGGCGTGTCCCCACGCCCGACGGCCACACGCCGCTGGGTTGGCTGGCCTTTTGCGAATGGATCCTCCGCACCTCGGAACTCCGACCCGATCACCCGGGCGAGTTCTATTCGAGGATCCAGGGAAAGACCTACCACCTTCGCTTCCGCCGCGAGGACGGCCTGAACCCCGCCCTCACCTGGGCCGAACCGGTGAAACGACCGGTGTCGGGCGGTTGAAGTAGACTAGGAAAGAGGGCGACCTGGGGTCCTAGACGTTTTCAGGGGTGACATTTGTCAATGCGAATCGCCCTCGGGAGTGGTCCCGCGTCCCACGGTGTAGCGCAGGCTGCCCATCTCGTGGTATCGCCGGTTGCCAACGTCGACCGAGTTGATGAGACGGAGCGCGCCCCCGGGGAACTACGTCTGTTGGCGGGCGACTGGCAGTCGGCGAAACAGCAGACAAGGCCTGTCTGCGCTACTACGGGCGCCGTCGCTCCCCCTCGGCTCCAGCCGGGGGGGGGTGCCCTGGGGTAACTGACGGGGGGTGGGGCGGGGCCCGCGGGATCTACTTTTCGGTGGATTTTTGAGCCGCGAGCGCCTGCTTCTTCCTGTCGTCGGCGCTGGCCGACTTGGCCTGCTTTTGTTTGCTCTGCTTGTTGACGGATTTCGGGGATTTGTCGCCCATGGTCTTAGGAGTGTGAATGTTGTGATTCCGACGGGCGGAAGGTGCTCATATCCCGCGCCGCCTGACAACCTCCAGCCATTCCCAGGGGATGCTTAAGGTTTGGACGCGGGCGGGCCGGGGCTTGATATGTCTTCCCTCCGTGAACCCGCCCCAACCCGGAGCGGAGCGCGCTGGGGTTTTGGGGTCAAACATTGATATTTGACATTCTTTCCTGGAGCCTGCGCGCGAACTGGGCCCCTTCCGGGACGCTCCTCCGCCTGCCTCCAGAACCGCCGGATTCCTTGGGCCGCCGCGTTGTAGTTCACGCCCGGCACCTTCCCGACCACTTCCACCAGGCGCCACCCGAGATGCCGGGTCGCCACCGCGATGGTTCCGTCCCTCCCACAATCCCCATACCGAGACGCCATCTCAGTCCATTTCCTCCCGAGGATCGATTCGGCGGCGTCGACGATCGTAGTCCAATCCGGGCGCGCCTTGGCGGCGGCTTTGCGCATCGCCTCCGCCTGCCTCCCGGGAGTCTTCTTCACCCGCCGCAACAGCGCCGTCGCCTCCTCCTCGTCGCCAAGCACAACCCCGGCGACCGTCCCCTCCCACGGACTCCGTCAGGCCACCCTGGCGGATCGGATCCTCGGTATACGCGATCAACGCCTCCCGCTGGTCCTTGCGGGACCGACCTCCGGCCGCGGATTCGATCGGGTCTCGGGTCAACCACGCCGGCGCGGGGTCGCCGCCTCCGTACACACGCCAGGAACTCCACCGATGTTCCCTCAGAACGGCAAGTCGGCGAGCGATCAGTTCCTTCCCGGGATCCGGGCAGCCAATGACCTTCGCGCGCTGTTGGTCCTTCTTGGAAAGTCCCAGCCCGCCGATCCGCACCGGGTTCAGATGGAGGTACCGGGCCACGGAGCCCAAAGCCGCCTCGTCCTTGATCAACACCGATTTGAACCGCCCCTGAAAAACGTGCCCACGCCGGCGATGCGCCCAGTTGAACTTGATCGCGTAGGCGGTCTGAAGCCATCGCATCGTCTCGCTCAGATCCGTCCGCCGACACCTGACCAGCAGGTGGTAGTGGTTGCCCATCAGGACGAACGCATGGATTTCGGTTCCAAACCGATCGGGCAATTCCGCCACCAGGCCGAGAAACCGGCGTCGGTCATCGTCGGTCCGGTAGAGGTCCTCGCCTCCATTGCCCCGGCTCATCACATGGTACCAGCCATCGGGAACGTGGATCCTCAGTTGCCGCGCCATGCGGCGAACCTGCCAAGGCGCGGCTGAATTGTGCAATGTCAATGTTTGACCCCATGGCATTTAAGGTTTGGACGCGGGCGGGTCGGGGCTGATATGCCTTCCCTCCGTGAACCCGCCCCAACCCGGCGTCGAACGCGCCAGTCCATCGGCTCGTTCGCTGGCGTATGGCAAGAGGCTCAGGGCGAGCATCCAGATTTCGGCCGGAGTCGCGATCGCGTTGGTGGGCGACGCTCTTGCCCAGGGAGCATCGGTCGATTTCGAGCGGCAGGTGGCGCCGATCCTGGTGCGGCGTTGCGTGGAGTGCCATTCCGGGGCCGATCCCTCGGGCGAATTCGATCTGACCGCGCGCGGGTCCGCGCTGGCCGGGGGCGAGTCGGGCAAGGCGATCCAACCTGGCGACGTCGCCGCGAGTCCGCTTCTGCAACGTGTTCACGACGGCGAAATGCCGCCCAAACGTCAGGGCGTCCCCCAGCCGCTCCCCACGGAGGAGGCGGGAATCCTGGAGTCCTGGATCGCGTCGGGCGCGGATTGGCCGGCCGGGCGGCGGTTGGACCTGTTCGAGTTCACGACCGAACGCCGGGGCGGGCGGGACGCCTGGTCCCTGCAACCGGTGCGGCGCCCGGCGGTGCCCAAGGTGAATCGAACCGCATGGGTGGCGACGCCGCCCGACGCGTTCGTTCTCGCCGAACTGGAGCGGACCGGGTGGGAGCCGGCGCCGGAAGCGGACCGGAGGACCCTGATTCGCCGTGTGTTCTACGATCTGACGGGATTGCCTCCTTCGTTCGAGCAGGTCGAGGAGTTCATCGCCGACAACTCGCCGGACGCCTACGAGCGGGTCGTCGATCGCCTGCTCGCGTCGCCGCGGTTGGGTGAACGCTGGGCGCGGCACTGGCTGGACGTGGTCCGCTACGCGGAGACCTGCGGGTACGAGCGGGACCAGGTCAAACCGCGGGTGTGGAAGTACCGGGACTGGGTCATCCGGGCGTTCAACGACGACAAACCCTACGATCGGTTTGTGATGGAACAGCTTGCCGGCGACGAGTTGCCGGGGGCGGACGAAGACACCTGGGTGGCGACCGGGTTCCTGCGCTTGGGGACATGGAACGACGAGCCGAACGATCCCGAGGAATACAAGTACGAGCGGCTCGAGGATCTGGTGCACGCGACCAGCACGGCGTTCCTGGGAATGACGGTGAAGTGCGCGCGTTGCCATGACCACAAGTTCGATCCGATCACCCAGATGGATTACCACCGCATGGCGGCGAGTTTCTGGGCGGGCTACATCCAGCCGGGGCAGGGTGTCCTCGGCGGGCCGGACCCCAAGAAGCTCGCGTTCGATATCCTCGGGTGGACGGACGTCTCCCGGGAACCACCGCCGTTTCGATTTCTGAAGAAAGGCGATCCGCACAGGCCGGGCGACGCCGTGGAACCGGGGCACCTGTCGATGATCCCGGTGCTGCATCGGTCCGTGCCCCCACCCGCTCCGGGATCGGCGACCACCGGGCGTCGGCGGCACCTCGCGGAATGGATCGCGGATCCCGCCAACCCGCTGACCGCGCGGGTGTGGGTGAACCGGGTCTGGCAACACCACTTCGGCCAAGGATTGGTGCGGTCGCCGGACAACTTCGGGTTCACCGGTGAACCGCCCACGCATCCGGAGCTGCTCGACTGGTTGGCTGATGAATTCATGCGGAGCGGCTGGAAGACCAAGCCCCTCCACAAGCTGATCGTGATGTCGTCGGCGTATCGGCAGGCGTCGGTCCATCCGCGGCGGGAAGACTACGCGAACGAGGATGCGGCCAACCGGCGGCTCTGGCGCGGGGAACGACGACGGCTGGATGCGGAAGCGCTACGGGATTCGCTGCTGTGGGTGGCGGGAAATCTGGACCTGACGCGGATCGGTGGGCCGAGCTTCGCGCCCGTGATCGGATCGGACGCGCTCGAAGGGCTCTCGATGAAGGCGGAGGCGTGGAAGGCGTCGCCGCCCGAGGAGCAGGGGCGGCGCACGATTTACGCCTTCACCAAGCGGAGTCTCCTTCCGCCGTTGGCGACCGTCTTCGATTTCCCGGACACGACCCTTCCCTGCGGGCAACGCGACGTGTCGGTGGTCGCGCCGCAGGCCCTGGCTCTGATGAACAACGCCTTCGTCCACGAACAGAGCGCGGCGCTGACGCGACGGGTCGCCGCGGTGGCGCGGGACGAGAATGAGCGGATCGAATGGGCCTGGCGCCTGGCGTTGGGTCGTTCGCCGACTTCGGGCGAGGTGGAACATGCGCGTCGTCACCTGGCTCGGGAGATCGCGCGCGAGGAGGAGCGGGAACGGCGGGAATCGGTCCGGGACCCGCGTCCGCCCGGGATGCATGCCTTGGCCTCCCTGTGTCACGTCCTCCTGAACACCAACGAATTCATCTATGTCGATTGACGAAGGCCGATCATGAAACCGTCTCCCGCGTCACCGGATCCGCGTTTTCCCTGCGGCCAGACCCGGCGCGAATTTGTCTGGGAAATGGGTGTCGGCTTCACGGGGATCGCCTTGAGCGGGCTGCTGGCGGCCGACGGATTCTTCGGGGCCGGCGCGAAAGCCGCTTCGGCGCCCACGGCACCCGGAGGCCCGCTCGCGCCTCGGGCGCCGCATCGACCCACCGCGGTGCGCAGCGTGATCTTCCTGACGATGAACGGCGGGCCGTCCCAGGTGGACACGTTTGATTACAAGCCCGCCCTCGCCAAGTACGCGGGGCAACCGCTTCCGGACGGCAAGAAATTCATCAACTCCGGCGGCCGCAAGGTGGGCTTCTTGACGCCGGCTTTCCGACCCTTCCGTCCGGGCGGTCAAAGCGGGCTCATGATTTCCGATTACTTCCCGAAGGTCCGGGAACACGCGGACAAGCTGGCGGTGATCCGCTCGTGCCACACGGACAGCCACGCCCACGGCTCGGCGCTGGTGGCCATGAACACCGGCAAGACCTTCATCGGCAGGCCGTCCCTGGGAAGCTGGGCGGTGTACGGATTGGGAACGGAAAACCAAAACCTGCCGGGTTATGTGGTGATTCTCGACAAGCGCGGCGGGCCGATCAGCGGCCAGCCCAACTGGTCGAGCGGGTTCATGTCGGGCGCCTACCAGGGCACGCTGTTCAGACCCACGGGAGACCCGATCCTCGACCTGCGCGGACCCGCGGGCGTCCGGCCGGAGACCCAGCGCGATCAGTTGGATTTGCTGGCGCGACTGAACGACGAACATCTGCGCGCTCGACCCGGCGGGAGCGAGCTGGCGGCGCGGATCAACAGCTACGAACTGGCTTACCGGATGCAGTCGGCGACGCCCGAGGCGGTGGACTTGGGACAGGAAAGCCGCGGTACGCTCGACGCCTACGGCGTCGGACGAGCGCCGACCGACGAATTCGGGAGGAACTGCCTGGTGGCGCGGCGCCTGGTGGAACGGGGGGTGCGGTTCGTCCAGTTGTATTCCGGGGGAGGGCACTTGGAGGAGACCTGGGACGCGCACGCTGGGATTGAGAGCAACCATGGCCGGCACGCGGCGGAGGTCGATCAACCGATCGCCGCGCTGCTGACGGATCTGGAACAGCGGGGGCTTCTCGCCAGCACGCTGGTGATCTGGGGTGGCGAGTTCGGCCGGATGCCCTTCAGCGAGGGCAAGGGCGAACCCGGGCGCAATCACAACCCCTACGGATTCTCCATGTGGATGGCGGGCGGTGGAGTGCGTGGCGGCCTCGCGTATGGCGAAACCGACGAGTTCGGATTCGAGGCCGCGATCGACAAGGTCCACCTGCACGATCTGCACGCCACGATCCTCGAGCTTTGCGGTCTCGACCATGAGGCTTTGACCTATTTTCACCAGGGTCGGAACGAACGTCTTACGGATGTTTACGGGCGTGTCGTCCGGGAGGTGATTGGCGGCTAAAGTCCCCCTCCGCCGAGGTCGATACAAGAGGCGGTGAACAAGGTCTTCTACGAGCTGAAGTTTTCGGGAAAACTGCCCTCACCCTCCGGAGTGGGGATGAAGATTCTGCAGCTGACCCAGCAGGAGGATTGCGGGGTCGACGAGATCACGAAGGTGGTGCGGTCGGACCCCAGTTTGACCGGCCGGATTCTCAAGGTCGCCAACACCTTCACCCAGTCGCGGTCGGCCAGTTCGACGCCTTCGGCCCCGCCCCTCGAGGAGGCCGTCCTGCGGATCGGTTTCGCCTCCCTGCGCGACCTCGTTCTGGGCTTCTCCCTGATTTCCAACAATTCCAAGGCGGCGTGCCGCGCCTTCGACTACGGGGCGTTCTGGCACCTTTCGCTGGGGCGCGCCGTCTCGGCTCAGTACCTCACCGAACTCGCCGGTCGCGGCGGGGGCTCGGAAAGCTATGTGTGCGGGCTGCTCTGCGGGATGGGTCGCCTCGGTCTGGCCGCCGCCCACCCGGATCGTTACAGCGGGATCCTCGAAACCGAGGGAGCGGACGACCCGGAGACCCTCGTGTCCCTCGAAACCCGGGAGTTCGGCATCAACCATCGCGAGCTGACGGACGCGCTCCTCGCGGACTGGGGATTCCCCCAGCGCCTCGCCCGGGCGGCCGCGACGTATCAGCAGGTGGTTTCCGCGGACTTCGCCGAGCCGAACAACCTCAGGATCCTCCGTCGGACCCTCCTGGCGGCCGACGGCGTGGTGGGAGCGATCGCCGCCAATCTGTTCGCCGCGGATGCCCTGCCGGAGTCGCTGCGGGAGACGTTGAAACAACTGGAGGTCGAGGACACCCAGGTGGCGAACGCGCTGACCGCCATCCGCACCACCTGGCGTGAATGGGGCGTCCTCCTGAACGTGGCGGCCCCCAAACCGGCCGCGCGCCCGTCGGCGGCCCTCGAACGCGAGGTGTCCTCCAAGGTGCCGCCCCGCAAGGACGGTCTCGCGAACCTGGCGATCCAAGGCTCCGTCAAAGGATCGGAAACTCCTGGCGCGAGCGTGCTCCTGATGGAATCCGAGGATCGTGTCGCCGGCGGCATCGAGGGCTGGCTTCGGCGCGCGGGCCACCAGGTGGTGCGGGCGAAGTCCGTCCGGGATGCGCTCGCCCTGGCCGTCACCCACGGTCCCCAGATCGTCATCGCGCACGGGCAGACCGACGACGGCGAAGCCCTCGAACTGTGCAAGGCGATGCGGAGCTTCGAGGCGGGTCGAATGACCTACTTCCTCCTCGCGACGTCGAACGCCGATTCCCGACGGTTGCTCGGCGCGTTCGATGCCGGAGTCGACGACTACCTGATCCTGCCGTGCGGCGAAGGCGACGGGCTGCTTCGGCTGCGGGCTGCTCAGAGGGTTCTCCAGCTCCGTTCCCGCGTGGCCGCCCAGGAGAAGACGCTGCAACAGCACCTCGCGGACCTCGCGGTCGCGAATCGCAAGCTGCACCGGACCGCGATGACCGACGAGCTGACGCAGTTGCCGAACCGGCGGTTCGCCGAGGAAACCATGCGCGACGGCTGGTCCGAGGCCGCCAAACAGGACACCGACCTGTCCCTCATCGTCGGCGACATCGACCACTTCAAGTCGGTGAACGACACGCATGGACATCTCGTCGGCGACGTCGTGCTCGCGTCCGTCGCCCGCGTCTTCCGCCAGGAATTGCGGTCCCTCGATGTGGCGTGCCGGCTGGGCGGCGAGGAGTTCCTGGTGATCTGCCCCAACACGGACCTCGTCGGCGCCCGGAACTGCGCCGAGCGCCTGCGCGAGAAGATCGCGGGCAGCGCCATCGAGGTCTCCGGAAAGAAGCACCACGTGACGATCAGCTTCGGGGTCGCCACCCGTCGCAACGGTGGGGCGCCCGCGGGCTCGATCGAAGTCCTCTTCAAAGCGGCCGACGACGCGGCCTACGAATCCAAGCGGGCCGGGCGCAACCGGGTCAGCGTCGGACACACCAGCTGAAGGTGAGGCGGGTGTACTTCCCCTGTAGCGCCGACTTTCAGTCGGCTTGGGAGGGGAAAGGGGACGGGGGAGCCGGCTGAAAGCCGGCGGTACTTGGGCCTGTAGCGCCGACTTTCAGTCGGCACGGGAGTGGAAAGGGGAAGGGGGAGCCGGCTGAAAGCCGGCGGTACTTGGGCCTGTAGCGCCGACTTTCAGTCGGCTCGGGTGGTGGAAAGGGGAAGGGGGAGCCGGCTGAAAGCCGGCGGTACTTCGGCCTGTGGCGCCGACTTTCAGTCGGCTCGGGTGGCGGAAAGGGGAAGGTGGAGCCGGCTGAAAGCCGGCGGTACTTCGGCTTGTAGCGCCGACTTTCAGTCGGCTCGGGTGGTGGAAAGGGGGAAGGGGGAGCCGGCTGAAAGCCGGCGGTACTTCGGCTTGTAGCGCCGACTTTCAGTCGGCACGGGTGGCGGAAGGGGAAGGGGGAGCCGGCTGAAAGCCGGCGGTACTTCGGCCTGTAGCGCCGACTTTCAGTCGGCACGGGTGGCGGAAAGGGGAAGGTGGAGCCGGCTGAAAGCCGGCGGTACTTCGGCATGTAGCGCCGACTTTTAGTCGGCACGGGTGGCGGAAAGGGGAAGGTGGAGCCGGCTGAAAGCCGGCGTTCTGGAGATTGGCCATTTCTTGGGAACAAGAAATCCGGAGCCATAGGGTTCGACTTCACATCGGGGTGAAGAACGCCCTTCCGCCGGCCGATCCGCGTCCCCGAACCAAGGTCCGTAGGACCGGCCTGTCTATAGAACGTGTCCAGAAATGGATCCCAAGCCCCAGAGGGGCGGCCCAGCGGATGTCCCTTCCGAACCCGATCCCGGGCGATGGAAGCCCATGACCGCCGCTCCGAGGGCCGCTCCTACGGAGCTTGAATTCATTCTAGACCGATCGTTGCTATAGACCGGCCACCCCTACGGGGTTGTGCGGGGATTCCTCGCGACCGAATCGAGAATGCCGCCTTCGATGACCGGCTCATTCCCCTGGCCTCTCCGGGACCCTGGAGTTTGGCCATTTTCACCAACCCGGAGGGGTGGCCGGCTAAAAGCCGGCGGTACTTCGGCTGCGCTTGAGAAACTCGAGGCTGGCGTCGGCTCCGAGCGGCGGTGAGAAGTGGTACCCCTGGAGCTTCGTCGAGCCGACCTTTCGAAGCGCCTCGCCCAGGGCGGCGTCCTCGATGCCTTCCGAAACCGATTCAAGCCCCAGTTGTTCGCACATCTCCAGGATGGCCCGCACCACATGCCGGCCGCGAGGTGTCTGAACTTTCCGACTCAGGGTCATGTTGATCTTCAGCTCGTGGAACGGAAGGTCGGTGACCATGTCGAAGGTGGAATGACCGGTGCCGAAGTCGTCGATCGAGAGTCGGAAGCCGGCCGCCGCAAGGCCTTCGAGCGTGTTCCTGCAGACGGGGTCATGGACCAGCGACTGCCGTTCGGTCGCTTCCAGGATGATCCAGGCGGGGCACAGATGATGCTGGCTGGCCAGTTCGGTCATTTCGTCGACGAACCGGGGCTCCCAGAGTTGGCGCTTGGAGATGTTGAGGGACACGGTGACGGGAAATCCGACGTCCCGCCACACCGCCAGTTGGCGGAACACCATGTCGGCCATCTGCCGGCCGACCTCCGAGATGAGGCCGCGCGACTCGGCGATGGGGATGAAGCGATCGGGAGGGATCCAGCCCAGCTCCGGATCGTGCCAGCGCACGAGCGCCTCGAAGCCCGCCACCGTGCCGGAGGCCGATGCGATGATCGGCTGGTACTGGGCGTGAAGCTGGCGAGTGTGAAGGGCGCTCATCAGTCGCGGCAGCAGACGTTCCGCGCCGATCATGGGATTGGCGCCCACGGCGGCCTGGTAGTCGCGCCAGCAATTGCGTCCGGAATTCTTGGCCTCGGTCAGCGCCTGGTCCGCGCGCTCGACAAGGGTTTGCTCCGAATCGGCATCCTCGGGAAAGAGAGCGAGCCCGAGGCTCAGGGTGAACCGGACCCCGAGGCCGGCGTCGTCCCCGGCCTGTTGCGCCGCCCGGATGAACCGGGAACACGTCGCGCCGGCCGTCTCGCGATTGCCGATTCCCTGGAGGACGAGGATGAAGCCGTCGCCCGCGTCGCGGAGCACGGTGTCGCCCGTCCGGACCGTGTCCCGGAGCGCCTCGCCCACCAGCATGAGAAGCTGGTCGCCGATGTGGTGGCCGTGCGCGTCGTTGATGTCGGCGCAGTTGTCCAAATTGACTTTGACCAGGGCCACCGCGGTGCCGGTGAGCCGGGCGTGGTGGAGGGCCTGACCCATCCTCTCGCCGAGGAGCGTCTGGGTGGGCAGACCCGTCAGGGGATCGTTCAGGGACGGTTCGACCGGCTGTCCGAGCGCGGCGCCGCGGTCCCCGGCCCTGGTCGCGGAGGGAACTCCCATGTCGTGCCCGTACAGACAGACGTCGCCGTCGTCGAGGCCGATCGCCATGAAGGAGTACGCGCGGTCCCCGCACCTCAGGTCGGTGCGCTTGGGTTTGCCGCTCTTGCGGGCCGCCGCCGCGAGATGGCGGAGCGCGGGCGGCGCCGGCCGGCCGGCGGCCCATCCCCAGGCGTCCAGCAGGGGGAGGGACGCCAGGTTCGCATGCACCAGGGCTCCGCTCGGCGTCAGTTCGACGATCGGATGGGGACTGTCCGCGGGAATTCGCGAGATCCGCTTGAGCTGGGCGGCTTCGTCGCGGCGCCGGTCGAGCATGCGTCGCGCCACCTGCAGGCGGGCCATCAGTTCCTCCCGCCGGACGGGATCCGGAAGGATGTCGTCGGCGTCCCTGTTCCACCCGGGATCCTCGGGATCCGTCGAGGTGACTAGCTCCGGATCACGTACGGAAATGAGGTACGGCTGGAGGGCCGGCCCGGCGATTCGCATCTGGCGGAAAAGCTCGACGCCTCCCGCGCCCCCGAGGGCGGCCTTGATCAGGACGACGTCGGGACGGGTCTCCAGGAGGCTGGCCAGGGCGCCGACGGCGTCTCCGGACTCCGACACGGTGTGACCCGCGGGCAGGAGCATCGCGTGGAGATGCGCCCGGCGCCGGGAGTCGGGGTCAACGAGTAGAATATTCATGCCGTCCACTCACAACAGGCGCGGCCCGACCCAGACGTAGGATCCCGCCGCCGGCGGGGCTCGCGTCCCGCCTACCCGCCAATTATCGGCCCGCTTGGCGCTTCAATTAAATTGACAACCAACGGCAAGAGCTTCGGAGGGAACTTCGGCTTCAGGGAATTGCTTGGGCGCCGATAGTAGTTGCTGAACCTGGGTCCGCCCCGCCCGCTAGCGGATCCGACCCAGCCCGAACAGCCTCCCCGTCATCTCCATGAAAATCGTAGTAAGACCCAATAGTCGTCGCGGATTCACTCTGGTCGAAATCATCGGTGTGGTGGCCCTCATCGCCGTGTTGGCGGCCGTCCTCGCTCCTCGCGTCACGAGCGTGATCGGACGCGGCAAAGTCAACAGCACGGCCCAGGGCATCGCCGGACTCAAAACGGCGACCATGGACTATATCGCTGCGAAATCGTCCCTCCCCCTCCGGAGTGGAACCGGGGCGACCGACAAGGCGGAGGCGGAAGGGCGTTTCGACGCCGACCTTCTTTCGGGCGGATTCATCGAGCGTCTGTTCTCGTGCGCGATCGGGTCGCAGACGTCGGATTCCAGCGCGCTGACCGGGAGGATCCATGTCCGATCGCTGGCGGCGAGCAAGGCGAAGGCTGTGAAGAAGCCGACGGCCACGGTGGGTGGCGACGCCTTCAATCTGGACGGCGACAACACCACGGCGGACTTCAGCGCCGGCCAGGTGGTGGTGTCGGCCTTCCTTCCGCAGGTGGCGCTCAACGACGCCATCGCGCTGAACAAGTTGATCGACGGCGTCGTGAATGTGGGTGCGACCGTCGACACCGAGGGGCGCTGCATCTACAGCAAGGCGGACGCGGACGGCAAAGTGACGGTGTACGTCTACGTCTCCCACTACTGACCGACCTGACGGGAATGCCGGTGGAGGCGACGGCGACGGCGACCGCGGGTCGGATGACCCACGGGTTGGATTCACGCGGGCGGCGGATGGGGGTTGTGAAGCCGCGGCACGGAATTTCCGGCTGCGGCATGTCCGTCGATCCGATCCCGAAAGTGGCTTCGCGCCGTCGAGGGACGGCTTCATCTCCGAATCAACATCATGCCTCCCGCCGCGCCACCACCCCGCCTTGGTGACTGGCTGCTTGACCAGGGCCATCTCAGCGAGACCCAGCTCGACCTGGCTCTGCGCGAGCAGAAGCGGGGCAGGAAACTCCTGGGCGAAGCCCTGCTCGAACTCGGCTTCGTCACCCAGGAGATCCTTTCCACCTACCTCGCTGAGAAAACCCGGACCGAGACCATCGCGGTCCGTCGGTTGCAGGTGTCGCGGGACGTCCTTGATCTGGTGCCCGAGGACCTGGCCACACGGTTGGTCGCCCTGCCGGTGTCGCGAGAGGGCGGCGTCTTGACGGTGGCGATCGCCGATCCGCTCAACGTCACCGCGTTCGATCTGCTGGAGCAGACGACGCAGCTCCGGGTGAATCTCGCCGCCGCGCCGCAGGGCGAGATTCTCCAAGCCATCGAGCGCCTTTACGGGTCGGGTCAGACCGTGGGCCAGCTCGTCGACGAACTGCTCCGCGTCGACGCGGAAAAGCTCGCCGAAGCCACCGAGGCCGACGCGCCCACGATCCGTCTCGCCGATCGCATTCTCGGCGAAGCCGTGACGACGGGCGCCAGCGACATCCATATCCATCCGGAGGAGAAAATCGTCCGGATCCGATTCCGCCGGGATGGCGTGCTGGAGTCGGGGTACCTGGTGCCGAAGGTCCTCCAACCCGCCCTGATCGCGCGGCTGAAGATCGTCGGCGGCATGGACATCGCCGAGACGCGACGCACCCAGGGCGGGCGGGGAAATGTTCAGGTGGCCGGCCGGGACGTGGGCCTGCGGTTCTCGTCCCTGCCCACGGCGTTCGGTGAGAGCCTCGTGATCCGGATCCTCGACCAGCGCAGCGTCCGTCTCAAACTGGACGCTCTCGGATTCGCGCCGGAGATCGAGAAGAACTTCGCGGGAATGTTGGAGCAGCCCCACGGGATGATCCTGGTCACGGGCCCGACGGGAAGCGGCAAGACCACGTCGTTGTACACCGCCCTCGGGATGATCGACGCGTCCACGAGCAGCGTGTTCACGCTCGAGGATCCCATCGAGTACCAGATTCCGTTCATCCGCCAGACACAGATCAGCGAGTCGATCGGACTCACCTTCGCGGAGGGCCTGAGAACGCTGCTCCGCCAGGATCCGGACGTTATTCTCGTCGGTGAAACCCGCGACACGGAAACCGCCCAGCTGATGGTCCGCGCCGCGCTCACCGGTCATCTCGTCTTCTCGACCCTGCACACCAATGACGCCCTGGGGGCCATTCCTCGCCTGGTGGATCTTGGAGTCGCGCCGTACCTGATCGCCCCGACGCTGATCGGTGTGCTGGCCCAGCGCCTGGTCAGGAGGCTCTGTCCCAAGTGCTGCGAATCCGCGCCGGAGGCCGTGGGTCTGCTGTCGGCGATGCGGGTGTCCGAGACGATCCTGAAAGACGCGAGGATCCACCGGGCCGGGGGTTGCTCGAACTGTCGCGGCTCGGGGTTCGCGGGGCGTATCGGCATTCACGAACTCGTGGTGACCGACGCGCCGCTCAAGAACGCCATCGCGGCGGGCGCCGACGGTTCACGACTGTCCGAACTGGCGCGGGAAGGCGGGTTTCGTCCGATGGTCGAGGATGGCCTGCGGAAGGTGGCGCGGGGACTGACCACGGTGGAGGAGGTCGTCCGCATCACGGGATACTCCGGCTGACGCCGTCGCCATGCCGCACTACCGATTCATTTCGATCGATGACGACGGGCGGACCGTCCGAGGCCAGCGCGAGGCCGTCAGCGAAGCCGCCCTTGGGACCCTCCTGCGGCGCGAGGGCAAGTGGCTGGCCGTGGTCCGGGAGTCCCTGGGCTTCAAGGCCGGATCGGCCCGCGGGGTGCGCGGGCGCCGGGTTTCCCAACGGGTTCTCGAGCAGTTCTTCCTTTCGCTCAGCCTCCAGCTCAAGGCCGGGGTGAGTGTCGTGACAGCCCTCACCTTCGGGTTGGATTCCACCGCCGGCGCCGGCTTCCGCGCGGTTCACGCGGACGTCCTGGATCGGGTGAAGTCGGGCACGCCCCTCAGCGAGGCGATGGCCGTCCATCCCCGGACGTTCTCGGTCGTCGTGACCAACCTCGTGAAGGCCGGCGAAGCCAGCGGGCGGCTCGGCGAAGTCTGCGAGGAAATCCGGCATCATTTCGAGTGGAGCGACCGGCTTCTCGGCGACGTGAAACAGGCTCTGATCTACCCGATCGCCCTGCTGATCGCCGCCATCTCCTTCTTCTTCGTGGTGTTCACCTTCTTCATTCCCCGGTTCACCGGCGTGCTGAAGGAACTCGGGGTGCCGCTGCCGTGGCTCACCCGGGTGATGATCGGGGTCAGCGACTTCGTCGTCGCGCACTACGTCGCCGTGATCCTCGCCGTGATCCTTCCGCCGGTCCTCGGTTTCGTCGGCGTGCGGAAGTGGCCCGCGTTCGCCGATTGGATCGATGGCCTCAAACTGCGGATTCCGTTCATAGGTCCGATCCTCTGGCAGGCCAGCCTGTGCCGGCTTCTCCACAATCTGGCGGCCTTGTACCGCGCGGGCATCCCGCTCCTGGAAGCCCTGAGGCTCTGTCAGCCGCTGGTGGGGAATCGTCGCATCCAACAGGGGATCATGACCGTTCACCGGGGCGTCTCCGCGGGCCGTCCCCTCCACGTCACCATGTCGCAGACCAGTCTTTTCCCTCCGATGGTCATTCAGATGACGGCCCTCGGCGAAAGCACCGGCACCCTCGACCAGTCCCTCCAAAGCGTCGCCAACTACTACGATGTGATCGTGCCCCGCGCGGTGAAGGCCCTCTTCACCCTGTTCGAACCCGTCATGATCGTAGGGCTTCTCCTCGTGGTCGGAACGATCGTCCTCTCGGTCTTCCTACCCATCGCGTCCGCCCTCGACGCCAAATGAGATGGAACGCGATCCGATGCATTGGAATGAGATGCGATGAAATGAGATGAAGCGGCCAACCTCCATCCAAGGCCTCCCGTCGCGGGGATTCCGCGGGGTTTCGCGTCGCCGCGATGGCTTCACGCTGATCGAGATGATCGGAGTCGTCACGGTCCTGGCCATCTGCGCCGCCGTCGTGACTCCCAGTCTCGCCCAGCGTTTGAGCCGCATGAAGGCGGCCGAGGACGCCGCCGAACTCGCCGCCATCGGCGAAGCCCTTCGGCGGCATGCGGGTCTGCACCAGGAGATTCCCGGCGCCGGCACCTGGGCTTCGAGGGCGGGTTCGCTCCTCGGCCTCCCGCCCAACGAGATCCTGGCCTCCATTCCAGGGGAGGAATCCAGCGCGCGCGTCTATCTCATCCATCCGGACTTCGCGCCCGTCTCCAACGCCGGCATCCGCGCCTCCGATCCGTTGTGGACTCAAGGCGACGGCGGATCCGCCCGGGTCGCCCAGGCCAGGGTTCTGCTCCTGAGCGTTCACCGGACCGGTCTGCGCCCACCCGTCTCCAGTGGCGTGGCTTCCAGCAGGAAGGCGTTCGAGAACATCTGGAACTGGCACCTCGACCCGGACACCCAGGCTCCTCCCCTCGGTTGGCCGGCGGTCTGGGCGGGCAACGGAGAATATCTCCACGTCGAACGGATCAATTTCGAGCCGCTCTTCCGGAAGGTGACCTTCAGCAACACCCAGTTCCCCGACAAGGCCCCCTCCTTCCAGGTGGGCAACGGGTCGACTCGGAGTCTGGGGGTTTCGCCGACCTTCGATGCCTACTTCCTCGAGGGATCGTTCCTGCGGATGTTCCAGGACCAGCCGGGACTCCGGTCGGCGGGAGCGTTGCAGTTGGCGCTGACCGTTCGTGAGGACTTGAACTTCGTGTATGCGGATGACCACTGGCGAATCCCCTAGAACCCGCGGGATCGTCCTGCTGGGTCTGATCCTGCTCCTCACCGGAGGCGCCGTCGGGGGAGGCGTGGCGTTGAGCCGGCATGCCCGCGCGCTCCTTCGCGATCGGCAATTGCGCGAGGAGGCGATGATCGCCGGGATCGCGGAAGGCTTCACAAGGGTCGTCTCGGCGCGGCTGATGATTCCCGGACCGGAGAGTTGGGCTCGGGCGGTCGCCGAGGTGACCGGCGCGAGCCCCGCCGCGGTGGGATCGGTTCGTCCCGAGCGGATGGCGGATCCCTCGGTCCGGCGCCTCCTCCTGGTCGATCCCGGATTGGGGGAGGGGATGCTGCCCTACGCGCAGGATTCCGCGGGACTGCTGGATCCCCGGAGCCGACTTCTCTCCGATCACGCGCGGGTCCTTCTGTTGAGCTCTTCGGCGCCTGGGCTGGCTCTACCCTTCGGGAGCGGCACCCCCGACCAGGCGGCATTCGAGGCGATCTGGAACTGGGTTCATGACCCGGCGACCGGCGCGCCTCCGGCGGGTTGGCCCGCGGCTTGGAAGGGGAATGGCGCGGACCTGCACGTGGCCCGGATCCCCTTGAAGAACCTCTTCTCGGCCATCCATTTCAAGCACGCCCTCCACGGCGCGGGCGGGGATCCGGTGAGTACCGGGAATGTGCCGGCGAAGCACCTCTCGATGGAACCCGTCACCACGGCCTTGTTGAAGGGCACGTCGCTCGTCGTCTGCCGGACCAACGGAACGATCCACCAGGTGCGGGTCGTCCGCTCCGAGGAATCCTTCGACCTCACGCCCCCGCCGTCCACGGACGACGAAGGGGATTCGGGAGAGGTGGGGGATGGGAAGGAGCCGACGCCATGAAACGTGGGATCCTGGGTATCGCCTGGCTGAACGAGACGTTCACGGCGGCGTGGGTGGACGGGGATGGTGCCCAAACCTCCTGGCGATCGCCGGAGCCGGTCCTGGATGGAGCGGCCTTTTCCGTCGCGGTGCGCGAGGCCGGTCGTCAGGCGGGCGATCGGGTGCGTCGGGCGAATGTGGTGATCGATCACCGCAACCTGTTCTTTCATGTCCAGGAGACTCCTCCCGCGAAAGGACCCCTGCTGACCCGGATCCTCGAGCGGTTGGTCGATGAGAATCGGTTCTACGAGGAACCCGCGGTGTGGACGCGGGTCGAACTTCCTCCCAGCCAGCGGCGCTCACGGTGGCTTCTGTCCCTGATGCCGAGTTCCCTGTGGCGGGAGGTCGAATCGGCGTGCGAAGAGAACGAGCTGGAACTCCGCGGAATTTTCCCCGCGACCGCTTTGCTGGCGGAATCCCTGCGGAAGGTGGGGGCCGCGCCTGGCGAGGTGATTCTGATCGTGGCGGATTTCGCGGGCTCCCACGGTCTCCTGATCGGTCAGGGGAACGGACAGGTTCTCTTCGCCCGTTCCGTGGCCGGTGGTGGAGAGGACGTCGTGGGAAGGCTCGAGCAGGAGATCGATCGCACGCTGCATTTCGCGCTCCAGAAGTTCGGAGCGCAGGTGGACCGCCTGGTGGCGATCGGTCGGGAGTGCTATGTGGCCCTGAGCGACCGGAACATCCGGGATGGACTGAAGGTCGAATGCCTGCTGACGGAGGCCGGGGCCGGCGGATGCGCGGTGGGCGCCGGGGAGCAGCGCGAGACGGCGGCGCTCAATTTCATGAATGGCCGGCGGCGGCGGCCGGCATGGGTCCGGCCGGCGCTCGTCGCCGGAATGTCCCTCCTCCTCGCCGTGTCCCTGGGCGCGGCCGGGTGGGTGCGGCTGGAACTGAACTCACGGGTGCGCGATCGGGCGAATCTGAACCGAGCCAACCGGGAGGCGATCCTTCAGGCGGCGGCGGACGATCTCCGACAAAGGGAGGCCGATCGGCACCAGGCCTTTTTGCGAACGATCGGCAGGCCCGAGGATCCGAGCGTGATCGCGACGTTCGCGCGATACATCGGGGCGAGACTTCCCGCGTCCCTTCGGCTCACGGCTCTGGCCATGGAGAAATCGACCAATGGCTGGGCGGTTCACATGGAGGGCGCGACCCGGGAGAAGGGCAGCCGGTTCCTGGCCGAAGTGGGCGTGCTGGAGGCCGAACTCGCCGGGGGCCTGTTCCAACTGAAGATCAAAGACAGCACGGAGGCTCGGTCGGTGGGCGGTCTGCCCAGTCTGGGCTTGCCGGGGAGACCGATCCCGGTCGCCACGGACGGGACTCCCGATGCGCCGCCGGACCGCGCCTTCTTCGTGACGGGAGTCATCCGATGAGATCCGCGGCCCCCATTCGAATCGCCGAAGCCGCCGTGCCCGGACGGTCGCCCGAAAACCCGGCGCCGATCCCAGCCGGCACCCGAGGGAGCGGGCGGCGCGAGGTTCCGGATAGGGCCGCCGACGCGAAAGCCGCCCTCGAGCCGAATCCCAGGACCGTGGGAACATGGGCCGGATGGCTCGAGATCGCGACCAGTCCCAGAGTTTGCGCGAGTGTCATCGGGGTTTCACTGGTCCTGCTCGTCTACAGCGTCCTCACCGGTTCCTCCATGATGCGGCGGGTCCCGAAACCAGCCGTCGCCGTCGACGGGACCGTGACACCGCTTCCCGAATCCCCGATCGACCCGGCCGCGCTCGATGCGCTTCGGGAAGCCGCCGGCCGCGCACGGGTCCGCCTTGTCGCCGACGG
>CALNYA010000040.1:0-8018 GCA_942490575.1 uncultured Verrucomicrobiota bacterium
CGGGAATCGGTCGCGAGAAGTCCCCGGGTGAAAGGGCGTTTCGTCTTCTCGAGGGCTTCCATCCGCTGGCTGAGCCGTTGGTACGACTCCTTTTCCTGCTCCGACGCGGCCTTGACGGCGTCGTCGTCGGACACCCGGACTTTCCGTTCCAGCGCGGCGGCCTGTTCTTGGAAGTCCTGGGGTTGGGGATCGGATACCAGGGCGAGGATGCGGCGCTCCGAGTCGGTCAGGGCGGCGACCCGCTGCGCGCGAACTCGCTCTTTGACGGACCGCACCAGTTCGGAACGTTCCGTGGCGATGGGATCGATGCGCGCCTGGAGTTCCCGGTGCTGGGCGCGGATTGAGGCCTGGTCGGCGGCAAGGTCGAGAGCGAGGTCGTCGCCGAACTTCACGGGTTCGAAGAAGGCGCGGATCCGGAAGTGATCGGCCTGGGAAATGGGATCGAACTTATGATCGTGACACCGACAGCAGCTGAGGGTGACTCCCAGGAAGGCGCCGCCGGTGGTTTCGGTGAGATCGGCCAGCCACTCGGCCCGGGCGCGGGATTGCTCGTTGAACAGCGGGGCCGAATTGTCCTGAGGCCCGAGCCGGAGGTAGCCGGTGGCGATCAGTCGGTCCTGGTCTTCGGGGGTTTCGGGTGGTCCCGCGAGCAGTTCGTCTCCGGCGAGTTGTTCCAGGATGAACTGGTCGAATGGCTTGTCGGCGTTGAACGAGCGGACGACGTAGTCTCGGAACCGCCAAGCCTGGGGTCGGAACTCGTCCCAGTCGAAGCCGTTGCTGTCGCTGTAGCGAATCACGTCGAGCCAGAGCCGGGCCTGCTGTTCGCCGTACCGGGGTGAGGCGAGGAGTTCGTCAACGAGACGCTCGTAGGCGTCGGGTCGGGAGTCGGCGAGAAAGCGATCCATTCGCTCCGGGGTGGGTGGCAGCCCCAGCAGGTCGAAGTGAATCCGGCGGGCCAGCGTCCGGCGGTCGGCCTCGGGGGCTGGGTGGATGTTTCGCTTCCGAAACCCCTCGTCCAGGAATCGGTCGATCGGGTTGCGAATCATGCCGAGCGACGAATCGCTGACCTCGGGCGGCGTCACCAGGAGGAGCGGCTTGAGCGACCAGAGATCGAGTCGCTGGCCCAGGAAGACCCGGGCGATGGGGTTGCGGGGGTCGGACCACGCGTCTCCGACGCGATCCACCGGCCCGGTGGTGGTGAGGGTGGCGTCGGTGGCGGGTGCGGGGCCTTCACGGGAACGAGGCCAGGGGGCGCCGTCGCGGATCCATTGATCGAACATCGCGATCTCGGCGGGGCTGAGTTTGTCTTTGGGCGGCATCTCCAAGTCCGCTTTGGCATGGAGGATCGCCTGGAGCAGAAGGGATTCGCCCGGCTTGCCCGGAACCAAGGCGGGGCCGCCCTCTCCGCCCCGGAAGGCGGCCTCCCGTGAATCAAGCCGGAGATCCCTTTCTGTTTGTCCGGGCCATGGCAGCTGACGCAACGGCTCTCCAGAAGTGGTTGAACACGGCCGAGGAAATGTTCCTCCGGGGACGTCGACGGCGAAGTCTCCGCGAAGGCGATTCCGCCCACGGCCGCGGCCGCGAGCGCAATCGCCGCGAGGAGAGTCCGGGCTTTGGACGTCACGAGGCGGGATTGGAGCAGGTTTCCCAATCGCGTCCAAGCGGCCAGAATTCCGCCAAACTTCCGACTCGCCAGCAGGCCCGGACCGGGCAGCTTCGAAGTCGTGTTCGTCGTTCCGTCGTTCGGCAGTCGACGCGCGTTCCTCAGTCGCATGGGGGGCGGGTTCGGGGCGATGGCGCTTTC
Source organism: uncultured Verrucomicrobiota bacterium (assembly GCA_942490575.1). Taxonomy (GTDB): domain Bacteria; phylum Verrucomicrobiota; class Verrucomicrobiia; order Limisphaerales; family CAIMTB01; genus CAIMTB01. The sequence continues at coordinate 1,805 of CALNYA010000040.1, forward strand.
CACGCTGGCTAATGGACTCGCACGGGCGGGCGACCCGGCGGGCGGCGCCGGGATGGATCCGCTGAATCCCTTCGCGCCGCGCACACCCCCGAGGGTGCCGCGGGCGAAATCGGTGATTTTCCTCTTCATGGTCGGGGGTCCATCGCAGGTCGACACATTCGACTACAAACCGCTTCTGCAGCGGCTCGACGGAAAGCCGGTCCCCGAGGCGATCCGGAAGCGGGTGGAGGCCACGAGGCACGCGAACGTGTTCCATGGCTGCAAGGATGAACTCATGGCCAGTCCCTATGCCTGGCGGCAGCACGGCCAGTCGGGACTGTGGGTCAGCGACCTCTACCCCGAAGTGGCGCGCTACGTCGACGACCTCTGCGTCGTGCATTCGATGCAGGCGGACTCCAACAACCACGGTCCAGCGAGCTACCAGATGCACACCGGAGACATCCGGCCGGGCAAGGCCAGCCTGGGTTCCTGGGTGACCTACGGGCTGGGGACGGAAAACCAGGAACTGCCGGCCTACGTGATGCTGTTCGACGCCGGTCCGCTCGGCGGGGCGGCGAACTATTCCAATGGATTCCTGCCGGCGGCTTTTCAGCCGACCCGTTTGCGCGATCGGGGGACCCCGGTGCTGGATCTCCTGCCGCCCGCCGACCTCGCGGAAGGCCAGCGCCGCTCCCTCGACCTGATCCGGGATCTGAACCTGCTCCACCGCCGGGAGCGCGCTGGGCACACCGCGCTGGACGCCAGAATCGCCAGCTACGAGCTCGCCTACCGCATGCAGTCGGCGGCCCTGGAAGTGGGCGATCTGGAGCGGGAACCCGAGGCGCTCAGGCGCGGATTCGGACTGGAACATGCGGATCCCCAAGCCCGGAATTTTGGGAGAAAATGCCTGTTGGCGCGCCGACTCGTGGAACGTGGGGTGCGGTTTGTGCAGGTCTACGACATGCCGGACAAAGACGGGTGGGACGCCCACGCGAAACTCAGGGACAACCACTCGCCACGCGCCCGGTGGACCGACCAGCCCATCGCGGCGCTGCTGGCGGACCTGAAGCAGCGCGGTCTGCTGGAAACGACCCTGGTCGTCTGGGCCAGCGAGTTCGGGCGCACCCCGATGATGCAGGGCGAGTCGGGCCGGCAACACAACGCCGCCGGATTCACGATCTGGATGGCGGGCGGCGGCGTGAAAGCGGGACAACGGATTGGATCCACGGACGAGATCGGACTCTCGGCGGTGGACCAACCCATCCATTTCCGGGATCTCCACGCCACGATCCTGACCGCCCTGGGACTCGACCATGAGGCGCTGAGTTTCGAGGTGAACGCCCGTCAGGAACGACTGACGGGGGTCGCGGGCGGGGCGCGTCCGATCGACGGGGTGCTCGGGTAAGTCGCTCCAACGGAAGGCCTTCGCGGTCCGACTCCGACGGCATTCGAATCTTGACTCTTCCGAATAGAACCGTGTCTAAATACCTCGACCCGAAAACTTTAACCCTCATGAAAGCTCTACCGAACCCTTTCTGGCATCGGCGTTTTGGCATCGCGCTGGCGGTGATCCTGCCTCTTCTCAATCCCGCGCCGGTTCGCGCGTTTGATTTCGACACCGGATCCGCCCCCATCGAGGTCATCATTCCCCAGGTCATTCCGGTCCTCTTCTCGACCGTCAAACCCGGCGACGCGACGCTCATCCTGCGCACCACCACGATCCTGAATCACGGCTGGTTCGACTCCATCGCGCCCTACGCCGAGACGAGCGTGGGGGTCTCCTCCCGCATCGACCGCCGCCCGCCCGCGGAGCGGACCGACGCCAACCGCAACGTGGCCATCCTTCACGCCACGCTTCACGTCCTGAACAGCCTCTACCCCTCCCACTCCGACAACTGGCGCGCGATGCTCGCGGGCGTGGGCTTGGACCCGGACAACGCCTCCCTCGACCCGACGTCCCCGATCGGCATCGGCAATCTCGCGGGTCAAGCCGTGGTCGCCGCGCGCGAGAATGATGGGATGAACCAACTCGGAAACCGCACGAAACGCGGCCACGGGCAGGAACAGCGATACAATCGCCGGCGCTACGCGGATTACACCGGATACGAGCCCGTCAACACCGCCTACGAAGTCCGTGACGCTTCCCGCTGGCAGCCGGCTTTGCTCGACAACGGTCACGGCATCTTCGCCGTTCAACAGTATGTCACGCCCCAGTACGCGCTGGTGGACCCTTATTCCTACCGGACGCCGCACGTGTTTCGCTCCCCCAAACCGGTCGCCAGCGACATCAAGAAACGGCAGCTCTACAAGCAACAAGTCGACGACGTCCTCGCCGCCTCGGCGGCCATGACCGACCGGCAGAAAATGGTCGCCGAGCTTTTCGACAACAAGATCAACAGCCTCGGTTTCTCGGCGCTCTTCAAGGCCATCGTCAGCGGACTCTCGCTCGAACAATTCGTCTGGTACGATTTCGTCACCAACCTGGCGGCGTTCGACACGGGCATCGCCATCTGGCAGGAGAAGACCCGCCACGACTCGGTTCGCCCCTTCACCGCCATCGGCGAGATCTACGGGGATCGTCCGGTCACCGCCTGGGGCGGCCCGGGTGAGGGGACGGTGAACGACCTGCCCGCCAGCCAATGGCGGAGCTACCTGCCGGTCGCCGACCACCCCGAGTATCCTTCGGGCTCGGCTTCGTTCTGCGCCGCTCACGCCCAGTCCAGCAGGCTGTTCTTCGACTCGGACGCCCTCGGCTGGTCCTTCAATGTGCCGAAGGGCTCCTCGACCATCGAACCCGGAATCACCCCCCAAGCCGACCTGACCATTGGCTGGGCTACTTGGACCGAATTCGCTCACGAATGTGGTCAGAGCCGATTCTGGGCGGGAGTTCACTTCCCGGCATCGATCCCGGCGGGTGCGGCCATCGGGCAGCGGATCGGAACCCTGGCCTACAACTTCCTGATGGACCACGTCGCCGGTACCGCCCCAACGCCATGAGCAAAGCGTAGCGGCTCGCCTCGCGGCAACCACCCTCCGTCGGACCGCCCTAGGCCATGCAAACCAAAGCGGTCCGACCGCCCACGCCCGGCCCTGAAACCCGTGGGTTCGATCCCGGTTCGAGTGCCGGGCGCCCCGGCGTTGCTGCGATTGAACGTTTCGCAGGAGGGCGATCGTGTGAGGTTGCGCTGGCCAGCGCCCTCGACGGGATTCCAATCGCGAACGGCCGACGCGCTCGGCGATCCGGCGAACTGGCGGGAGGTGAATGAAACGCCGGACGTCGCCGACGGATGGCAGTCGGTCCTGGCGCCCACGACAGCGTCGGCGCAGTACTTCGGGTTGGAACTGCGCTGAGCCAGCCATTCGGCGGGAGCGGAAGTCGAAGTGGGAGCCGCGACCCAGGGTCCGGCCCGGGTTGGGCTGGACCCCGGCGGAAGCAGGTCGTTTCATGCGGCGTCATCCCAACATGAAAACGCGCGTCGCCTGCATGGTCCTGGCCTGGGCCGTTTCCCTTTCGTCGTGGGGGCTTCAGAAGCCGGTGGTTGTCTCGGTGTACCAGGGGCCCTGCAAGGAGGGGGATTTCGCGGCGAACCTTGAGACGTGCCGCAGTGTCATCGAACAGGCGCGCGCCCGGGGCAGTCACTTCGTCGCCTTCCCCGAGTGTTTTCTTTCCGGATATGAAAGCGCCGAGGTGGTCCGGCGAGGCGCCCGCCCGCTGAATGATCCGGATCTTCGCGCCTTCATCGCCGAATCCCGATCCCACGACACGGTTGTCCTGGCGGGTCTGGCGTTGCGATCGGGGACCAACCTCTTCAATTCGGTCCTGGTGATCCAAAGGGGCCGACTCCTCGGACGCTACGACAAGGTGCTGCTCACCCCCGGCGACCGGGACTCGCTGGGTTTCACACCCGGCACCGAACTACCGGTCTTCGAGGCGCATGGGGCGCGTTTCGGGGTCCTGATCTGCGCCGACACCTCCTATCCGTATGTGGCGATGGCGGCGAAGCTTCAGGGCGCGGAGATCCTGTTCACACCCCACAACAACGCGATCCGTCCGGCGGTCATGGAGGATCATCTCCGATGGGTCCGCAACTGTCACATCGGGCTCGCGTGCCAGTTCCAGGTGGTGGTGGCCCGGGCGAACGTGGTCCAGGCCGACCGCCCCGACGGTCTCGGTTACGGCGACAGTTTCATCCTCGGGCCGCAGGGCACTCCGTTGAGCGAAGCGGGGCTCTTCCGAACGGAACTCCTCACCGCGCTGGTCACGCCGGGGCTGTTCCAGTCGCCCCAGACATGGGCGGCGTTCCAGGACGCCCCGGCTTGGTTGAGGACGGGACTTGCCGAACTCCTCACCGCGCACCGGACTCCGACGGAAAGCGGGGATCTCCGCCGGTGGCTGGAATCCATGACGATCGACCATCGGTACACCCGTGAGGAAATGGCCGCGGCGACGGGGCTTGGCCGGGACGAGCTGAACGACGCCCTCGCCCGGGGGAACCTGTCGGATCCGCCAGCACCGCGACCCGTCGCACAAGGTGAGCCCTTGCGGGTTCTCCCCTACCCCGGCGGGCGACACCCTCGGCAGGGATTTTTCGACGGCGCGCGAAACCCCCAGCGCGAAACCAAGGTGAGCGTGTTTCCGCCGTGGGCGGGAGGCGGGTACGCGGTGGTGGATGTGCCGGAGGCGATTTTCTCCAACCTCGGGCTGATTTATCTGGCCCACACCCACATTCCCACGGTGTGGGATCAGAAGGGGATCACCCTGCCCCGCCTCGAATGGACGCCGGGGGACAAGGGGTCACTGTCCCACGACCGGACCCTACCCAACGGAATCGCCTTCGGTGCCTCGGTCCGACCGCGGGCGGACGGAGTTCTGTTCGATCTCTGGCTGAAGAACGGAACCCGAGAACGCCTGACGGGGCTTCGCGTCCAGAACTGCGTCATGCTCGCCAAGGCCTCGGGTTTCGGGGAACCGACCCTCGCGAACAAGGTCTTCGCGAGCCCGTTCGCCGCCGCACGGTCGGAGGACGGACGGCGGTGGATCCTCACGGCCTGGGAATCCTGCGGGCGGACGTGGGGCAACGAATTCGTGCCGTGCATCCACGCGGACCCGGTGTTTCCGGACTGTGCCCCGGGCGAGACCGTTCGGGTGTTCGGTTGGGTTTCCTTTTTTGAAGGCGGAGACGTCGACGGTGAAATCGAGCGACTTCGGGGACTCGGGGTTCCCGGAGCCATTTCCGTGAAGTGAGATGCCGAACCGGAGCCGACTGGAAAGTCGGCGGTACAGGACTCCGCCCTTGTCGCGCCGGCTTTCCAGCCGGCCCTCCCTCGGCCCCAGCCGACTGGAAAGTCGGCGGTACAGGACTCCGCCCTTGTCGCGCCGGCTTTCCAGCCGGCCCTCCCTCGCCCCAGCCGACTGGAAAGTCGGCGGTACAGGAACGAATCCTCGCCCCAACCAGTCAATCACCCCCAGGCAGCACCATCTCGAACTTCGGAATCCGGGTGACCACGGCCCGTCCGTCGGAATCCAGCCCGAGGTAGGCGCCCTCGGCGGTCGCCGACTTGGTCCGGAGAAGGTGATGGCTGTTGTAGGTGAACGACTCGCCAATCTGGAGGAAGGGCGTCTGCCCGACGACGCCAGGGCCTTCGACGGTCAGGATTTCGCCGTCATCGGCGCACACCACCCACTTCCGGCCCTTGATCGTCACCGCGACATCGGAGTCGTTGTGGATGGTGACGTGGTAGACGAAGCAATACGGACGATCGGACGGGGTCTGGGCGTTCGGATTGAACGCCACCCGGTCCACGGTGACCCGCAGACCGGGCAATTCGATGGGAACGGTTTTCGACTCGGGCTTGGGCATGGGGATCGGGATGGGGCCTACGGCTTCGGCGAATAGCCCGCGAGGCTGAGCGTGAGTTCGATCTCGTCGGCGACCTTGTCCGTCGGCGCGCCCGGATTGATGCCGTAGTCGCTTCGTTTGACCATAAATCGCGAGCGAAGGACCAGGAGATCGCCCTGCATGCGACCGTTGGTGCGGGCGCCGAGCTTGTCCTTCAGGTAGGTCAGCTTCACAGGCACGGTGATCTCCTTCGTCACGCCACGGAGTGTCATCTTGCCGCGGACCTCGCCCGCGTAGGAGTCGCCGGATTTCTTCACGCCGCCCAGGGATTCGGCCTCGAAGGTCAACTCGGCATGCGAGGCCACATCCATCCAGTCCTTCCCGTGCATGTGCTC
>CALNYA010000041.1:0-65253 GCA_942490575.1 uncultured Verrucomicrobiota bacterium
GGCTTTTACAGAAACTCTGCGCGCTGAAGTTGTTGCTTCTTTGAATTGTGTTGATTATGTGGCAGTCAATGAGTGGCCCACAGCCAAGGAGACTTTGAGGCTATTGCGCCCGGATATTTTTGTCAAAGGATCAGAATTTAAAAATACCGCATCAGATATGACCGGAAAAAATCGCTATAGAGGAAAAAATTGTTCATTAAATCGGGGCGAGGCTATCTTTCAGCAGAGGATATTGTCTTTAGTTCCACGAATTTAATCAATCGGTATTTATCCAATTTGCCGATTGAAATCAAAAAGTATCTTGAGCTCTTCCGGAATCGCTAATTTAGATGAAATATTGGTGATTTTGGACAAAATGGCGTCTCTCAATGTTTTGGTAATTGGAGATACCATACTTGACGAGTACCAGTACTGCGAAGTAATTGGTAAATCTTCAAAAGATCCAACTCTTGCCTTAAAGTATCAATCCCACGACATGTTTGCAGGGGGTGTATTGGCAGTAGCCAACTGCGTACAATTTTGCGGGATCGGTACGTCTTGTGTCTTTAATAGGGGGTCAAGATAGCCATGAAGAGTTCATAAGAGCACAACTTCATCCAAATGTTTCACCATACTTTGCCGTTCAGCCGGACCTTCCTCCCCTCGAATTCACGCCCTGCACGAAGTGCAGCCATCCGCTGATGGTTCCGCTGAAGATGCGGCAACTGGAGCTGCGGGGGCCGATCGCTTCGGGGGGCATGGGGACGGTCTACCGGGCTTTTGACGACATGCTGCTGCGGGAGGTGGCGGTGAAGATGATGCGCCGGGAACTCCTGGAGGACCGCGAGGCGGTGGAATCGTTCCAGCGGGAGGCCCGGGCCTGCGGGGCGCTCAACCACACGAACATCATCCACATCTACGAGTTCGATCAGCTCAACGGCCAGTTGTACATGGTCATGGAACTCGCCGATCGCGGCAGTCTCGACAGCCGGATCGAGAAGGAGACGACGCTCTCCGAGCTGGATATCCTGGACGTGGGCATCAAGGTCGCCGGCGCGCTCGATGCCGCGTTGAAGAAAAACCTACTCCACCGCGACATCAAACCGGGGAACATCCTCTTCAACGCCGACGGGGAACCCAAGCTGGTGGATTTCGGCCTCGCCCGCGCCGCCCAGCATGATGGCGTCGATGAATCCTCCCTGTGGGCCACGCCCTACTACGTCGCGCCCGAGAAGGTGAAGCGTGAGCAGGAGACCTTCCTGTCGGACATGTACAGCCTGGCGGGCACGCTCTACCACGCCTTGACGGGCCACGTGCCGTTCGAGGCTCCGACGATCGAGGAGTTGGTGGGCGCCCACATCCACACCCCGCTGACGCCCCCGAACCATGTGCGGACGGACATCACCCAACCGACGAGCGACGCGCTCTGGCGCGCCATGGCGAAAAATCCGCCCGAGCGCTTTCAGTCGTACGACGAGTTCATCATGGCGCTGACCGCGGCCCGCAGCCAGGTGCTGGTCGCGCGTTTCCGGCCGGGGACGACCGGGGAACCCCCGAGTTCGGGCGGACTGATGCGCAAATTTTTGCGGCGCTGATCAGGCCCCAAAGCCCCCGGAGCCGCCCGCCAGCCGGCCAGCCATTCGGATCGCAGCCCGCATGCTGGCTGGATCGGCGATGCCTTTTCCCGCGATGTCGAACGCGGTTCCGTGATCGGGGGACGTCCGGATGAACGGCAGGCCCAGGCTCCAGTTCACGCCCCGATCGAAAGCGACCAGTTTCAATGGGGCCAGTCCCTGGTCGTGGTACATCGCCACCACCGCATCGAAATCACCCCGAAGGGCCTGATGGAAGAGCGTGTCCCCAGGGATTGGGCCGTGGACGTCGATTCCCGATTCCCGGGCCGCCGCGATGGCGGGGCCGATCGCGTGGATCTCCTCGTCGCCGAGCATTCCGCCTTCGCCCGCGTGCGGATTGAGCCCCGCGACTCCGATCCGCGACCGCGCTTGCCCGAGCCGCTGGCAGGCTTCGGCGGCATGTCGGATGGCCCGGGTCACCTCCGACGCGCGGATGGATGAGGCGACATCGCGAAGCGGAATGTGCGTCGTGACGAGGGCGACCCGGAGCCACCGTCCACGATCGTCGTCGCCCAGCAGCATCATGGTCACCTCGGGGGCGCGGCTGAGTTCGGCGAGATACTCGGTTTGACCCACGAATGGAACGTCGGACCGGAGGATGGCCTCCTTGCTGACCGGGGCGGTCACCAGCGCGGCGAATTCTCCGCGAAGGCAGCCCTGGGCCGCCCGGGTCAGGTAGTCGAGAGCGGCGCGGGCCGTGCCGGAACCGCTGGTTGATCGTCCAAGACCACCCGCGTCGACGCCGCCAACGTCGAGGTGCCACACGGGACATTCCCCCGTCGGTTCGGGTCGCAAGGGCGATCGCGCCAGGCCGAGGTGGGATTCGGGATCCGGGTAGGGGACCCAGGGGAGGTCGGGCGCGAGCCGGGTTCGGAGGCGGGCCAATTCTTCGCCGTCACCGATCAGCACGAATCCCGTCGCCACGCGGTTGAGCCTTTCGGCGGCGACGGCTTTGAGCGCCACTTCCGGACCAATCCCGGCATGGTCGCCGCAGGCGATGACGATCGGAGGCACGCGAGGCGGGTTCAGGGTTTCCTGGTGACGATGGGTTTCCCGGTCGCATCCAGATCGGGGAACCAGCGCTGACGATCGGCGGCGTCGCCAAGTTCCGTGGCGCGACAGCGGCGAACCAGGGCCTTGTAAAAGAGGTCGGCGGTTTTTGGATCCCGGACCTTCAACCATTGGCCCGCCGAATGGAGCATGGTGGCGGTCTCGGAGTCGTTGTCGGGCATCCAGAGTGACGCGTCCCAGGCCAGGAAAGCGGCCTGATAACGGTAGTGGAATCGCACTTCGGGATCGGCGGTGTGGGCGCCCGCGCGCGCGAGTTCCGCAGGGGTCGGGCGCAGGAGCCGCCCGGCGGTCGACGAACGTCCGGAACGATCCGGGCCCCACTCGTATTGGCCCGCCCAGATGGCCCAATCGGGGGCGACTTCGGTTCCGAGGAGTTCGAGGCCGTTGGTTCGCGCGATCCACGCGGCGGCATACCACCCGCGCGCGCGCTCCAAGGGAGGGAGGGAGGCGTCCTCGCCACGTCCTAGTTGGGTGATGAAGGTTTGGTGCGGTTCCCGCCATTCCGCGGGGAAATAGGGAGTGGCCTCCCGACCCTGGTTCGAGCGGGTCAGGCGCCTTGCCAGGAGGTGCCGGATGCCCCGGCGAGGGTCGGCGCCCGGTTGGGAGAGGTTGGCCGTCCGCGGGTCGTCCGGGGACTCACCCAGACGGGGTGCGGCGGGCCACTGGGTATCCACGTAGGCGCGCAGTTCGGGGAGGGTGAGGACGCGTTCGGCCACGTAGGCGGCGTCCTGCCAATACCCGGCCCGGAGCAGCGCGTCGAGTGCCTGGACGAACTCGCCGCGGGTGAGGTGGAGCACTCCTGATTCCCCAAGGACCATGCGGCGGGCGGGCACGCCATCGGACTCGTCGGCGAGGCTGTCCGCGAAAGCGGGAGCCTCGAATCGGACGCGTTCGGGTGGCGCGAGGGGAAGTCGGGCCAGGACGCGGGAATACGCCTCCGCCGATTCGTCGAGTTTGCCGTCCCGCAAAAGGAGTTTGGCCTGGATCCACTCCGCGACGGGCGAATCCCCGGAGAGTTCGACCCACCGGGCGGCGGCATCCCAGTCACCCAGACGGTAGGTGAGGACAGCCAACTGCTCGGCGAGCGGGACCTCGGCTGATCCAACATTTTCCAGCGTTTCGAGCCAGGCATGAACCTCGGCCATGCCGGGCGGGTCGGTTTCGGGTGGGAGTTCCGAAGCGAAGGGGCCCCTGGACGCGAGGAGCCAGGCCGTGATCACACGGCGGGCGATCGGATCCCTGGCCACCGTGAGTCGGAGTTCGGCCGGAGCCGCCAGCACCCTTTCCGCGGCGACCTGGAGGGAGAGTCCGGAACCGACGGTCGAGCCCGCCGCATACTGGTCGAGGTAGAGCCGCAGGGCTCCGGCCAGGTCGTTGGTCCGCAGTTTCAGTTGCCCTTCCCATCCCAGGCTCGCCACGGCCAGGCCGGCGGTGTCGGCGAGCCCGGCCCGGGCGAGTTTCCGGCTGGACTCGTAATACTTGGTCGCGCGTCCGGGATTCTCGTCATGCCAGGATCGGCCGAGCATGTAGGCGGCCCAGGTGGACTTGAAGCGCCGGGCCGCCGGCGGGAGGCCGAGGAGGGATTCCCACGCCGCCCGGGCGTCGTTGGTGGCGCCTTCGTGCCAAGCCACGGCCCCGCGGAAATACAGGTCGAATTCCCCGGGAATGGGCTCCGGCAACACGGTGGCGACCCAGCGAGGCGGCGGTTCGGCGGCCTTCGCGTCGTCCGCATCCGGGATCCGCGAAGTCCAGCGGGCCCGATCCTTCCTGCCGCGCCAGCGATCGAAGTTTCGCAGGTGATCCTCCAAATCGGCGCGGCGCCGGCTGAAAGTGAGCAGGAGTTCGGCAACCGCGTTGGTTCCGATGCGTTGGTCGGCGAGGGCGTGTCGCAGGTCGGTGATTTCGGCGGCGAGAGTCGTTTCGCGGTCCGAGGCGTCGCTCCGGGAGTGGACCAGGCCGGGAAGAGGTTCGAGTTGGAGTCGATCCAGTTCGCTGAAGAAACGGGTCGCGGGCGCCTGAAGGATGGCGTCGTCCCCACTCAGAAGGAGTGAGTTCGGGAAAAAGGGGCCACAGGCCCAAAGGACCGGCCAAAGGATGCCCGCGACCACCGCGGCGATGAGCAGTCCCGTGGCGCGGTCTTTCCGGGACGGTTGATGTCGGTTCATCGGTCGGGAGAAATCGGATCCACGATGATCGAAGCCTGGGAATCCAGGCGCACCCAGCCGATACGACCCCCTTCGCCCGCGGGCAAGCGGCAAATCGCATTCGTGAACAACACCTCGTTGGCGCCGGGGAGGATCGCCTCGAATCCGCGGATGCCGTCGGCGCCCAGCCGTCGGGCACCGGTCCATCGAAGTCGAATGGCGACGGGTCCCTGGAAGTCGGCGGAGCCTTGATTGGTCACGGTGACTTCGCTCAGGCCCGGACTGGGGGATTCCGTCGTTGCAGCGAGCCGGGCCAGCGGAGTCGTTCCCGCCATGACGCTTTCGAGCGTGGGCCAACGCCAGTTGAGGCGATCGCCCGCGACGGGCAGCCGGTACCAGATCAGGCCTGTCATGGAAGCGGGTCGATCCCCGGTCCAGTCGGCGACCAGTTGAGCCATCGCGGACGGGTCGGCGCTGAGTTGGCGATGGGTGGTTCCCGTCGGGCGGGCCGGGGCCGGGCCTTCGGCGGAAGCGCCCAGGAAGCCGCCTTGGGTGTCGAATGCCAGGAGGTAGCCGTACGTGGGAACCGCGACCCGGAAAGGCACGCCCGGCGCCGCGCGCGCCGCGCGCTCGACGGCTCGCATCGCCAACGCGGGATCGCAGAGGGTTGCGGGGGCGTGGATGTTCGCGGGGCGGGAGAGCGAGTGGACTTGAAGGACGAAGCCGTCGGACGCCTTCGCGAGGGCGGGGAAGGTCCGTTGTTTCAGCCAACTCGGAAGCGCTGTGAGAATCAATGGAACCGGTGCCAGCTCGCGCCGGAGTTCTTCCACCCAGATCCGGTAGCCGTCCAGGCGACGCTCCGAGCAGTCGAAATCAATCTGGAATTCAGCGACCTGGATACCCGCCGCTTGCGCGGTCCGGAGGCAATCCCGGGCGGCGCCCAGCAGGAATCGAGTCGTCGCGTCATCCGCCTCGAACGGTCCCGCGAAGGATCCGACCCGGAGCGCGATGCCGATCCGGGTCGTCGGAGCGAGGTCCCGAAGAACCGCCGCGTCGGAAGACACGCGGACGAGCTTCGGCGATCCCGATGCCCATCCGATCTCGCCGAACAGGACTGAGAGCACGCCGAACGCTCCGGCATGCGAGCGGACCGCGTCCCGAACCTCCGGATTCCAGGCGCGCTGCCAGAGGTAGGCGTCGTGGGCGAGGCTCCCGGACGCGCGAGGTTCCCGTCGGCAGGCGGCCAATGCCAGCGCGACGAGTCCGAGGAGGATTAGGGAACGGAAAGCGGACATGCGCCGGGAGAAGAAAAAGCTGTCGGCCATGCGGGAGGCCAACCCTTTTCGCGGGGCCGTGTCGGACTCAGACGAGCTTTCCAACGGCGTTCAACAAACCCCGGGAAACTCCTTGCGTGTCGTGAAATCTAGTGATTTCACTTGCGGGAGTTGACGTATGAAAATGTACCTGGATCAGCGGGAAGAGTCGTGGTTCTCGTTTCAATCCTGGCGATGGCCGTTGCGGGTAGGGGGTTGGCTGGCGGCGTGGATGGTTTTGGGAGCGGGCGGGCCGGTTCAGGCGCAGGCTCCGCCGGTCTTCAGCCACATCGGATTCGTCCAAGTGAACGGGATTCCGTTCGACGGGCAGGGGCAGTTCAAGTTCGCGCTGGGCACTGGATCCGGCTGGCCCTCGACGGCGTGGAGTCATGACGGGTCGAGCGTGGCGGGGAGCGAGCCGGCCACTTCGATCCTCACGAGCGTTTTCAACGGGCGGTATTCGGTCCCGTTGGGCGACACCAACGTGGCGAACATGACGTCGCCGATTCCTCCGACAGTGTGGAATTCGACGAACCTCCATCTTCGAGTCTGGTTCAGCGACGGAGTTCACGGCTTCGAGCAACTGACGCCGGACCAGCGACTGCTCTCGGTGCCGTATGCCTTCCGGGCCGCGACCGTTTCCGAGGGAGCGGTGGGTGCCCAACAACTGGCGGCGGGCGCTGTTCAGAGTGGCAACATTCTCGATGGAACCATCGTCGTGGACGACCTCGCGAACGGGGCGGTCACGTCGGCGAAGATCTTGGATAACACGGTCCACTCGGTGGACATCCTGAACGGGACGATTCTGTCGGTGGACATCGCGGACGAGTCGATCACCAGCGCCGATGTCCTCGATGGGAGCCTGACCCTCTCGGACTTCAACCTGGGGAGCGTGGACGTGCGCTACGTGCTGAAGTCCGGTGACACGATGACAGGCAAGCTGACGGCGTTGGGCGGGATCGCGGTGGGCACCGCCACGTTGGATGCCAATGCTGTCGCGCAGATCAACTTGCCGTCGTCGGTCTCGGTTCCTCACCTCCGCATCAAGTCTCCATTATCCAACGCCGGGTTTGGCATCCAGTTCGCGAATTCGGCGGAGACATGGTTTGTGGGGCCCAACATCGGAAACTGGAGCGATGGGCGGTTCAATATTCTGGCGGACTCGAGCAACCGAGGATTGATCGTCGCCACGAACGGCAACGTAGGAATCGGGAGCGTCTCGGCGGCCTCCCCCTTCGCGACCCTGACCGTCGACGGGTCGATTGGCTTCCCCACGGTGTCGACGCCGGCGATGTACGTCTATCCGAGCGGGACATCGAACGCCGACAAGCCCGTGATCATGCATTCCCCGGCGTTCCCGGAATACGGCCTCTACTATTCGGACGTGGGCGATCGTTTCGTCATGAAATCGTCCGCAAGTGATACGACCCCGAGTCTGGTGGTGGACCTGGACAGCGATTGGGTGGCGATCGCGACGGACACGCCGAAGCCCGGCTACGAGTTGTCGGTGAACGGCCAGATTGTGTGCGAAGAGCTGCTGGTCGAGGATTCGGCCGATTGGCCTGATTTCGTCTTCCAGGACGACTACCGGTTGCAGCCCCTGGAGGAGGTCGAAGCGCACATCAAGGAGCGCAGGCACCTGCCGGGCATCCCGACGGCGTCGGAGATCGCGAAGAACGGTTTGCCGATCGGCGAGATGCAGAAGCGGATGATGGAGAAGATCGAGGAACTGACGCTTCACCTGATCGATCAGAACAAGCGCATGGCCTCGCAGGATGAGCGCATCCGGCAACTCGAAGCGGAGTTGGGTCGGCGGACGACGACGACGACGACCGCGGGTTTGGAGGGGGCCCGATGAGCGGTCCGCGCGCGGGAACGCGTGGTTTGGGTTTGGGTGCGTTGACGCTCCGTGGGCTGCTGCTGATGGCGGTGATGCTTTCCGACCGCGGTTGGACGGCTGACACGGAAGTGGCCCGTCCGCTCCTTCGCCCGTCGACGGCCGAATTGGCGGGAGACGGGGCGGCGATCTTCTCCCGGATCCGAGCCAGGTCGAACTTCCGGCGGACCCGTGTGGCGGCTTTGGACCGGGGGGCCTTCGACGGGAGGCGGCTGAAACTGGCCCTGTTTCCGGATCTCGAGGTGGAAGCGGAACGCATGGACATCGGGTTCACGGGGGTGGCGGGACGCGCCTGGACGGGGAGACTTCCGCAGGGAGGGTCGGCGGCGTTCATCATGACGGGGGATCGGGTTGCGGGTTCGATCGCGACGATCCAAGGCAACTATCAGATCCTCCCTTTGGGCGACGGTCAGTATGCGGTGGTGGAGCACGATCCGGCGACGTTGCCCGAGTGTGGCGCGGGTCGGGTGCCTCCTCCTGCCGCTCTCCCCGGTCGCGGGCGGGATGAAGTGGGCATCGGCGACTTTTTCGGACCGGTGCGATCCCGACGCGCGTTGGCCAAACCCGGTGAGGCCCGCTTGGCGGACACGCCGACGGACAACCGGGTTCGGGTGCTGATCGCCTACACCTCTTCGTCACGGAACCTGACGGCCTTCTATTACGGGCTGACGATGCAAGAGTTGATCGACCTGGCGATTCTCGAGACGAACCAAGGCTACGCGAACAGCGGCGTCACGATGCGGATGGAATTGGCCTGCCTCCACGAGACGGACTACGACGAAACTTCGGCCATCGAGAACGACGTGGTCCGGTTCCGGGGAAGCGGCGACGGTTTCATGGACGAGATTCACGACCTTCGTACGAATTACGACGCGGACATGTGCTGTCTGATTGTTGATGGGACCGATCCGGACTGGTGCGGAATCGCCTACGGATTCGACTACACGGACTATTCCAACATGTTCCAGGTGACGATGTTTGCTTGCGCGACGGGGAACTTCACGTTTGCCCATGAGTTCGGACACAACCAGGGATGCCGGCATGACAACGACGGGACGCTGACGCCTTTCCCTTACGGACACGGATTCCGCAATGGTGCCAATTGGCGGACGATCATGGGCCTTGCCAGTGGAACCTCCTCCCCCCGTTTGAACTACTGGTCGAATCCGAACATCAATTCGCCCGTCTCTCCCTTCACCGCCATGGGCACGCCGATCAACGGCGGAAGTTTCGCGAATGACAACCGGAGCGCGATCAACGCGGGTGACAACACGGTCGTCGACCACGAGATGACGCCGACGGCTTCCAGCGCTCCATCCGGCCATACGGTGAACGCGGATGAGGTGGTCGACAAAATCGTCACCGATACCCTCACGGTGACGGCGTTCACAGCGAACTCCGGATCCAGGGTCCAGTTCCGGTCCGCGGGGACCATTCAACTTGGAACCGGGGTTTGGGCGAGGCCTGGGAGTTCTTTCCGGGCCCGCCTCGCGGGACCGCTGGGAGATCCTCCGCCGGAGTCCGGCGACCCCGGTGCCAGTCAAGCCGTCATGACAACGCGCGAAGGGGCCCAGCGATGAACCGTCTCCAGGCTCTATCCCAGGCCGGAGAAATGACTCCGGGTTCCGCGACTCTCCCGAACTTCGCCGTCTTGATCCTAGCCGCTGTTTCGTCGGGTTTTTGGGCGACGCCACCCGTGTTGGCTTCGTCGAGCAGCGCGAATTACCGGCTGGAACCGGCCGCCTTCGCGGGCGGCGCGTCGTTCTCGTCCTCGGCCAATTACACCGCGTTTTCGGCCATCGCGGGCTTTGTCGTCGGGACCTCGACTTCGGCGTCCAACACGGCGCACTACGGCTTTTTTCCGGCGGCGGGTCCGGTGGACGTGACCGGACGGTTTGTCTTTTACAACCGATCGGCGTGGGACGGGAACAGCGGCGCGGCGAATGCCTCCGACGACGACGCCCTGGCGCCGGACAAGGTGGCGCTGCTTGCGGGGACGGCGACTTTTTCGAACTACACCAGCTACAGCCGCGGGCTGAACGGGGTCATGGTGGACCTTCCGAACGGCGCGTCGCCCGGGGCGTCGGATTTCACCTTCCGGCGGGGCAACACCAGCACTCCGGCCGGCTGGGCCGCGGCCCCCGACCCCACCACGGTCGCCGTCCGCGAAGGCGCCGGGGTTGGAGGCGCGGACCGGGTGACGCTGATCTGGCTGGATAACACGATTCAGAAGCAGTGGCTCCAGGTCACGGTCCTTGCGACAGCCAACACTGGGTTGGCGACGCCGGACACGTTCTACTTTGGGAATGCGATCGGGGAGACGGGGGACTCGACCTTCAACGCGATCGTGGGCGGCACGGACGAATCCGCCATTCGGGCGCATCCGAGAGGTATCAGCAATCCGGCGCCGATCGATGATCCCTATGACATCAATCGCGACCGGTTGGTGGGGGGGCCGGATGTGTCGGTCATGCGCGCCAATTCAACCGGGATCACGACGGCGCTGCGTTTGATCCAGTTGGGCGCCGGTGATCCGGTTCCCATGGCGACCAGTTCCCCGTTTCTGGCGCCGCCGCCGGCCGGCGCGACCCGACTCTCCGCGGTCCCGGCCGGAGCCGATTCCCCGTGGTCCGTCCAAACCCAGGAAACGGGGGCGGGCCGTGTTCTGATCGGCCGGTTCCGGTGGGAGAGCCCCGACGCGGGAGTATTTCGGGTCCAGGCTTCCGGCGGGCTCGGGGATACGTGGCGCGACTTGGTTCCCCAGCCGCGAATTCTCCGGGACGGCGCGACCTACGTGTTCGAGTTCCCCATGGCGGACCGCGGACCGAACCAGTTCTTCCGCATTCTCGTTTCCAACGAATAAGCGCATTCGATCCCCACCCCACCCCACCCAACCCAACCCAACCCCATCCCGATCCAACGATGAACCGACCGTTCCATCCTTCAGTTGGCGCCGGCACAGTGAGCCGGCTTCCGATCCTTGCCTCCGCGCTGCTCGCCTTGGGAGTCGGCGACGCGTCAGGCGCGCTGTTTCTGATCGCGGGCGACCACGATCTTCAACCCAACCTGGCTGGGCAGCCGCTGAGCCTCTATGTGAGCAACTCGGGCACCGCGGCGCACGTGGACACCTTCACGCTCTTCGCGGCGATTGGCGGCGGCGGACCCTCGCTCGGAGGTCCCGCCGTTCCGGTGATCACGGCCGCCGATCTGCACACGGGCACCGCGTTCGCCGGAAACTTTTCGAGCGAAGTCCCGCAGGAAGAGTTGCCGTCCGGGTTTGCGTTGCTCTACATCACCACCTCGGTGTCCGGGAGCACGGTTCCCCTGCTGCCGGGGCTCCACCCGCTCGCGACATTGACCGTCGACACCACGGGTTTCGAGGTTTCCGACGGTCCTTGGACTCTGCGTCTCGGGATGGAGGTCGACGGCTTCGGATTCGTCAGCAGCGAGTATGTCCTTGGTGGATCCGGCCTGGCGGCGACGCTGGTCGACGGGACCATCACCCTGGCCGCGATTCCCGAACCTACCGAGGTCGCGCTGGCCGTGGGCGCGGGGCTTCTCGGTTTCGGTGTCTGGCGTCGCTGGCGCCGGGCCTGACCTGGGAAAAATCGGATGCGGATGCGGATTCGGATTCGGATTCGGCGCCGGGGATCCTTTCACCTCACGGGGCCACGGCGAATCGCTCCTCCGCGCGGTGGACCCGGCGGTGAAGATCCCGGGTCCTGACTTCGATCCGGTGTTCGCCGCCGCCAAGGGCGGGCATCCGGGTCTTCCAAAGGTGCGGTGAGAGGATCGGGTTCCCCATCTTGCGATAGGGCGGAATGGTCGGGGGATTGGCGTCCTCGGCGAGTTGGCGGGCGACGTAGGAGGGGTCGTGTTCCTTGACCTTTTCTAGTCGGATCCAGGGCCCGCGGCCGTCGATCCGGCAATCGACGGTGGAACGTTCGGAGCCGTTGAAGACATTCACGTGGATCCAGTTGGTCGAGGCGTTGGCCGTGGTCAGGCCGTCGGGAAGGATCACGTTCATCTGCTTCGAGGCGGGCATGCCGGCGGCCTTGAACGCGAGCGAGGCGCGTCGACCGTCGAAGGTGACGACCGCGTAGCCGTTGGGTGCCCCGTCGCGCATGGTGGCGTGGGGAATGCCTGCGGCGTTCGGAGCGCCCGTCCACCAGCTGCCGCAGGCGGTCACGGTCACGATGTGGTGGTGCGGTTCCTTGCCCATCCAACCGTCCTCCCGGGTGATGAACCGATGCTCGTGCCAGTGGGTGTGGCCGGAGATGGACAGCGTGTAGCGGCGATTCTCGATGAGCCGAAAGAGTTCCCCGCGGTTCCCCACGTTGTGCAGCGGGATGTGCATCAGAAGCACGACGAGCTGATCCTCCGGTACCAGCGCGAGGTCGTTTTTCACGAACTCGAGTTGGCGCGCGTCCAACCCCCCGGTGTAGGTGCCGGTTCCCTCCGGTTTCGCCCCGCCCCATTCGACGTCGTCCAGGGCGATGAAATGCACGGGACCGTGGTCGAACGAGTAGTAGTTCGGACCGTAGAAGCGTGTGAAGGTCTCGTTGGCGGCGCGGTCGTTCGGCACGTCGTAGTTGTGGTCGTGGTTGCCGATCACGTTCCACCAGGGAACACCGATGAGGGCCACCGCCGCGTTGTGCGGTTCGAAGACGCCCAGATCGTCGAAGACCACGTCCCCGAGGGTGACCCCGAAGGCGGCGTCCGTGCCGACCAGTTCGGGAACGACCGAGTCCCGGAAATAGTTCACCTCCCGGATGTCGCGTGGCTGGGTGTCGCCCATGAACACGGCCTTGAAGGTGCGCGGCTCGGACTGGCGCCGGAGCGGAAAATCGATTGATGCCGGCAACGGTCCCGTGGGTTCGACACCAAGGTATTTCAGGGTGCGCGGAGATCCGGCGGGCTTGTGGATGTGGAAGAACCGCGGGAGTTGGTGGTGATTGACCGGCGGCATCCAGCCGCGCGGCTTGATGACGAAGAAGACCGTGTCGTCGCCCGAGGGAAGCTCCCACCGCCCTTCGCGGTCGGTGACCGCGATTTCGCGCTGGTTCGACACCCGAACCCCGGAAAGTCCCCGTTCACCCGCGTCCCGCAGGCCGTTTCCGTTGCGGTCGTCGAAGACCGTCCCGCGCGCGGTGTCCGCCCGGGTGGTCGCGGTCCAAAAGAGGAGAACACAGGCTCCAACGAGCGATCCCGTCCGTGTCCGGGGCTTGAGAAACATGTGGGCCAGAGTGCGGGAGGTCGCGAGGCAACGCAAAGAAAAGGCTCTTTTGAAACAACCACGGAGCACACCGAACACACGGAAGGGAGAGAGAACGAGCGGGAACCGCCGCCGGGGTCGTCGCAGCGATTCGATTGGTCCCACCTGCCGAAAACGACGATGGAGATCCTATTCGGCGCCGGATTTGGCATTCGTCCTCTTTCTTCTCTCTTTCCGTTCCGTGTGTTCGGTGTGCTCCGTGGTTGTTTTACCGGATGATTCGCTCCAACTCGAGGCCCGGATGGTGTCCGAAATTCGCCAGGAAGCCGAGGCGGAGGCCTGTGACCTTAAGATAATTGTGAAGCTGGGCCCGGTGCTCGTTGGCCAATTGCGAGACGGCTTTCAATTCAATCAGGATCCGGTCGTGGCAGATGAAGTCGGGTATGTACTCGGTGAAAAGTTGGCGCTGTTTGTACTCAATGGACCTCCGCGGTTTCGAGACGAAGGGGATTTGGCGCAGATCCAACTCGATCTTCAAACACTCGTGGTACACCGGTTCCAAGAAGCCTGAGCCTTGCACTTGGTAGACCTCGAAGAGAGCGCCACGAACGGCGTAGCTTTCTTCGGGATACAGGAGACGGGATGGCTGACCTTCCATCGCGGCATCAGCGCGGCTTCCGGAACCACTGGTAAAGGGATTTCTTTCCTGACGGAGAACTCTATTGCCAAGCCGTGGGAATGAAGGAGCCTGCCCGGCTTTTGCCGTCCCGTCCCTGGACGGAAGGAATCAACCACGGAGCACACCGAGCACACGGAATGGGGAGAGCTCGCTGCCGCCCAAGTCCTCGCGGCGATTGAACCGGAGTCATGCGTGCCAAACGCGGAACGCGGATGGACATGCATTCGGGTGCCGGACGTTGCCTCGGCCCTCTTTCTTCCGTCCCTTTCCCCATTCCGTGTGTTCAGTGTGCTCCGTGGTTGAGAAGCGCAGCGGACTTCTAGACCTCCGTGGTCTTGCCCGGAATGGGGGCGGGGTAGCGGCCTTGGGCGTCGGCTTGGACGGGGGCGGGACTGTCCGCGGTGAGGGCGTCGACATTGGCGCAGAATCGGAAGGTCGACGCCATCGCGTCGTCCCAGGTGATCACCTTGCCGCTGTGCACCGCCGCGCGTCCCATGATGGCGCCGAGATTCGAAAGGGCCGCCCGACGGGCCTCGTTGTGGGGCCGATCGTTGCGAATGGCGGCCAGCAGCGCGTCCCACTCGGCCTGCCAGGGGTTCACCGTTTCCTTCTCCGGCCGCCAGGCGATGTTGTCGCGCGCGACGCGCTGGTCCTTGTAGATCCAACTCGTCGGCGCATGCACGTCGCCGGAGAACTTCGCCGCCGCCTTGGTTCCGTGGAGGTAGGTGCCGAAATCGGTGTGGCAGTTCGGAATGTAACGCCCCGTGACCATCGCCTTCGCACCGTCGGCGAACGTGTATTCGATCGAGTAACTGTCGAGGTTCTGGCTGCAATCCGCGCTTCCCGCGAAGCGTCCGCCGACGCCGTGGGCCGAGATGGGCCAGCTGTCCTTGATCCAGAAACATTCGTCGATCTGGTGGATCATCAGTTCGATGAACACACCACCGGACGCCCAGAGGAACTGGTAGGGATGGCCGGGACTGAGCTGCCAGAGAAGTTCGTTCCGGTCTTTGGTGAACGGGCCCATGAAATACCCGGGATCCATCCGGTAGGCCCGGATGAGCTGGACTTCGCCCACGGCGCCTTCGCGGATTTTCTCGATGAGCGCCTTGCGCGCGGAGGAATGCCGGCACATGAGACCGGCCGCGATTTTGACTCCTTTCCTGTCGGCGAGTTCTCCCGCCCGAAGGATGCGTTGGATGCCGCCCGGATCGGCGGCGAAATTCTTTTCCATGAAGACGTTCACGCCTTTTTCGACGGCGTACTCCAGGTGCGGCGCCCGGAACGCGGCGTGGGTGGTGAGCATCGCCACGTCGCCGGGTCGCAGGCAGTCGATCGCCTTCTTATAGGCGTCGAAGCCCAGAAATTGACGGTCCTTCGGGACGTCGACCCGATCGCCGAGCGCGCGGCTGAGGGCCCTGTGGGCGCCCTCGATGCGTTCCGGTCGGATGTCGGCCATGGCGACGAGCTTGATGGGGCCGCCGGCGCCTGAGCCGACGGGGCGTTGGGTTCCCGAGGAATCGCCCAGGACGAGGCCGCCCGCCGACATGGCGTTGGCGACGGCGCCGCTCCCGCGTCCGCCGCAACCGATCAGGGCGAGGTGGATGGTCTGGCTGTCGGAGGCGTGGACGTGGGGCAGGGCGACGCCAGCCAGGGCGGAAGCCGCCGCGACCCGAGTTGTGGTGCGCAGGAAATCACGGCGGGTGGCGCCCGGCGAGGAAGGGGAGGAGATCGGGGGACGCGCGGGTGTCGATTTCATGGACCGCAGGGTGGTGGACCTTGCGGTCGCCCACAAAGGAGAAGTGGCGGGTTGTCTGGGACCGAACCGGCTGAGAGACCACGAAACTCGAAGGTGAAGATTCCGAGGTCTGAAGGCTCGATTCCATCCACCCGTCGTTCCGTCGCGCGGCGATGGATGGGGGAAGCCGCGGAGATCGCCGTTGACCCCGGACGCGGCGGGGAATAGACCATTCGCCGTGCCGCGTTTCGCCGCCAAACATTCGGTAGTCTTTCTCGATGGCGCCATTTGGCGTCGTCGGAAGGATTCCGGCTGTTCAGCGGGCTGCCTGACGTAGCGCTTGATTGAACATCCGGAATCCCGCGAGGCGGGCCGGACGTTCGAACGAGCTTCCCCTCCCCCTCCCGGTTCCTTCCGGTCGACCCCCGACACCCATGGAAACGGAATCATCGTCCCAACAACGCCGCAGCATCCTGCTGATGCTGGCGTCCATCGTCTTCTTCGCGGTCAACGTCCTTCTCCTTCGAGCCATCTCGCTGGCGGCCCCCGTCGTGGACGGATCCGTCGCGTCGATCTTTCGGGGATTGGTCGGATGGATGGTCCTCGCCGTGGCTTTCCGGGGTCGCGGTTTCGAGCCGCGCCGGATCCTGGCCAGTCCGATGCTTCTGTTGCGAGGGATCGTGGGAGCCGGCGGGATCCTGCTGTTCTACGTCACGATCACGCACCTCGGGGCGGGGCGCGCCGTGATCCTGAACCTGACCTACCCCATCTTTGGCGCGTGGATGGCGGCGGCGTGGCTCAAGGAGACGCTGCGGGCCGGGCAGGTCGGGTGGATGCTGGTGGGTCTGGCGGGGCTCGGTGTGTTCTTCGCGGGAAGCGCCTTCGCCGGCGGGGTCACGCGGTACGAGTTGCTGGCCTTGCTGGGGGCCGTGGTGGCCGGCGTGGCCGTGGTGATGATCAGGGTGTTGAGCCGAACCGAGCATGCCGCCACGATCTATGGGTCCCAATGCCTCTGGAGTCTGTTGGCTGGACTGCCCCTGGGCGCGAAGTCACTGCCGGAACTCACTTTCGGTGTCGTGATCGTGCTGAGCGTCGCGTCGGTCCTCGTGTCCTTGGGCCAACTGGCGCTGACCCACTCGTTCCGTTCCCTGTCCGTCGCCAAGGGTTCGTCGATCCAGATGCTTCTTCCGTTGGCCACCGCGGCGGGGGGCTTTCTGTTCTTTGGCGAACGCTATTCCTTGGTGGAGTTGTTGGGCGCCTTGATCACGCTCGGCGCGACGTGGCAGGTGGTGCGTGGACCCGGACCAACGCGGCCTTCGCCGCCCGCCAGGGCCGCGTTGCCGCTCGGCCCGATCCAACCCCTGGTCGCGGGTGTCGGAGTGCCCGGTCCGTCGATGCGAACCTGAAAATCTATCAATGACCCGGTTCGGACGGGTTCGGCGTATTCTGGCGGCGATGAAGCTCGCTCAAGGCAATCCGCACATTGGGAAGCCATGCCAACGCTCCCGCGACGGTGCTCGTGCCTCGCTGGATTGGTCCCGCGTCAACTGGCGGGTCTGGCTCCTTGGCGTCCTGGTTCTGGGGAGTCTCGCGGCGGTGATGGCTCTGCCGGCCATTCCCCAGGACCCGGAGTACTTCCACTTCGCCGATCGTCGGGAGATCGCCGGGATTCCGAATTTCTGGGATGTCGTGACGAACGCGCCGTTCCTGGTCATCGGCATTGCCGGGATCATTTGGTGCGCGCGCCGGGAGCGGAGCGAATCACGGATGGCCTGGCTGGCGATGTTCGCAGGGATCGCCTCGGTCGCGCCCGGGTCGACCTATTTCCACTGGAATCCGACGGTCGACACGCAGGTTTGGGATCGAGCTTCCCTGGCGTGTGGCTTCATGGGCTTCTTCCTCGCCGTGCTTGGCGAGCGCATCGACCCGCGATGGGGTCGGGGGTGGGTCCTGCCCGCGGTGACGTTGGGCATTGGCAGCGTTTTGATCGGTTACGTGTTCGACGACCTGCGCCTCTACGCGTGGGTGCAGTTCATGCCCATGCTCGTGCTTCCCCTGGTGCTCCTGCTGTACCCCAGTCGGTTCACGCACGGTTGGGCGATGGGCGGAGCCCTCGGCGTGTACGGAGTCGCGAAGGCCGCGGAGATGTTCGACGGGGCGTTCTTCGAACTGACGGGAGGACTCCTCGCAGGGCACGCCGTGAAGCACCTGCTGGGGGCGGTTGCGTGCCTCGGGCTGCTGCTGATGTTGGTCCGGCGGACGCCACGATCGGTCCAGGCCGCGGTCGCGACGGATCGGTCGCTTCCTTGATGCGTTCAGGGAACGCCTCGGACTCCGGACTAGAGATGGTTCCGGTAGGAGGTGAGGGAGCCGCGCGTGTCGAAGTGGATGGCGCGCACCCAGGCGGGGGAACAACGGTTCCGCCCCTTGGCCTCGGGGTGGATGATCTTCCAGGCCTGCACGCGCCACGCGCCGTCGAATCGTTCGACCACCCAGGCGACCTGGTCCCAGCCGTCGTGTTGACGGACGGCTTCCCGGGCGGCCTCGATCAGGATGCGTTCCTCCTGATCCCGCGGCGGCGAGGGCCACGAATCCCGGGGATCGGTGCAACCGGTCCCGAGGAAGCCTCCCAGCAGCGACAGCGCAACGAGATGGGTGGCAAGCCGTGACATCCCTTCCGTATCGGCGGGGACGGGCTGGAACTTGAGACTTTGAGACCTTGAGCCGCGTCAAGGCCGGGTCGAATCCAATCTCGACCCCGGAGTTCCAGTCGACCTAGCCTGCGAACGATCCGCCATGCGATTCCGAGCCCATGCACTGAGTCTCGCCGGGTTGTTGTTCGTGTTGGCGTGCGCGACCGCGATTTCGGAATCGGAATCGGGATCGGAATCGGGAATCGATAAGCCCGCCGTTCCTTCCGCCCGGGGGCGCGATCGTTGGGAGGAGGCCTACCAGGGCCGACTTCAGTGGTGGAGCCTCCAGCCTCTGGCGACGGCTTCCGCTCCGGTGAACGCCGACCCGGGTTGGGCGCGGAGCGACCTCGATCGCTTCATCCTCGCGGCCCTCGAGGCGAAGGGATTGAAGCCGTCGACCGAGGCGGATCGCGGCGTTCTGGCGCGACGACTCGCCTTCGCCCTGACCGGGCTTCCACCGGATCCCGAGGCGGCGGCTCGTCTGATGGCGGATGCCTCGGAGGACGCTTATCGGCGCTACGTGGGTTCGCTTTTGGCGAGTCCCCACTTCGGCGAGCGCTGGGCGCGGCACTGGCTGGACGTCGTGCATTACGCGGACACCCACGGCTACGAATGGGACACGCCGGCGAAGAATGCCTGGCGGTACCGGGACTCCGTGATTCGGGCTTTCAACGCGGATGTGCCAATCCGGCGGTTCCTTCTCGAACAGATCGCGGGCGACCTCGTCGAACCGCGCGTGGAGGACGCGAGCGGATTGAACGAGTCGCTCTTGGGCACGATGGCGTTGCGTCTTGGCGAACGCCGGCATGGCGACAACGCGGCCGCCGAAGGCGTCACCCAGGAGGCGATGGCCAACGTGGTCGACACGGTCGGCAAGGGCTTCCTGGCCACGACGATCGCCTGCGCCCAGTGCCACGACCACAAGCTCGACGCGGTCGAGCAGCAGGATTTCTACGCGATGTGCGGCGTGTTCATGAGCACTCGTTGGGTGGCGCGGACGGCGGACGCGGTCGATCCCAACGGCGGCATCGTCGCCGAATTGCGCGCGATCAAACGTTCCATCCGCGCGGAACTTTCCCGCGCTTGGAGCGGGCGGATCTCGTCGATCCCAACCCGACTTCATGCGCTTCCACCGCCACCCACCAACTCGCCCGCGACCGGGTTTCCCGAAACCCTGACCGCCCTGTGGCACCGGGTTCGGACGAATCCGCCCACCATGGCGGAGTTCCAACGCGAGCGCGCGCGGCGGATGGAGGATAACCGGACCCACCTGACCCTGCTCGCCGACTTTTCCCGGGACGACGCCGCGCCGGGTTGGCGTTGGGACGGCTTCGGGATGGAGCACGGGCTGGTCCGCGACGGCGAACCGGTCATCGCCGAAAGCGGCGAGGCCGTGCTTCGGCATGTTCTCCCGGCGGGCCGATGGTCCCACGTCTGGTCGACCCGCCTCGCGGGCGCTCTGCGCAGCCCGCTGTTGGAGTCCCAGCCGCCCCTGGTGTTTTCCGTGGAGATCGTCGGCGGCGGGTTCGCCGCGGAATCGTTCATCATCGACCACGCGTTTCATTCGGAACGGATGCAGTTCCTCAACCTGGCGCGTCCGGCATGGCGGAGCCTCAAGGCCGGCGGTTTCGACACCCTCGAAGGCGGCGTGGATTCGGGGAATCGCCGGGTGTACGTCGAGTGGGTCACGAAATCGTTGAACAACTATTTCCCGCCACGCACCGGGTACGGAGGCGTGAAGGAATCCGATCTCGCCGATGAGAGTTCCTGGTTTGGCGTGTCCCGAATCCAGCGGCACCCCGCTGGTAAGGGTCCGCGCGATGAGTTGGAGCGTTTCGTGGCGATCTTCAACGACGCGGCGGAGGGCGATGACCTGGACGCGTGGGCCCGGCGGATCACCGAGGGAATCGCCGCCGCCGTGGAACGGTGGAGTCGCGACGCCTCGATCGCCGAAGACGTTCGGATGCTGAACGACGCCCTGGCTTCCGGACTCCTGGCGAACACCGCCCCGCCGGGATCCGAACTTGCCGATCAGGTGGAACGGTACCGAAGGAAGGTGGGTGAACTACGTTCCGACCGGACCATCGGCTCGGTCGCCGATTGGGAGGAAGGCCGGGATGAACGGATCGGTGTCCGCGGCTCGTACACCACCCTTGGAGCCGAGGCGCCGCGCGGCAATATCCGGTTCCTGGGCGGTCCCCAACCGCGGTCCGAGGTCCCGGCCAGCGGGCGTCTCGAACTCGCCAAAAGCATCGCCGACGATCGAAATCCGCTCACCGCCCGGGTCTTCGTGAATCGTGTCTGGCTCCACCTGTTCGGCGAGGGGTTGGTTCGGACGCCGGACGATTTCGGGCATCTCGGCGAGAAACCGTCCCATCCGGAGCTTCTGGACGCCCTGGCGGCGTCGTTCATAGCGGACGGCTGGTCCCTCAAGAAGTTGATCGCGCGCATCGTGACTTCGTCGACCTGGCGCCAGGACAACCTTCCCGCGCCGGCCTCCCTCGAGATCGATCCCGAGAACCGGCTCTGGCATCACATGCCCTTGCGGCGTCTGGATGCGGAATCGATCCGGGACTCGATCCTGGCGGCGTCGGGACGCCTGGACCCGGCGCTGTACGGGCCGCCGATTGATCCGCCGCGATCCGGCGAGGATGCCGCGAAACGCCTATTCTCGGGGCCGCTCGACGGCGATGGGCGCCGGAGTTTGTACCTGAAAATGACCTTGATGGAACCGCCCCGATTCCTGGCGTTGTTCAACCAGCCCATCCCGAAAATGACCACGGGCCGGCGGGACGTGACGAGCGTCCCGGACCAGGCGCTCGCCCTGTTGAACGACCCGTTTGTCGTCGCCATGGCGCGGCACTGGAGCGAACGCGTTCTCGCGGATGGTTCCGTCACCACGGATCAACGCGTGCGGCGGATGGCTGCGCGGGCGTTGTCGAGGGAGTATGCCGATGACGAGACCGCGCGTCTCGTGGGGCTCGCCTTCACGACGGCGCGACTTCGCGGAGGAGCGGCCGAGGACGACGCGGCGCTCCTGACGTGCCAGCCCGTCTGGCAGGACGTGGCCCATGCGCTTTTCAACCTCAAGGAATTCATCCATGTCCGCTGATCCGAATCGGAATCCTTCGTGCGGCTGCCCCGGACGCATCCGGACTTCCGGGACACGGCGGGAGTTCCTCAAAACGTCGAGCATGGGCTTCGGATGGCTGGCGTTCGCCGGTCTGGCCGACTCCTGGGCCCGCGCCGATGTCGCGCTGCCGAAGACCCATTTCCCGGCCCGCGCGAAGCACGTGATTTTTTTGTTCATGGACGGCGGCGTGTCGCACGTGGACACCTTCGATCCCAAGCCGGACCTCGACCGCCGGAGCGGGCAGCCGGCGAAATGGCGCACCGACAAGCTTTCGCAGGCGACGAGCGCGAACCGGAAATGGCTGGGGAGTCTTTGGGAGTTCAAGCAACGGGGAAAGGCGGGCCTTTGGGTGAGCGACCTGTTTCCCCACGTGGCCAAGGTGGCCGACGATCTGTGCGTGGTGCGTTCGCTGGTGGGGGAGAGCCCGCTGCACGGCGCCCAGGCGTTGCTGCTGCACACAGGGCGCTCGGTGGGCGCGGCGCCCAGCATGGGTTCCTGGATTTCCTACGGACTGGGCACGGAGAACGAACAGCTTCCGGGCTATGTGCTGTTGAACAACGATTGGATTCCCAACGGGGGCTTCCAGAACTTTTCCAGTTCCTTTCTGCCCGCCACCCATCAGGCGACCCTGGTCCGGGCGAAAGGCACGCCGGTCGACAACATCGTGGCGTCGGATCCCGCGCCGATTCAGCGGGCCAAACTCGACTTCCTGCGCCGTCAGGACGGCGCGTTTTCTGGGAGTCTCGGTGGATCGGAGACCGTTGAATCCGCCATCCAAAACCACGAGACGGCCGCCCGGATGCAGGCGCTGGTCCCTCAGCTCTGCGACGTTTCCGGCGAGAGTCCCGAGACCCTCCGGCTGTATGGCGTCGACCGTTCCAACGACTACGACCGGTTCTACGCGCTGCAGTGTCTGCGGGCGCGGAGGCTGGTGGAATCCGGCGTGCGATTCGTCGAGGTCACCTGCCCGTTGACCCACAGCAACAACGCGCCCTGGGACCAGCACGGCGAGTTGAAACTTCGTCACGAGGAGAACGCCCGCATCACCGACCAACCGGTCGCCGCCCTTCTGACCGATCTGAAGGAGCGGGGCCTCCTCGATTCGACCCTGGTCGTTTGGGCCGGTGAAATGGGGCGGACACCCCACAGCGCCGGGAAGGATGGCAGGGATCACCACGTCAGCGGCTACACAATCTGGCTGGCCGGAGGCGGGGTGCGGGCCGGTCAGACGTATGGCGAGACCGACGAGATGGGCATGAGCGCCATGGAGAATCCCGTCGATATCCACGACATCCACGCGACGCTCCTGCGGCTCCTTGGCGTGGATCACCAGCGGCTGACCTTCCGGTTCGGCGGCCGGGATATGCGCCTCACGGACGTCCACGGGAACGTGATCAAGGACCTCATCGCGTGACTGGGATGAATCGCCACGGAGAGACAACCACGGAGCACACGGAGCACACGGAAACCGATGAGATGAGATGATGTGGAGATCGGGGTGGGACTCCACCCGCCGCGGAGGAGCGTCTCGATGGCCAGACCGTCAACATCCAACAATTGATCCACCCCTATGATCCCGCATCAAAAACCTTGGGCGCTACCGCGTGGTACGCGCGTCGGCTTGTGGCTTGCGGTCTTGGCCTGGTTGGCGTCCCCGCCGACCCTTGCCGCGGATGTCGTCGGTATCTCAATCATCAAGGGACATTTCCTGAATCAATCCGGCCCCGACGAACTCGTGGACGATCCCCTGTTCGGATACAGCGTGCTGGGTGGCGTGGACCTCGCGGACCTCGACCTCCTGGATTCGGCGTCGATCCGGCTTCCCGAAGGCGAGACCATCGACCTCGAAGACTACGGTGATTCGTGGTCGCTCCTGGAAAGCTTCGAGACGCGGGCGGAACTGGATGCGGCGTACCAATGGGGCGATTACATCGTGGCGTTCGACTCAAAGACCGAGGGTGAGCATTCGTGCCTCCTTGAGATTCCGGAAACGGCGCTGCCGCCGACTCCCAGGCTGGTGAATTTTGGCGACGTCCAATCCATTGATCCGTCGCGTGCCCTGACGCTGAACTGGGCTTTCGATGGACCCCTGGACAAGGACGACTTCGTTCAATTGTACGTCACGCTCGGGCACGGCGAGGTCTTCGCAACTCCCAATCTTGGCGAACCCGGCGCGCTGACGATCGACGACCGGACCGTGACGATTCCCGCCGCCACGCTGGAGCCCGGCTACATTCACAGCCTCAACCTCGAAGTCACCCGGGTGACGTCGACCAACGGGGAATGCTACCCGGAGGTCCAGGCCTTCGCCGCCATCTTCCGTTCCACGTCCGTCGACCTGTTTGTCCGCCAGCCACCGTGGCTTCGTCTCCTGGCGCGGTCCGGGAATTCATTGCCCGAGGTGGAAGTCGTGGGTGAACCCGAGGCGCCGGTGATTCTCCAGGCGTCCCTCGACTTCCTGTCGTGGACCCATCTCGGGACGAATTCGTCCGTATCGGGGACGAATGTGTTCCAGTTGCCGGCGGGCACCGGGGCGGCCCGGTTCTTTCGGGTGCTTCAAGAGTAACGCCGACTTTCCAGTCGGCTCTGGGACATGTTTCGGGAGCCGGAGGGCCGGTTTGAAAACCGGCGGTACAGCCGAAGGACGAGGAACCTCGGTCCTGTACCGCCGACTTTCCAGTCGGCTCGGGCAAGGATTCGGGGGTCGGCGGGCCGGTTTGAAAACCGGCGAGACACTTCACCACCCAATCGTCTGTCCGATCACGGCTTCAGTCGCACTCGATAGAAGTAAGGCCCCGGATTCGGCGCATTGGTGTCCGTGATGGAATTGAGCGGCGGCGTGGATGCGATGTCGTCCCGGATGATTTCCGTGAAGCCCGCGGTCAGGTTCGTGGACCGTTCGAGCGCGAAGACCTGACCGGCGCTGCCTGTCCAGCGGACCGCGATATTCCGACTGCTGACTCGCGTGGCGGACCGCATTCGGAACGCGGACCGTGAATCATTCGGATTCGTTCCGGCCAACAACTCGTCGTAGTCCGTGGCGCCATCCCCATCGGAATCGGTGTCCCGGCCCGCCACGCCGAGGCCGAAGAAGTGACGTTGCTCCCACCAGTCCGGCAGTCGGTCGTCGTCGGTGTCGTCGCCTTCCAGGTCCAGAGTGACGATCTCCATGCGTCCTTCCGGCGTCCCTAGATGATGCAGGAGCAGGACCGCGGGCAGGCGCTGGCCCGATTCGTAAGCCATTTCCCGGTCGACGCGGACCTTCAGCGGAGCGCCGTCGTCGTGGAACGGCGTCCCGTCCAGGCTCGCGAACGCCGGATCGATCACAGGTCGGGCGGCGTCGAAGGGAATCCATCCCGTCCGATCCACCAAGCCCGACGAGGCGTAGGAGAGAACCTTGTAGCGGAACGTTGTGGAGTCCCGCGACAGTCCGATCGCGCGGACCGGAACGGGCAGGACCATCACGCTGTTGTTGAAGACCCCGGTTTCGAGTTCTTCGGCGGAGTACTGGTTCAAGTGGGCGACGGCGTTGGTGCGGAGGATCTGGAGATCCCGCCCCAGGTCATAAACCACGCTTAGAAACGCATCCTGGGCGCCGCCTGAATTGGTCGAAGCCCCGTTTCCATTGAAGACCCCAAAGTCCTCCCAGCCGTCCCGGTTCACGTCGATCATCACGTTGACTTCCATGACTTCGGCCTGCGGCGTCGACCACGCCCCGGCCGTCGCGATACCGAAGTAAACCGAGCTATCGACAAAACTAGGAACGCTGGCGATGTCGGTGGCGACTCCCACCGCGAGGAGATCCGCGGCGGCCCGGCTCGGATCGGTGATCCTCTTGTCCGGGCTGGTTTCCCCCAGTTCGAACGCGGACACGATTGGAAGCAGATGAGTGGAGGTGGAGCCGCCGGCGAAGCGCAGGGTCACTTCCGGCTGCGACTGGGTGCTGTCGCGCGCCGCGATGCGGATCCGCTTGTCCAGCGCCCGGTACTCCGACGCCGCGCGAGCGTTCGCGTAGCACGGGACATGCAAGGACTGGTCGGCGCCATGGAACCAAAGCTGCCCGCTCGCTTCGTGGAGGAATTGCCGGGGCAGGGGGGATCCTCCGCCGATGACCGCGGCGGTCGTTCCATCGGGCCGTGGGTCGAAGGCTTCGGGATCGGCCAGCAGCCGGATCGCCGTCGTGGCGCTGCCACCCGCTGGAACGGTAATCGACGCGTCGACGGGAACGTAGGTCATTCCCGTCTGGACAACCGAGTTCGAGAAGGCGATCCGGAAGCTCGCCGGACTATCGCCGTGATTGGTCAACTTCACCGTCCGCCGTTCATCGCGGGGACCGGAAAGGATCCAGGCTCCGAAACTCACCGAGACTCGGCCCGGCACGTCGTCCGAGGCCACCGTCACCGCCGTCCTCGCCGCATCGGCCAATTGAAGGCGCCCACCGCCCGTCCGCGATTCGGGGTAGGGAATCCCCTCCGGCGAAACCAATGGACGCGCGGTGTTCATCAGGGCCGCCTTGATCGCTTCCACGTTCCAATCCGGATGCCGTTGTCGCAGGAGCGCGGCGGCGCCCGCCACCATCGGCGACGACATCGACGTGCCGCTCAGACTGATGGAGTCCGTTCCGGAACCCGCCCTGGCCGACAAGATTCCCGAGCCGGGTGCGCTGAGGTCGGGCTTCAACGCGCTGTCCGGCGATCCGGGTCCCCTTGAACTGCTGTCGTCCAGGGTGTCGACGAATTCCGCGCGCTCGATCGTCAGTTCCGGGTCCAGCCGGACGGTCACCGGGTCGTCCGCCGGGCGCCGGAGGATCGCGCCGTCCGCCTTCGAAATCATGACGCCTGGGATCTGGATTCCGACGGGATCGCCGCCCATGGGGATCGGCGTGGAATCGGTATTGTTGACCATCACGACGGCGACCGCCCCAGCCGCCTGGGCGCGGAGGATCTTGTCGGCGAAGAAGCAGGTGCCGCGGTCGATCAGGGCGATGTTGCCGCGGAGCGCGGCGGCATTGGAAAGGTCGTCGCAGGCAAGATTCGGTTCGACGGCAACCAGTTTCGCCGAGATCGGGGCCGAATTGGTCAGGGGTGGCGTCAGGGAGCCGTCGACCATGAAGTACCGGCCGGCGATGGCGGCGGGCTCCGTCACGGCCAGGGCCTTGCCGAGTCCCTTGCTGATCGAGTTGGCCACCGAAATGGCGCGGTCCGCCACGCCGGGGGCGCCCACCGCGAAGAAGATGTTGTCGTTGTTGCCGGCCGAGCAGACGACCACGCAGCCCAGCTCGGCGAGTCGATTGGCGGCCTGAAGGTCGGTGTCCTCCGGGTCGAAGGTTCCGAAGTCGCCGCCCAGCGAAAGGTTCACCACGTCGAGTCGGTCGCTGAGGTCGTGGTCCTGGTTCGGGTCCGCCGCCCACTCCAGGGCCTCCGTGACCAGGGCGGTGGAGCCGGTGCATCCGAAGACCTTCAGCGCGTAGAGCGACGCGCCCGGAGCGACGCCCGGAGCCACCGCGAAGGAGCCGAAGTCCAAGGCGTCCGTGTAGTCCCCGCCATAGGTGGAGCCGTCGGCGAGAACCCCCAAACCCGCCGCGATCCCCGCGACGTGGGTTCCGTGCCCGTTGTCGGCGCAGTCCAGCGGGTCCTTGTCCGGAATCGGGGATTCGTGGGCGATGTCGTTGGGATTGTAGGCGTCACCGGCGAAATCAAAACCACCCACCACCTTCGTCGTCGGAAACGTGCCCGGCTCGATCCGGGTCGGGTCGTTCCCCGTGAAGTCCGCGACCTTCCCGCCGCCGCCGAAGTCGGCATGGGTGTAGTCGATTCCGGAGTCGATGATCCCGATACGCACCCCGCGCCCGTCCAAGCCCGGCACCGGGCTGGCCCAGATCGACGGCGCGCCCACGAACGGCGTGTTGACGGTCAGGTGGCGCGAGTAGAGGCGGACGGGTTGAACGCGGCGCACGCCGGGAAGCGCTTCCAGGAGCGCGAGATTCTCCCGCGGAATCCTGACCCGCAGGGCGTTGGCCACCCGGGTGAATCGCGCCGTGACCTCGCCTCCGAGGTCCGCCACCGGAGCCACAAGGGTCTCCTGCCGCCGGGTCAGACGGGCCGCCGCCGACCTCAGATTCGGCGCGGCTTCCGCCAGTCGAACTCCGCGCCGATCTCTCACCAAGGCGGCGATGGGTTCGCCTTCCAGCTCGACGTGGACCAGCACCATGCCGCCGGATGCGGCCAATCCGGTGAGACGACGCCCGGCGACATCCGGTTCGGCCGCGAGTCCCGATGCGAGCCCGACCAGAAGGGAGCCCGCCAGGAGGAGGGACCGGAGCGAAACGGGAAGGGCGTGGGTCATTGGCGGGAAGGGTCGGAGTATGCCGGCGGGTGGTTGGACCGCAAGGGGGAGCACGAACGCCTTTGTCACGCTCAAAATGGGAAAACGCCCAATCGCCCGGTGTTCCCATTGTTGGAGGAATCGACGATTCGATAGCCTCCCGGCGTGTTGGCTAGAATCCGATCGGCAGCCGTTCAAGGCGTCGACGCCCATCCCATTGAGGTCGAAGTCAATGTGGGCTGGGGGGAAACGCTGATCGTCATCGTCGGACTGCCCGATACGGCGGTGAAGGAATCGCGCGACCGGGTCTCCACCGCGATCACCAACTCGGGGTTCAAGTTCAGCCTGGGCCGGACCACCATCAACCTGGCCCCAGCCGACGTGCGCAAGGAAGGGCCGAGCTTCGACCTCCCGATCGCCCTCGGGATGCTAGCCGGCAGCGAGCAGATGAGCTGCGACCGGTTGGACCGATTCCTGGCGGTGGGCGAACTGGCCCTGACCGGCGCCGTTCGTGCCGTGAAAGGCGTCCTCGCCATCGCCTTGCGCGCTCGCGCCGAAGGGTGTGAGGGGATCCTGGTTCCCGAGGAGAACGCCCCGGAAGCCGCGGTGGTGTCCGGCCTGAAGGTCTACGGAATCCGGAATCTCCGCGAGGCGGCCTCCTTCCTCGACGGCGAACAACCCCTTCAACCCACCGAGATCGCCATCGATCCTCTCTTCGAAGTCCACGATACCGAAGGCGCCGATTTCGCGGAGGTCCGCGGCCAGGAGTCCGTCAAACGCGCCCTCGAGATCGCGGCCGCCGGAGGCCATAACCTCCTCCTCTTGGGTCCGCCGGGAACCGGCAAGTCCATGCTTGCCCGCCGGATTCCGACTATCCTGCCGCCCCTGACCCTTGAGGAGGCGCTCGAGACCACCAAGGTCCACAGCATCGCCGGCCTCCTCGTCCCCGG
The DNA here is from genome assembly GCA_942490575.1 of uncultured Verrucomicrobiota bacterium. Classification (GTDB taxonomy): domain Bacteria; phylum Verrucomicrobiota; class Verrucomicrobiia; order Limisphaerales; family CAIMTB01; genus CAIMTB01. The sequence continues at coordinate 28,771 of CALNYA010000041.1, forward strand.
CCAGGCGCTGGTCACGCGCAGGCCGTTCCGATCGCCCCATCACACGGCAAGCGACGCCGGCCTCCTCGGCGGCAATGCCAATCCGACTCCCGGCGAAATATCCGTCGCCCATCACGGCGTCCTGTTTCTCGACGAACTGCCGGAGTTCAAACGCACGGTCCTGGAAACCTTGCGCCAGCCCATGGAGGAGGGCCGTGTGACGATCAGTCGGGCGGCCGGAACCATGACCTTCCCCGCGCAGTTCATGCTCGTCGCCGCCATGAACCCCACGCCCGACGGCAAGATGCCGGCGGAGTCACGATCGTCGCCCCGCGAGATCCAGAACTACCTCGGACGCGTGTCGGGCCCGCTCCTGGATCGCATCGATATCCATGTCGAGGTCCCGCCGGTGAAGTTCCGTGACATGGCCGGCGATCAGCCCGGTGAATCGTCCGCGGCCATCCGGGGCCGGGTCATCGAGGCGCGCCGCCGACAACAGGCGCGGTTCCGGGAGCGTCCCGAGATCTCCTGCAACGCCCGCATGGAAAGTCGCCAAATCCGACGCCACTGCCGCCTGGACGAGTCCACCCAATGCCAGCTCGAGAACGCGATGAAGGACTTCGGGCTCAGCGCGCGCGCCTACGACCGGATCCTGAAGGTCTCGCGCACCATCGCCGACCTCGCCGCGTCGGAGAACATCACCGGCGATCATCTCTTCGAAGCCATCCAGTTGCGCTCCTTGGACCGGCAGATCTGGGGGTAGACCGGGTGCGATGGGAGGTAGCCGCCCGGAGTCTCCGGTGACGACCCCACCCCAACGGCTACCTCGGGTTCGCATGACCTGATGTTGAACTAAGCCGCTGCGCGGCGAAGCGATGGCTGGGTGGGTGTCTTCGATAGGCTGTGGCCGGGTGACGGCACGCGCGGGGAGTTTAGGATCGGCGGTGCATGAAAAATGCCAACCCAGACGCTATTCATCCCAAACACATCCAAAACGCCACGGCGCTGCGACGCGCCAAGACCCAGGATCCGACCGGGACGCCTGCGCCCCGCCTACGGTCTCCACCATCCGAACGACTCCGATGGATTTCGTCACTCCCGTCGATTACCAGCATCCCTACAATTCGAAGCGGACGTTGCAGGGGATCACGGCGTCGGGCGGGGGCGCTCGCGGATTTCGAATTCCTGGATGCGCGGGGGGTTCTCCGGGGACAGGGTGAAGTGGACCTGAAGGTCGGCCTGCGCGCCGTGGAGAACGACCGTGCCGCGAAGCTGATTCTCGGCGATGGGTTCGTCGACCCGCTGGATCACGCCCGCCTTCTCATAGAGTTCACGGCAATCCTTGCGCAGGATCGCCAGCGGTTGATCGGGGAAGAAATTCTCCGCGAAGACTCCCGAAGCCTCGGCTCCGGTCCAGTCGGGGAGCAGACCGATGAGGGTGTCGGCGCGTTCGCGAAGGATCTCGGACGCGGGGAGCGTCCGGGGTTTCAGTCCGGTGCGTTGGAGCAGGAAATCGAGGACCTCGGTGTTGATGCCGCCGAAGCCGGCGTAGGTGACGTTGCCGAGGCCGACGATGCCGATTCCGTAATCGGGGAGGATGCGCCACTGACTGCCGAAGCCCGGCAACCCGCCCGAGTGCCCGATCCGGATTCGGTCGTGGCAGTCCTGTCCCCAGCCGAGTCCATACCCGTAGGCGGTGACGGTGGTGCAGGGCGCGTTCGAGCTGTCGCGGTTCTGGACGTAATGCCCGCTGAGCCGCCAAGGATGGTGCATTTCGCGGATCGAACCGCGTCGGAGGACCGGCGATTCCGTTCCGTTGCGGGGAGGCCAGGCGGCGAGATGCAGGGCGGCGTAGCGGGCGAAGTCTTCGACGGTCGAGAGCATGCCCCCCATGGCGGCGAAACTACCGTCGCCGAGGAGCGATTCCTCCTTCCACGCATTGTCCTCCCAGCGGTGGCCGTGGGCGAGGAGGTCCTTGGGCACCTCCGTCGGTTCCCAATAGGTGGAGGTCATGCCCAGCGGAGTGAGGATGTTTCGAGTGATGTAGCGTTGGCAGGCCATTCCCGAGACGCGCGCCACGGCGCGGCCGAGCAGGGCGAAACCGAGGTTGCTGTATTCGTAGGCCACCCCGGGCGCGTTCGAGAACCAGACCGTCGAACGCATCAGATCCACGAGGTCCTGGTCGCTGTCGGCGAGTTGACGATCGCCCCAGGGGTTGTCCTCGGGAAACCCGGCGCCGTGGGTGAGCAACCGACGGAGCGTGATGGGAGGCGCGTCGTCGGTGAGCAAGGGGAGGCGACGAAGTTCGGGGAGGTAACGCGACGCGGGTCGGTCGAGGTCGACCTTTCCTCCGTCGCGCAAGCGCAGAATCGACATCGCGGTGAAGCTCTTGGTCATCGAAGCGACCCGGAACACGGTGCGGGGCGTGGCCGGGATCTTCTGTTCGAGGTTGGCGAAGCCGTGTCCGCCGGAGACGACGAGTTCGCCATCGACGACGATTCCGTAGGCGAGGCCTGGAATGTGGTTGGAGGTGGCGTGACCTTCGAAGAAGGCGTGGATTTCCGGAGCCAGCGCCCGGACGAGGGTGGCGCGTTCCTCGTGGGTTTGGGAAAAGGCCGGCGGTAGATACGCCTGGCGGGCGGCCGCCGCCTCGGACAGGGCGATGGAAAGTCCGAACGCGACGATGCCGGCGAAGGAGGAGCGGAACAGGCGCATGGCGGGAAGAGTGGCGTGGGAGTGTGGCGGGAAGAGGTGATGGAGGCGAGGTCGAAGCGGGTCAAGGCGGCGCCAAGTCGACCAGCTCGGCGGCGGCTTTCAGACTCGCGGCGACATCGGGCGGCAGTCGGATGCCGTCGCGCCGCGCCTGGTCGTGGCGTTCCCATTCGAGCTCGCCTGGGACGAGCAGGCGGTCGACGCCGTCGGCGCGGGGCGACTGGTGGATTTCATCGACCAGCGAGCGGACGCGGACTGCGAACCGGCCGTCGGGCGAAAGGACGGCGGGATCGAGCGCGAGGAAGGCGGCTCCGTGCAGGGAAGGGAGCGAGGTGTCGTCGTGGGCCCAGCTTCGGACGCCCCAGGTCATGGCGGCGCCGCTGAGGATCCCGCTGAGCGCCTCGATCAGGAGGGATAGTCCGTACCCCTTGTGGCCGGCCATCGGGAGGAGGGCGCCGACTTTTGGAAAGCCGGAGGGATCGGTGGTCGGGCGGCCCTGTCCGTCGATGATCCAGCCGGGGGGGATGGGTTCTCCGCGCGCGCGCGCGGCGTAGACTTTGCCGCCGGCGACGGTGGCGGTGGCGATGTCGAGGAGGATGGGGCGGAGGCCTTCGACGGGCAGGGCGTAGGCGAGCGGGTTGCTGCCGAGGATGGGGCCGCGCGAGCCGGGCGCGGCGACGCAGGGGATGTCGTTGGCGAGGGCGATGCCGATGAGGCCTTCGTGGGCGGCGAGCCAGGCGTAGTAACCGGCGGCGCCGAAGTGGCAGCTGTTGCGGACCCCGACGTAGGCGATGCCCTGGGCGCGCGCTTTGGCGATGGCGGTTCGCATGGCGAACACGGACGTCACCATGGCGAGTGAGGAGTCGCCGTCGATGGCGGCCCAGGCGCCGCCTTCGTGGGTGATGCGGGGTTCGCCTTTAGGTCGGAGACCGGAGGCGAGCAGTCGCCGCAGGTATCCGGGAAGGCTTTTGACGCCGTGGGTGTGGATGCCCCAGGCGTCGGTCGTGACGAGAACGTCGGCGCCCACGGAGGCGTCGGGCTCGGACAGCCCGGGTTTTTGGAGGGCTTCGCGGGTGAAGGCGTGGAGCGTGTCGAAGGGGATGGCGTAATCGGTCATCGGCGGCGGCGGCGAGTCTGGCGCCGGTTGGGAATGGGTCCAAGGCCGGAGGGTGGATGGAAGGTTGGAAAACTGCTTGAGCGACGGAGGGGAGTCGGGTTGCCTGTCGGAAAGTCCCAGGTCCCATGAAGACGAAGTATTTCCCCATGCAAGCCGCGACGCGTCGCGGGTTCACCCTGATCGAGCTTCTGGTGGTGATCGCGATCATCGCGATCCTGGCGAGCATGCTTCTTCCGGCTCTGGCCAATGCGAAGCTGAAGGCCACCGGAGCGAGTTGTCTGAACAACCAAAAGCAACTGACCCTGGGGTTCACGTTGTACGCGGACGACCATGAGGACCACATGCTTCCGACCGAGATCCGGGATGGTCGAAACGTGGTGGTCAGGAACATGTTCGGGGGCGGGTACTGGCCGGGCCCGACGCCGGACATCACGGCGAACGTCACGACGACCGAAGCGATGCGGCGGGTGGAGGCGGGATTGACGAACGGGCCGTTGTGGAAATACGTGGCCAGCTCCGGCGCGTACCATTGTCCCGGCGATCTGCGGACGAAGCGGCTGCGGCCGGGTCGGGGCTGGGCGTACGACAGCTATTCGAAGGCCAATGGGATGAACGGACTTCGCGACTGGGAAGGCGGGGCGCAGACCCCCTGGGAGAAACTCGTGACCGTCCCAAGTCCGTCGCAGGCGATGGTGTTCATCGAGGAGGCCGACCCTCGGAATTCCAATCTGGGCACCTGGGTCATCAACGTCGGCTCGCTCAGCTGGGTGGATCCGTTCGCCATTTTCCATGGGAAGGTGAGCTCGTTGGGGTTCGCCGACGGCCACGCGGAGCACCACCGTTGGGTGGAGGGGACGACCCAGAAGGCGGCCAAGGATTCGGCGGAAGGCCGGAATTCATTCAACTGGAGCGGCGGGAACATGAGGTTGAACCGGGACTACCGGTGGGTCTACGACCGCTACCAGCACCAGAAATGGAAGCCGCTCCCGTAGGCCGCTGTCGCGCCGACATTCCAGTCGGCAGAGGGGGAGCCGGCTGAAAGCCAGCGGTACGGGGAGATGCGTTGTCGCGCCGACTTTCCAGTCGGCAGAGGGGGGAGCCGGCTGAAAGCCGGCGGTACAGGGAGATGGGGTTGTCCCGCCGACTTTCCAGTCGGCTGAGGGGGAGCCGGCTGAAAGCCGGCTGTACGGGGAGATGCGGTTGTCCCGCCGACTTTCCAGTGGCCGAGGGGGAGCCGGCTGAAAGCCGGCGGTACGGGGAGAAGCGGTTGTACCGCCGACTTTCTAGTCGGCATTGACGATTGGCTACGCGAGGAGCGGTTGGACCACCCGGGCTGTCTCCACTCCGGTGAGACGGATGTCGAGGCCCTGGAACTTGTACGTGAACCGTTCGTGGTCGATGCCGAGGCAGTGGAGGATCGTGGCGTTCAGGTCGTTCACGTGGACCGGGTTTTCCACGATGTTGTAGCTGAAATCATCGGTCTCCCCGTAACTCATGCCACCTCGGATTCCGGCGCCCGCCAGCCACATGCAGAAATTCCGCGGATGATGATCGCGGCCGTAGGTTTCCTCGGTCAGCCGGCCCTGGGAATACACGGTGCGCCCGAATTCACCGCCCCAGACGACGAGAGTCGAGTCGAGGAGTCCGCGCTGCCGGAGATCCTGAAGCAGGGCGCCGACGGCCTGATCGGTGTCGCCGCATTGGTTCTTGAGCGCCACCGGGAGGTTGTCGTGTTGGTCCCATCCGCGGTGGAGGATCTGGACGACGCGAACGCCGCGTTCGACCAGACGCCGCGCGAGCAGGGCGGAGTGCGTGAAGCTCCCCGGGCGCTGGACGTCGGGGCCGTACATGGCGCGCGTGGCGTCCGATTCCCCGGACAGGTCGGTGAGGTCGGGAACGCTGGCCTGCATTCGGAAGGCCATTTCGTACTGCGCGATGCGGCTCTGGATTTCGGGATCGCCGTAGGATGAAAAGCTCCGGGCGTTCAGTTCGTTGAGGGCGTCGAGCATCCGGCGGCGGTCATTTCGGGAGACGCCGGGAGGATTCTGGAGGTAAAGGACCGAATCCCCTGCGCCGCGGAGGGCGACGCCGCTGAAGCTGGTGGGGAGGAATCCGCTCCCCCAGAGGCGATGGTACAGGGCCTGGCCGTTGCCGGTGGACGGGAACGACGGCGTGAAGACGACGAAGGCGGGCAGATCGTTGTTCTCGCTGCCGAGTCCATAGGCGAGCCAGGAACCGATGCTGGGCCTGCCCGGGATTTCGTTGCCCGTCATGACGAACGTGCAGGCGGGGTCGTGATTGATGGCGTTCGTGTGAACCGACTTGATGACGGCGAGGTCGTCGACGTGGCGGGCGGTGTGCGGGAGAAGTTCGCTGACCCAACGTCCGCTGCGGCCGTGCTGATGGAAGGCGAACTTGGATGGCGCGACAGGGAACCGGTTCTGTCCGCTGGTCATGGTCGACAGGCGCTGGCTCATGCGGACCGAGTCCGGCAGGTCCTTGTCGAAGTGGGCCCGGAGCTGGGGTTTGTAGTCCCAGAGGTCGATCTGGGACGGGGCCCCGTTCATGTGGAGATAGATGATGGACCGGGCCTTGGGCGCGAAGTGGGGAAGCGACGGCAGGCCGGGGTGGACGCGGGCTGTTGGGGTGGTCTCGGCGGCCGCCGAGGCGGCGTGGGAGTGGGAGAGTCCGCCGGAACGGGCCATGAGCCAGCTCAGGGCGACTCCGCCCAGTCGGAGACCCGAGTCGCCGAAGAACTGGCGGCGCGTTTGCAGATTCTGATAAGTGCGAAGCGGGTCCATGGCGGGTATCGGGGTGTGAACCGGAGCGGTTGGGTTCCTCAGTTCAAATCGATTCAACTCAATTGCGCGTGAGCGTCTCGTCGAGGTTGAGGAGCAGGTTGGCCGCGAGCGTGTACGCGGCGAGTTCGCTGGCGGGCAGTGGAACCGACGGACGGGACTCCCCGTACGACACGGCGGCGCGCGCGGCTTCCGGGTCGGCCGCGTACCGGGCCAGGTGGGCGGCGAGTGTCTCGCGGAGGATGGCAAGCTCCTCGGCGACCGGGGGGCGGGCGAGAACCGTCCGGAACGCGAAGTCGAACCGATCCTCGGGAGTCGGGCCGCCCTCGCGGAGCATGCGTTCGGCGAGCGCGCGGGCGGCTTCGAAATGCTGGACGTCGTTCATCAGTTGAAGCGCCTGAAGCGGCGTGTTGGACCGTTCCCGTCCCGTGCAGATTTGTTCGCGATTGGGCGCGTCGAAGGCCGACATGAACGGGGGCGGGGCCGTCCGTTTGAAGAAAGTGTACAGGCTCCGCCGGTAGAGCGCCGATCCCTTGTCCTGACGGTAGTCCCGCGTGTTCGAACCGACGAAGCCGACGGGTTCCCAGATGTTCGGGGGTTGATACGGTTTGACGCCCTTGCCGCCCATGTCCCTGACCATCAGGCCGCTGACGAAGAGGGCGTTGTCCCGGATCTGTTCCGCATCCAGACGGAATCGTGGAGCGCGGGCGAATAGGCGGTTTTCCGGATCGCGATGAAGGAGGTCCGGTGTCACGCGCGACGATTGCCGGTAGGTGTCGGAGGTGACGAGGAGACGGACGAGGGCCTTGACGTTCCAGTCCGTCGACCGGAAGTGGATCGCGAGCCAGTCGAGAAGTTCGGGGTGGCTGGGCGGTTCGCCCTGGGACCCGAAATCTCCCGAGGACTTCACCAGGCCGACGCCGAGGAACTGCTGCCAGAACCGGTTGACGGCCACGCGGGCGGTGAGCGGATGATCTTCCGAAACCAGCCATCGGGCGAAATCCAGGCGGGTCGGCGGGTTCGTCGAGGCCACCGGGGGAAGCGCGGCGGGCACGGCTGGATAGACGCGTTCACCGGGTCGATCGTAGGCGCCACGTTCCATGACGAAGCTCTCCCGCGGCTTGTCGAGATCGCGCCAGATGAAGGTGCTTGGAATGGAGGCCTCGTAGTCCGAGCGGCGCTTGCCGGCCGCGGCGATGTCCGCGAGCAGCGGATCGAAGACGGCGCGGGTGTCGGCGCAGATCCGGGTGAGGTAGTGATCCAGAATCGCGCGTTCCTGGGCCGGGTCGCGCGCGGTCAGAACTGTTTCGCCCAGGATCTCGCGGACTTCGGACGGAAGGTCCTTGGGCGGCTTGTCCCCGAACTGCCGCAGCCAGACCGCGAACGAGTGCCGGGGATCGGTGGCCGGGTCGACGCGGCCCGACACGCCGATCCGATCCCAGAACACCGTGCCGCCGAATTGGGTGAGGGCGAATCCGTTGATCTTGTCGCCCGGCTTGAGCCCGAGCGTTGCGGCGTCGATCTCGAGTTGAACCCACTCCCCCGGACTGGGGAGTGACCCCTGATGCACGCGTTCGGTCGTGTTGGCGGCGCCCCAGTCGATGGCTTCGTAGTCGCCCCACACGGCGCGGTGCTTCCAGTCGCTGGTGCGGTACTGGAGCATGATGGATTTCGGCGGATCGGCGGGGTCGAGGAACACCGACGCGAACAGGCGTCCGCCCGCGGGGATTTCGAAGGGCTTCCCGCCTTCGAAGACGTCCTGCGCGAGGCCTGGGTCCTTGCGTTTCCAAGCGCGCTTGCCGCTGGCGACGGGGCCGTTCCCCGCGGTCATGGTCACGGTTCGGGTGCCGGCGCCCGGCGAGGCGACAACCTTCCAGCCGGCCGGGGGTTCGTCGTCGGCCCAGACGCTTTCCAGTGTGCGGGCGGGAGGCGGTGGAACCAGGGACGCCGGATCCGTGTAGGCGACTTGGGAAACCGCGCGGGGAAGACGCGCCTTCGCTTCGACGATGGCCTGGTCCAATTCGGCGAGGCGAAGTTCGTCGTCGGGCGACTTGAGTTTCAGCGTGGGCGGCGTCGTGGCGATGTTGCCGTCCATGGCCGGGTCGGCCGCGCTGTGGAAGAAGGCGTAGAGCGAGTAGAACTCCTTCTTGGAGATGGGATCGAATTTGTGGTCGTGGCAGACGGCGCAACCCGCGGTCAGACCCATCCAGGCCTGGACGGTCGTGGCGGTGCGGTCGACGGCATAGCGGAAGATGAATTCGGCATCGATGGAACCGCCTTCGCTCGTGGAGACGTTGTTTCGATTGAAGCCCGTCGCGATGAGTTGGTCCTGGGTCGGATCGGGAAGGAGGTCGCCGGCGATCTGTTCGATGGTGAATGCGTCGAACGGCTGATTGTCGTTGAACGACCGGACCACCCAGTCGCGCCACGCCCACATCTGGCGCTCGTTGTCGAGGTGGAGCCCATGGGTGTCCGCGTACCGGGCCACGTCGAGCCAGTGGCGCGCCATCTGTTCCCCGTACCGCGGCGAATTCAGGAGCCGGTCGACGAGCCGTTCGTAGGCGCCTGGGGCGGTGTCGGCGACGAAGGCGGTCGTTGTTTCCCGGTCGGGCGGAAGCCCCGTGAGATCGAAGGTGACGCGGCGGACGAGGGTTTCCCGCGGCGCCTCGGGGGAAAGGGTCAAGCCCTCGCGTTCGAGGCGGTCCGTGATGAAGCGATCGACCGGGTTCCGGGAGCCCGAGCCGGGACTGTGGATTTGGGTGGGTGGAGGCGGGGAATGAAAGGCGGGCGGCTCGAAGGACCAGTGCTTCTGGTAGGGCGCCCCTTGTTGGATCCATCGCCGCAAAAGCTCTTTCTGGTCCGAGGTCAGCTGTTTGTGGGAATCCGGCGGCGGCATGAGGTCGTCGGCGTCGACCGTCAGAATGCGGGCGACCAGTTCGCTGCCTTCGGGTTCACCGGGCTGGATCGCCGCCCTGCCACTCTTCGCGGGTGCGAACGCACCCTCGGGCAGGTCGAGACGGAGCCCGGCCTTCCGGGTCTTGGCGTCGAAGCCGTGGCACGGGAAGCAGTTGTCGGAGAGGATGGGGCGTATGTCCCGATTGAACTGGAGGACATCCGCGGAAGGGGCGACCGGGGATGGAGGGGCGCCCGGACCGGCGGCATGGGCATGAAGCGTTAGCGTGACCGCGAGGCCGCGGGCCAGCAGGGCGAGACCCGCGAAGGCGACGGCGCCGGCCGGGCGGCGACGGGGAAACCGGGGAGGCGCTGAATGGCGCAACATCACCGACATCATTTCACGGGCGCGGCCGGATGCAACCGTCGGGGCGGTTTCCACGGAAGGCCCGCGCTCCGAATCGCGAGGGGACAAGACAACCACGGATCACACCGAGCACACGGAAGGGGAGGGGCGGCAAGGGCAGGTATCCAAAAGGACCTGGTCTTTGGTTCTGGGGGCTGTGCTCCGGGTGGCGGCTGAGGGCTTGCGGCGGAGGCGGGGACCGGGCATTGAAGAGCGCAGAACGATCACGAACATGATGCTTTCCCCGATGCTCGCCTTGCTGATGCCGACCTTTGAACAGTTGGTGATCGCCTTTTTCGGTGCCAGCCTGCCGACGGCCTTCTTTTTCTGGCTGAATTGGTGGCTGGGTTCGGTGAAGGACGAGAACCCGGACAAGGTCATGGCGGAGCAGGCCAAGGCCGACGAGGATCACATCAAACAACACGGACCGGGGCATGGGCATGGGCATGGCCATGGTGGCGGCCATCACGCCGCGCACGCCTGAATTGAACTGAACTGAACTGAACTGAGCCGACTAGAAAGTCGGCGCGACAGGACAGGACAGGGGAGGGAGCCGGCGTGAAGGGCCCTTGGGTGTAGCGCCGGCTTTCAGCCGGCTCCGTCCGAGGTGCTCGTCGCCTGAGCCGACTGGAAAGTCGGCGGTAGTCACCGGAAGCTTGCGGCGCCCGGAGGACCGGCGGAGCCTCCTGGCAACCATGAAACGGGTCGCATCGATCACGCTGGGGATTGTCGCCTGGGGAGTCGGGTTCGTGTTCGCCGCGGTCGCGGCCGACGCGGTCACCGGGTTTCGGGATGATTTCAAGGGAAGCCTGGCTCCCGGTTGGACCGTCTTGCGCGAGCGGAAGGATGCATGGCGAGTGACGGAGGGCGCCCTGGAGGTTCGGGTGCTGCCCGGGAATATGTGGGGCGGGGCGAACGACGCCCGGAACACCTTCGTCCGACCGATGCCGAACCCCGCCGACGGAACGGTCGAAGTTTCCGTCACCGTCGAGAACCGGCCGACCGAGCAGTACGAACAGGTGGATCTCGTCTGGTATTACGACGACGGGCACCAGGTGAAGATCGGGCAGGAATTGGTGGATGGTCAGTTGAGCATCGTGATGGGGAGGGAGGAGGGGGATCGCACCCGGACCATCGCCATCATCCCCCTGGATTCCTTCGTGGTGGACGTCCGCTTTCGAGTGGAAGGGAACCGGATTCGCGGCGCGTTCAAGACACCCGCGATGACGGATTGGAAGGAGGCCGGGGAATGCGATCTGCCGGTGAAAGGCCCACCGAAGATCAGCCTCCAGGTCTACCAGGGCACCACGAAGGTCGAACGCTGGGCGAAGATCCGGGCGTTCGCCGTTTAGCAAGGGTCGAGGGGTCGCATCTAAATTGTTGACAATTGAAATGGGTGACAAGGGTTGCTTGATGGCCATTCTTCCGGGGGTGGCGTCAGCGAGAGCTCAATTGTCAACAATTTAGACGCGCGACCCCTATCCCCCAACAGCTCGCGGACCTTGGCGGGTATGTCCTGATGGCGCATCAGGGATTCCCCGACGAGAATCGCCCGGGCTCCGCAAGTCACGAGTCGCTCGACGTCCCGCCGGGTGTGGATGCCGCTTTCGGCGACCAGCAGCGTCTCGGTCGGGGAGCGGACGCCCCAGAGGCGATCCGCGAGACGTTCGGTGGTCGCCAGGTCGACCTTGAAGGTTTTCAGGTCGCGGTTGTTGACCCCGATCAGGCGCGCTTCCGAAGCCACCGCGCGGTCGAGTTCGGCTTCGTCATGGACTTCCACCAGGACCGTGAGACCGACGTCCGTGGCGAGGCGGTGGAACCGGCGCAGGCGGTCGTCGTCGAGGATGGCGACGATCAAAAGGATGGCATCGGCGCCCCATTCGATCGCCTGCAGGATCTGCCGTTCGTCGATGATGAAGTCCTTGCGGAGAAGCGGCAGTTGGACGGATTCGCGGATCAACTTGAGGAATGCGAGGGAACCCTGGAAGAACTTCTCGTCCGTGAGGATGGAGAGGCAGTCGGCGCCGGACGCCTGGTAGTCCGAGGCGATGCGGACGGGATCGAAATCGGCGCGGATGATTCCGGCGGAGGGGGAGGCTTTTTTGACTTCGGCGATGAGCGCGGCGCCGGAGCGGGCGTGGGTGGGCTTGCGGAGGGCGCCGAAAAAATCCCGTCGGGGTCCGAGGCGCCGTACGGCCGCCTGAAGGGCGACGAGCGGATCGGAGAGCAAGGGCAACGACGCGATCTCGCGCTCCTTTTCGGCGACGATGGTGTCGAGGATGGAGGACATGGAGTTGAATTCGGCGGGCAACGGAACGGAGGGGAAAGGGACGAATCGAAACGTCGGCGACGGGGTCCGTGGGTGCTCAGTCCTCCTCGTCCTTGATGCCGTGCTGGCGTTTGGCGGGGCAGCCTCCCCGGAGCCAGGCGTGGACGAATCCGTCGAGGTCACCGTCGAGGACGGCGTCGGTCGCGCTGGTTTGGAAGCCGGTGCGCAGGTCTTTCACCATGCGGTACGGCTGGAGGACATAGCTGCGGATCTGGTGACCCCAGCCGATGGCGCCTTTCTCGCCGTAGAACCTCTCCATTTCGGCGCGTTTCTGGTCCTCGCGCAGGGCGAAGATTTTCGCGAGGAGCATGCGCATGGCGATCGCGCGGTTCTGGTGCTGGGAACGTTCGTTCTGGGAGGCGGCGACGAGCCCGGTGGGAATGTGGGTGATGCGGACGGCCGTTTCGACCTTGTTCACGTTCTGCCCGCCTTTGCCGCCCGATCGGTAGGTGTCCGTGTGGAGTTCGACGGGAGGGATGACGAGGTCGCCCTCCTCGGCGGCCTCGATCTCGGCGATCACGTCGACGCTGGCGAAGCTGGTGTGACGGCGTTTGTTGGAATCGAAGGGCGAGATGCGGACGAGTCGGTGGACGCCGCGCTCGGCCTTGGTGAAGCCGTAGGCGTTGTCGCCCTCGATGCGGATCGTGACGCTCTTGATGCGCTTTTCGTCGTCGTCGACGACGTCGGTGACATCCACTTTCCAGCCGCGGCGTTCGGCCCAGCGCTGGTACATGCGCCAGAGCATGGTGGCCCAGTCGCAGGCCTCGGTGCCGCCGGCGCCGGCGTTGATGCTGAGGATGGCCGGTCGCCTGTCGTGGGGGCCCTGGAGAAGGAGGTCGAGTTCGGTGCCGTCGAGTTGGCGCGTGAACCGGGCCAGGTCCTGCTCGAACGTCGCTATCAGCGGGGGATGCGCCTCATCGGGTTCGAGGCTGATCAGCTCGAGCGTTTCCGAGAGGTCGCGGGACTGGCGTTCGGCGGCAAGGACGGGGTCGGTCTTGCGCCGGATTTCGTTGGATTCAGCGATGATCTTCTGGGCCGCCTCCTGGTTGTTCCAGAAGGTGTCCTTGGTCATCGAGGCCTCGATTTCGGCTAGGCGAGCCTGTTTCCTCGGTAAGTCAAAGAAACCTCCGCAGACTGGCGACTTTGGCGTCGGCGGCGGCGAGGCATTCCTTCAGGACTTCGTACATGGCGGGGAGAGGCTACCCGGGGAACCCGGGGGACGGCAACGCGGGGATTGGGTTCCGGTTCCGTGGTTCCGTGGGGGCTCGATGGGCCGGCGGATCGGTTCGACCACGAAGTGCGCGAAGGACACGGAGAAATGCACGGGAGGGGCGCGCGGGATGGGTGTCGGGCCGCCCGTTCGGCGAATCCGTCTCTCCGAATCGAGGTCCGTAGGACCGACCTGTCTATAGAAGGCATCCCGGAATGGATCCCAAGCCCCAGAGGGGCGGCCCAACGGATGACCCTTCCGACATCGATCCCGGGGCGATTGCAGCCCGCGACGCCTTCGCCGAGGGCCGCTCCTACGGAGCTTGGATTTGTTTTGGACCGATCGTTGCTATAGACCGGCCGCCCCTGACGGGGCTTCGTAAGGGGCGGTCTGCCGCCGAACCAAAGGGAATTCGTCCTCTGGACCTTCGATCATTGGCGACCCGCCGCTGTGTTCCGGGCTCGAAGCGCGATGATCTGGTCGACGACGCCGTAGTCGAGGGCTTCCCGAGCGGTCAGAAAGAAGAGTTCTCCGAAGGGAAGCGGAAGCCAGTCTTCTGGGAGTCGGGCGTGTTGCCGCCAGAAGGCCGTGTAGGCTTCCTGGGTCAACTCCACGTAGCGGGCGGGTGGCTTGCGGGCCATCTCCATGCCGTGGATGACGATCGTCGAGTCGGGAAAGGCGAACCGCTTTCCGGTCCCCGCGGCCAGGAGGACCGCGCCTCCCGAGTTGCATTCCCCCAGCGCGTAAGTGTCGACTTTGGACTGGAGCATTCGAATCGTGTTCACGACGGCCAACACGGCCTTCAAGTCACCTCCTGGAGTCATCAGGTAAAGGCTGATGGTTTCCTGATTCTGGACATCCAGATGAAGCAATTGGCGGATGGTGTCCGCGGCGGAGGCTTCCGAGATATTGCCGGTGACGAAGATCCGGCGCTGATTGAGGACCGGATCGGAGAGGTCGATCGCGGGTGGGTCGAAGGATTCATACCCGGGCTCTAGTCGGAAGGCGCAGCCCTGAAAGAGCGCTGCGAGACCCAGGGCGGTGATCAAAGCAAGGGAGAGTTTCATCGTCGATTCCAAGAGTGGAGCGAAGGGTCGGCGAGGCGGGCGACGGGATCCAAGTCTGGATTTGAATTCCAGGAGTTCGGTCGCGAGGAATCCCCGCACGCACCCCGCAGGGGTGGCCGGTCTATAGCAACGATCGGTCGCAAATGAATTCAAGCTCCGTAGGAGCGGCCCTCGGACTGGCGGTCATGGGCTTCCATCGCCCGGGATCGGGGTCGGAAGGAGGACATCCGCTGGGCCGCCCCTCTGGGGCTTGGATCCCTTTCTGGACACGTTCTATCGACAGGCCGGTCCTACGGACCTTGGTTCGGGGACGCGGATCGGCCAACGGAAGGGCGTTTTTCACACCGAAGTGACGTCGAACCCTATGGCTCCGGATTTCTTGTTCCCAAGAAATGGCCAATCGCCAGGGACCTTGGTCCGTAGCGAGCCTTGCCGGGATGGGGCGCCGAACGCACGATGCCGGGCGATGAATCGAGACGAGGCAGCCCGGCAGTTGAGGGGGCGTTGCGACGAGATTTCGCGGGCCGTGACGGCGATGCACGGCGACGTGAAGCAGTTGGAGAGTCCCCCCACCCAGGCGGAGATCTTCAAGGCGTTGTTCGAACTCACCAAGCAGGTCGAGGTGGTGAAGAAGCACTTGATCCGGTTGCAGAAGGGCGATGATTCCACGCTGGTTTGACCCGTTCGGTCACGCCCCGGATCGAACCGCCCGACCCAGCGCGCTGGTGACGAAGATCAGCGGGTAAAGGCGTTCGTAGTACCAGAGTCGGGCGAAGTAGAGACCGACGGGCGCGGCGGACATCCCGGGGTCGGCGTCCAGAAGCGCGAGCAGCGCGCGAAGTCCGGTTTCCGTGCACGCCCGGTGTTCCGGAAACCCCAGAAGAGCTTCGACGGCCAGCGCTGTTTCCTCGATCGAGACACCGGCGTCCGCGTCGCCGCCCCACGCGCCGTCGGCGCGCTGCACCCGGATCAGGAACCCGGCGGCCCGATGGCGTGAGCCGGCGTCGACGGGGAGACCCGCCGCAAGACGTTCGTTGAGCGCGATCAGGACCTGCGCGGTGCCGTAGACGGGGTTCTCCTGGCGGGGCGCGTGTTCGTTTCCAAACCAGAGCGGAATCCAGGCGCCGTCGTCGCGTTGAATACGGTTCAGGTAGCGCAGAGCCCGGTCGGTGGCCTGAGCGAGGCGATCGGACAACGGGCGTTCGAAAAAAGGCG
Source organism: uncultured Verrucomicrobiota bacterium (assembly GCA_942490575.1). Classification (GTDB taxonomy): domain Bacteria; phylum Verrucomicrobiota; class Verrucomicrobiia; order Limisphaerales; family CAIMTB01; genus CAIMTB01. The sequence goes on from CALNYA010000041.1 coordinate 44,496, forward strand.
CCCACGCCGCCCAGGCACGCAACGCGTGGGCGGTGAGTTCGGGGGTGCTTCGGTCAAAGGGGAGGGTGCCCCAACCACGACAGAAGGTGGGCATTCCGCCGTCCCGGTTTTGGAGACCCAGGAGCCATTCGATCCCCGCGGCGCCGGCGGCGCGCGACTCGTACCCCGGAGGAGCGGCGTCGTCGAGGAGGTGCAGCGCCAGCAACGCGCCGGCGGTGTCGTCGGCGTCCGGCACGCCGCCCGGAAGATCGGTCCAGGCCCAACCTCCGGGCGCGGCTCCGGTGTACGGATGTTTCACCCGGTACTGCTGACCGAGAAGCCACGCGCGCAGGCTGGAGCGACGGGAGGCATCGAGGGCTTCGTCGGTGGCGGCGTCATGAAACCGAAGCGCCTTCACGGCGAGCGTCGTGACCCACGTCGCGAGGTTGGTGTCGATGGGCCAGCTGCCGTCGGGTCGTGCGGACTTGCGAAGGAAATCGGCGCCGCGCCGGGCGACGAGGTGGTCGGAACGGCCCATGCCCGCGAGGCTCATGGTGACGAAACTGGTCAGCGGAGTGGCTTCGAGGAATCCGCCGTTGTCGGGCTGCAACGTGGTGAGGACGTCGAGGGTTCGGCGGCGGGTGAGGGAACGGATCGGGTTGAAGCGTTTCGAGCGCTGGTGGATGACCTGTCCGATGGCGATGAGGGCCGGTAGCGCGTAGCTCACGACCGGGAGGCGCAGGGCGCCGAACACGGACTGGGGCAGAGCGGCGAGTTCGAACGGGAGCGCGCGGACCTGGCGCCAGCCGTCGGGTCCGAGGCGCCCGCTCAGGGCGAGCGTCAAGGTGATGGGAACGCTGAAAGTGCGGTCCTTGCCGTAGAGGGCTTCGATGCCGGGCACGAGTCGATCGAGGGGGCCGAGGCTTCGTTCGAGATATTGAACCGCGCGGGCCACCGTCTCGGGATGGCGCGCGTCCGCGTCCGCGGCTCCGAAGGCGGCCCAGGCGAGCGCGGTGGTGCTGGGGTTGCTTCGGCTCCGGATGGTGTCGCCCCAGCCGCCGTCCGGGTTCGCGTGGTCCGCGAGCCAGGTGAGACCGGCTTCGATCCAGACGGCGTTCGCGCGGCGGTCGACGGTCGCGAGCGCGGTGACGGCGGTGGCGGTCGCAAGGGCGCTGCTGCTGAGGTGTCCCGTCCAGTGGCCGGCGGGGTTCAATTCGGCGACCAGGGAATCCGCGGCGTGGCGGTGGGCCTCGCGGAGGCGCGGCGCGAGTGGGTCGCTCACAGGCTGAGATGGCCGAGGGCCAGCAGCCCGTAGAAGGTGTATTCGGCGTCGAGATGGTCGTCGGCCCAATGCCCGTGGAAGCCGCCTTCCGCGGTCCAGAGGGTGTCGACGAAATCGAGGCAGCGTTCGTGGACCCGGCTGGGGATTCGGTGTTCGAGGCAGGCGAGCGCATGGAGGGCGGTCGCGGTGGAAAGGAGATCGGGAAGTGGAGCGCCGGGAACGGCCAGAAAGCCGCCATCCGAGTGCTGCTGGGCCAGGAGCCAACGGGCGACTTCGGCGTTCACCGGAAAGCCGAAGTGCCGGATCAGGGTGACGGCGCCCGCGGTGGCGTTGAGCGCGCCGGTGGGAAGACCGGGCGCGTTGCTCCAGGCGCCGTCGGGTGTCTCCAGGCGTTTGAGGCTGCGGACGAGATCGACGACTCGTGGAGGCGTGCGGTCCAGGTCCTGGTAGGCGCCGAGCGCGACAAAGGCGCCGTAGGCGGTTCCGTGGGTGAGTTTGGGGTCTCCTTCGTAGCCGCCGTCGGGCTTGCGGTGGGCTTCGATGCGTTCGAGGAGTTTCTCGTCCAAGCCCGGCGGCATGTGTTCGCGGCCGAGCGCGGCCCAGCAACGGGCGAGGGCGCCGAGATGGACGAAATCGAGGCCGTCACCGGCGCCGTGGGATGCGAGCCAGGCGCGGGTCGGGTCGGTGGGCAGTGCGACGTCGAGGGCCTGCGCTCCTGCGAGAGCGAAGATCGTGTAATAGAGATCGGGTCGACCTCCGCGGTCGCACGCGGCGCCGTCGGCGGTGAACTGGCGCCGGTAGAACTCGCGGACGAGTTCGGTGGAATCCGCGAGCAGACGGGGGGCGAGCCGCGCGACCTGGAGCAGTTGAAGGCGCAGGCTCACGCGACCGCGGCGGAAGCGGCGACCGGGGTGGGTTCGGTGGCGGTGGCGGTGGAAGCGGTCGTGGCTTGGGGCGCGATATCGTCGAGGCGTTGTTGGGCGTTCCGCTGTTCCTGTTCCTTGCACCAACCCTTGATCTCGACGTCGTTGAAGATCTTGCCGACCACGCGGCGAAGGAGGCCTTTGAGGCTGGGATGTTCGAGGGTGGCGAGCGAGCGGATGGCCTCTTCCTTGTAGCTTTCGAGGAGGTGCTCGCAGCGTTCGTCGGCCTTGAGTTCGCGGTACATCGCTTCCACGCGCGGGGAATCCGGGGTGATTTCGCGGCGCCACAACTGGTCGAGGTAGGCGCGGGATTCGCCGGAGGCGCGTTCGCGGGCGATCGCGAGGAGGAGGCTGGGTCGCTGTCCGGCGATGTCGTCCGTTTCACCTGACGCACCGAGGTCGGCGAGGTCGTCGCGGATCTGGTAGGCGATGCCGAGGGCGCGGCTGTAAGCGCCGAGGACGTCGTCGCATTCGTCGTGGCGCCCGGAGTAGAGGGCGCCGAGCCGGAGGGCGACTTCGAAGGCGGGCGCGGTCTTCTGGCGGAAGATGTCGACGACCTGGATCGGGGAGAGGACGCCGGGTTGCCGGGTCCAGACCAGTTCGGCGCCCTGGCCGCGGCACAGCTCGCGCTGCCCGTCGGCGGCGACCTGGAGCATCGCGGCCTTGGTGGCATCGGGGATGCGGCTTGCAGGTCGCCGATGAGGCGGTAGCCTTCGCCGATGAGCAGATCGCCGACATTGAGGGCGACGGGGACGCCGTGTTCCTCGTGCAGCGTCTTCTCGCCGTAGCGTTGGGCGTCGTTGTCCTCGATGTCGTCGTGGATGAGCGAGGCCTTGTGGAAGCACTCGACGGCGAGGGCGATCTTGCGGAGGTCGGCCGGGAGTTGGGCGTCCGGTTGGCCGCTGAGGGCCTGGAAGGCGGCGACGGTGAGGAACGGGCGCCAGCGTTTGCCGGCGCGCATCAGCCATTCGCGGGCGATCTCCTCGGTCTCGCCCTCGGCGGGGCCCATGATGAGATCGAGCGATCGCGGGGGTGAACCAGTCCACCTCGTCGCGCAGGCGTTCGAGGTCGAGCCGGCGGGTCTTGTCGTCGGCGGTCAGGTGGATGTACTCCCAGACCCAATCGAGATCGACGTTGGTGTCGATGCAATCGTCCTGGAGCAGGGGGACGGCGACGCCGGGGATGGCGGCGGCTTCCATGTAGGGGAAGGCGCGCTCGAGGACGCTGAGGCAACTGACGCCGACGATGGCCTCGATCTTGCCGGTCTGGATGAGGCTCATGACGATGGCGGAGCCTTCGGCGACGAGGACGGCGTAGCCGAGTTTCTCGGCTTCGACGGTGAGATCCTGGATCGAGCAAAGGCCGCACTGTTTGCAGAGCAGACCGAATTCGTCGAAGGGCGCGGGGCACTTGGCTTCGACGCGGAGGCACTTGGGCAGGAGCAGGAGTCGTCGTTCGAACGGCACGCCCGCGAGCTGTTCGCGCCACATCTCGTTGTTCAGGAGGACGCCGATGAAATCGCGGAAGATGGGGTCGCAGCCCAGTTGGGCGATGACGCGGTCGGCGTGGACCTTGAGCTCCTCGGTGGGCTGGGGCGGCACCGGATTGAATTCGGCGACGTAGTTTCTGACGGCCCGCAGGTACTGCTGCCGCAGCTCGACGGTGGGCGGGATGTTTTTCTTGGTGGGGCGCCACTTCTGCTGGGGCACGAGCCTGGGCAGGCCGACCGGCGAACTGGCGACGAACTGGATGGGCGACGGGGTCATGATCTTGGCGACGCTGAGGCTGGGGCTGGGGCGGGGGCTGGGGCTGGGGCTGGGGCTGGGGCTGGGGCGGGAGCGGGCGTGGAAGACGATGCCGGGGCGGCGGGCGGTTCGGTTAATTGCTGCTGGAGGCGGCGGGCCTTGCCGGCGGCGTCGTGGGCGACGTCGCGGTAGGCGCCGAAGTCCGAGAACCAGTACTTCTTGGAGAGGCGATACATCCAATGGGTTTCGGGGACTTCCTCGCCGGGCAGCCACTGGCTGAAGCGGGGCGTCATGGCGTCGAGTTCGGCCATGGCGGTGCCGCGGAGGGTGGTGTCGCGGGCGCCGTGGCGGACGACCAGTTCCTTGACGAGGTCGGGGCGTTCGAGGACGACGCAACCGCGGGTGTGCTTCGCGCTGAGTTGGCGGAAGTCCTTGAGGAACGCGGAATCACGCATCGTGACGAAGAGCCCGCGGGGATCGCGGATGTCCTCGGCGGCGAACTGAATGATGGGACAGGGCTCGATGCCGCCGGTGGGTCCGACGTGGTGGCTGATGCCGGTGCTCATCGGGCAGAGGGCTTCGCCCTGGTGATCGTAATACGCGTCGATGATGGCGATGGGCACCTTCGAGCGCATGGCGACGACGAACTTCCGGACCTGGACGAGTTGGTCGGGTCGGAGGGCCAGGCCGGGGTTCATCTTGGGGCCGACCGGCCGGTAGGTGTGGTACCAGACGTAGTGGACGCCGCGCCGGATCAGTTCGCGGAGCCAGGACTCGGTGAGGAGTTCGTCGATGTTGGTCTGGCAGACGCTGGTGGCGACTCCGGTGAGGAGCCCGGCCCGGAGGCAATGGTCGAGTCCGCGGAGGGTGCGGTTGAGGACATCCTTGTTGCCGCGGCGTTCGTCGCTGGTGATCTCGCGGCCTTCGATCGAAACGAGCGGTGTGACGTTGCCGAGGGCGGCGAGGCGGGCGGCGATTTTTTCGGTGATGAACTGGCCGTTGGTGAAGACCTGGAAGTAGCAGTCGGGATGGGCGGCGAGCAGGTCGAGCAACCCCGGGTGCATGAAGGGTTCGCCGCCGAGGATGCCGAAGAATGAATTTCCGTGGGCCTTGGCGTTGGCGATCGTGCGATGGAGGGTTTCGAGGTCGATTTCGGTGTGGGTGTCCGCGACGTCGACCCAGCAGCCCTGGCAGCGGAGGTTGCAGGAGTTGACGATCGAGAGGTAGAGGAACGGCGGGAAGGTCTCGCCGCGCCGGAGGCGGCTCTTGAATTTCTCGACCGAGAGCAGGCCTTTGACGCCGAAATTCCAGGCGAACTTGTGAAGGCACCGGAAGCGGGCGGTGCGGAGCGTGCGGAAGACGAGGGAGGGCAGCATGATGGGCCGTCGGGCGTCAGGGATTGGCGAGGGCGGCTTTGGCGCGGGCCGCGGCTTCCTCGGCTTTGCGGGCGATTTCGTCCGGGGACGGCAGGCTCATGAGGACCTCGGGCGGGATGTCGCCGGCGAGGGCGGCGAGCTTGGTGAGGCACTTCTGGCGTTCGGCGAGGGCCTTGTCGGAGTCGCGCTCCTTGCTGAACCGGCTTCTGGCCCGTTCACTGCGATCGCGGAGGAGCGAATAGAGGTCGCCGCCGAGGAGCGCGGAGATGTCGATTTTCATCTTCTCGCGGTTCAGGTCGGAATCGCTGACGACATCGCCGTTGATGGGGCCGGCCTTGTACTTCGGGAACATGATGGCGGCTTCGGGGCAGACGCGGGAGCAAGCGGGGCAGTTGGTTTTGCAGTTGTCGTTGTTCTGGACCTGGATCTGTTTGGCTTCATCGACGCCATAGACGCCGAACAGGCAGAAGCTGAGGCACTGCATGCAGTTCGTGCAGCGGTCGTAGTCGATGACCGGGAACCAGGGTTTCCAAGCGCCCGGGGCGGGTGCGGCGAACTTGGCCCGGGCGGATTCCGCGGCTTCGGCGAGGGTGGGGACTTCGAGAGGTTGGCACTGGACCGTGCCGGCGCTGTCGGGTGGTGAATCGTTCCAACGGCCGACGACCAGGACAGGGCTGGCGTCGGCGGGCGCGAGCGGGCGGGCGGAGCCCGCGCGTGTGACGCCGAACCCGCGTTCAAGCAAGGCGCGGACGGCCGCGAGGCGTTCGTCGGGTTCGATCGGCGCGGCGCCGGCGCCTTCGTAAAGGACGACGCGAAGGGGTTGGTCGGTGAGAGCCATCAGGAGGAAGCCGGGGGGGCGGACGGCGGGGCGTCCGTCGAGGTTACCTTTCCAGCGGGAATGTTCGGGGTCAGATCGGGGCGGAGGAGGGCGGCGGCGACTTCGGTGGCCGGCAGATTGCGCATGTTGAGAACCTCGGTCGTCTCGATGGGGAGGGGGGCTTTGGCCGCGGAGAAGAGCCATTTGACGGCTCGCGGGAAGCAGGCGGCGATCTTGAGGCGGCCGGTGGCGGCGAGTCGTCGCAGGGAAGGATCGCGGCGGGCCGAGAGTTCGCAGAGATCCGGGACGGCTTCGAACGGGAGATTCGAGTCGCACAACTGCTTCAGAACGGCGGCCTTCACATCGGCTGGGACCACCTGGGCGTACTGGCAATGGCGGTACAGGATCGCCGGCGCTTCCTGGGCGGGTGGGGTCATTCGGGTTCCTCGGGCTTTTGCTGAGCCAGAATGCGGTCGATCGTGGCGTCGAGCAAATTTTGATAAGCCGCGACGTCGAGGCCGCGGGAGTCGGGTTGCCCCTCGAAGGCGTACAACCAGCCACCCGCGTACGGGTCGCGGGCGAGGCCTTCCAGGTTGTCTTTCAGGGAGGGGTTGGCGCCAAGAAAGACGCCTTCGCCGACGGAATACACATCGCTCACCGCTTTGAAGCCTTCGATTGAACCCAGGATTTCGCCGGGCAGGATCGCGGCGCCGGAAGCCCGGTCGAACTGGATGTCGACCAGTTCGCCGAGCATGCGGAGGGCGAACTTGGTGTAGCCGACCCGCCAGCTTCCGTCGTCGGACCGCGCCAGCCAGGCATGGGACGGCGAGTAAAGATGCGCGACCGGCAGTTGGGTCACGAACGTCGCGCGCTTGTAAAGGATGGTCGGTGCTCCCGCCATGGCAACGGGCGCGAGGCTACGGAAATCAGCGGGAGGACCCAGGCGAAAATCGGTCTTCGCCCCGGAAACCGCGCCGCCCAAGATGGAGGTGTGCGTTACTTCGACCACAACGCCACGCACCCGCCGTCGGCGGTTGCGAGGGCCGCATGGCTCGACGCCCTGGACCGGTTTCCCGCGAATCCATCGAGCCCGCATCGCTGGGGCGCCCGCGCCGCCAAAGCCTTGGACGACGCCCGGGAGGAACTCGCGGGCTGGATACGTTGCTCCCCGCACGAGGTCGTGTGGACCTCCGGTGCCACGGAGGCCAACAACGCCGTGATGCAGCACCTGGGCGCGAGGACCGAGGGTCCCGTGCTGATCTCACCGGTGGAGCATCCGTCCGTGCGGGCCGCGGCGGACCGTTGGCTCGGAGACCGTTGCCAGGAGATTCCGGTCGACCGCTCGGGCGTGGTGGACCTGGGTTGGATTGAGTCTCGCCTTCGAGCGGAACGGGTCGCCGCGGTCGTGGTGATGGCGGCCAACAACGAGACGGGCGTTGTCCAGCCGTGGCGGGAGATTCAGGCGCTTTGCCGCCGGTCGGGAAGCGCGTCGGTCAGCGACGCCGCCCAGTGGGTGGGCAAAATGCCCGGGGCGGAAATCGGGTCCGCGGATTTCGTGTCGGGTTGCGCCCACAAGTTCGGCGGGATCCCGGGCGTCGGATTCCTCAAGGGCCCGCCGGGTTTCAGACCGCTGCTCGTGGGAGGACCCCAGGAGGACGGGCGTCGGGCCGGGACGGAGAACGTGGCTGGCATCCTGTCCATGGTCGCCGCGCTGGAGGAGCGCGAACACGGATTCGAAACGTCGACCGGGTCGGAAGCTGGAGCGAGTTCAGCGGTCGTCGCGGATCGGGTGGCGGTCCGCGATCGGTTCATCGATTCCCTGAAGGCCGGGTTGCCCGGGGTCGAGGTCGTCGGGGAAGGGGCCCCGCGGCTCTGGAACACGGTGGCGGCCCTGATGCCGGCGGCCGCGGATTGCCGGCGGCGATGGGTGGTGCGGCTGGATCGGTTGGGCTGGGCGGTGTCCACGGGCAGCGCCTGCGCCAGCGGGAAGGAGAAACCCTCCCCTGTGCTGGCGGCGATGGGCTACCGACCGGACGAGAGCGATCGGATGCTGAGATTCAGCGCCGGCTGGGAAACGACGGAACGGGACTGGGCGGACCTGGCCGAGGCCATCCGCGAGGCGGCGAGGGGGTTGATGGAGGGAACCGGGGCCGAGGCGCGTGGTTGAACCTGGAAACGGCGGTTTCAACCGCGGAAGGCACGGAAAGGTCAGAAGCGCAGGTCGAGACCCACGATCAGGTTCTGGCCGGGCTCGTTGAGTCCGGAACCGTGGATGCGGTAGTCGGCGCCGGAGATATTCTCGAGAGCGAGTGTCAGGGCTGTGTTCTTGGTGGGACGCCAGCCGCCGCGAAGGTGGTAGACCTCGTAGCCCGGGGTGCCGCCGGGTGGGATCCGCTGGGTGTCGCGCATGTCGCTCGCCGACAATCGATCCTGGGTGGCGGCGATGGTGGTCGCGAATTCCGCCCAGAACTTCCGGCTTGAGGCCTCCCAGCGAAGGCCCAATTGAAGAGTCGTCGGCATCAGGCGGCTGACCGGTTCGGTGACGACGGGGCCCCCGGCGGTCACCGGCGTGTCGAGGGTGCCTTCCATCCAGGTGAACGTCCCCCACAGGATCCATTCGCGCGAAAGCTCGGCGCTGACCGTGGCTTCGGCGCCATGAATCTCGCCATCGCCGGAATTTTTCTTGGTGACGATGGACTCGCCGGTGGGCGCGATCAGTCCGGTTGGGACACGGACGATCTGATTGTCGATCCAAGTCTTGTAGGCGGCGGCCTCGGCGCGAACGGGGCCCCATCGGGTGCGGAGTCCCGCTTCGACGGAGACATAGTTCTCGGGTTGTAGGTCGAAGACGGGGACTTCGAGTTCTCCGCTGTTGGCGATATCGAACCGGCTGAGGTCCGAGAGATTGGGGGCGCGGAAACCTTGGGACACACCGCCGAAAAGCCGCCATTGGCCCTCTTCGTCGATCTTGGCGAGGAACCGGCCGCTGCCGACCAGGTTGTCCCACGAATCCGAGAATGAGAGCGGCGCGCGCGTGCCAGGCTCCTCGGCCGAGCCGACATCGGCCGAGGCGACCTCGTACCGGCCGCCCAGGCTCAGTTCAATCCGGTCGTCGAAGAGCGGGATCGTGTCCTGGATGTAGGCGCCGGCGAGGTCGTAGCTGGAACCGTCGGCGACCGGTCCCTGACGGCGGCTCTGTTGGAGGTCGCCGGTCGCCGAGTAGCGGTTGTAGAAGGAATCGACCCAATCGTGGTAGTACTCGGCGCCGTACACCCAGCGACCGACCGAACTCGGACTCTGGAACTGGAGTGAGAGGCCGAGCGTGTCGACGTAGGTTCCCTGGATCTCCTGGCGCCCGTCGGAACGGACGCGGTTTTCGTCGTCGTCCTGGGATTGGAAGGAGACATGGGCGTGGACCTCCTCGATGAAACTGTCGAGTTGGACGGCGTGGTACTGGAGGTAGTCGAGGTTGCGCAGTTGATCGAGGATCCGTTCCCGGTCGGTGCCCACGGCGGTTCCCTTCCACGACTTGCCGTAGGTGGTGCTGTGGGTGCGCCAGGCGTCGTCCTGATCGACGGTCTGGTGCGCGTACACGATTTGTTGGTTGGGCTGGACCAGCCACTGGACCTTGGCGTCGGCGTCCCACTCGCGGTAACCCGTCTTGGGCATGAGACCAATGTCCTCGCCGCCTCGGACATCGCCGAAATCCTTGACCGACACGCCGGCCTGGATGCCGACCTGCTCACCGAAGTTGGCGCCCGCCTCGGCCCGGCCGATGTGGGAATCCTCCGCCGACGAGTAGCGATACGAAGCGCCAGGGTTCCATCCGAATCCGGGTCCGAACTCCGTCCGCGATTCCGTGATGGCATTGACCGTGCCGCCGATCGCGTCGCTGCCGTAGAGCACCGAGGACGGGCCTCGGACGACTTCAAGACGCTCGAGGGACAGGGGGTCGACGGTGTTCCAGTACTGGTTGGGGCCGTCGCGGTACGTGGAGTTGTTGAGCCGGATACCGTCGACCAGGAGGAGGGTGCGGAACCCGGTGAATCCGCGGATGAACGGGGAACCCTGGCCGTGCGCCGTCTTCTGAATCATGACGGACGGAACCTCACGGAACGCCTCGGGCATGGTGCGGGGCTGGATCCGGTCGAAGCTGGCCTGGTCGACCACGCTGACCGCGGACGGCTGATTCTCCAGCGTGGAAGGGATGCGGGTGGCCGAGATGAACAGGGGAGCGAGTTCATCCCATTTTTGGGAGGTGGCCGGTGCGGCCGGTCGGATGGGGGATTTCTGGGCGAGGCCGGTGGCCGACGTGAGGACGAGCAAGGCGACGGGCGCGAGCGGGGAGGAGAATCGGGCCGGCCACAACGACAGCGGGTTCACGGGGCACAGTTCCTAGCAATGCCGGCACGGCGGTTTCCAGCCTAAATCCGGGCCGAACGGGAGCCGATCGGGAAGGGGGCGGGGCGGCCTCTTCCGTGGGGTGGTGGGATGAACCTGCGGAAAACCAAGGGAAATGGCCGCCGCCGAGGTCGGGAAAAACTGCCGGTCAACGTTTTCTGGAGTTTGACGAACCGGGCGCGTTTCCACACCCTGCGGGACCGATGCGCTTCAAGTTCGCTCTTTTCAGTTGGGTGCTGGCCACGTCGATGGTGGCGGGAAGTTCAGGGGCGCGCGCCGCGGAGCCCGAGTTGTCGGAGCGGCAATTGTCGCTGTCGGACTGCATCACGCTGGCGTTGGAGAACAACTTCGACATCCAGATCGAGCGGTACAACCCGGTGATCGCGGACGCGAACCTCGGAATGGTTTACGGGGACTACGATCCGACGCTGACCCTGCAGGGGCAGCACGACTTCAACCAGGACCCAGGCGGTCTCGATCCCCAGGCGCGACCGTACGTCGGACGGCAGACGGACCAGGATTCGTTCACGACGTCCCTTCGGGGGCTGTTGCCGAGCGGGTTGAATTATTCCGTCTCGGCGTTCGCTGGGAACACCTACGGTATCGAGCCGACATTCTCGCAGATTGGGACCAACCTCATCCTCATCCCGCGGGAGTTCGAGAATTCCAGGGCCCAGGTGCTGATCGGGGAACTTCGGCAGCCTCTGCTGAAGAATTTCTGGATCGACGGAACCCGGCTCAACATCCGACTCCGGAAGAAAGACATCCAGGTGGCGGACCTGAATCTCCGTCTGCGGTTGATCAACACGGTGAGCAGCGTGGAGACGGCGTACTACGATCTCGTGGCGGGATGGGAGAATGTCAAAAGCGCCCAGATCGCGTTCCAGTTGGCGAGGAAGCTGTACGACGAAAACAAGAAGCGGGTCGAGGTCGGGACGATGGCGCAGTTGGATGAGCGGCAGGCCCAGGCGCAAATGGCGGCGAGCGAGGCGGCGATGATCGAGGCCCAGCGGAGCGTGGATTTCACGCAGAACATCCTGAAGAACCTTCTGACCGACAAGTTCGAGGACTGGCACAGCGTGGCCGTCCATCCGGCCGAGCCGCTGACGGCGATGCCGGCGGACTTGGACGACCGCGCCGGATGGCAGCTGGCTTTCCAACTCCGACCGGACCTGCACGCGCTGATCATCGATCTCGAGCGTCGCGAACTAACGACGCGCTATCTGAGGAACCAGCTCTTCCCCCAATTGGACGCCTTCGGGTCGGTGGGTTGGCAGGGCAACGGGCGGGAGTTCAGCGATGCGCTGGGGCAGGTGTCCCAGGCGACCGCGCCGCGTCATGCCTACGGCGCCGTGCTTTCCTTTCCGCTGAGCAATCGCCGGGCCCGGGAGAATTACCGGGCGAGCAAGGACGAGCGCACCCAGGCCGAACTTCGGCTTCGCCAGTTCCGGCAGCAGATCATGGTCGGCGTCAGCGACGCCGTGCAGCAGGCGCAGTCGAGTTTCAGGCGGGCCGGAGCCACCCGGGCGGCCCGGCAGTTCGCGGAAGAGGCGCTGAAGGCCGAGGAGACCAAACTGGCCAACGGCAAGAGCACGAGCTTCGAGGTCCTCCGCCTCCAACGCGACCTGACCCAGGCGCGCTTCGACGAAACCCGCGCCCTGAGCGACTACAACAAGGCCCTCGCCACCGTCCGGCAACGCCAGGGAACGACCCTGTTGAAGTTCGATCTCGAGCTTCCGAAGGCGCCCGAGGTGTCCAGGGTGTCGCCGTAGGCGGGAGGGGATCTCGATTCCCCGATGCCGACTGGAAAGTCGGCGTTACAGCCGCGTAGCGCCGGCTTTCAGCCGGCTCTGGAGTTCGGCCATTTTTTGGAACAAGAAACCCGGAGCCAATAGGGTTCGACGTCGCCTCGGGGTGAAAAACGCCCTTCCATTGGCCGAACCGCTTCCTCGAACCAAGTTCCGTAGGACCGGCCTGTCTATAGACTGTGTCCAGGAATGGATCTCAAGCCCCAGAGGGGCGGCCCAATGGACGACCCTACCGACCTCAATCCCGGGCGATGGAAGCCGGTGACCGCCGCTCCGAGGGCCGCTCCTACGGAGCTTGGATTATTCCAACCGCGATCGTTGCTAGAGACAGGCCGCCCCTGACGGGGCTGAACGCGGACTTTTCAAACATGAACCGAGGGCGACCTCTTCGATGACCGGCCCATCTCCCTGGGGTTGGTGAAAACCTCGACTTCGTTTCCAGCAGGGAGCGGGCCGAATGCGATCGGTGGGCTCAAGAAAATGGCCAATCTCCAGGGCCCTCCGGGCCGCCACGGCCTACGGCGTTCCCCAAAAAATGGCCAATCTCCAGCGCCGGCTTTCAGCCGGTTCCCTTCCGAACGGTCGCCCGATGCCGACTGGAAGGTCGGCGGGACAGGAGGGTCGGCGCTACGGATCTGGATCTCCGGACTCCGAAGGCTCTCCCGTCACCGGTTCCGTGGTTGAGTTCTGAACGCTCGGCTTCAACGGAGGCGGCGCCGCGTCGAACGGGTCTTGAAGGCGGATCGTCTCGTGCCCCTCCAAGTCCACCATCTCCCAGTCGACGAAATACCGACGGCCGGGATGACGTGCGTGGATCATGAGGGCGGATCGCGCGTTGGCCCGGGTGTCCACCGGAGGCAGGATCCTGGCCGCGGCGATTTCGGCGGCGCTGATTCTCCAGGGATCGGGCGTGCGATCGAGAGCGAGGCCGAGGGACCGCGCGGGGAGCGCATGGTGGAATTCGATGTCCTGGGAACGGAGCCAGGGGTCGGTCCAATCGATCCCTTCGCTGGCGACGAACTGTTCGAGCAGCCAGCGTTTGGTGATCCAATCGACGCGACCGACCAAGTCCTCGGGACGCGCGGCCAGGCTCCCGAGCGTTTCGGCCCAGAGGCGGAGAAGGTCGTCGGTTTCCGCATCCCGTCCCCCGAATTCCGACCGCGCCAGATCGAGGTATTGGCCAAGCAATTCGAGGGCGTCGACATTCCGGCCATCGGCCAGGGTGACGCTCCAGGGCCCGATGGTCTGGTGGGAGAGTTGCCGAAAAACGGCGACGGCATCCGCGAGCGCGATCTCCGGAAGGCGGTTGGCTTCGAGGAGATCCAGGACGAGCGCCGTGGTGCCCACCTTGAGGGCGAGGGTGCACGGGAGGACGCTCGTGTCTCCGTGGAGGAGGTGGAGTCTGCGGAACCGGCGGACATCCGCGAGGGGTTCATCGCGGGTGTTGATGATCGCGCGGTTGAACTGCACCCATTCGAAAAGCTCGTTGTTGATGTAGTCGGCGCGCTGGCTGATCTGGAAATGGAGGTTGGCGCCCGTGCGCAGGTGGTCGCCGCGGTTCTCGCTGCCCAGCGACGACCCGACCCTGCCCGCCCCGGTGTACAGCACGCGAAGGGTCAGGAACGCCAGGAGCGCGAGCACGTTCTTCTCGGAGAGCGAAGCGGATCGGCGGACCAGGTAGTTCTCGTGGCAGCCAAAGGTGGCGCCGGAGAAGTGGTCGACATTGTTCCGCACGAAACCGCACCGGCTGGAGAGGCCGAGACCGTCGATGGCTTCGTTGACCAGCGCGTCTCCCGCCCGGTCGTAGACGAGGAGGTCCCGAAGCTTGAGGCACTCGGGCGTGCAGTATTCCAGGTGGCCCATGTCCACGTAGGCCCGCCCCCCGTTGAACAGGAAGCCGCCATTCCCGGGAGGCTCGTCCCAGTCGCGCTGGAACACGTCGGGGAGTCCGTACCTGCGGTTTTCAAAGATCCAATTGCGTACGAGGCCGACGGTGCTCGCGGGCCCCGCCGGATCCTCGGAGAGACAGCCGTATTCGGTCTCGAGTCCGACGACGCGAATCATGCGGTGGAGCGGGAGGCTGGCGGGATGGAAAGCCCGAGGGCCACGGGGTCGAGCGCCTCGTAGCGGGCGGTGCGGTCTGGAATCCTGTGGAGCAAGGCCGCTTCGATCCTGCGATCGCCCAGGGTGCCAAGAATGGCTTGGAGATCGCCCGAGGGCGGGACCGCCGACGGAGTCCGCGCGGACTGGAGCCGATGCCAATTCAGGAGGAGGGCTTTCGAGGCATCCGGAAGGGAGGCGTCGGGCGCGAGGTCGGCCGACAGGGCGGTTTCCGCGGCGCCTTCGAGTTCGGGATCGTCGGTGACCACGCAGTTGCCTCCGTGTTGGAGCGCGAAACCGCCGTCGTAACCGAGTTTCACGAGCACGTCGGAGGCCGGGGTTGTCCCCACTTCGGCGAGGAGGAGGCGGATCAGGTAGGGTGGCGCGAAGATCTGTTCGAACGCTGTCTTGAGCAGGGGGCCGAGACCCTGGCCGACGAGCCGCCGGAGCGCGACGTCCTCCGGCGCGCGGGTGAACGCCTCGAGATGGGCGGCGTCGATGATGGCCTGCCGGATACGTTCGAGGTCGGCGGGGTGCCCCACGCCCGCGAGCGCCTGGCGGTCGAAAACCTCGAAGACCTTGCTTTGACCGGTTCCGATCCCGAGCAGGAGGACGCCCTCGGGCCGGCTCGCGGCGAGCACGGGCGATCCCCCGGCGAGTTGGGTGCGGATGTATTCGCGACGGTTGGCGATGGCTTCGAGCCAGCGATAGGGATCTTCGGTCATGAGATCCACCTCCGTTGGTCCGACTCGGGGACGGTTTGGATTCCGGACGGGGAGAGGACCTTGAGGGTGGCGAAACGGGCGGCCTCGGGCGCCACGCCGCCGGTGGCCGAATCGAATTCCGCCGCGATCATCAGAAGGCGCATCGCGAACCGCACCGCCCCGGGAAGGTCGAGCCGTCCGGGCGGCGGGTCGCCGAATCGCTCGTGGTAGCTGAGCAGGCTGCGGATGGTTCCCGAGCCGGACCCGGACGCCGCATGGCCGACCGCCTGGAACTGGGCGCCGAGGGGATCGTAGAAAAAGATCTCCGGCCGCGCCGGACTGACCGAAGTGTCGAGGCCGACGAAGAGCGGCGCCACGACGCCCACCCCCTGGAGAGTGAGAGCGAGGTTGTCGCGCAACGCCCGGGACAACGCGCGGACGCGACCCGGCAGGCTCAGCGGCTGCAATTGGCTCCGCCGGTAGTATTCGAACGAAGTCCGCAGGGCCCGCGCCATCTCGAACGCCGTCGCGGGAACGCCCGCGACCGCCAGCAGCGAAATGGCGTCGAGTTCGAGGATCTTCTCGACACGATCCGTGACGATCACATTCCCCGCCGTCGCCCGACGGTCGCCGGCGACGAGGACGCCCTCGGCGAAGTGGAAGGCGAAGACGGTGGTGGCCGTCGTCTGGATCGGCGCCCGGGTGACATCGCCCCCAAGGATCGGCGCCATTTGGTGGCGGTCCAGGAGCGCGAAGAAATCGCCGGCCACAAGCGGCGGGGACGGCGGCGACGGCGGGTGGGGCCGGTGCATTCCGGTGGGAGGGTGACGTGCGGGGCGGCGGTTTCAATGCCGGAGGAGCGGGTCCCCGGGCACGTGATTTTTCTTCCGTTTATTCCCCGGTCCGCTGTCGGTAGCGACGCGCCTGTTCGGGATCGACCTTCCGCATCCGCTTCAGGAGTTCCTCGGTGTTGGGTTTCTCGACCTCCGGGGTCTTGGGTCCATCGCCGCCGCCCGCCGAAGGGCCGGGACTCGGGGACCGCACCTTTTGGTTTGTTCAGGCATCATGATTCTCCGAGCCCCAAAACCCCAAAACCCCAAAACCCCAAAACCCCAAAACCCCAAAACCCCTCGATAATCCACTTAAGGAATAAAAATGGAACGGAATCGAAGTCATAGAGGGTCCAGCCATTTGCTCGGAGTGCCCTCCGGAATATCCAAGAGCCAGCGGTCGCTATGCGCCACAAGTGTCGACTACATTGAGAGCGAGTCCGCATCTCCCAACAAATCGAAGTCCAATCTTAAATCCTCAATGGAATGTATTCGTGCACCATCATCACAGACAAGCCGACAAGTTTTCCGCCCGGAAGACACTACAGAGGTGGATAAAGGCCATCACCTGATAAGAAGCCGGAAGCAACAAAACTGCCGCCGATCCATTCGAAGTCTTCATCGACTACAGCGACAGTCATCCCAATCTTTAAGCCTAAGGCAAGCACCTTTGCACCGAAAGTGGACTCGCCCCAGATGGTGGCCTCGCGGGATGTGTCGTACGTCCTGGATCAGTCCCGCTATCTCAATTACTCAAGACAAAGGAGGTCAGGTCAGGAGCTGTACCTGACAATGGGAATAAAGGAAATGTTTGACAAATTTCGAGACTATTGAGGTGAGACAAAGCCAGGCTGACAATCAAGGCCAATTATAACGCCAGGTTTGCACAAGATATCGCGGGGCATGCGGGAATCGCTATTCCTCGAAGAAACGAAAAATGACATCTTTAAGGACTTGCCAAGAGAGTTCATTAGCGGTGGCGGGGGAGCGGGTGGATTTTCAGCAATTACAAACCGCAAGGAGATGTTCATGAGCCTGAAGAACGAGGACATCCGGGCACCACCAGGAACAAAACCAACCTTGAGGTATCCCTTCGAGCCGATACGACGCCATTGTGCTCCTCCAAATGGCTTGATGCCATCCTCGCCAAACTCAATGAGGAATCCCTCGAGACTGATGATAAAATGGAGTTGGCTCAAACAATCTACTATATCTGTTTCAAGGAGCTGGGACGACAGGTCTCGGTGCATTGCATTGAGCGAGGATTTTATTGTGGAGGATCTGGAGTGCCTACATCAGTCTAATCGAGGAATTGAATGACTACTTCGACGAAGACAGCGAGTATTGCGCAGAACAGTGAGGACCGAATCCATAAACTTCAAACACCATGAGCAGGAGCTGCAGGACCAGAAATCACAATTTGATGAGAAATTATCCTCCTTAGACGATACAATCAAGTCGATGGCTTTATCAAGGAAGGTGTGCCAGAAGCAGAAAGAGTCGGAGAAGAAATTGTCTTCGGCAAATGAGCAGATCGAAATGCTGGAGTACCAGGTGAAGGAGTTGAACCGTATAAGGGGAAATATGCAAGTATGAAGGCGATGAGGTCCAAATTAGCAGAAGAAATCCACACTCTCCGTGATCATCTCCAGTATTATAAGAAAAAGGAAGAGGAGGCTGCGGCCAGAAGAAGCTGATTGGGATTGGAGATGTCGGGGTCCAGATAAGTCCTCCAGCTACCTCCTCAATCAGCATGGAGGCGGAGCCAAACCAAGAGCTAATAATAGAATTCGGGGAACTGACCGAGATCCGATTGGAAGACACGCTGAAGATTGAGGACTGGCGGAAGCCGCAGATCGTCACTCGAGAATTCGGGGTGAACACAGACATCAGGCATCCTCATATAGAGAAAGGCCGTTAGGAAGAAGGAGAGACAAAATCGGAGAAGAGATAAAAGACTCGCAGGATAAGATTGTTGCGAAAGATCCAACCGCTAGTGGCGAAACAGGCAAAAAACAAACTCAGCCTAGTGAGCGAGTCAATATTTTCTCAAATATTGGAAGGATTCACGATTACATGGGACCAATCGCGAGAATGCGGAAAAAGCCGGAGATTAAGGGCGCATCCGCAGAGAAAAGGATGATTCGCTGAACCGGATCAAGGAACGGATGCTGAAGTATGCGGATAACCGGCTGCAGGCGAAGCAGAGCAAAGAATCTACGTCAAAAAGTGATCCCAAGCCGCAAAATGTCTCAAGGCTTTCCCAAGACAATAAATCTACTCATTCCAGGGCGCCGAAGTCCCCATCTCCTCCAAAAAGATATTGGAGGAACTGATGAATCGTATCAAGAAACTCCAGAATCGGTCCTGAAGAAGGGAAGCAGCCAGACAATCTGACCAATCCTTCCCCACAATCCCTCCATTAAAGACTCCACTCAATCGCCAAGTCATCTAAGATCGAAGCGAAGAAGGACAGTGGGAGACTGACTTGAAGGATCCAGAGGACGCTATAAAGGGTCAGCCAAGCGCTTCAGAAAATGAAGAAGTCAAGGCTAGTGAGAGCAAGGAAAAATTGGATATGCCAAAGACTGGACCTGTCCCAGAGGAGATACACAAATCTAAGAAGCAGGTGATCTCCATTAAGGGCGGAGATGAGAACCGCAAGGAGGATGATCAACACGAATGAGGAGGACATGGACTATTCCCAGCTTATGGAAACATGATCCCAATTCCTCGGTTGACCAGCCAAATGGAACCATTCCAGGATGAGGAGCTGGTGAATCAAGATGAAGAAATTGGGAAATATGAAAAGGAGGGAATATTGATAGGGGAGGACAGTCCCAGACAGGAAGATAGTCCGGGAAGGGAGATAGTCCTGGAAGGGAAGACAGTCCGGGAGAGAAAGCGAGTCAGGGCGTGAAAACAGTCAAGGGCAGGAAGAAGAGTCTCTGTAATAGGGGAAGGAGGAGAAGAAACAGCAGCCAAGACAGTCGATGGAAATGTTGAAGGAGAAGAACAACAGTCTTGAGACGGAGGTGTATGAGTTGAAGGGAGAAATCGCCATGATGAGCATTAAGCTGGAGCAGGTCCAGAGCAATGAAGCCAAGCTGAGTGGGCTGATCAAGCAGGAGTGCAAGGACAGGGCGAACGTGGACCAGATCATTACCAACATCAAGGGGTACATGAGGAGAACACCAAGACCAAGAAGATCATTGATCACCTGGTCCAGACCAAAGAAGGGACAGAGCAGGTGTTTGGACTCACTCCTCGCGCAAAGGACGCCAAGAGCAATTTGCCACAGCCCAGCCGATCTACTCCCGCGAAGAGGAGGAGTTCGAGCGCAAGATCGCTCCTTACTTCAATTCTCAGAATTCAAACTAGGACAGGTCAAGCAGCCGAGGCGGAATGTAGAGAATCGGATTGTGAGGAAACTGAAGGACCGAGCCTTGCTCCTCCGCGGACAGATCAACCCGATGCCTCTCAAAATCCTTCTTAGACTGATGCATGTCTTCTATAGTCCTCCCGGCAGCGACAAGAAGCCCATCAACTTCAAAAACTTCGCCTCCTTCATATCTGCGGAGAATTGCTAAATCGATACGGACTCCGTACAGTGGCAGATCGCAAGTTCCGCCAGGTGGCATATCTTTATTTCTTATACATAGATAATGGCATGCTGTGTCTTGTATAAGCGAGTGGAACTTGGTGAAGATGTTCAGGGGAAATTGCTCGGAGTCTGCTGAGGACTGCTCCATGCACGAGTGCAGGTGCCTACTTTGAAATTATGGAATATCTCCATTCTATGTATGTCTAGTGGCTCATCAATTAGGGGGAACATGGGACTGCGAATAGTCCACAGGGATACGGATGCCAAGTACTATGTGCCCTACGCCAATGCGGTTGAATGCGCCAATGCCTTCTTCGACCAGAAACTGACTCAAGAGCTACGACGACTTCATTCTCAAAGTATTCACATATATATTGCATTTCTCATAGATCAAAAATATCGAGTCGTGGACATGGGAGCCGAAGCGTGGGAGGACTGATCGAGATGGACCTTTTATCGAACTTGTGCTGAGCCAATACTCGCTCGCAGACAAGCAGACCCGCCTGATGCTCGAGGACCTGTTTTCGGCGGCCGATGTATGTAATGCGCATGTTTAGTAGCTCGATGGCAATGGGGCGCTTCTTCCGAGGAGTTCGACATCCTTTTTGCGGTCCCACATCTATTCTCGGAAAAACGCCAAAAAGCTGTTTACGAGTTTGTCGATGAGGAGGAGTTAAATGCGCTCACATTGGAGATTGTGCGGAGCAAGCTGCAATACAATCCTGTTCACAATGAAATCACAGAGCAAATTGCTGGGGAAGGAATTTAATAGCAGCTTCAGCCAAGTGGCTTTGGCTCGCCAGGTGTTCCCCTTATTGGAGAAAATATTCGAATCAGTTGAAGAGAGCGGAAAAATTTGGCTCGCAATGGAGCATCAGGCTGAATTGGAGTACAATCGCAAATTGTCCAGCGAGGACTGTTCCAATCGAAGTATCAATTTGGGCAAAATGACCGAATGATAGGCGTATGGCTGACATGCCGGATTATTTCTGAGTATACAGCGCAAATCCTTAGACACCAAGAGCTAGCCAGACTCTTCCCTTACAACTTGTGCAATGGCATATCTTGTCTTCCCTCAAAGGAGAGAGGGAAATATCGGCTGCTAGAATATCACTGATAATTCTATTTCTCTTTAGGGGTTTTGGGGTTTTTGGGGTTTTGCTTTGGGTTTTGGGGTTTGGGGAACAAT
>CALNYA010000042.1:0-93559 GCA_942490575.1 uncultured Verrucomicrobiota bacterium
ATTTTTTACGATGTCCATGGCAATCAGCATGGAGACCCCGTTTTCCAGCAAAGATCCCAGCGTACTGCCTGTAAACCGCCCACGGCAAGTTTTTTAGCCAGAACACCCATGCCCGGCAATAACAACATGGTTTTATCGATCCAGTAGCGACCCTTCGCGGTTTTTTTCGCCTGGTTGAAGAATATTCCCATAGCCACCAGAATGATGAGAATACTCCACCAGTAGGATTTAAGAAAATCACTTAAAAAAATCAGAATACGGGTCGGTGTCGGGAGCACCTGGTCCATATCAGCGAAAATTGACGTGATGCTGGGTACAATGTAGATCATCAGGACGAGCAAAACGACAGTGCCGATCACCATCATGAATATCGGATAGGCCAGGGCTGTCTGAATCCGATTCTTCAAGGCCTGCTGTTTTTCAGTAATATCCGCCAGCCGCTCCAAAACAATTTCCAGGGTGCCGGAGGACTCTCCGGCACGTACCATATTGACATACAGGGGCGAAAAAGCTCCGGGATATTTCGAAAGTGCCTGGGCAAAACTGTTACCTTCCACGATCATGTTCTTGGTCTGGGCCAATATTTTTTTGAAACCATGGGATTTTGTCTGGGGGACCAGTGCATCCAGGGCTGAGACCAGCGGGAAACCGGCCCCTATCAAGGTTGAAAGCTGACGGGTCATCATCGAAACTTCGACCGGTTTGACGCGCGTCCCAACCGTCGAGTCAGGGCCAGAGTATCCTATGTGCTTTTTGGGTGCGGCTTCCAGGGTTTCTTTGATGGATATCGGGAAAATACCTGAGGTACGGAGTTTCTGTCGGGCAGCCTGAGCCCCCTCGGCATCGATAATACCGGAGGTGGTTTTCCCTCTGCTATCCAAAGCTGTGTATTCGAATACCGGCATGGTTGATCACCACATCTTATAATTTAATAACTGTTGTGCTATTTTTTGTATAATATTATTATTTTGCGTGATTATCAACCGAAATATCCTTATTCGGCAAGGCACGGTTAATTGGACTTAAGGTTGCCCTTTGTGGTATTTTAGCATATAAATTGAGATGTTATCAATTCAATCTAAAAAGAATGATGGTGTGATTGACCATGATCCAAATTATCAGCGTGCGTACCCAAGTGCAGTATCAATCTGCGCGTATTCTTTTTGTCCAATATGCAGACACACTCGGTTTTGATCTTGAATTCAGGGATTCAGCCGGGAGCTGGCCACGCTGCCCGGTAGTTATGCGCCACCGCGTGGCTGCATCCTGCTGGCCGAGTTCAACGCAAATCTTGTGGGATGCGTGGCGTGCGCCCCTTGGAGAGCAAAATTTGCGAGATGAAAAGGCTATTTGTGCTCCCGGAGTGTCGGGGTCGTGATATTGGACGAAATCTGGCATGTTCGGTCATCGACAGGGCTCGCCAAATAGGGTATGAAAAGATGCGTCTGGATACCATCGAATCTATGAAGGCCGCCAAGCGGCTCTATCTTAGCCTCAATTTCCGAACCATCCAAGCCTATTGTTATAATCCCCTTGAAAATTCGAACTACATGGAGTTGGCGTTATAAAGGAGAACCCATATGCTTATTTCCTTAATCGTTGCCATGGCATCGAATCGCGTAATCGGAGACCGGGGAGACATTCCCTGGAAAATTCCCGGTGAACAAAAGATGTTTAAAGAGATTACCCTCGGTCATGCAGTGATCATGGGAAGAAAGACCTATGAGTCTTTGACTCGACCACTTCCTGGAAGAACCAACATCGTGGTGACCCGCCAGACCGATTATGAGGCGCTGGGGTGCATAATTGCTCAAGATCTTGACAGGGCCATCAAATCCATTGCCACCGATGAGAGCGAAGCCTTTATTATCGGAGGCGGGCAATTATATCATGAGACGATTCCCGTGGCCGACCGGATCTATGTAACCTTAATACCCAGAGAGATACCCGGTGATACTTTTTTCCCCAAGATTCCCGACGCCGACTTCGAGATTAGAAAATCCGAATTTATCGATGGGCCGGAGCCGTATCATTTTTATATTTACGAACGGGTAAAAAGCTAGCTGAATCATGGATGCGAAAACGAATTTTCACATGACGCCGGCGGAATTCAGGCGGTATGGACGTACCGTGGTGGACTGGATTGCCGATTATTATGAGCAAATAGAATCGTTGCCCGTATTGTCCCAGGTCGAGCCAGGGGCAAATCCGCTCATCATTGCCTGCCGAACCACCCGGAATCCGGTGAACCCTTTGAAGATATTCTTAAAGACATATCCGATTTGATTCTCCCCGGGTTAACCCACTGGCAATCACCCAATTTCTTTGCCTTCTTTCCAGCTAATTCTTCAGGTCCCTCGATATTGGCCGATCTACTGTCATCCGGATTAGGCGTTCAGGGCATGCTGTGGGCCACAAGCCCGGCCTGTACCGAGTTGGAAACCCATGTACTTGATTGGCTGGTTGATATGCTGGGATTGCCGCATAAATTCCTTTCGAGCTCATCAGGGGGCGGTGTTATACAAGATGGCGCTTCCAGCGCTTCCCTTTGTGCCCTGCTGGCGGCCCGCGAGCGTTCCACCAATTTTGCCGGTAATGAGCAGGGATGTGACGATCGTTTGGTGGCGTATACATCCAAACAGGCGCACTCGTCCATTGAGAAAGCCGTCAAGATTGCCGGTATCGGTCTGCAAAATCTACGTTTGATAGATGTGGATGACAGTTTAGCCATGCGGCCCGATCTTCTTGCCCGGCAGATTGAAAAAGACCGACAGGAGAGTCGGTTGCCGTTTTTTGTCGCCGCGACGGTCGGCACGACGTCCACCACCGCGATGGACCCTTTGCGTGAAATCGGCGACATTTGCAATAAAGAAAACATCTGGCTGCATGTGGATGCCGCCATGGCCGGCACGGCCGCCCTGTGCCCCGAGTTTCGCTGGATTATAAATGGACTGGAAAAGGCCGACAGCTACTGTTTTAACCCGCACAAATGGATGTTTACCAATTTTGATTGCGATTGCTTTTATGTGGCGGATCGCAAAATCCTGATTCAAACATTAAGCATATTGCCGGAATACTTGCGCAATAAGGCCACCGAGTCGGGGGAAGTGATTGACTATCGCGACTGGCACGTTCCCCTGGGACGACGCTTTCGCTCTTTAAAACTGTGGTTCGTTATCCGCCACTATGGTGTCGAGGGTCTGCGGCACCATATCCGGCGACATGTTGAACTTGCGCAACTATTCGCAAAGTGGGTAAAAAGGGATGATCGCTTCGAGCTAGCGCTGCCGCCTCCCCTGAATCTGGTGTGTTTCCGTCACCGGGGCGGAGACGAAATCAACCAACAGATGATGGATTGGTTGAACACCAGTGGCGATCTATACCTTACCCATACCAGAATGAACGATCGACTTACCTTACGCTTATGTGTCGGCCAGACGAACACCGAACTGCGCCATGTAAAGCGTGCCTGGCAGAAGATTCAAGAAGTTGCGGCAGAGCTGGAACCGGACCGTTGAGGATTCACAATCTGAGGCTGTTTCTATATAAAATCTGAGGTGATATGAAGAAATTAAATGCAAAATACATTCTTTCCGGCAAGGGATTTGCCGCAAATCCGCCGCTGCCGCCCACGTTTAATTAATTAGGTTAACGGGAGGAAAACATGACTGATGGTGCAAAGGAGGGGTAAGGCTGGAGTCAGGAAATGTCGATATCCCTCTATGACAAGCTAAAAAAGGATCTGAAAAGGGCCATGCTGCAAAAGGATCCGTCGGTTCGAGACACGATGCGCCAGATTATGGCAGAGTTTCCCAAACTGACCGTCCCCCTTACCTTGGAAAGCGGTAAAAAATCCACGCGCCTTAAAAAACCCGAAGAAATTACCGATGATGACATCCTCGGGACTATCAAAGGACTCGTAAAATCAGAACAAACGGTTCTGGAAATTAAAAAAGAAGAGACCTCTGAATACCTGGAAATTTTGCAATCCTACTTGCCCGCAACGGCTACCCGGGAAGAGATTGCCGCCTGGATCAAGGCCAATGTCGATTTTTCTCAATTTAAAAACAAAATGCAGGCGATGGGACCTGTTATGAAACATTTCGGAAAGCTGGCTGACGGCAAGCAAGTGAATCAAATCTTAAGGGAGTGGGAGTAATCGGGAAATTCGCTATGGCGATTCATCCAAGATGTAAACAAAACCGACTGAGGACGTCCCTTTTTATTTGGTGCCTGACCGCTACTTTTCTTTTTCCGGCCGGCATTCATGCGCAGCAAAGCAAACCAACAACTTCCCCCAAGCATTGCCTCTGGCTGGTGAAGACCCCTCAAAATAAAGCGGTTTATCTGCTGGGTTCCCTGCATGTCCTAAAAAGCGATGCCTATCCCCTTGCTAAAGCCATTGATGAAGCATACGGACAAAGTCAAAAAGTTGTATTCGAAACGGATCTGGCGGTCCTGATGGATCCCGCTGCCCAGGGCAACATGACGTCGATGGGCCTTTATCCGGCAGGACAAACCCTGTTTCAAAATATCTCCAATGAGATGCAACGTTCACTAAAAAAAGATGACGAATCTGGGAATGCCATTGAAGGATTTTGCGCGTTTCAAGCCCTGGTTTATTGCTGTCTCCTTAACCCTTATGGAACTACAACGATTGGGGTTTAGCCTTGAATACGGCATTGATGTTCACTTTTATGGAAAAGCCACGATGGATAACAAAGAGCTCGGTTTTCTTGAACCTGTTGACTTCCAATTTGAGCTTTTGGGGAAAATGAATGCCCAGGATCAAAAAGCATTTTTGGGTCAAACGCTAAAGGATCTGGATATTGCGGCCGAGATGGCCGATGTCATGCTGAAATATTGGAAAAAGGGAGACGTAGACAATCTTTATGCGATTCTATTTAAAAGCTTTGAAGACTACCCGCAAATCGAAAATCGCCTTATAGGCCGGCGCAATATACAATGGGTTAAAAAAATTGAAGAGATGATGGCAGAAGACAAAAATATTTTTATTATCGTCGGCGCCGGCCACCTGATTGGACCGGGCAGCGTTGTCGCACTTTTGAAACAAAAGGGCTACAGGGTAATGCAGAAATAAGGGCAAAGCGCCATAAACGCTAATTTTTTTGCACCGGGGGACCGTGGAAGGTTTACTGAAAAAAAAGAACATCGAACATCGAACGTCCAACATCGAATGTTGAATGGGAAAAGATGAAGAAACAGACTTATAACATAGAAGAAAGGCTGATCGAGTATTCGGCGAGAATCATAAAGAATGATATTCTAGCGAAAACAGAACAATTAGCTAAGATTTTCGTTACGAGTATCGAAACGGCTGTAAAGAAACAGAAATAATCATTCGATGTTCAACGTTGGACGTTCGATGTTCGACGTTCATCTTTCAAAACAACTTAGCGCTTATGGCGTGGAGGGCGTAGAGCATAGATTTACTTAGGTTGAGTTAATCGCCCAACGCAGATCCCTTCTGTCATCCGTCTTCTGTCCTCTGCTAACCGGGGGTTTGAGGGATACCATGAAAAACACCGTTTCATCGCACCGACTTCGTGCCTCGCTTCATGAGATTATTTTCGAGGCGGATACTCCGGCGGGTAAAGTATTTGATGTCCTGCTGATTGTTTCGATTGTGGCAAGCGTGGTCTTGGTTATGCTTGACAGCGTCAGCAGTATTCAAATAGCTTATGGTGAACTGCTGTACCTGGGTGAATGGTTTTTTACCCTTCTTTTCACCGTTGAATATATCCTGCGATTGTTCTGTGTCGGGCGGCCCCTGGCATATGCCACGAGTTTCTTTGGTGTGGTGGATCTGTTGGCGGTGCTGCCGACCTATCTGAGCATATTTTTCCCGGGTACGCAATATTTCCTGGTGATTCGGATTTTGCGGGTTCTGCGTATTTTCCGGGTGCTAAAATTGGTGACATACGTGGGAGAGACCCGCCTGTTGATGCAGGCACTGCGTGCAAGCCGTCGGAAAATCACCGTATTTTTGATTGCCGTCCTCACTCTGGTCATCATTTTCGGCTCTCTGATGTACCTTATTGAAGATCCGGAATCCGGATTTACCAGTATCCCGAGAAGCATTTATTGGGCAATTGTCACTTTGACGACCGTCGGCTACGGTGACATATCCCCCCAGACAGATTTGGGTCAGGCCGTTTCAGCCATCATTATGATCATTGGCTATGGGATCATTGCTGTGCCCACCGGAATCGTCACCGCAGAGATGACCCAGGTTTATAAAAGAAGCGTGTCCACCCAAGCCTGCAGGCAGTGCAGCGCTGAAGGCCATGACACGGACGCTAAATTCTGTAAATTTTGTGGATCGACGCTTTAGGCCTTATTGATATCCATCTACCGGAAGCGCTGGACAAATTATTTTAAAATAGTTAGGATGCCTTAACTGTTCCATTAATTAAATACGTAACCAATGTTTCAAGTCCCGGCAAAACGAATCAACGGAAAGGAAGTCTGATGATCTACATCGGTAAATTTCTTCATGCCACCGATCAGCAAAGAAATCAGGAAGAAAACCGACGGCATGGCGAATTTAATCTTATCATTGAAGCGGAGAATGACACGGCTGCTCTTGATAAATTCAGGCAGCGAATTGCAGAATTCAGGGAGACCAGTGATTTATTTGAGGGCGATTGCTTCATCTATATGGCTCATTTTCTGGAACTTGAAGAATTTCCCAAGGATCGTGCTCGGATGCTTTACTACAAATCAATTGCCGGCGACCCGGCCATACCGTACATTAGTTGCTCGGTACCCTCCGGCAAAGCCGATGGATGTAAAATTTTAAACTGGATGGAAAACAAGCCGTCCCTCGACGGGCAGGATGCCAATTTGTTTTTCCATTTTAAGGCAGAGTAAAGAATCCTGACCTAAAATACCAGGTTTCCGATGCTATAATATATATGACCGTAGATTTGACCCCGACCTGCAGTCAGGAATACATGTTCCCATCTGTTTTTCACATTGTTTTGCATTTCTTACTTCCCGGTCTAATTGCTTTCCTTTTCTCTAAGAAACGCTGGCGGTTATCGTGGTTGATCATGATACTGACAATGGCCGTGGACCTCGATCACCTGATGGCAAATCCTGTTTACGACCCAAATCGTTGCAGCATCAATTTTCATCCATTGTATTCTTATATTGCCATTATTGATGATCTGACGGCATTTCCTAAGTCCAGACTGATCGGTGTGAAACTGCTGCTTCCACATGGGAATCGACTTTGGAGAATGCGTTAGGATTCATTTTCTTAAATCTCCATGGTCCGACCGGGGATTAACGATCGAAAGACGATCATAGACTATAAATGAAAACTCAGGAGGGGCATTGAGCCAGGTCTCCTTGCTTTGGGTCTATTCGTGATTTATATTGATTTGATGTTTCTTAGTTCAAGGTGGTTATCCGACCCTAGCTGAATCAAGAAAAATTCGGCAATTCGAAAAATCGGATTTCGAATGGTTTTGAAAAGAGGATTAAATGAAAACACAACGCATATTAAATATCTCTCAATTTGTAAATGTTTTTGGGCTGCTGGTTATCTTTCCATCTTTAGCATTTGCCGCAGAAACCTATAAACTAGATCCGGCGCATACCTCCATCGTATTTCGGGTCAAGCATCTGGGAGTTTCTTACGTATACGGCCGGTTTAACGGACCGACCGGCTCTTTCGTATTTGACGAATCATCGCCCTCGAATTTTTCCATTGAAGTGCAGGCGGAAAATAAAAACGTCGATAGCGCCGTTGAAAAAAGAGACACTCAACTTCAGAGCCCGGATTTTTCAATGCCGGGGAACATCCGCTGGTTTCATTTAAAAGCAAATCGGTAAAGAAATTAAGCGAGAATACTTACGAGGTTTCAGGTAACTTGACCCTCCTCGGAAAGACGCGCCCGATTACGGTAGAAGTACATGCCACCGGTGCCGGAAAAGATCCCTGGGGTGGTTTTCGAAGGGGATTTGAAACCTCTTTTACCATCAAACGCAGCGATTTTGGCATGGATTTTATGATGGGTGGCGTCAGTGACGAAGTCAATTTGATCGTCAGTGTAGAAGGCATTCGTCAGTAACACTAACGAATTGAAGTAACGCCTGTTATCAGAATATATTTATGGATGGTTACGCAATTAAATGGGGGAAGAGAAACGGGTTGCTGATGGCAGCCATTTTCACCACCTTTTTTTATTCCTACCTAAAAATGCAAGGTCGGCTCGGGTCTGACGGAATCCATCGACGGCATTCGAGTCCTGCCCCAATCGGGAGCCTCCATGGTCCTGGTCCTCGGCTCCCAGCCACCCACCGCGTCGGTCTTCGCATTCGACGGCGATGCCACCTGGACTCAACTCGCCGCTTTGCCCGCCCCGGAATCCGGCGCCTTCACGACAGCCAGCGCGCTCGCCGATGGCGGCTTCCTCCTTCTTGCAGGCGAAGCCGGACGCTCCTCGATCTTTCAGAAAGTAACCCGCCAAGGTGATTCGTTCGTGGCGGGTCCCTGGAGCGCCCTCCCGGCCCTCCCCGGGTCCCCCGCCGGCGGCAATGTCCTCGAGTTCGCCGCCGAACCCTTCGTCACACCCCATCCCCGTCTGCTCCGCACGCGAAACGTCCCCGATTGGACGGCGGCTTTCTCACTCTCCGCCGGCTCCGCCCTCGCTGAAGGTGGTCGCCGAGGTCCTTCCTCGGCTTCGCGCCTGGCCTCGACCTGCCGGTAGCCAGTCCCTCCTCGGTGAGCCGCATCCCCTGACGCAGTTCGGCCTGGTCAACGAGGTGTCGGAATCGCTCTCGATCTCCACCTTCTCTCCCGCCTACGGCGACGTCGTCAGCGAAGTGTCCATCCACCCGCCACCCGGCCGGTACAAGACGGGGATCGCCTTCACCTTCAACATCGCCAACCCGCCGCATCTCAACCGCTACCGCCTCAACGGCGCCGGCGACCGGATTCCGTACGCGGGCGCCCCCGCTCCGCTGGTGGCGGACACCACCGTCAGCTTTTACGGCCAACCACCCCTCGGCATCGCCAAGTCAGCCATTCAAACGGTCCGCTACCAGTTCCAACGCCCCCCGGGAACCCTCGATTCCAACGCGGACGGACTCCCCGATTGCGTCGCCCTCGGCCGCGACCTCGATCCCCATTCGGATGGCGACTCGGACGACGACGGCGTGGGGGACCTTCGGGAACTCGTGACGGGAACGGACCCGTTGGATCCGACCTCCAAGCCATCGACCGACCTGCTCAAAGCCCCCGCCGCCGGTCGAACGCTCTCGCTTCGGCCCAGGCCCCTGGACCCAGGGACCGGGGGAACCACAGTCGCCAGCACCGGCGCGCCGGTTCGCATTTATGGATTGAACGGAGGTCTGCTCGGCGCCGGCGAGGTCGCCCATCCTTCCCCCGCGTCGGCGACCAACTCCGCCCGAATCCGCGGCGTCGCCGTGGATTCCGCGTTGCCTTTCCTCATCGCCGCCACCGACCCCCATTTCCCGATCGAAACGGCCGGCGCCGACCGAAACGCCGGCCGGGAACTCGTGGCCTGGATCAGCCCACCCCCGCCCAACCGGTCCCCGTCTCCTATGTCTTCGGTTCCGCTTCGGAGGAAACCTCTCCGCCGAGGCGGACGCCTGGATCGCCGCCGCCCAGGCCGCCACGGCACCGGTCCTCCAGGTTCCGGCTCCACCCACCGACATGACCCCGATCGACGCCCTCGGCGCGCGCCTAGCCGAAGCCTGGATCGCGGGAGCCTTTTGGGCCCGAGGCCACCCGCGGGCGACCAATCTCACGCTCTTCCCGTTCCGTGCCGCCGAGGCTGGGCGATGGTCCCCGGCGACCTTGCTGCTCCAATCTCTGTTTCAACCCACGCCCGGCGCTCTCCCCCCCGTCCCCGATGCCCCGCCATCCGGCCCGCCGTTCATCCCGATCGAACCGGTCCTGACGGCGTCCGGATTGTCCGCGTCGGTCCTGCTGCCGTCGGACCAACCGCCCGGTGTGGCCCTCCGGGACCTGGTGCTTTCGGTGTACGCCCTGAGCGCCCGTTCCAACAATGCGTTTCCCGGCCGCTATGAACCGCCCTTCGACGTCCTGCGTCAGTTCATCTGGGAGGGTGAAATCCCCGACCCCTACCGCGAGGACATCGGCCTCACGGCCGAACAAGTCGCAAGCGCCCAAGCGGGAGTTCTGGAATCGCTCTCCGGTATCCCCGTCCGCTCCCTCACCAATCTCGTCCTCCGCATCCGTCCCGATTCGTTCCAGGGGCCCTGCGTCCTCCTGGAATCCGCCGTGGGCGATCCGGGAATCGTCGCGCTGTTCGACGGAAATGGGACGGCCTACAAGTTTCCCGAATCCTTCGATCTGCCCGCCGGCACCCTCGTGGCCGTGGAGGGCTTCACGCTTGGCTCGTCGACCACCGCCTGCGGCGGTTCGGCCATTGAAGTGGCCGCCGCCCAGGTCACATCCCTGCCGCCCGTGCCGCTCGTCGACGCCAACGGCAACTTGCTGGCGGACGATTGGGAACTGCTCTTTCTCGGAGGGCTGGCCGACGGGCCGTTCGCGGACTCCGACAAGGACGGTTTTCCCGATGTTCAGGAGATGCAGGAAGGCACCGATCCGCTGGACCCGGGAAACGTGCCGCCAGTGGCTCCGCTGGAGCTGGGCGAACCGGAACTTGAAATCTCACTCGCACCCTCGGGAGACATCGAAGTCCATTGGACCCACGCGCCAGCCTTCGCCAAGGGATCCGGGCCGGCCTGGCAGTTCGCGCTTCTGGGCGCCCCTTCGATCGGCGGCCCCTTCACCCTCCTCGCCTCCCGCCCCGCCGAATCCGACGGCGACATCAGTCTGGCGCTTCCGCCCCCCACCGACGCCACCCGCTTCTTCCGCCTGCGGCTTCAGCTGGTCCGGCGTTGAACCCCGGGACCGCGGAATATCAAACATTTAGATGCGACCCCAAGGCCGGCCAGCGCACGGTGAATTCGCTGCCCTGTCCGATCTCGCTCCGGACCGAGACGCTTCCGCCGCTGGCCTCGGCCATCGCCTTCACGATGGCCAGCCCCAGCCCGGTTCCCCCGCCGTCCCGCGAAGCCCCCGTCTCGACGCGGTAGAAACGGTCGAAAATCCGCGACTGATGATCGGCCGGAATTCCAATGCCGCGATCCGTGACGCGAAGGACCGCGCCCTGCTCCTCGCAAACCGCCTGGACGACGATCTGTTCGCCGGGGGCGAGTGCCGGATGGCATTCTCGACGGGGTTCAACACGATTCGTCCGAGCGCTCCATCGTCGAGCGGAACCCAGACGGTTTCGGTGGCCTCGATCGCCAGGTTGAGGCTCCGCTCCGGGCCAGGCCCTGCAGGCGCTCGCAGACCTCGCGGGTCGCGCGGCCGAGGTCGCCGCGCGCCTGGACTGGCATCCGCCGATTCCTCCGTCGCAGCGAGCCAGGAGAAGAAGCCCGTCCACCAGCCGGCTCAGCGATTCGATCTCCTCGCGACAGCTCTCCAAGGTTTGCCGATGGTCCGGCGTGGAGCGATCGCGCCGGAGGGCCACTTCGATTTCTCCCCGGAGGATCGTGAGTGGCGTCCGGAGTTCATGGGAGGCGTCCGCGACGAAGCGTTGCTGGGCGGCCTGCGCCAACTCCAGGCGGTCAAGGAGGGAATTGAAAGCCCCCACCATCGGAGCGACTTCCAGGACGTCCGGCGGGGCGACAATCCGTTGGCGGGCGAGGTTCCGGGCGTCCACCGACTCCGCCGCCTGCCCCATGACACCCAGCGGCGCGAGCCATTGACCAGCCAGGTGAAGGGCCGCGAGTCCCCCGGCAGCGAGCACGACGAGGCTTCCGGCGATCACCCAGCCCACGAACCGCCAGATCTCGCGGTCCCGGTCCCGGAGGGGAACGACGAGTTGGGCATAGGCAGGGAACGGCTTCGCGAAATGGCCGCGGGCCGCGACGGTCGCAACGCGGTAGGCTTCCCCGTTGGCGGCCTTCGTGTCCTCGATCAGCCAGCCCTGGGCGTGCTGGATTTCCTGGCGGACCCTCGCGGTGGGTTCGATGGGCGAGAGCATTTTCGGCGACCGATACCCGATATTCCAGTTGGCATCGAACGTCTGTCCACGATCGCGTACCGGCGGCTCTCCCAGTTGCGCGGATCGCTGCTCAGCCAGCCCGCGTTGGTCGGGTTGATGATCCCGGCCAGGATGATGGCCTTGTCCAGGACCAGCTGATCCACCTCATCATCCACGCGCTCCCGGATCACGAGGAACATCGCCCAGCAGAACGCGACCAGCGCGAGTCCGATCTGCGCCAGGAGCTGCAACATTCGGACCCGAAGGGAGCGTGGCCTCATGACGTCCGTCGACTCCTGAACTTGGCCGGGGGGAGTCCCACGGGGCAGTATCAGACGTCACCTGAAAGCGGGATGAAGCGTTCATGAAACCAGTCCTTCACGCGCGCCCTGCGCCGAGGGGTTCCGCACGCGAAGGCAATACCCGGCGCCCCGGATCGTGTGGACCAGCCGCTCGGCGCTCCCGTGGTCCACCTTCTGGCGCAGATGGTACACGGTCACATCGATCGTGTTGCTCATCGGCTCGTAGTTCTCGTCCCAGACGTGCTCCGCCAGGGCTGTTCGAGAAACAACCTCCCCCGCCCGTTGCATCAGATACTCCAGCACGGCGTATTCCTTGACCGTCAGGTTCACGACCCGACCACCGCGTGAGACTTGCCGCGTCCGCCGATCCAGCACCAGGTCCGCCAGGGTCAACCGGCCGGACTCGCGCTCCCGCCCGCGACGCAACAGGGCTTTCACCCGCGCCAGGAATTCGGAGTAGGCGAAGGGCTTTCCAAGGTAGTCGTCGGCCCCCTGCTCCAACCCCTGCACGCGGTCCGTCACGCCGTCCAGCGCCGTCGGCATCCAGGACCCGAGTGTCCCGTCCCGCTTTCCTGAGGCGGCTCAGAACCTGGAAGCCGTCCAATCCAGGCAGGAGCACGTCCAAAACCACCAAGTCGTAGTCGGTCTCCAAAGCCGCGTGCAATCCACCCTCCCCCTCCCGCACCACGTCCACGGAATACCCCTCCTCCCGCAGGCCGCGCTCGATGAAGCGCGCCAGTTTCGCAGTGTCTTCGATCACCAGGATTCGCATCCGCGCGTCCTTTCAATGGATTCAGCCCCACCCCGAGACCGCCAACGCCAACGCGCTCCCCAGCCCGCCGTCGATGGGCCGCGCGCCGCCCCAGGGTGGCGGGCTCGTGGAACGGCGAATCCAAGGTGCCCCGTTCCGTCCCGCTGGCGAGCCCGAAGTTGCCCTTGAGCCACCCCCCCTTGGGCGGCTCAACCAACGGGTCCAAACCGAAAACCCGACGCGCGATCGTCGCTCATCGAATCCCTTGCCGGTTCGGCGTCTTCGTTTCAGGTTGGGGCGGCGGACCTGAACAGCATGGAAGAGCCCACGACATCGCTACGCGGTCAGTTCCTGCTGGACGGCGGGAATCTCGCTGGATCCTGGTTCCAACGAACGGTGGTCCTCATCTGCCAGCATGACGCGGAGGGTGCCTTCGGACTGGTCCTCAATCGTCCCGCGGGGACCCCGGTCGGGGACGCCCTCGAAGGCGACTTGCCTGAATCCCTCAAGGGCATGCCCCTCCTCCTGGGCGGTCCGGTCCAACCCGGCGCCCTGAGCTACCTGAGAACCGAAGTGTTCCTGCCGGACGCTTCCGTGATGCCGAATGTCGAACTGGGGCATTCGCTTGAGGAACTCGTGGAACTCGCCTCCGAATTCTCGGCGAGCCGGAGCCTGAAGGTGTTCGCCGGTTACGCCGGATGGAGCCCGGGCCAGCTGGATTCCGAAATGGAGCGTCAGTCGTGGATCGTCCATCCCGCCAGCGTCGACCTGGTGTTCGACGACTCGCCCGCCACGCTGTGGCAGCGGATTCTTCGCGCGAAGGGCGGCCTCTTCCGCCTGCTGGCCGACGCCCCGGAGGATCCCCTCGCCAACTGATTCCCCTCGTCCCGACTCCATGCTTGGCCCCTCCGGGCCGCGACGCTACGTTGCGCGGGCCATGGAAGTGCAGCTGCCGCGACCGGATGTCATCCTGACCCACGAAAGTGATCTCGACGGGTTCGTCGCCGGGCATCTCCTTCAACGCCTCGCCCAGAGCCTTTTCAAGACCGAGGTCCGCCTCGAAGCCTGGAACACCCAGGGATGGCGCCAGCGGCCGATGAAGGAACGATCGGCCTGGATTTGCGACATGGCCTACGAAAGTCGGGTGGACCGCCCCGACTGGGTCGTCATCGACCACCATCCCGTCGACGACCGCCCCCGGAACGCGCGACTCATTCACGACACGTCCCGGTCGGCGGCGCTCCTTTGCTATGATCTCTGCCGGGCTTCCGGTCTGGGCAACGCCGAACTGGACCGACTGGTCGCGCTGACCGACATCGGGGACCTCTTCCGGGAGGACGACCCGGACTTCGCGCTTTCCCAGGAATACTCGGCGCTCCTGAAGACCTACCCCTTCTGGAATCTCAGCAAGCTGATCGAAGGCCGACTGGAGTCGCTGATCGATCACCCGCTCCTCGAGGTGGTCCGAACCCGGAAGCGCGTCGAAGACCCCATCGGCATGGCCTGGAGCCGGGCCCGTGTCACCGAGATCACGCCGGGCCTGGCCTGGGTGGACGTCGCGGTGGGCAATTCCAACCTGATCCTTCACGAATTGCTGCGGTCGCCGGACTGTCGTCACGCCGTCCTCGTCACCCTCATCCGGAAGGCGGCCACCGGAGTCATCGTCAGTCTTCGAAGCCGGAACGGCGAAGCCCTGGGAATCGCCCAGAAACTCCAGGGCGGCGGCCATCCCAACGCCGCCGGCGCGACCCTCCCACGTTCCATTCAAACGCTCCCCGACGCGGTCGAGTATCTCCAAAAGATCCTCAACCCCAAACCCGTCGGCGCCGCCCCGCTGGAATCCGCCTTCACCGACCTGCGATTGGGCGGCTAGGCGGACTCCGGGGACCCGCGACTCACAACTCACGACTCACGACTTCTTCTCTTCGTCGTGGAGCTTCCGGCTCTCGGCGATGATCTTGGCTTCCTGGTCCGCGGGGATGTTGTCGTAGTGGCTGAACTCCTCGGAATGCTGGCCGCGTCCGCCGGTGAGCGAGCGGAGCGCGGCCGAATAGAGGTGGAGTTCGCTCTGCGGCACCGTGGCCTTGACCACTTGGTAGCCTTCGTCGTTCTCCATGCCCTGGATCCGGCCGCGGCGGCTCGACAGATCTCCGAGGACGTTGCCCATGAAATCGTCCGGGATCCGGACCTCGACCGCGCAGATCGGCTCCAGGAGACAGGGCCGGGCGGCCCGGAACGCCTCGCGGAACGCCTCCTTGCCGGCGATCTGAAACGCGATGTCCTTCGAGTCCACGGGGTGCATTTTCCCGTCGTAGAAGTCGATGCGGGTATCGACGACCGGGTAGCCCGCGAGGATCCCCTCGGAGCAGGCCGAGTGAACCCCCTTCTCCACGGACGGCACGAACACGCGATCCACATTCTGTCCGGTGAGGGATTCGGAGAACTCGACTCCGCCGTTGCGGGGCAGCGGCTCGATGCGCATCCAGACCTCCGCGAATTGCCCGGCGCCGCCCGTCTGCTTCTTGTGGCGAAACTTGGACTCGCCACGACCGCGGATCGTCTCCCGATACGGAATCCGGGGTTCGACCAGTTCGATCTCAACCCGGTAGCGGCGTTTCAGGCGCTCGGCGACGATCTGAAGGTGAAGCTCGCCCTGTCCTGAAATCAGGGTCTGATGCAGGGCGGAGTCGACGTGGTAGTGGAACGTCGGATCCTCCTCGTGCAGCGCCGCCAAGCCCGCCGCCAGTTTGTCCTCCTCGCCCTTGCCCTTCAAACGGAGCGCCAGGTGGACGTTCGGCCTGGGGAAGCGCACCCGAGGCAGGGAAACGATCCGCTTGCTGCCGCACAGGGTGTTGCCGGTGTGGGTGTCCTTCAGCTTGACCGTCGCCCCGATGTCCCCCGCCTGGAGCGTGTCCACCGCCGTCCGGATCTTGCCGTTCAGACTGTAAATCTGGCCCAGTCGTTCGGTCACCTTGCGATCGCTGTTGTGCAGGTCCTTGCCCACCTGGACCGCCCCCGAATACACCCGAAACAACGAGAGATCCCCGAACTGATCCTCGTGCGTCGTCTTGAACACATAGAGCACCGGCTCACCCGCATCCAGAGCCACCTCCACCGGCGATCCGTTGGCGTCCTCCGCCGTGATCTTCATGCGATCCACCGGCGAGGAGCCGTACTTCGCGATGAAATCCATCAGCCGGGCCACGCCGATATTGGTTTCCGCCGAAGTGAAGAACACCGGGACGAACGACTGCTTCTGGAGGGCGGTGTGCTCGCCTTCGCGGAGTTCCTGTTCCGAAAGGCTGCCCTTCTCGAAATATTTCTCCATCAGGGAGTCGTCGGCTTCCGCCGTGTACTCGATGAGCTCCCGATGCCACTGACCCACGCGCTCAAGGAGGGCGCCGGTGGCCGGGGACTCCGTGTAGCGACCCGACCCGCCCGTGGCGTACGTGACCACCTCGGACCGCATCACGTCGAGTTCCTGGTTGAATCCAGGTCCCGGATTGATCGGCCAGGTGAGCGGAAACAGCCGGCTCCCGAACTGGGCCCTCAAACGGTTGAGCATGGCCTCCGGATCCACGTTCTCCCGGTCGCACCCATTCACGACCACGATCTTCGGAATCCCGAACTGGGTGGCGTAACGCCAGACCAAGTCCGTCCCTAGCGCCGGTCCGTGGACGGCGTGGACCACGATCAGCGCGAAATCGCCCACTTGAAGGGACGCCAGCGCTTCGCTGAGGAAATCCATGTACCCGGGGGTGTCGATGGCGTTGAACTTCTTCCCCAACCACTCCAGGTGCAGCGGCGTCGCGTGGATCGAGATCTGGTGGGCCTTTTCACCCGGGTGATGATCCGAAACCGTCGTTCCATTCGCCACGCTTCCCATCCGGCTGATCTCCCCGGCCGTGGCCAGCATCGCCTCGCACAGCGTCGTCTTCCCGCACGTGGCATGGCCGACCACCGCGAAGTTCCGAATGTCTGCCGCCTGATACGTTTTCATTAGTGGGGCTGGTTGTTTTGTGGTTGTTCGGTAAGCGGATGTTATACAGAAGCCGGCGGGGCGGCCAAGAGTTGTTTGGAAGGCGATCGCGATGGGATGGCGACCTCGGGACGGCGCGTTGGGTGGTTGCCACTGACAAAAGCAGTTCTTCGAATCGAGTCGAGCAGGGATTTCAATTGACCCAATCGCTAGGCCTCGGGATAACAGCTGCATTCCCAGTCAGTTCGGCCGGCACCCGTTGTTCCGGCACGCCCTCGAACCCGGTGCCGGTCTTGGGCGACGTCATGGCACCGGAACCCGATACGATCCCCACAATCATGAAACTCAGAGCTGTACGGCAGCTGCTTCTCGCAGCGTCCGCCGTTTGCATAGTCGGGCCCGCCTCGGCCCAGGAGGTCCTCCTCCAGGAGGGCTTCAACACCGATGGCACGACCGCGAGCCCGCCCCGCTACACCCTCACCGGTCGCGAGGTGTACGAACCCCAGCGTATCCGCGATGAATTGGGCAACTTCGACCAGAAGGGGCCCATCTACTGGGATCACAGTTTCAATGTCTCCTACGCCGGCAACCCCCAGATCCCCGGTCGGCGCGCCATCTATACGTGGCGGGGAACGGACACCACCGGGGCGTCCGAGGATCTCATGAAGCTGTTCGATTCGACCATCGACTGGCTGCTCAACGGAAAGAAGAACGCGCGGATCGTCGTGGATCCCAATGTCGCGGCCATTCAGGGGCTCGCGGATCGCCTCGCCGCCGCCGGGCACATCGTGAGCGACGACGACCCCGCCAGTTTCCCCAATGATATCGACGTCGAGGGCGACCTTTTCATCCATGGCCCCGCGGCCCCCAACCCGAGCCGCTTCGTCCTGCGGACTGAACCTGTCCTGCAGATGAACGCACCTGACTACGACGACCAGCTGGTCGGGAGCATCGGCACTTCCCTGGCTTTCGATCCCGGTCAGGTGACGATCGCCGCACCTGGGCATCCCGCAGCCGGTGGCTTGACGGGCACCTTCGCCGGGTTCACCGGCAACCAGACCTTCGAACTGGTCGGAAGCTTCGCGGCCCCCGGCGCCATCACCCTGGCGACCGTGACCCGCATTGTTCCTCCCGCCGTCAGTGGTCTCGCCGATGTGGATGCGATGGTCGCCGGGACCAAGCAGCACGAAAAAACCGACGGGCAGATCCCCGTCATGGACATCTCGGATGCCAGTTCCGGCCAGTGGTTCGATGACTACCTGTTGCCCGGAGATTACATCGGCAACTGGGGCATGGTCGCCACCGGCAAGTTCTCGGTCCCCGGGGCCGGCACCTACCGGTTCGCCCTGGGATCCGACGACGGCGCGCGCCTCCGGATCGACTTGGACCGGAACGGACTGACCGCCGCCGACACGGTGGTCGAGGACGCGGGGCCCCATGCCCACCAGATCGTGTACGTGAATGTCACTTTCGCGGCGGCGGGGACCTACGACTTCCAAGTCACGTCCTACAACTCCAGCGGCGGCGGCAGCATCGAACTGTCGGTGCCGATCCTCGAAGGCGAAGTTCCCGACGACGCCCTGGATTCAGGGTTGTGGGAAGTTCTGGGAACGGCCGGTGGCGCCTCCCCGGTCCAGATCGTGGGAATGATCAATGTGACGGGCTACAACGCGACCGGTGCCGACGTGGAGCGCCAAGAGCCCTTGATCGTGCTCCTCAACGGACCTTCCGACACCCCTCCAGGATCCTTCTACGACGGCGGCCCCATGTTCGGGTTTGAAGGAACCGGCTTTCTGGGAGGCTCCGGCCTCAACAAGTGGCCCTACACCGATGGGTTGACCTACCGGGCGGTCCAGCTCAAACCGGTCGACGTCACGGGCAAGCAGAATGTCCGGATCGTCGTGGCTCTCGCGGCCACCGTCGTCGACTTCGAGGACAGCGACTTCGTCGACGTCGTCTACTACCCCGACGGTCTCTCCAGCACCCCGGTGGTCGCCGCCCATTTCCGCGGCGTCCAAAATGCCATCCAACCCTGGATGGCCGATGCCAACGACCAGTTCTCACGTCGTCTGACCCGGGGCTTCGCGGACTTCACCTACAGCGTTCCCGCGACGGCCAAGAATCTCATCGTGGAGATCCGGGCCGCCACCTCCTGGTGGACCGAGATCATGGCGGTCGACAACATTCGCGTGCTCGCGGGCGAGGCGGCGAATTCCGGTCAACCCACCGACCTGGGCAAGACGGTCAACGGCTACCAGGACGACTTCACCGGCTCGGTTCGCAACCCCGACTGGAAAGTCCGGGGCCCGGGCGGCGACTAC
Source organism: uncultured Verrucomicrobiota bacterium (assembly GCA_942490575.1). Lineage (GTDB taxonomy): Bacteria > Verrucomicrobiota > Verrucomicrobiia > Limisphaerales > CAIMTB01 > CAIMTB01. The sequence goes on from CALNYA010000042.1 coordinate 19,431, forward strand.
TATTCGCAGGCGGACGGCCTTCTCCGTGTCAGCGCCCGCGCCGGCGATCCGAACCACCTCCTGTACGAAGCCGCGGGCTACCACACCAACGTGCAGGAAGTCCTGGCCCGCATCCGCATCACAGCGTTCGGCACCAACGATGCCGCCAGGGCGGGCCTGGGTGTCGGGGTGGCGACCAACAGCCAGGGCATCAACCTGCACTTCCGCAATCACCTCCAGGACAACGTGGCGGGACGCCAGTTCAAGCTGCTAGATGACGCACGCGCCTGGGGACCCGCCGGCCTGAAGACGGATTGGGAAACGAACCAATGGTTCTGGCTGCGGCTTCGTCAGGACCCCAACGCGGGCGGTGGAACCGATGACGTGTTCGGCAAAGCCTGGCTCGCGGACGGAAAAACGGCCGAGCCCACCGATTGGCAGCTGAAATGGGACAACAACCCGACGCGGACCATTCGAAACGGATTCGCGGGCATCACCGGGTGCAGCATCGACGGTATCGGGACGTTCGAGGTCGATTACGTCCTCATCAAGGCGGAGGGGCTCCCCTCGATCCAGGTGAACTTCGAACCCCTCGGTCCCGCCCCAACCACGCCCCGCTTCACCAGCGCCGCGAAGTCCGGGAACAACGTCGCCATCCAGTGGATCGGCGCCGGCGTCCTGCAACAGGCGAACGATGGTTCGGGACCGTGGACCGATGTCACCGGCAATGCCGCGATCACACCCAGTGTGATCACTCCCAACGCCGCCAATCCCAATAAGATCTATCGGTTGCGGCCATGACTCACGGCCCGGATCCCAAAGGATCCGGAACCCGCTGAGTCAGGGATCCCAACCTTGGTTCATCGCACGTGCCGGGGCTTCGCGCCCCGGCACTTTTCTTTGGTGACCTCCTGGTCACCTTCCGGAGGATACCCACCGCCTCGCCGGATCCCTCCCCCGTTCGTGTGGTCCGCGCCCCCGACCAAGGTCCGTAGGACCGGCCTGTCTATAGAACGAGTCCAGGAACCATGGCCGATCTCCAAATGCCGGGGTTTCCAAGCCCCGGCACGTCCTTTTGATCCAATCACTCCGGCCGCCGCCGCTTGAACGAGTGGGTCGCGTGTCCGAAGTACGATTCCGCGGCCTCCATCAGCGTCTCGGAAAGAGTCGGATGCGGATGCACGCACTCGGCCAGATCGGTCACCGTCGCCCCCATCTCCACGGCGACAACCCCTTCCCCGATCAACTCGCCCGCCCCGTGACCCACCAGGCCCACGCCGAGAATCCGCTCGGTGCCGGGTTCGATCACCAGCTTGGTCAGACCGTCCGGGCGATCAAACGTCAGCGCGCGACCCGAAGCGCCCCACGGAAATTTCGCCACCTCGACTTCCATTCCCTTCGCCTTGGCTTCCGCCTCCGTGAGCCCGCACCACGCGAGCTCCGGTTCCGTGAAGACCACGGCGGGAATGACGAACTCCCGATGCGGCGCGGTCTCGCCGACGATCGAATTGACCGCCAGGCGGGCTTCCTTCGAGGCCTTGTGGGCCAGCATGGCGCCCCCCACCAGATCGCCGATGGCGTAGATCGACGGATCGTCGGTCGCGAGGGAGTCGTTCACCTTCACGAAGCCCTTGTCGTCCTTCGTCACCCGGGTGTTGTCCAGTCCCAGGTCGACTTCCGAAGGCCGCCGTCCCACGGCGACCAGCACCCGGTCATAAAGTTCCTCGATGACCTTCCCCTCGTGTTCGACACCCACTTTGATCTGTTTCCCGGCCGTGGCCATCGACGTGACCTTCGCCTTGAAGCGGATGCTCTTGAACTTCTTCTGGGCGGCCGCGATGACCGGCCGGGCGAGGTCGGGGTCGGAACCGGCCAGGAGCGTGTCCAGAGCCTCCACCACGTGGACCTCGCTGCCCAACAAAGCGTAGACCGTCCCCAGTTCCATCCCGATGTAGCCACCGCCGATCACGAGCAATCGCGGCGGGATATCCGGAATCTCCAACGCTTCCGTCGAAGTCATGATCCGAGGATTGCCGAGGTCGAACGCCCTCGGCAGCGCCGCCACGGAACCCGCCGCAAGGATCGCGTGTTCGAACTTCAGGTACTTCTGGCCCCCGCCGGTTTCGACCCGGACCGTCTGGGAATCGTCCAGATACGCCTTGCCCTCGATCACCTCGACGCCTCGAGCCTTGGCCAACTGCCCAATCCCACCGGTCAACTGGGTGAGGATCCCATCCTTCCACACCCGGAGCTTGTCGAGGTCGATCTTCGGTTCCCCGAACGAGATGCCTCGCTTCTGAGACTCGCGGGCCTCCGCGATCATCTTGGTGGCGTGGAGCAGCGCCTTCGAGGGGATGCACCCCCGGTTGAGGCAGACGCCGCCCAGGCGATCCATCTCGATCAGCGTGACCTTCTTGCCGAGGTCCGCCGCGTAAAAGGCCGCGGCATACCCACCCGGGCCGCCGCCAATCACCACAATCTCCGTCGTCGAAGGTTCCATCGTTATCTTGGTGTCGAAACAGGCTTGGATAGCTGCGAGCTCAGATCTTGACGTCGTCGTCGCGGTAGCCCCGCAGGGCGCCCACGAGGTCCACCACGAAACGGGCGGCGGCGCCTCCATCGATCAGCCGATGGTCGTAGGTCAGCGCGAGCGGCACGAGCATCCGTGGCACCACCTGGCCGTCGCGGACCGCGGGCTTCCAGCCGCCCCGGCCCAGTCCGAGAATGGCCACCTCCGGTTTGTTGATGATCGGCGTGAAGTGCGCGCCGCCGATGCCACCCTGGTTCGAAATCGTGAACGTCCCCCCCTGCATCTCGGCGATCCCCAGCTTGCGCTCGCGGGCCTTCGACGCGAGGTCCTGGATCTCGGCGGACAGGGTCGCCAGGTCCTTCTTGTCGGCGTCCCGAATCACCGGCACGAGCAGGCCCGCCTCGGTGTCCACCGCCAGCCCGACATGGACATAGTCCTTGAAGACGACGGCTCCCCCGGCCTCGTCCAGGCTGGCATTGAGAATCGGATGCTTCCTCAGCAGCGCGGCGACCGTCCGGACGAAGAAGGAGGTCATCGTGAGCCGCGCACCCCGGGCCTCGTACGCCTTCGCGTGCTGCTTCCGCAGAACGTCCAATTCCGTGACGTCGGCCTCGTCGAACTGGGTCACCGTCGGCAACGTCGTCGAACTGTCCACCATCCGGGCCGCGATGGTCTTCCGGAGTGGCGTGAGGGGCTTGAGAGTCACCGGACCCCACTGCGAAAAATCGATCGAGGGAGCCGCGGTTGCTTCCTCCTCGCGCGGCGCCGCCGCCTCCCCACGGGAACGTCCTCCCCGCGGACGCGTCGCCAGGGACCGAAGCCGATCCACGTAGGCCTTGAGATCCGCGGGCATGATCTGTCTGCTCCGCCCGGTTCCCGCGATCGCGTGGAGGTCCATTCCAAGATCCCGCGCGATCCGGCGCACATACGGGCCGGCTACGGGATTCTCGTTGACGGTTTCCTCGACGACTTCGTCCGAAGTCTCCTCGTGGGCCTCCTCGGGCTCCCCGGTCGGCGCTTTGGCCTTCGCCGCCGGCGCGGGTGCCTCCTGGCGCTTCCGGGATTGTGGCGCCGGATCCTTCTTCCCGCCCCCGGAATCTTTCGCGCGTTCCCCGCCCCCCTTGGGCGCCGAGGCGTCGGGCGCGGCCTCGGCCGGCTCCAGGACCAGGAGCAGGTTCCCCACGCTGACCTTGTCGCCTTCCTTCACCGCCACCCGCGACACCACCCCGTCCGCCGGCGACGGGATCGGGGCCACGGCCTTCCCGGTCTCAAGCTCCAGAATATTCTGCCCCTTCTTGACCGTGGCCCCCTGCTTCACGAAGAGGCTGACGACCGTTCCGGAATCAGCGCCCTCACCCAGGTTAGGAAGTTTGACGTCCATACAAAACGAGCGGGCAGTCTGAGGATCCGGCACCGCGGGTGCCCAGAAGATTCGCCAGGCGAACCCGCCGGAGGACCGGCGATCGGCTCGGCCACCAGTTTGCCCGCGACCCGATATAGCTCGCGACCCGCCGATTTCAAATGGTCGGACAAAGGGCCGGGTCTTTTTTGACCCTTCTCGACCAACGTGGGATGCGCCCCCCGGGCCGGCGTCCGAGCGGAATCTGTTGAGAGCCGACCGGGGCCGACGCTAGGGTCCCGGCTTCCATGAACCCCTCCTTCAGCGCCCGGGACGTTCGCGACCCCAATCCCACCCCGCGGTCGATTCAGCGCGGCAATCCCCCCGCCTCCTCTCCATCGGGACGGTCCGAGTCACGCGCCGTCCGCCACCTCGGGGAGTGGCTGCGACGGTTCCGATTCCTGTCCCGAGGCGCCGGACTCCTCCTCCTGGGGGCTTGCGCGGCGGCGGGCGGCGCGACGCCCCGAACGACTTCCGTCGCGACGGGACAGCACGCCGGCCACCTCTCGACGACGATCGCCACGGCGGTCGAGCTGGATTACCTCCTTTTCGTTCCCAGGGATTACCGGCCCGAAGGTCCGAAACGCTGGCCTCTCATCGTCTTTCTCCACGGAGCCGGCGAACGCGGCACCAATGTCGACCTGGTCGCCGTCCATGGACCGCCCAAACTGGTCCGCGAGAACCCGGACTTCCCGTTCGTGGTGCTCTCGCCGCAATGCCCCGCCGGAAGCAGTTGGAAGGTTGAAGTCCTGGAAGCCCTCCTCGACGACACCCTGGCCCGGCTGTCGGTCGATCCCAAGCGGGTGTACCTCACCGGGTTGAGCATGGGTGGGTACGGATCCTGGGCGTGGGCCGCGGCTCATCCCGAACGGTTCGCCGCGGTCGTCCCGATTTGCGGCGGCGGCGATCCGATCCCCATCCGCCTCGCGTCCGAGGAAAAGCGCAAAACGCTCGCCCGACTCCCCCTTTGGGCCTTCCACGGCGCCCAGGATCGGGTGGTCGCCCTCACGGAATCCCAGCGCATGGTGGATGCCTACAAGGCCCTCGGGAACGACGTCCGCCTGACCGTCTACCCCGACGCGGGGCACGACTCGTGGACCGAGACTTATCGGAATCCCGAACTCTTTGAGTGGTTCCGCCAGCACACCCTCCCCTGACAAACCACCGCCCCATGCCGAGTCCGTATTCCCAAATCGCGGCCGTGACCTTCGATGTGGGGGGAACCTTGATCGCCCCCCACCCGTCGGTGGGCGCCATCTATGCCCGGGTCGCGGCCCGCCACGGCATCCGGGACCTCTCCGAAGACGTCCTGAATCAGCGGTTCGGAGCGGTATGGACGCGGTCGCGCCCCTTCCAGCACGGGCGCGAGGAGTGGTCGCGCCTGGTCGACCGCGTCTTCGAAGGACTGGTTCCGCAACCGCCCAGCCGCACCTTCTTTCCGGAGTTGTACGTCGAATTCAGCCGGGTCGAGGCGTGGCACGTCTTCGATGACGTCGTTCCAACCCTCGAATCCCTGGCCGCGCTCGGGCTGGATCTGGGCATCATCTCGAACTGGGACGACCGGCTCCGACCGCTCCTGCGCGACCTCCGACTCGACCGCTATTTCAGCTCAATCCTTGTCTCCTGCGAGACCGGGTTCGCCAAGCCGTCCCCCGTCATCTACCAGGAGGCTCTGCGACGACTCGGTCGCCCCGCGTCGTCCGTGCTGCACGTCGGCGACGAACTCCAGGACGATTTCGCCGGGGCGACCACCGCGGGGTTCTCCGCGCTCCACCTGCGCCGGGAAACTCCGCCCGCCGACCTCCAAATCCAATCCCTGACCGAGATCGCCGCCCGCTTTGGCGTCCGATGAGGCTTCGGATCGGCCTTTCAGCTCGGGAACACCCTCGCATCCTCGCGCCCGCGCGTGGGAATTCTCCGAGCTCCTTTCCGTTCCTTCGGCCCCGCGCCCGGAATTCATCCATTTTCTTTGACCGCAAGGTTGACCCTTGTTTCGCCCTTCCATAAGCATTTCGCAAATACGTAGGCTGGAATCAAAAATCTATCTAATGATCTGTTTCGGCTTTCCTTACGATCGGCCGCGCCGGTCGGGGGTCCGAGCCCATCCGCCATGAAACCGCTTCAGTTGCTCCTTCAATCCTCCATCGGCAAGAAGGTCATCATGGGCGCCACGGGTGCGGCGCTGGTCCTGTTCGTCATCGGACACCTCGTGGGGAACCTCCAGATCTTCCTGCCGAAGGAGAAGATCAACGCCTACGGCCATCTCCTCCACAGCAGCGCGGGGGTCCTATGGGCTGTTCGCCTGGGTCTCCTGGCGATCGTGGGTCTGCACATCTGGGCGGCGATTTCCCTGACCGCCCGGAACAAGGCGGCCCGATCCACGGGGTATTCGGATGGCCACCGCCCCTACGCGGCCTCGTGGGCCTCGCGGTACATGGCCCACACCGGCATCGTGATCGCCGCCTTCGTGGTGTATCACTTGCTCCATTTCACGGTCCAGGTGCCCGCCATCAACCTGCTTCCCGCGACGGATGCGGCCAAGGATTTCAACCAACTGTTCGTCACGGGTGGAAGCCAGAGCGGCTACCGCGACGTCCACGCCATGCTCGTGGCGGGCTTCCAGCAACCCATCGTTTCGCTGTTCTACCTCGTCGCCGTCGGGCTGCTTTGCCTCCACCTGAGCCACGGCATGGCGGCGATGTTCCAATCACTGGGCGTCGAGGAGGGAGTCTGGCGGACCCGGCTTGAAGTGGGCTCCAAGGCCCTGGCGGCCGCCCTGTTCGCGGGCTACGCCTCGATCCCGGTCGCCGTGTATCTCCGCATCGTCCAGTAAACCCCGATCGCCATCCGCCCTTCGCCATGAAACTGGAAGCCAAGACCCCGCCCGGACCGCTGGCCGAGAAATGGACCCGGCACCGGGCCGGCATCAAGCTGGTCTCGCCAGCCAACAAGCGGCGCTACGAAGTCATCGTCGTGGGAACCGGGCTCGCCGGCGCGTCGGCCGCCGCCTCCCTTTCCGAACTCGGATACCGGGTCAAGGCCTTCTGCTTCCACGACAGCGCGCGCCGGGCCCATTCCATCGCGGCCCAGGGCGGGATCAACGCCGCCAAGAACTACCAGAACGACGGCGACAGCGTTTACCGGCTGTTCCACGACACCATCAAGGGCGGCGACTTCCGGGCCCGCGAGGCCAACGTCCACCGACTGGCCGAGGTCAGCGTTAAGATCATCGACCAATGCGTCGCCCAGGGCGTTCCTTTCGCCCGGGAGTACGGCGGCCTCCTGGCCAATCGGTCGTTCGGAGGGGCCCAAGTCTCGCGCACTTTCTACGCCCGGGGTCAGACCGGCCAGCAGCTCCTGCTGGGGGCCTACTCCGCCCTCTGCAAACAGGTCGGCTCCGGAGCCGTCCAGCTGTTTCCCAACACGGAGATGCTGGACCTCGTCCTCATCGACGGCCAGGCCAAGGGCATCATCACCCGCAACGTCAACACGGGGGCGGTCGAACGGCACGCCGCCGACGCCGTGATCCTGGCCACCGGGGGTTATGGGAACGTCTTCAACCTGTCGACCTACGCCCGCGGATCGAACGCCACGGCGATCTGGCGCGCGTATCGGCGCGGCGCCGGATTCGCGAATCCCTGCTTCACCCAGATCCATCCGACCTGCATTCCCGTCAGCGGCGACTACCAGTCCAAGCTGACGCTGATGTCGGAGTCCCTCCGCAACGACGGTCGATGCTGGGTTCCCAAGAAACAGGGGGACAAGCGGCCTCCGGGTCAGATTCCGGACGACGACCGCGATTATTACCTGGAGCGCATGTATCCGGCGTTCGGCAACCTGGCCCCGCGCGACATCGCCAGCCGGGCCGCCAAGCGGGTGTGCGACGAAGGCCGCGGCGTCGGCACCAGCGGCCTCGGGGTCTACCTTGATTTCTCGGATTCCATCGGCCGCCTCGGTCTCAAAACCATCAAGGAGCGGTACGCCAACCTCTTCGACATCTACCACGAGATCACCGGGGAGGACGCCTACCAGGCGCCCATGCGCATTTTCCCCGCCGTCCACTACACGATGGGCGGGCTCTGGGTGGACTACAACCTCATGTCCAACATCCCGGGCCTGTTCGTCCTGGGCGAGGCCAACTTCTCCGATCACGGCGCCAACCGCCTCGGCGCGTCGGCGCTGATGCAGGGCCTCGCCGACGGCTACTTCGTGATCCCCTACACGATCGGCGACTACCTCGCGTCCGTGAAGCCGGGCTCCACGCCGAAGACCGACGCCGAGGACTTCGCGCGGGCGGAGACGGAGACCCAGGAACGGGTCGGCCGCCTCCTCTCCATCCGGGGAAAACGCAATGTCTCCGATTTCCACAAGCAACTCGGCCGCATCCTCTGGGACGGCTGCGGCATGGCGCGCACCAAGGCGGGACTGGAAAAGGCGCTTCAGGAGATTCCCGCCCTCCGCGACGAGTTCTGGAAGGACGTCAACGTCCTTGGCGACTCCCTGTCCCTGAATCAATCGCTGGAAAACGCCCACCGGGTCGCCGATTTCCTCGAACTGGGCGAGGTCATGTGCCTGGACGCCCTCACCCGGACCGAGAGCTGCGGTTGTCATTTCCGCGAGGAATCCCAGGAGGCGGGCGAGTGCAAGCGCGATGACGAGCGGTTCACCCACGCGGCCGTCTGGGAATTCAAGGGCGATGGCCGGAAGCCCGCGCGCCATGCCGAGCCCCTGAATTACGAGTTCACCCAACTCGCCACACGCTCCTACAAATAGAATCAGGCCGAAGCCAGCCACTCCCACGCGTTCTCCCACCATGAAAGTCAACCTCCGAGTGTGGCGTCAGAAGGGGCCGGATTCCTCCGGCGAGTTCAAGAGTTACGAGGCCGCGGACCTCAATCCCAACATGTCGTTCCTCGAGATGCTGGACGTGGTCAACGACCGCCTCGCCAGCCGCGGCGAGGAACCCATCGCCTTCGCCCACGACTGCCGCGAGGGAGTCTGCGGGACGTGCTGCCTGACCATCAACGGCAAGCCCCACGGACCCGGCCGCGCCATCGCCACCTGCCAGACGTACATGCGCAGCTTTCGCGACGGCGACACCATCGTCATCGAACCGTTTCGCGCCCGCCCCTTCCCCATCCTGAAGGACCTCGTGGTCGACCGTTCGGCGTTCGACCGGATCATGCAATCGGGCGGTTATGTCTCGATCCGCACCGGGGCGGCCCCGGACGGGAACTCGATCCCGATCTCGAAGGAGATCGCCGACCGCGCGATGGATGCCGCGCAGTGCATCGGGTGCGGCGCCTGCGTCGCCGCCTGCAAGAACGCCAGCGCGATGCTGTTCGTCTCCGCCAAGGTCTCCCAGCTGAGCCTCCTGCCCCAAGGTCGTCCGGAGCGCCACCGGCGGGTGCTTTCCATGGTGTCGAGCATGGATGCCGAAGGCTTCGGCAACTGCACCGTCACCGGGTCCTGCGCCGCCGTCTGCCCGAAGGAAGTCAGCCTCGATTTCATCACCCGGATGAACCGGGATTACCTCGCCGCCCTCCTGCATGAAGGCGTCGGCAGGTCGGCCGGCAAGGAGGGTGGAGCCGGTTGAAGGTCGCCCCGCCCCTGTGCGTTTCCCTGCGCAGGGAAACAAATTCGTTGAGCGAATGGGGCGGACCCGGCTTGAATCGCCCCCCCGGCGTCGCCCGTCGACAGGATGCCCCCCGACGGGGCCCATGGAGGAGGGCGGTCACCGGCCAAATCCGTGAGGACGAGCGACAACGCGTGAAGGACGAGCGACAACGCGTGAAGGACGAGCGACAACGCGTGAAGGACGAGCGACAACGATTCTTTACGCCGGGAGGGTCCAGGGCGTGGGATTCCGATACGCCGCGCGGGAGGTCGCCGAAGGTTTTGACGTATGCGGCGCCGTAAGGAACCTTCCCGACGGCCGCGTGGAAGTCGTGGCTGAAGGTTCGATGCGCGAATTGGAGTCATTCCGCCAAGCCATCCGGGATTCCGGGGTCGGTCCCCTGATTCGGGACGAGGTCGTTGAGCGGGCTCCACCCCGCGGGGACCATCGGGGATTTCAGATTTTGCGGTAGCGCAGTACACGCCAGATGAGATACGCGATCATCGCCGACATTCACGGCAACCTGGACGCCCTTGAGGTCGTCCTTCGGGACATCAAGGAAAAGGGCTGCACCCACCACGTCTGCCTCGGCGACGTCGTGGGCTACGGTGCCAACCCCAAGGAATGTCTGGATATCATCCGGGACATGAACATCCCGTGCGTCAAAGGCAACCACGACGAGTACTGCTCCAACGACGCCTTCGCCGAGGGATTCAATCCGCTCGCCCTCGAGGCCGTCGCCTGGACCAGGCAGCAGTTGTCCCCCGAGGACCGCCAGTGGCTCCATGACCTGAAATACCTCCGGCTCGTCGGAAGCTTCACCATCGTTCACGCCACCCTCGACGCTCCCCAGCGCTGGCAGTACGTGTTCGACAAGCTGGAAGCCGCCTCCAGTTTCACCTACCAGAACACTTCCCTCTGTTTCTTCGGGCACACCCACGTCCCCGTCGCGTTCGTCCGCGATTCCGTCGTCCGCGGCGGCACCTACTCCCGGTTCCGGGTCGAACCCGGCAAGAAGTACTTCGTCAACGTCGGCAGCGTCGGCCAACCGCGCGACAACAATCCCCGCGCCGCCTACGTGATCTACGACACCACGGAGAACAGCATCGAGCTTCGGCGCCTCGACTACGATATCCCCAAAGCCCAGAAGAAGATCCTCGACGCGGGACTCCCGGCTCGGCTCGCCGAACGCCTCGCCATCGGACGGTGACGGCCTCGGGCCGTTGGTTCTCCCTGATCCTTCAATCCCGCCGGTGTCCCTCCTCCACACCCTCGCGTGTGCGCTGAACCGACAGGCCTCTCACGGAGGCACGGAGGCACGGAGAAGAAATGGGAACCGGGGAAATCCCCCTTTCCGGTGCGAGTAGATCACCCGGGTCCTCAGCGGGAATTTCAGATTCCGATTCCGAGGACGGGTCCGGGTCCATGTTCAAAGCTGTTCCCTCCGCCCTCGGTCCTCCGTCCTCCGCCCTCGGCGCCTCCGTGAGGGAATCGGATCATCGGGGTCGCTGACCCTCGCGATGCCCGGAGGGCGACCGTCCCTTTTCGGGCGAATTTCCCGTAAGATTCCGTCCGCCTCGCGCGTTCTCCGGTTGAACACCTCAATCCGTCGAAAACCCGCCATGAATCCCCCCATCAAACCGGTCAACGAGTTTCGAATCGGCAACATCAAGGCGGCCGTCTGGCGCAACGACCACGAAGGCAGCGTCCGCTACAACGTCACGTTTTCCCGCAGTTACAGGGACGCCGAACACTGGCGCTCGTCGGATTCCTTCGGCCGTGACGATCTCCTCGTCGTCTCCAAGCTCGCGGACCATGCCCACACCTGGATCTGCGCCCAAGGACGGGATTCCCGGCTCGAACCCGCGGGCGCCGGTGTCGGGACCGTTCGATCGGATCCCGGAAGCGGCGCCGTCGCGGCCGCGCGCGAACGGTTGCTGCGCGGAGCGTCCTCGCTCGCCGGCCGGTCGGCCTGAACCCGTTCGGTTCAACTCAGCAGCACCGCCGGATGTTCCGGTATCGCTCGTCGAGGGTCCGGACCCAGACGCGCCGGTCGCGGGCCAACCGCTCCTCCGGGTTCGACTGGTCCAATCCAGGCCCGGAATCCAACCCCGCCCCGGCGAACCCCTTTTCCTTTTCCCGCCCTGTCTGGGTGTGGGCGCAAATCGTGGCGTCCCGTTCCTTGGCCCGTTGAAACGCCGTTTCGCCCGCGAGTTCGCGAGCCAACGCAAAGCCGAGGGCGATCCAGCCCGCGAAACCCGGTGTTCGGGCCGCCGCCAATTTGTAGTCGGGCAGCCAGACGGGTTCGGTCTCGCTCAACCGGGCCGACTTGCGCCGGGCAAGGAGAAGCCACCACTCGCGGACGCTGAGCCCGACAATCAAACCGACCATCACGAGGAAAAAGCCGGTCACCGCCACGTCCACACGCTGGTTCGTCTCCGAAATCCGGTTCGCGCGCAGGGATTTTTCGGCCGAGGCAAGTGCTTCCGGATCGGCACCCGTCCGCGCGAGTTCCACGGCCTGTTCCAGCGCCGGCCGCTGAGCCGCGGCCAGCTGAGCCGCCGCCAGGAATCCGATCCGCGGGCTCGGGTGGAATATTTTCTGAACCCCGGCGGTCACCGTCACCACCAGCAGCCAGCACAGGGGCAACAGGGTGAGCAGCGCCCACGCGGGGCGTCCCCCGGGCGCGGCGTTCATCCCGGGCCCGGTTCCAGCCGGATTCGGGCTTCGAGATGCATCTTCAGGAGGATGGTGGTCGCCAGGCAGAGCGCGATGCTCGCCGAGCAGTTGGTTGGCGATTCCGAAGATGGGCCACAGCGCCTTGATGCCTCCCGTCGGGATCTTGAACGCCCTGGATCAGGAACCAGCCCCAGCCCGCCACGATGAGCAGGCTGGCGAGGAGATTGGCGGGGACGCTTCGAATGTCGCCGAGGCGGGGTGAGACCTGCCGGATCGCGTCCTGGATCAGGTACCGGCCCACCCGCGTGCCGGCATCGAGGGTCGTCAGAATGAACAGCGCCTCGAACATCAGGGCGAAGTGGTACCAGAGGTCCAGCCAGCGTCCCTGGGTGAGCTTCGAGAAGATCATCGCCATGCCCACCGCCAGCGTCGCCGCTCCCCCGGTCCGCCCAAACAGCGTGGTCTCTCCCATCTGGACCGCGAGATCGTGCATCGTCTCCGGAAGGACCGTGACCGCCGCCTCCCGGAACTTCCCCGGTCTTTCCGGGTCCGCCTCGAGCGCCACGAATCCGCTCTTCGCGATGCGGGCGACCGTGTCGGCTTCCACGGCGGCGGTGGTCTCGCCGGTTCCCTTGACGTTCATCGCCAGGTAGACCCCGGGGTCCAGCGTGCAGGCCGCGATCATCGCCATGATCGCCACCAGCGATTCCAGGAGCATCGCGCCGTACCCGATCGGCCGCACGAATCCCTCCCGGGTGACGATCTTCGGGGTGATGCCGCTCGAAATGAGGGTGTGGAAGCCCGAGATGGCCCCGCACGCGATGGTGATGAAGCAGAAGGGAAACACGCCCCCCGGCACGACCAGGCCGGAGCCGTCCACGAACCGGCTCACCGCCGGCATGCGCAGGTCCGGCAACACGAGCAACGTTCCGACCGCCAGGGCCAGGATCGTGCCGAGCTTCATGAAGGTGCTGAGGTAATCCCTCGGCGCGAGGAGCAACCAGACGGGCAGGACGCTCGCGGCGAACCCGTAGGCGATCACCGCCCACGCCAGGGACTTCGCCGGAAGATGAAACAGCCGCGCCCACTCGGGTTGCCCATGGACGAATTGCCCTCCCCACACCGCGAGGAGCAGCAACCCGACGCCGAGGACCGACACTTCCAGGACTTTTCCGACTCTCAGGAACCGGAGGTATCCCCCCATGAACATGGCGATGGGAATCGTGGCGCCCACGGTGAAAACGCCCCAGGGACTCTCCGCGAGGGCGTTCACCACCACGAGCGCCAGCACCGCCAGAAGAATGATCATGATGGCCAGGATCGCCACCAACCCGATCCCGCCCGCCAGCGAGTTCAGTTCCTCCTTCACCATCTGCGCGAGGGACCTTCCGTCGCGCCGCATCGACGCGAACAGGATCACCATGTCCTGGACCGCCCCCCCGAGGACGACGCCGATCAGAATCCAAAGCGAACCCGGGAGGTACCCGAACTGGGCCGCCAACACGGGGCCCACCAACGGCCCCGGTCCAGAAATCGCCGCGAAATGATGCCCGAAGACGATCCACGGGTTCGTTTTGACGAAGTCCTTCCCGTCCTCGTGCACCTCGCAGGGCGTCGCGCGCCGGTCGTCCAGGGCGAGCACCCGCGCCGCCACCCATTTCGAATAGAACCGGTAGCCGATGGCATAACTGCAAATCGCGGCGATGAGCAGGGTCGACGAATTGATCGGCTCGGAGCGGTGGGTCGCCAGGGTCACATAGGCCCACACCCCCGCGAGAACCACCGCGAACCAGATCCCAATCGAGAGTGGCTTTTTCATCGCTCGTGTCGGAACCCGGCGAGCCTAGGCGGCGCGGCGTCCCCAGGGAAGCGCACGGATTCCTGATTCCCACCTCCGCCGTTTCAGCCCAGCGTCGGTCCCGCCACAACCCATGAATCTCACCACCGACCCGATCCCCCGGCTGGTTCGCGATCTCGCGATTCCCGCGTCGGTCGGTTTTGTTTTCAGCACCCTTTTCAATGTCGTCGACACCTGGTGGGCGGGTCGCATTTCCACGGAAGCCCAGGCCGCGCTTTCCATCTCGTTCCCGGTTTTCTTCATCCTGATCGCCGCCGGGAGCGGCCTGTCCCAGGGGGCGACGGCGCTCATCTCCAACGCCCTGGGCTCCAAAAACCTCCCGGCCGCGCGCCACTACGCCGCCCAGGCCACCCTCCTCGCGGTCGCCGTCGGCGTCCTCCTCCTCGCCGTCGGCTGGGTGATCGCCCCCTCGCTGTTCCGACTCCTGGGAGCCAGGGAAGCGTACCTGGGTCTGTCGTTGTCCTACATGAACATGATCCTCGGGGGTTCCGTGTTTTTCCTCCTCCAATCAGTTCTCAACAGCGGACTCCAAGCGCAGGGCGACACGCGAACCTTCCGGAACGCCCTCATCGCCGGCTGCGTCCTGAACGTGGGGCTTGATCCTTGGTTTCTCCACGGCGGCGCCGGAATCCCCGCCCTCGGGATCGCCGGGATCGCCCTGTCCACCGTGGTCATCACCGCCGGGGGCGCGGTCTACGTCCTCCATCGACTCCGCCGGACGCCCGTGGGCGCTCGTTGGACCGCGGCCGACCTTCGGCCCTCGGCGGTCGCGTTCCGGGAGATCGCGCGCCAGGGGTTGCCCGCGAGCCTCAACATGATGACGGTCGCGCTCGGAATCTTCGTCATCACATGGTTCGTCAGCCGTTTCAGCCCGGAAGGTGTCGCCGCGTACGGCATCGCGACCCGGATCGAACAGATCGTCCTCCTCCCGACCATCGGCCTCAACATCGCGACGCTGACGTTGTCGGGGCAGAACTTCGGGGCCGGCCACTTGGACCGCGTTCGAGCCACCTGGTCGACCGCGCTGCGCTACGGGCTGGGCATGATGGTCTTCGGGGGCTTCGCTCTGTTTCTCGCGGCGGGGCCCCTGATGGCTTGGTTCACCCGGGACACGGCGGTGATCGACATCGGCCGCTCCTACCTTCGGGTCGCGGCCTGGACCCTGGGTTCCTACGTGGTGCTCTACCAGACCGTCTTCATGCTCCAGGGCCTCAAGCGCCCGATCTTCGGCCTGTGGGTCGGGCTCTACCGCCAGATCCTCGCTCCAGCGATCGTCTTCCCGCTGCTGGCTTTCACCGCGGGCTTCGGAATCCACGGCGTCTGGTGGGGCATCGCCCTCGCCAACTGGTCCGCGGCCCTCGTCTGCGCCTGGTACGGCGACCGTTTCCTCCGGAAGCAGGCCGGCCCAGAAGTCCGTTGATTCCAACGGCGACCAGCTTACCCTCTCGCGGTCGATGCGCGTTCGCTTGATCATCGCCGGGCTCACAGGGGCCATCGTCGGCTTGGTCGTCCTCGTCTTCATCCAAGCCCGTCAGTTGCGCAACGCCCGCCTGGAATGGGAGGCGGCGTTGGAACCGGCGCCGGCTCTCCTGACCTCCACCAATCAGCGCCCGCTCCGGCTCCGGCTCCATTCCCTTCCCCCGATCAACCTCCGCACCGAGGTTCGGACGCTCGATTGGCGGTCGATCGAGTCCGACGACTACGCCACTTACATCGCCAACCTCCGGGCCGTCGGATGTCCCGAGGAAACGGTCCGCGACATCATCCTCGCGGACGTCAACAAACTCTTCTCCGCGCGGCGTCACGCCCTGAGCGCGCCCCAGCCCGACTGGACCTATTGGCGACACCCGGACGAAATCCCCCGTGACGACAAGACGGCCGAGGCGGAACAGCGGTATCAGATGCAGCGCGACGCGCTGGACCTGGAGCGGAGGCTGCTGATCCACACGCTGCTCGGCGATACGGCGCTCCAGGCCGAGTTCGCGGAGGAGATCGAGGAAGCCGCCGAAGACCGGGACCTCCGGTTCCTCCCGGAGGAAAAGCGACGGGCGATGGCGGAGGCGACCGCGCAATGGCGTCGGGCGCACGCCCTGGCCGCGCAGGCGATCGACGAGACCGAGGCGCGCCGTCTCCATGACGCCGCGGACCGGGCCCTCGCGGAGTCGGTCGGCGGCGTGCTGACTCCGGGGGAACGCGAGGCGTACGAACTCCGATCCAGTCCCCTGGCCCACGATCTTCGCGACCGCCTTCGCGGATTCGGCGCGACCCGCGAGGAATTCGAGCAACTGTTCCAGGTCGAAAAGCAGTTCGAACAGGAGCGCGCCCGGTTGCAGGAAGCCCATTTGACCGGGTCCGACCCGCAAGCCCTCGAGAAGCTGGAAGCCGCCGGGATCGAACAGGAGGCCCGGATCCGGGAACTCCTCGGCGAGCGGCGGTTCGTGGATCTGGAGCGTTCCGCCGACCCAGACTACCAGACTCTGTTCTCCCTCGCCCAGAGCCACGCCATGCCGACCGAGTTGGCGAATCAGGTGTGGAGCATGCGCGGGGTGGTTGAAAACCAAACCACCAGGATCCGGGAAAACCCCTTCCTCACCGCGGACCAGAAGGCGCGCGCTCTTGAAGCCATTCGGTTCGAAACCCAGGCCGGCATCGTCGATGTCCTCGGAGAGCCGTTGCTCCAGGCGTACCAACAACAGGGTGGCGGTTGGATCGGCGACCTGACCGATCCCACCGACCTTGGGGTGACCGGGCGGGAGATGATTCCGCCTCCGCTGCCCGGAGAGCCTGTCGAAGCGAATCCCGGCATCGGCTTCTTCCCGGTACCGTGACGACGGACCAACTCCCAGAGCGGTGTGTGATCGTCGCTCTCGGATCCAATCTGGGCGACTCCCGACGGATCCTCGTCGACACCCTCGCGGAACTCCGGAAACGGGCCACCGACGGTTTCATCGCCTCGTCCCTCTGGCGCTCGGTCCCCGTGGATTGCCCGCCGGGTTCGCCTGATTTCCTCAACGCGGTCTGCCTCTGGGATGCCCGTCGCGAAACGTCACCCGAATCGCTCCTCGACCAACTCCAGGCCATCGAACGCGACTTCGGTCGGCCCACCCGGAAGGTCGTCAACGAACCGCGTCCCCTCGACCTCGATCTCGTCGCGTTCGGACAGGTCCTTCGAACCGGGCCCCGCCTGATCCTCCCCCACCCGAGGGCGCATCGGCGACGGTTTGTCCTGGCCCCGCTCGACGAGATAGCACCCGCCCTCGTTCTGCCGGGCCGAACCAGGTCGGTGGCGGAATTGCTCGCCGATCTGCCGGCGCGTCCCGGCGAGGAAGTCCACCGGTTGACCTGATCCCAAAGAACTCCGCGACAGGAGCCTACGCGAGTTGGCTACGCGAAGCTCTTTGAGGAGGAACGTGGAGAGAACCCTTGAATGGGGAGTTCGCGGAGCCTAAAACCAACCGCACCAAGGTTGCCTGCCTCATGATCGTCGAGACCACGCGTTCTCCCATTGCTCGATTGACGGAGTTGCGGCATTTCATGGGCCCCAGTCGCGAATTGTGGCCTCCCCTGGCCGAAGGCCTGGGAAACCTCACCCACGCCGACCGGTGCCTCCTGGCTCTCGGCACCCGCCCTGCCCCCGGCGCGGAAGCGCCTCCCTCTCCACCGGCCAACCCCGGCGAACCGACCGATGGCCTGCAATGGGGCCGCCTCCACGACTGGTCCGACGGCCCCCCGGAAGGTCCGGCGAACGGACTGCTCAATGGGCAACTCGTCGCCCTCGCCTCCCTCGCCGCCCGCGAAGGCACCCTGGTCCACGGCCTCAACGCCCCGGGCGCGTTCGTCGTCGCCCTCCGACTTCCCGTCCTTTCCCAGGCCGAAATCTGCGTCGCGATCTGTCTCCTCACGGGATCCACGGAGGTCCTCGCACGGGCGGCCCTCGAATCGCTCCTGCTGGTCCAGGACACCGTGTACCTCGCGCAGGAGTTCCGGCAGGCCCGCGACGGCGCCGCCTCCCAACAGCGCCTCGGCGAAACCCTCGAAGCCCTCGCCATCGTCCAGGACCAGTCCCGCTTCTACGCCGCCGCCCTCGCGCTCTGCGGCGGGCTCGCCGATCGCTTCCAGGCCGAGCGCGTCAGCCTCGGTTGGATGCGCGGTCCCAGCATCCAACTCCGCGCCGTCAGCAGGACGGAACGGATCAATCGTCAGATGGAACTCGCCCAGGCCCTCGAAGCCGTGATGGAGGAGGCCGTCGACCAGGACAACGACCTCGCCCACCCCGACGAGGACGGCGGCTGGATCACCCGCGAACACGAAAAGTTCTCGGACCAACACAGGTCCCCGAATCTCTCCACCTTCCTCCTGCGCGCCGGTGACGTCGTCGGCGGCGCGCTCGTCGTCGAACGCGCGGCCAATCCCCTGGAGGCCCCCGAAATCCAGCAGATCCGGGTGGTCCTCGACCTCCTGGGCCGCCGCTTGGACGACCTCGAACGACGGGATCGTTGGATGGGCGCTCGCGCCGGGTTCTGGTTTCGCCAACGCGCCGCTCTCCTGATCGGACCTCGCCACACCTGGGCCAAGCTTCTCGGCCTCGGTCTGTTCGCGCTGATCCTGGTCCTGGTCTTCTTCCGAATGAACTACCGGGTGGAGGGAAGCTTCCACCTGCGTGCGGAACAACTCGCCCAACTGGGTGTGCCGTTCGACGGATTCATCGGGCAAACCTTCGTCCGGCCGGGGGACATCGTCACCAACGGGCAACCCCTCCTCCAACTCGACATCCGCGACATCGTCCTCGAGGAAGCCGCCGCGGCCGCCGAGTGGCAGCGGTACCAGCGTGAAATGGAGAAGGCCCGCGCCGCGGGCGCCCTCGGCGACATGCGCGTGGCCGAGGCGCTTTCCAGGCAGTCCGACGCCCGGCTCGCCCAACTCCGGAACCGGCTCGAACAGGCCTCGATGCGCAGCCCGTTCGATGGCGTCGTGATCGAGGGCGATTTCCATGAACGTCTCGGGCAACCCGTCCGCCAGGGCGATCCCCTCTTCCGGGTCGCCCGCCTCGACCGCCTCTATGTCGAAGCGGAAGTCCCGGAACGGGACGTCCACGAGTTGACCGGCACCGACCGGGGCGAAGTCGCGTTCCTCAGCCAGCCCGGTCTCAAGTTCCCGGTCCAGGGCCGCATGCTCGAACCCGCCGCCGTTCCCCGACAGGCCGGGAACGTCTTCCTGTACCGGTGCGAACTCACCCAACGCCCCGAGGCGTGGTTCCGTCCCGGCATGCAGGGCGTCGCCAAACTCGAGGCGGGCCGACGCCGCCTCATCTGGGTCCTCACCCATCGGACCCTCGATTTCCTCCGCCTTCATCTCTGGTGGTGAGGAGCCGATACCGGAATGGCGCGCCCCAACGAAACCTTCTCCGAATCGTGGCACAGGGTGGCGTCCCAGCACATCGCCCTCAGCCCCGGCGTCCGCGTCCGGCGCCAGACGTTCCGGGGTGAAAGGTTCTACGTCCTTGAAGATCCCCTCTCGAACCAGTTCTTCCGGCTTCGCCCCGCCGCCTACGAGTTCGTCGCGCGCCTGCGCCGGGACCGGACCGTCGACCAGGCCTGGCAGGAGTGCCTCGAACGGTTTCCCAACGAAGCCCCCGGCCAGGAGGCCGCCCTCCGGCTCCTCGGCCAGCTTTACCAGGCCAATCTCCTGCACTACGACCGCGCCACCGACACCGACGCCCTGTTCCAGCGATTCAAGAAGCGGACCCAGCGCGAGCTGAAATCCAGGCTCACGAACATCATGTTCTTCCGGATCCCCCTGGTGGATCCCGACCGGTTTCTCGTCTGGGCCATGCCCATCGTCGGGCCGTTCCTCGGCCGGATGGGCGCGCTGCTGTGGATGGTCGTTGTCTTTCTCGGGCTCAAGACGCTGGCCGAGAACTGGGACGCCGCCCTCGACCAGTACCAGGGCGTCCTGGCGCCATCCAACCTCCCCTTCCTCTACCTCGCCCTCATCCTGCTCAAGTCCCTCCACGAGCTCGGCCACGCGTTCCTCTGCCGCCGGTTCGGCGGTGAAGTCCACACGCTCGGCGTGCTGTTCATGATCTTCACGCCGGTGCCCTACGTCGACGTCACGTCGAGCTGGGGTTTCCGGTCCCTCTGGCAACGGGTGGTCGTGGGCCTCGGCGGAATGATCGTCGAACTTTTCGTCGCCGCCCTCGCGATCTTCGTCTGGGCCAACACGGGCCCGGGCACCCTCCACGGGGTCGCCTACAACGTCATGTTCATCGCCAGCGTCAGCACGCTGTTGTTCAACCTGAACCCCCTCCTCCGCTTCGACGGCTATTACATCCTCAGCGATCTCCTCGGCATCCCCAACCTGGCCCAACTCGCCAATCGCCAACTGCGCCACGTCTTCGAACACCACCTGTTCGGCGTCAAACCCGCCGAATCCCCGTCGCGGACCCTTCGCGAAGCCACCTGGCTCTTCACCTACGGCATCACCAGCGGCGTGTACCGCATCTTCGTCTTCGGTGGAATCCTGCTCGCCATCGCCGACCGCTACCTTCTCCTCGGCATCCTGATGCTCGCCACCTGCGCCGTCGCCTGGGTCGCCACCCCCCTCGCGCGCCTCGTCCGCTACCTCGCCGCAAGCCCGCGCCTCGACCGCGTCCGCCCGCGGGCCATCGCCGTCGTCGCGTGCCTCGTGGGACTCGTCTTCGCTCCCCTCGCCATCCTCCCCTTCCCCAACACCTTCACCGCCATCGGCATCGTCCAATCCGTCGCCCGCGCCCGCGTCGTCACCGAAACACCCGGCCGTCTCCAACGCGTCGTCGCGGACGCCCGGGAACCGGTGAAAACGAGCGAAGTGCTCCTGGAACTCGAGAACCCGGAATTGACCCACGCCCTCGACGCCACCCGCGCCGCCCTCGCCGAGGTCGACGCCCGCCTGCGCCAGACCCTCACCGGCCAGATCGCCAACCGCCAACCGCTCGAAGCCCGCCGCGCCGTCCTCGCCGACCAGTTGGCCCGCCTCGAACAACAGATCGCGGATCTCCGCGTCGCCTCCCGGATCGACGGAATGTGGAGCGCGCCGGGTGTCGAGGAACTCGTCGGCCGCTGGCTCCCCCGAGGGTCTCCACTCGGACTCGTCCTCGATCCGGACCATTTCGAATTCGTCGCCGTCGTTCAGCAGGCCGACGCCGACCGCCTTTTCCGGACCGAACTCGCCTCCGCCCAGATCCGGCTTCACGGACAGACCGCGGAGTCGCTCGACGTGGAACAGCTCCGAATCGTGCCCGGCGATTCGCGCACGCTGCCCACGCCGATCCTCGGCTGGCTCGGCGGCGGCGACATTCCAACGGAGAAGGAGGATCGGGAAGGCCGCCGGACTTCGGACCCGTTCTTCGAGGTCCGCGCGACACTCCGCCCCGGCGCCCCGGTTCAACTGGCCGACGGACAATCGGGTCGCATGCGCTTCCGACTGCCTCCCCAGCCTCTGCTCCAGCAAGGCTGGCGCCGACTCCGCCAACTCCTCCAACAGCGCTACCAATGGTGACCGCCACGCCCACGGAATGGAGCTGGAAGAAGGCGGAACCCCTGCCCGAGGGACTCGACCTCTCGGTCCACAATCTCCTCGGCCGCTGGCGCCGTCGCGACGGATGCCGGCGCCCCCTGGAAACCACCGCCCAATCCGCCGTCGACGCCGCGCCTGAGTTCGAGGCCTTGCGCGATCACGACCTTCAGCAGCGCCTTCTCGACTACCGGAGCCGCTTCCGCCGCGGCGGCGAGGAATCCGGCGCCTTCCTCGTTCCGGCCCTCGCCGCCATCCGCGAGGCCGCGCGGCGCACCGTCCACCTGCATCCGTTCCCGGTCCAACTCGTCGGAGCGCTCGCGCTTCATGAGGGGTTCCTGGCGGAAATGGCCACCGGCGAGGGCAAGACCCTCACCGCCGGGCTCGCCGCCATTCTCGCCGGATGGACCCGCCTCCCAGTCCACGTCGTCACCGCCAACGATTACCTCGTTCAACGCGACGCCGCCTGGCTCGAACCCCTCTACACATTCGCCGGAATCCGCGTCGGTCATGTCATCGGTGGCATGCCGCCCCCGGAACGCCGTCGCGGCTACGCCGCCGACGTCACCTACGTCACCGCCCGCGAGGTCCTCGCTGATTTCCTCCGCGACAGACTACTCCTCGACCGCTTGGCCGACCCCGTCCAACGCCGCATCCGGTCGCTCGTCCAACCCGCGCCCACCCAGCGCCGACTCGCCGGCCTCGTCCTCCGGGGACTTCACACGGCCATCATCGACGAAGCCGACAGCCTCCTGATCGACGAAGCGGTCACTCCGCTCATCATCTCTCGACCCGTTCCCAATCCGCGCCTCCGCGAAGCCACCGTCCAGGCCCGTGATCTCGCCCGGCTTCTCGCAGCGGAGATCCACTACAAGGTCAACCTGCGCTACCGCGAGGTGGAGTTGACCCCGGAGGGCGAGACTCGTGTCGCCGAGGCCTGCCGGAACCTTCCCGCGGTGTGGCAGGGACGCGATCGTCGCCATGAACTGGTCCGGCAAGCCCTCTCCGCGCGCGAACTCTTCCTCACCGGCCGGCAGTACGTCGTCGACCGCGACAAGATCGTCATCGTCGACGAAGGCACCGGCCGGCCGCAGCCGATGCGCACCTGGCAGCAGGGACTCCACCAGGCCATCGAGGCGAAGGAGGAGGTCCCGTTCACCGACCCGTCCGAAACCGCCGCGCGGATGAGTTTTCAACGGTTCTTCCGCCTGTTCCATCGACTCTCGGGAATGACCGGAACCGCGTTCGAGGCGGCGGCCGAGTTCTGGCAGATCTACGGCCTGCCGGTGCTTCGCATCCCCACCCATCGGCCCTGCATCCGCGTCCGACACCCGGACCGTTTCTTCGCCACCGCCACGGCGAAATGGGAGGCGGTCGTCGACGCGATCCGGTCGGTTCACGCCGCGGGGAGGCCGGTTCTCGTCGGAACACGCACCGTCTCATCCAGCGAGCGTCTGGCGCGTTTTCTCGAGGCGCACGGCCTCGAATTCCGCCTTCTGAACGCGATCCATCACGCCGACGAAGCCACCACGATCGCCATGGCCGGCGAGGGCCGACGGATCACGATCGCAACGAACATGGCCGGCCGTGGAACGGATATCCGCCTGGGCCATGGCGTCGCCCCGGCGGGCGGCCTCCACGTCATCGCCACCGAACGCCACGAGAGCGGTCGCGTCGACCGCCAGTTGATGGGCCGAGCCGCGCGCCAGGGCGATCCGGGGAGCGCCCAGCTTTTCGCCAGCGCCGAGGACGACCTCGTCCGCCGCTACCTACCCCGACAGGTGCAGTCCCTCGTGGGAAGCGCCCCTTCCCCGGTGGCCGGCACCCTGGTCGCCCGCGCCCAGGCGCGGGCCCAGTCCATCGCCTTCCGCCAACGTCAGCAGGTGCTGCGAAGCGACACCTGGCTTGAAGAATCCCTCGCGTTTGCACCCGGCTCCTGAACTCGAATCCCAGCAACCCATGCGACACTCCTCCGGCCCGTCCCTCCATCCACGCAAGGTCCGCGTCCTGTGCGCCGCGTTGCTCCTCCTCGGAGGAACCTTTCTTCGAGCCGCCGCCGCGGAATCGGACGCGCCAACGGCGTCGAACTCGGATCCCACGGCGACGGCGACCGCGACCGTGACCGCGACCGCTCCGGCCTCGGCGGCGGCTCGTCCTCCGGGCACTCCGTGGACGATCGCGCTCACCAACTACATCTCGCTCGTCCTGCAGCGCAGCGAGAAGCTCCAGGCCGACGCGACCTCGCTCCGGGCCACCAATTGGTATTCCCGCGCCGAACGCGCCATCTTCGAACCGTCCCTCGTCGGCAACGTGGAGCACAACGAAAGCACCCGCCAGAACACCGCCCGCGACGTCGTGAGCCTGGGGAGTTCGCTCTTCGACGAGCGGAACAATTCCTACACCTCCGCGCTCGAGTTCCTCGTCCCTTCCGGAGCCCGGGTGCGGCTCGGGTACAGCCTCCGCGAGATCCACAACAACCTGCAGTTCGGCGCCCGCACCAACGGAGAGTGGGAGACCTTCATCGGCGGCAACATCGTCCAACCGCTGCTCAAGAACGCCGGGGCCGCCGCCACCCGCTTCGCCATGCGGATCGCGGATTCGAATTCGGACATCGCCCGCCAGGAGTACCGGCGGGCCCTGCTCCAGCTGATCGGAGGCGCCGAATCAGCCTACCTCGGCCTCTACCTCGCCCAGGAACAGCTCCGCACGTTCAACGAGTCGGTCCGCGTCGCCGAAACAGTCCTGGCCGACTTTCGGATCCGCGCCGAGACCGGCAAGGCCTCCGAACTCGACGTCCTCCAGGCCGAGGCCGACCTCTCGGAACGCAACAACGGTCGGCGCGACGCCCAACAGAAACTCGTCGAGGCCCGCGCCCGAACCGCCGCCTTCGTCGCCACCACCGAACGGGATCTGCAAGGAATCGTCACCGCCGAACCCCCGGCCGCCGCCGCGCCCGAAAGACTCGAATTCGAGGATCGCTGGCCGACGCTGTTCGATTTCAACCCGGATTACGTGGCCCAGCGGAAACGCATCGACCAGGAGGGGATCCGGGTCTCGTTCGCCCGCAACCAGCGCCTTCCGCAGCTCGACGTCCGCGCCAGTTACGGCATGAACGGCCTCGGCCAGACCGCCGGCGCATCCTGGGATGCCGTCCAGACGGGCGAGTTCCCCACCTGGTACGTGGGCGCCGAGATGCGGATCCCGCTCGGAGGCGACGCCAAGTCCCGCCACGAACTTTCCGCCGCCCGCGACCGCCAAAGCGCCGCCGTCCTCACGCTCAAAGATCTCGAAACCCAGCTGGCCAATCTGCTGGCCACCAGCATCCACCGCGTCCGCAACAGCTACGCCGCCATCGCCGACTCGGAAACGACCGTGCGCCTCAACCGCACTCTGCTCGACACCGAGATGGCCCGACTGGATGTCGGCCGCGCCGATGCCCGCCGGGTTCTCGAGGTCGAACGCGATCTCCTCGTCGCCCGCCTCACCGCCCTCGCCTCCGTCGTCCTTTACCACCAGTCCACCATCGATCTCGATATCCTCACCGGCACCTACCTCGTCCGGCGTGGCGTCGAATCCGTGACCGGCGATCTTCCCATGCCCGCCTCCCCGTTCCGCCGGCTGCAAGGGTCCCGGCGCGAGTTCTATCTCAAGCCGTCCGGCATCGCCGCCGATCAGGATGCCCCCGCCGCCGCCTCTCCCGACTCCAATTCCCGCTAAGGCGTTCCCTCCATGCACCCCGACCATCCCCTGCCCGCCGGACCGCGTCGTCGCCTCCTCCGCGTTCTTCCGTGGGCCCTGGTTCTGCTCGTCTCCAATCCCGTTTCCCCGGTCGCCCGCGCGGCCGAGTCGCGCGTCACAACCGGAATCACGGCCCGGTCCCCGAACCGGCCCGCTCCAGGCGCGACCGTCGAGGTGGAGTCCCAGGGAATCACCGAAGCCTATTTCGACGCCACCCTGTCCGCCCCGGTCGCCGGTATCCTCGGAAAGCATTTCTTCAAGGAAGGCGATTCCGTGGAAGCCGGGCAGGTCATCGTCGAACTGGACAAGCGGATGGAGGAACTGGAGGTCGCCCGCCGCCAGACGGTTCTCGAGAATTCGGCCGAAGTGCTCCGGCGGACCGAGGAACTCGCCGCGCGGACCCGTTCGGTGGCGCAGGAGGAACTCGACAAGCATCGCGCCGAGAACCGGATCGCCCAGGCCGAACTGGATCTGGCCCGCGAACAACTCCGTCGACGCCAGATCGTCGCGCCCTTTCCGGGCGTCATCGCGGACCTCTTCGGTCTGGATCCCGGTGAAGGGTGCCAGCCGCAGACGCCCATCGCCCGGCTCGTCGACACCCGCCGCTGCTGGCTCGTGCTCAACCTCGAGGCGCGCCGGGCCCAGGGACTTCAAATCGGCCAGCGCGTGTCGCTCCGGCTTGAAAGCGAGATCGGCCCGCGAAATGTCGAAGCCGAGATCCGGTTCGTCTCTCCCGTCGCCGATCCCGCCAGCGGATTGGTCCGGGTGAAGGCTGTGTTCGACAACGCCGAAGCGGGAATCCCCGCCGGCATCACCGCGACCGTCCGCGTGCCCGGGGAAACACCCCGCCTCAACAACACGCCGCCCGCCGCCGGTGAATCACCTCCACCGGGCCGGTGATCCTAAAAACGGCGGCAACCACCACGGAAGAGCCGGAAAGCACGGGATCTGGGTTGCAGAGAGGGAGTCCTGATCACTCTCCAAAGGACACCCACCGCCTCTCCAACTCCCTCCCCTTCTGTGTGTTCCGTGCCTTCCGTGGTTGAAACTGCCAATTCCAGGTTGAAGCGCGAAGGACCCGTCATCAGCCCCGTCAGGGGCGACCGGTCTATAGCAACGATCGCAACCCAAAATCTCCAAGCTCCGTAGGAGCGACCCTCGAGGAAGTGGCAACCGAAGGTGATCGGCAGAGCTCAAACCAAAACCCGTACGAATCCCGCGGATGGGCCGCCCCCACGCCGCTCCAATTGTCCAATGTCAATGTTTGACCCCACCGCCGCCCCCACGCCGCTCCAATTGTCCAATGTCAATGTTTGACCCCACCGCTTTTCGACAAATACAACAAAGGCTTCTATGGCGAGCTCATCGCCGAGAGGATCGGCATCGATGGCATCCGTGCCGAGTGCCCCCATTTCGCGAACTGGCTGGGACAGCTCGAAGGCCTCGCCCAGCAACCGCCAAAGAATCTCCGACCGGCGGGACTCGCCGGTCGGAGCGTCCGTCCGTTTCGCGGGTCAGGCAGCCGGCTTACGCGCCGTGATGTTGGCGGAGGCGACGTAATCGCCCGCCCGCTTTTTGGGCATCCACTCGTCGATGAAGGTCCGACTTTCGCCCTTCACCTCGACCTTCACGTCCACGAATCCCGCCGCCTCCAAACTCGCCCGCACCTGCCCGCGCGGGGAAGCACCCGCCACGCAGCCCGTGTAGGCCGCGAAGTCGGTCTTCAATTCCTCCGGAATCGGCTGGAGGGCCACGATGTCGGAGATGGCCAACCGACCGCCGGGCTTGAGGACCCGGAACGCCTCGCGGTGGACGCGGGGCTTGTCCGGCGACAGGTTGATCACGCAGTTGGAGAGGATCAGATCGGCCGTGTTGTCCCCCACCGGCAGGGCCTCGATCTCGCCGAGTCGGAACTCGACGTTCCCATGACCGCCCTTCGCGGCGTTGCCGCGCGCCTTGCTGATCATGTCGGGAGTCATGTCGACGCCGATCACCCGCCCGGCAGGACCGACCCGCTGAGCGGCGAGAAAACAGTCGAAGCCGGCACCGCTGCCGAGGTCGACGACGGTCTCTCCAAGCTGGATCGAGGCCAGGGCGGTCGGGTTGCCGCAACCGAGACCCAACTCGGAGCCTTCGGGGACGCTGGCCAGATCGTCGGCCGAATACCCGAGCGCCTGGGCATCCGTTGCGGATCCATCCCGGACCCCGGGGGTGCAACAGCCGGATCCCGTGCCGCACCCGCGTTCGTCCTGCCGGGCGATTTCTCCATACCGGGCTCGAACCTGCTGCCGGATGGCGTCGTGATTGGTTTCAATGGTTGCCGTTTCAGTCGTCATTTCAGTTTTCATATTGGTTCCTGTTTCGGGTCGTCACAGGAGGGGACGGACGATTCGCTCCGAGGACGCAGACTTTTTTTATCAAACTTCGGACTCGGACTCATCCTCGCAGTCGCAGGCGGAACGGCTTTCGACGTTGAGGATGGCGCCGTATCGGTCCGTCTCCCAGCGGCAGCACCGTTCCATCTCCTTCCGGAGCAGCGCCCGACCCCGCTGCACGCGCGACTTGGCCGCGGAGACGGACAACCCCAGCCGACGGGCGAGTTCCACCTGGGTCACCCCTTCGAACTCGGTCAGTCGGATCGCTTCCCGATAGTGGGCGGGAAGCTTGTCGACGACCGAGCGGACATAGGCCGCGAGATCCGCGCCCAGCCCTTCGGTCCCATCGGGGTCCGGATCGGCTGGAGTCGCCGCGGCCTCTCCGGGGTTCTCCTCGTCGTACACTTCGGTTTCCCGAACTTTGCGGAAGTGGTCGACGATGACGTTGCGGGCGATCTGAAGCACCCAGGACTGAAGGCTTCCCACCGTCCGCAACGCGGAAAGCCCCTTCTGGAAGCGCAGCAAGGTTTCCTGGGTCAGGTCGTCGGCAAGCGCGGCATCCTTCACCCGCCCTCGCACGAAACCAAGAACGGCGCTTCGAAGAGCGGGAAGACCATCCGGCAACCCAGCTTCGGTCGGAGGAATATCGGGCGTCATGGTTCGGACAGGGGGTTTTGTTCAGACCAGACCTCGGACGTTCATTCGTGATTCGTCCTGATCCGCCAGGGCGAGGGAATCGAAAATCCACACCGAGACGCGCGTCAACCGGGAATCCTCCAGGGAACCCATCCGCACCCGCGCACCGGCGCGTTCCCAGCCTTCTCCTTCCGTGTTCTCCGTGTTTTCCGTGGTCGTTCACGCTTTCACGGAATCGGTTCAAACAACGGCTTCAACCTTGCCAGCCCGGCCGGACCGCGTTGCAGTTGCCGGGTCACGCCTCTCCCTCGGAACGTCACCTCGTTGGGTGTCGCCGAATGAATCGGGTGCGACGCAAAACCACTCCAACGCCAATCCCATCCGGTCCCGACAAACCCCGCTCATTTCTCCATGATCCACCCACCCGTAGCCGCGGACGTCAGTCCGCGCCATCTCCGGTCAGGAAGTCAGCGCCGACTGACGTCGGCGGCTACGGTTCGTGGTCTCAACACGTGACCAGTTTTCGGAAAACTTCACTCTCTCCATGAACTACCCCGCTTCGTTCACCCGTCTCGCGTTGACCCTTGCCGCCCTCGGCGCGCTCGCGTCCACCGCCCTCGCCCAACCGGTCATCCCCGACTCGCATCGCCTCAACGGCTTCGCCATCGGCTGCCAAGCCTACACGTTCAACCGGTTCACCGCCTTCGAAGCCATCGAGAAAACCGCCCAGGCCGGCGGCAAGGTCATCGAATTCTACCCGGGCCAGCGCCTGAGCCACGAGGACCCGACCCTCAAAGTCGGCCACGACTCCGCCGAGGTCGACGCCGTCGTCGCCAAGCTCCAGGCCAAGCTCGCCCAGCACGGCCTCAAGGCCGTGAATTATGGCGTCGTCGGCATCTCCAAGGATGAAGCCGCCGCCCGCAAGGTCTTCGAGTTCGCCAAGAAGATGGGCCTCGTCGCGGTGACCACGGAGTCCGCCGACGCCATCGCGACGATCGAAAAGCTCGCGGTCGAGTACGACATCCAGGTGGCGTTCCACAATCACGCCGGCGACTACGCCCACCCGGGTTACAAGGTCTGGAACCCGCTCTACATCGCGGGTCTCGTCGAAGGCCGCGACAAGCGCCTGGGGGCGTGCGCCGACACCGGCCACTGGGTGCGCGCCGGAATCAACCCGGTCGACGCCCTGCGAATCCTCAAGGGCCGCGTCGTCAGCTCCCATCTCAAGGACCTCACGGAATTCGGCAAGCGCGGCGCCCACGACGTCGTCTTCGGAACCGGGGTCTCCAACATCAAGGGAATCCTCGACGAACTGAAGGCCCAGGGCTTCAAGGGCAACATCTCGGTGGAGTACGAGTTCAACTGGGATCACAGCGTCCCCGAGGTCACCCAGTGCATCGACTTCGTGAAGGCCTACGGAAATTGAACTAGGCGGAGCCGCGTCGCGCGCCATTGCATCGGCCCGCGTCACGCCCGCAGCCGGCGCGGTCCGGCGTACACGTTGAACCGCCCGTCCCTCAGGAATCCCACCAGAGTCTGGCCATTGGCCTGAGCCAGGTCGATGGCCAGGCTCGACGGCGCGCCCACCGCGGCGACCACGGGCACGCCCGCCGCCAGCGCCTTCTGCACGATCTCGAACGACGCGCGCCCGCTCACCCACAGCACACCGCCCACCACGGGAAGCAGCCCGTCCAGGAAGAGGCGCCCGACGACCTTGTCGACGGCGTTGTGGCGTCCGACATCCTCGCGCATCGCCAGGAGGCGACCCTCCGGCGAGATCAACGCCGCCGCATGCAATCCGCCGGTCGCGGCGAACCCCTCCTGGACCGAACCCAGCCGAGCCCCCAGCTCCCGCAGCATGGAAACCGAAACCGGCGTCCGATCCCGCACCCGGGGAAACTGCCGACGCACCGCCTCGAGAGTCGCCACCCCGCACAACCCGCAACTCGACGACGCGAAAACGTGCCGGGTGAAGCGCGCGAGATCGAGTTTCAAGCCGTCGGCCAGGTAGACATCCACGACGTTCCCCCGCTTGTTGCGCGGATGCGGCTTCACCGACCGGAGCGCCGCGCGGTCCCGGAGAATGCCTTCGCTGAGGACGAAACCGGCGGCCAGTTCCTCGTCGTGCCCCGGCGTGCGCATCACGACCGCGATCGATCGAGTTTCGACCCGGATTTCGAGGGGTTCCTCCACCGCCACCCGGTCCGGCTGGAGGACGGGGCGCGCGCCGGTTCCCCAGCGACGCACCCCGCGCTCGGTGACGCCCGGGTGGGCGCGCGGGGCGACCGGCTTCCCTGAGCGGACGCTCACAGGCGTTCGACGCGGACCAGCGCGTTGTAGTCGGGAACGCCCCCGATGCCGTCGACCACGCCCCGTCGGATGATGACGTTGCCCTCGGGCCAGTGAACCTGAAGATTCCCCCGGGCGAGAATGACCGGGAACACGCGCCCCTCCATGCGGCCCGTCTCGTTGACCAGCGCCACGCGGTCGCCTCGCGCCAGATGAAGTTCCGCCGCGTCCTCGGGATGCATGAACACCGCGTCCCGTCCGGCACCGGTCAAGGGATCAATCTCCTTGTGGATGATCGTGTTGAATTGTTTCCCACGACGCGTCGAGACGTGGAAGAGGCGCGCGCCCGTGGCGGCATCCGCCGCGGGATGCGGCTGAGGGAGCGGGATCGCCTTGAAGTGGGCCTTTCCATCCGGCGTGGCGCAACGGCCTTCCTCGCAAAGTCGTTCCCCGCCCCACTGGATGGCGTCCCCCGTCTTCTTCAGATGCTGCACGCCCTCGTAGAACGGGATGACCCGCGCGATCTCCTCCCGGATCGAGTCGCCCGATTCGCAACCCAGTTGGGCCGCCCGGTCGGGATGGGCCGCCGCCGCCACGTCCCGCAGGATCCTCCACTCCGCGCGGGCTTCCCCCACCTGGCGCGGCAATTCGGGGCTGAACATGACGCGGCGCTCGGTGCTGGTTTCGATCCCGCCGTCGTCTTGTTCGTACCGCGTCTTCGCCGGCAGGAGCAGAACTTCCTCCCCCGGTTCCAGCAGCATCTGGTCGGTCACCAGGATGTCCTGGTGGATGCGAAGCGGCACCCGGCTGAGCGCGGCCGCCACATAGTCGGGTTCGGGCAGGGTCCGAAGGAAGTTGCCTCCCACGCAGTAGAAGACGTCGAGCTGCCGACGGGCGCAGGCCTCGACCATTTCGACGGCGGTCAATCCCGGCGCGGCGGGGATGGGGAATCCGTACGCCGCCTCCAATTCCGCCGCGTTTTCCGCGGTGATCGGCTTTCCCCCGGGAAGCGCCGTCGAGTAACAACCCATCTCGGCGCCGCCCTGGACCGAGCTGTGTCCGCGGATCGGCATGAGCCCGTTTTTCGCCCGTCCCAGGTAACCCCGCGCTAGTCCCAGGTTGAGGATCATCGAGACCGCGTCCCCGCCGACCGAATGCTGGGTGATCCCCATGCTCCAGACGAACACCGCGTTCTTCGCCCCCTTCAGGAGCGCGGCGAACTCGTCGAAATCCGCCCGTGAAAGCCCGGAACAGCGTTCGAGTTCGGCCAGGTCGAACCGATCGATCTCGGCGGAGAGTTCCTCCCAGCCCGAGGTGTGTTGGGACAGAAACTCGGTGTTGATCCCGCCCGAGTCCCGCAAGGCGCGAAGGACGCCGTACACAAATGCGGATGTCGCCACCCTGCCGCACCGGGAACCACCAGTCCGTCACGGGCGTCCCGAAAACCGCGCTGTCGGGAGAACTCGGAACCCAGTAGCGCCTCATGCCGGGTTCCAGGTAGGGATTGACCATCGCGATGCGGGTGCCCATGGCCCGCGCCTCGTGGAGGTACTTCATCGCCACCGGCTGGTCGTTCGACGGATTCGCCCCGAAAAAAACGATCAGATCCGTGCCGTACCAGTCCCGGTAGCCGCACGTCGACGCCGCGTAGCCCAGGGCGTGCTTCATGGCCCCCGTGCTCGGCGCGTGGCAGAGGCGCGCCGCGTTGTCGACGTGGTTGGTCCCCAGAAACCGCGCCGCCTTCTGCGCCACGTAATAGACCTCATTCGTCACACCCCGCGACGTGATGAAGAAGGCCACCCGCCGCGGATCGGCCGCCCGCAACCGCGCCCCCGACCTCGCCAGGGCGTCGTCCCACGAAATCCGTTGGAACCCGCGATCCCCCCGCCGACGAAGCATGGGGTACGGAAGTCGCCCCAACTCGCGGAGATCCGCGTTGGAAAGGCGCCGCAAGTCCCGGACGTCCGCCAACCGCCGCGGATCCAGGGCCGGCATGGTGTTCAGTCGAAGGAGACTCAACCGAGTCAGGCAGAGGTGGGTCCCTTCGATCGTCCAGTCATGGAACCCGGCCACGCCCAGCGCGCACCCGTCGCAAACCCCCTTGCTCAGCACCTTCCAGGCGTAGGGCAGGTTGTCGCGATTCTGCCACGCCGCGCGGAGCATTTCCCTGAAGTGCTTGGGCTTGGTCCCGCCCAGGCCGAAAGGAACCGAGTCGTGGCCGCTCCCCGCGGCGTCCATCACCCGGCGCCTCGCGACAGGCGCCGTCTCCGGGGGCAATGCGGGGTCCTGGCTCAACGTTTCACTCCGTTCTCTCTCTCCGTTCCTCCGGCGCCCAACTCGATCCCGATCCCGATCCCGATCCCGATCCCGATCCCGATCCCGATTCCGCCCCCAAAACTCCCAACCCAACCCTCCGCTCCAGGAATGGCCCCCCGACGGATGTTCGTTCCCGGGGCTGCCAGGCCTTCCGGTCACATGCCCGACCGCTTCCTCAACATCGAAACCGCGTGGTTCAGACTGGAGTTGAGCGTGGCCGTATCCGGGCTTTCCGTGAGTTCTTTTTGGATGGCATCGAACTCGCCCACGTCGAGCCAGATGCCCGCGCAGTTGGGGCATTCGTCGATCTGGGTTCGTTTCAGTCGGCTGAAGAAGCGCCGGAACATGACTTGGTTGTCGCAGCGCGGGCATTCCCGGCGCGCGTCCAGCTTCACGTGCAGCGCGAAATCGCGGTGGACACCCCGGATCTCCTGGGCTCCCGCCTCGTCGATCCGACGCATCTCAAAGTTGTCGAACCACACACCACCGCAGCCGCCATCGCAAACGTCCACCACGATGGTGCCGGCTTTGCGACTGGCCAGTGGATTGCCACACGCCGGACAATTCATGGGCGCGAAGCTAACGGGGTCCCGGCGCGCATGGCAACGCCAACTCCGGATCGACTTCCTCGGGCCGCCAAAGCCAGCGCCCCTCCATTCCTCCCGCCACCTCCATCACCTGGCCCGTCACATGCCCCGCCAACCGGTCGGAAGCCAGGAACACCACCGAGTTCGCCACGTCCTCCGGCATCCCAAGCTTCGGCAGCGCCATCGTCGCTTCACGTCGGAGATCGCCCACCACGACGACCGATTCCGCCATCTCGTTCTTCAACGTCCGGGTCAGCCCAAACGCCATGGCCGACTTCGCCGCCGCGTAGTCCGCGTGCCCGGCCTCACCGTGGATCGCCGCCGTCGACCCGATCAGCACCGCGTTGCCACGCCCCTGCCGGGCCGCGCATCCCAGGAATTCCCGGAGACTGAGAAAGGCCGACGTCAGGACCGAATCCTGCGTGGCTCGCCATTGGCGCAGGGTCATGTCCTTCAACGCCACATCCCGCATCTCCCACGACCCCGCGTTCGCCACCAGCACATCGATCCTCCCGAACTTCTTCAAGGCCGCCTTGAACACCCGCCTCACGTCCGCTTCACGTCGGAGATCGCCCACCACGACGACCGATTCCGCCGGGGCGATGTCCTTCGCCAACCTCGTCGCCCGGTCCCCGCCCGTCCGCGCATGAAGCACCACCCGCGCCCCTTCCCCGGCCATGGCTCGAACGATCGCCGAACCAATCCCCCCCGACGCTCCCGTCACCATGACCACCTTGCCGCTCAGGTCCGTGTTCACCGCGGCACCCTAGGCCATTCTTCGACGCCTGTTGAGCGTTGAGTCCCGTTGAGTCCCGGAGTCTAAGGATTCGCGGGCGCTTTCCGCGCTCGGCCTAAAACCGCGCCGTAGAGCGCGGGCATCAGAAGGAGGTTCAGGAGCGTCGATGTGACCAGGCCCCCGAGGATGACCAGCGCCATGGGAAACTCGATCTCCTGACCCGGAACGTTCCCCTTCAGCACCAGCGGCACGAGCGCCAGGGCCGCGCAACCCGCGGTCATCAGGATGGGGGTCAACCGTTCCTCGGCACCCCGAAGAATCAGCGCCGGCCCAAAGGCTTCTCCTTCGTCGAGTTCCAGATGCCGGTAGTGGCTCACCAGGAGGATGCCGTTGCGCGCGGCGATGCCCAGCACGGTGACGAACCCGATCAGCGAACCCAGCGACAGAACGCCGCTCACCCACCACGCGGCGAAGACGCCGCCGATCAGGGCGAAGGGGAGGGTCAACCCGACCAACAGGGTGAGCCGGATCGACTGAAAATCCACCTGGAGCAGGACGAGCATGCCGATCACCGCGATGAGGGACAGGCCGATGAGGCGCTGCCGGGCCTCCTGCCGGGCCGCGTATTCCCCAAGGAACTTCGGATGGTACCCGTGCGGAAAGTGCATCGCCCGGACGGCCGTCTCGATCTCGCGCGCCACGCTCCCAAGGTCGCGACCCTCGACGTTGCAGGTCACGTCGATGCGGCGCGAAGCGCCCTCGCGTTTGATCTCGTTGGGTGAAGGAACGATCTCGAGATCCGCCACGTCGCCCAGGAGGACGTGGCCCCCCGACGGCGTTTCGATGAGCAATTCACGCAGGGCTTGAATGTCGGTGCGCACCCGGGCTTCGCCCCAAACCGCGACGTCGTGGATCTTCTGGTCCTCGTAGACCTCGCCCACCTTGGTTCCCTTCACCAAGGTCTCGACCGAGCGCCGCACCTGCGCCGGGGTCAACCCGAAGGTCCCGGCGAGTTCGGAGCGAAGTCGGACGATGATCTGGGGAACCAACGTCTGTGGTTCCACTTTCAGGGCCGATACCCCCTCGACCTCGCCCATCACCCTTCCCGCGTCCGCGGCGAGTCGCCTGAGTTCCGCCAGGTCGGGTCCGTAAATCCGGACCACGATGGTGGCGCTCGCCCCCGTCAGGACCTCCTTGATGCGCTCCCGCAGGTAGGTCAGCAGGTCGCGATACAGTCCCGGATAGCCGTCCACCACCTCCTGGATCTTCGCGATGGTCGGCTGGTAGGGGACCTTCGGGTCGATGCTGATCCACAACTCGGTGAAGTTCGGGCCGACCACCTCGTCCGCCACCTCGGCTCGACCGATGTGCGCCCCGAAATTCCGGACGCCGGGAATCGATCGGAGTTCGTGGCTCGCGCGGATCGTGATGCGGGTCATCGCGTCGATCGAGGTCCCGGGTTTCTCGACCCAGTGCATGAGGAAGTCGCGTTCCTGAAAGTCCGGCAGAAACTCCTCCCCCAGGCGGGACCACGCGGCGGCGGTCGCCACGAAGGCCACCACCAGGCCGATCGACGCGAAACGGGGACGGGCGATGAACCAGGGCAGCAACCGGCGGTATCGCCCCTTCAACCACCCGACGAGCGGCGCGTCGGCATGACGTTCGGGGCGGCCGTGAAGGAACATCAGCGACAGCGCCGGCGTCACCGTCAACGCGACCAGAAGGGACGCCAGCATCGCCAGAACGTAGGTCGTCGCCAGGGGCTTGAAGAACGACCCGGCGAGGCCTTCCAGGAAGAAGACCGGAAGGAAGACCAGCACGACGATCAGGCTGGCGTACACGACGGCGCTCCGGACTTCGATCGACGCCTTGAGCACCACCTGAAAGGCGGGCTCGGGATCCGCCTTGAGATGGTTGAGTCGCAACCGGCGGAGGATGTTCTCCACCCCGATGATCGCGTCGTCCACGACCTCGCCCAGGGCGATGACAAGTCCGGCCAGCACCATCGTGTTGATGGTCCAACCCCGCCAGTGAACGATCAGGATCGCCACGAGCAGCGAGAGCGGGATCGCGGTCATGCTGATCAGCGCCGTCCGCCAGTCGTTGAGGAACAGGATCAGGATCACCGCGACCAGCGCGCAGCCCAGCCACATGGCATGGGAAAGATTGTCGAGCGACATCTCGATGAAGGTCGCGGGGCGGAAGATGGTGGAATCGATTTCCACGTCGGCCAATCCGGGCTTCAGATCGGCCAGCGCGCGCTCGACCTCGCGAGTGAGGTCCAGCGTGTTGCCCCAGGGCTGCTTCTCCACGATCAGCAGGATCCCGGGTCCGTCATTGATCACTCCGTCGCCGATCGGCGCGGGATGGTCGATCACCACCCGAGCCACGTCGCCCAAACGGATGGCCGCGCCGTTGCGGAAGGCGACGACCGTCCGGGCCAGGTCGTCGGCTGAGGTGATGGAAACCAACTGGCGGACCGCGATTCGCTGATTGGGGCTGTCAACGAACCCTCCCGCGCCCAGCACCGACGCGTCGCCGGCGGCGCGCATGACGGCGTCCAAGGTCACGCCCGCGGCCCTCAGGAGCTCCGGATCGACCAGCACCTGGTACTGCTTGTCCCGCTGCCCCCAGATCGCGACGTTCGCGACGCCGGGGACGGACATCAGCCTCGGACGCATCGTCCATAGCGCGAGTTCGCTCAGTTCCATCTGAGAGAGCTTCTTGGAGCTGAGACCGATCTTCAGGGCCCGGCTGAGCGACGAGTACGGCGCCATGAGCACCGGCGGCTTCACCAGCGCCGGGAGACGGCTCTGCGCCAGCGACAGCCTCTCCTGGACGAGTTGCCGCGAGCGGAGGATGTCGGCGCCGTCCTGGAAAATCAGGACCACCGACGACAACCCAAGCACGGACTTGGATCGGATGGTCTTCAGGAACGGCGTCCCGTTCAGGGCGTTTTCGAGGGGCACCGTGACCAGCGCGTCGACCTCCTCGGTGGACAGCCCGGGGGCCTCCGTCTGGATCTCAACCAGCGGCGGCGCGAACTCGGGGAACACGTCCAGCGGCGCATGACGCACCGTCCGAATCCCGAAGACGACGAGAAGCACCGCCACGGCGATGACGAGCACCCTGAAACGCAGGGCGGTGGAGACGATGGCGGTGAGCATGGTGGAGCCGTTGGACTACTTGCCCCCGCCGAACTCCGTGCCGAACAGCTCCGCCGCGCCATCCGTGACGACCTTCGTCCCGGGCTTCGGACCGCTGGCCAACACGGCGTCCCCGCCGACCAGGCGCGAGACCTGGACCCGGCTTCGCCGGAACGTCTGGGGCGCCGGGTTCTCGTAAACCCAAGTGTTCCCATGGATGTCGTGCAGGATCGCCGCCCAGGGAACAACGAGGCGATCCTCCTCCTCCCGGGTCGGCACGCTGACGCTGACCCGCTGACCAGGCCTCAGGGCGTCGCCGGTGTTCCGGACTTCGTAGAAGAGATCCACGGACGCCGCCAAGGGGTTGGCCGAGGGCGGTGTCCGGACGGGATGGCCGGGGTAGT
This sequence comes from uncultured Verrucomicrobiota bacterium, assembly GCA_942490575.1. GTDB lineage: Bacteria > Verrucomicrobiota > Verrucomicrobiia > Limisphaerales > CAIMTB01 > CAIMTB01. The sequence goes on from CALNYA010000042.1 coordinate 57,271, forward strand.
CCCCGTCCCCTGGTCGGGTGCCGATCGCCCCGACCCGCGCCTCCTTCGACGTGTCGAGCAGCCGAATCTCGCCGACATAAACCGGCACGCGGATCCAAAGCCGCGGGCTCCGAAGCGACTCCGCGACGGGGACCCCCAGAAGAGCCCGTCGCGACACGGCGACTTCGAGCGCCTGCTCCGCGATCCGCGCCAACGCGTCCGCATCCTCCATCGCCCGAATGCTGCCGGCGTCGCCCTGGATGAGCTTTCGCGCCCTTTGGAGCGCTCGTTGGGCGAACTCCAGTTGGACGCGCGCTCGGGCGACCTCACCGTCGGCGAACGCCTGCTGATCCGTGAGGCGGAGCAACTCGTCGTGCGTGGAGGCGGCGAGGGGAAAGTAGGAAGTCGTCGGCGCACCCTGCTCCCCGAGGGGAACCACCACGTCGGCTCCGAAGAGCCGTGTCACGGCGACCTTCTTGCGGCTGGTTTCGGCCAAGGCGATGCCGAGACGCTGCTCGGCCTTCGGCGTCAGGCGGAGGGTCGCCAACTCCGACTCCGGGATGACGTTTTCCATCGTCGCCGGTTTGGGAGAATTGCTCTCCGCCCCGTTGGCGGCGACCCCGAGAACGGTCGCGAAGAAGGCTGGGACGAGCAGACGGTGGATCCTCGTCTTCATGGCGAGTTCGGTGGGGTGGGGTTCCGGGGCGGGTTTTCCAATTGGACGGATGAGAGCGGCATCAAAAGCGGGGCCTGAACGGCGCTCTCCAAAGCCGCCAGCGATTGCTGGGCCAGAAGGTACGCGCGAACGCGAGCCACCGCGCCGCCGAGACGGTCGGACTCGGCGCTGGCGACGGCGAGACCGTCCACCTCCCCCGCTTCGTACATGCGCGCCATCGCCGCGTTCCGCCGTCCGAGATCGGCGAGTATCGAATCCGCGGTCGTGGCCTGGACGATGGCCGCGGAATAAACCGCGGTCGTCCGATCGATCTCGCCAATGGCCCGGGCCTGCACGACGTCGAATTTCGCGGCGAGTTCACCGCGCCTGGCTTCGGCCTCGGCGATCGGACCTTGGTTCTGATGAAACACGGGGAGATCCATGCCAATTCCCAGCTGCCACTTGCTCCGGTCCTGGTCGAGCTCATAGCCCGGTCGCAGATGGATATCGGGATACTGCCGGGCGATCTGCACCCGAAGGGCGGATTCGCTGGCGGCGTATTCGGCCAGCGCGCTCAACACGTCGGCGCGGTTCAGCATCGCCCGCCGCTGGATTTCGGCGGCGGCCAGTTCGGTCGGGAGTTCGGATGGGGAAGCGAACGCGATCTCGATCCCCTCGAAGGCACGGAGAGGCACGCCGATCGCCTCCGCCAATTGCCCGAGAGCGACCGCCTCCTGGCGCCGCGTGTCCTTCAAACCCAACAGGGCGTTCTGGTGGGCGATCCGCGCGACGGAAACCTCCACCGGCGAGACGGCGCCAGCCTCCCACTGCAATTCCACCAACCGGGCCACCCGGCTGAGCGCGTCGACCTGCTCGGCGAGCAGACTCGCCGTTTCCCGCGCGGCCTGAAGCGCGATCAATGCGGTTCGAATACGGCCCCGCACCACCCAGGCCGCGGCCGCGAGATCATAGTGGGCCATCTCCGCGAGTTGCTCCGCTTGGGCCGTGCGATAACGGCGCTTCCCCATGGTTTCGATGGGGATGTCCAGGAATCCCCCGAGAATCCACGGTGTCAGGCCCGTCCCGAGGGAGCTCGAATTGAAGCGCGGAATGAACGACAGGTTGGGGTTCGGCCTCTGGCGGGCTGTGATCTTTCCGGCGGTCACCGTCTGCCATCGGGCCCGCGCCATCTCCATCTCCGGATGGTGGTAAAACCCCGCCAGGGTCAGCGAATCCAGATCCCATCGGGCGCGGGGCCAGGTCCCGACAACCCCGTTCGTCTCCAGAAACGCCCGCAGACCCTCGTCGTCGAAGCCGCGGGAACGGAACGTGTCTCCACGCCGCTCGGCGGAAATCGGCCTCGACTGGAACTTGGCGCAGCCGACGAGAAGACCCGCCAGCGCCAAGCAACCCAGGATGGTCGGCCACTGCTTCATGCCGTTGGAACGCGCGCCTTCATCAACGCGGTCACCGTCCGGGGTCCCCCTGACGGGACGATGAAAACCAGATGACAACATTGTCATCCAACTTTCATGACCGGTTCATCGAGCCCCTATCGAATGCGCCCACGATGCGCCGATCCCGATCCAGATCCCCCGATCCGATCTCCGGGCAACCCTCCGGCCGTGCGGACCGTGGCGGGGCTCGAGGGCCCTGGAGATTGGCCATTTTCCTGAGCTCACCGACCGCGCCCGTAGCGCAGACAGCCTTGTCTGCCGTTTCGCCGACTGCCAGTCGGCGGGTGCGACGACCCGAGTCCCTACCGGAATCAACGACTCGCACGCGTTGCTCCGCAATTCAGTACCCGCCGGTTGGCAACCGGCGACACAGCAGGCTGGGCAGCCTGCGCTACCTCGCCTGGTCACTCAGGGATCCGCTCCGACGCCGATTCGGGTGGACGATCACCCACGGGAAACGTCGAGGAACCCCAATCTCCAGGGCCCGAAGGCCGTCCCGAGGGGATCGGCCTGTTTGACACCGGCACCGTGATGCGGGAGAAGTGCGTCCAGACCGTCATGCGAATCCTCGTCGTTGAGGACGACAAGAAAACCGCGTCCTTCATTCGGAAGGCGCTCCAGAGCGAGGCCTACGCCGTGGACGTGATCCACGACGGGAGCGAAGCCGCCTCCGCGCTTCCCCATACCGCCTTCGACGTGATCCTCCTGGACATCATGATTCCAAATCTCGACGGACTCGGTCTTCTGCGCCGTTGGAGATCCCAGGGCATTCGCACACCCATCCTTCTGCTGACGGCTCGCGGAGGAGTGGAAGACCGGGTCACCGGCCTGGACGCCGGGGCCGACGACTACCTGTGCAAGCCGTTCGCGCTCGATGAGATGCTGGCCCGGGTCCGGGCCCTCGCGCGACGGGGCGCCGACTCCAAGCCCCTCGTTCTTCAGGTCGGCGATCTCACGCTGAACACCGTCTCCCGCGAAGTGCGGCGCGGACTGGATCTGATCGAACTCGCGCCGCGCGAGTATCGGCTTCTCGAATTCCTCATGCAGTCGCATGGCCGGATCCGCGGTCGCATGGCGATCGTCGAGAAGGTTTGGGACTATGATTTCGATCCCGGCAGCAACCTCGTGGACGTGTACATCAAACGCCTGCGCGAAAAGATCGACAGCGGGTTCGAACCCAAGTTGCTGCAAACCGTCCGAGGAGTCGGCTACACCCTGAGGGTGCCGTCGTGACCCTTCGCTCCCGAATCACCCTCTGGCACACCGGCATCCTGGTTCTGTCCCTGGTGATCGCCGCCGTCGCCTTCCACTACGAGCTGGGGGAAAACATCCATGCGGCCCGAAGCGGCGTGACGCCCATGGATTCCCCCTTCGAGGAAACCGGCGAATTCCTCCTCTTCGGCGGCCTACCCGTCGCGATACTCCTGGTCGCCGGCAGCGCCTGGTACATCCGGAGGGCGATGACACCGGTGAAGCGCCTCACCGAGGCGGCCGAGCGGCTCAAGGTCGATCGCCTCCCCGAACCTCTCGTTCCGACGGGGACCGACGACGAACTGGACCGACTGACCGACGTCTTCAACGCGATGGGCCGGCGGCTCCACGAATCGTTCGCCCAGGTCCGCGACTTCACAATGCACGCGTCGCACGAGCTGAAGACTCCGCTGACGGTCATGCGGGGGGAGTTGGAATTGGCGTTGCGCGAGGATCATTGCGCGGGCCCCCAACGGGACCTTCTGGCCGGCCTCCTCGATGAGGTTCAACGGCTCACGAAGATCGTGGATGGCCTGCTGTTCCTCGCGAAGGCCGACGCCGGTCAACCGCTGGTCAAACGGGAGTCGGTGCGATGGGACGAACTGGTGCGGGAAAGCCACGCCGACGCTCAGTTGCTGGCCCAGTCGCGAGGCATTTCGGTCGGTCTGGCGGCCATGGAGGAAACCTGGATCTCCGGCGATCGGCATCGCCTCCGCCAACTCCTCCTCAACCTCACGGACAACGCCATCAAGTACAACCAAGCCGGCGGACGAATCGACGTGGCGCTGGAGAAGCATGGCGCCAGCGTGGAATTGCGCATCAGCAACACCGGTCCGGGCGTTCACGCCGATCGCCTCCCGCAGGTCTTCGACCGCTTCTTCCGGGGGGATCCGGCCCACGGAACCGAGGTGGAGGGCTGCGGCCTCGGACTGAGCGTCGCGCAGTGGATCGTGCGCGCCCACGATGGGGAAATCCGACTGGACTCCGATTTCGGCTCCCTGACCACCGTCCGGGTGCGCCTACCCGTTCTGGCGAACTCCCAAGTCCTGGCGCGGAAATGATTGCCACGAAGGCACGCCCAGCCCGCTCGGACGGCTTTCCGTCCGACGAAGACCCCCCTTTGATCCCGGAATCGATGATCGCCATCCATCAACCGTCTCCACTCCATGTTGCGCAATTACCTTGAGGAAAATGGCCAAGTCCTGTTTCGGCGTCGGGGCTGGCTTCCGCTATTTGTCCTGTTGGCCGTTCCATCGGCCTTCCAGAACCACACCTACCCAAGCCACCGGCATTCACTCCAGGAGGCATGGACGGTCCTGTGCATGGGCGTGGCGCTATCGGGTCTCTTGCTTCGTTTCATCACGATCGCCCACGTTCCGCCTCGCACCTCGGGTCGAAACCGTAGGGAACAGGTGGCGGACAGCCTCAATACGGAGGGCACCTACTCCATTGTTCGCAATCCTCTCTACCTGGGAAACTGCCTGTGCTGGCTCGGGTTGGCGGCCGTGCCCCAGGCGCTCTGGCAGTGGGTGTGCGTCGCCCTCGTTTTTTGGATCTATCACGAGCGCATCATCCTGGCCGAGGAGTCTTTTCTGGAACGCAAATTCGGGGAGAAATTCCGATCGTGGGCCTCTCAAACGCCCGCGTTCATTCCGAACTTCCGACTCTGGAGGAATCCCACGCTTCAATTCTCGTTCCGCAACGCCCTGGGCCGGGAATACGTCAATCTGTTCGCCATGATCTCGGCGTTCGCGGCCTTCGAGGTGATCGCCGATTCCGCGGCCGAACGTCGTTTGCACATCGACTGGAGCTGGGCCGTCGCCTGGGGCCTTGCCCTGGTTCTGTTCGGCGTGGTGCGTTTCTTGAAGAAGCGGACCACGGTCCTGAGCGTCGAAGGCCGCGCGTGGTGACCTGACCGACCGAGCCGAGGCTTGAGCCTCCCTCGGCGGTCGCTATTCTCGCGACGTCGCCGACCCAACCGCTCGGCCTCCATTCGTTCATGCGCTACCTCGAACCGCACGCCCACATGGTCAGCCGGGTCACCGACGACTACATCCAGATGGCCACGGCCGGCTGCGCCGCCATCTGTGAACCGGCGTTCTGGGCCGGATTCGATCGTTGCTCGCCCCAGGGTTTTTACGACTACTTCTGTCAGCTCACCGAGCACGAGCCGCGCCGCGCCGCCAGGTACGGGCTGCCCCATTTCTGCTGGCTCTGCATCAACCCCAAGGAATCCGAGGACGTTCAGCTCGCCGAGGAGGTCATCGCCCTGATCCCGCAGTTCCTCGACAAACCGAACGTGCTCGGCATCGGCGAAATCGGACTGAACAAGAATTCAAGGAACGAACTTCGCGTGCTCGAACGCCACGTCGATCTCGCCGCGCGGCACGACCAACTGATCCTCGTCCACACACCCCACCTCGAGGACAAGCTCAAGGGCACCCGCCTGATTCTGGACGTTCTCAAGGCCGACTCCCGCATCCGTCCCGACCGCGTCATCATCGATCACGTCGAGGAACACACCGTCCGCATGGTCCTCGACAGGGGTCACTGGGCGGGCATGACGCTGTATCCCATCAGCAAATGCACCCCCGCCAGGGCCGTTGATATCCTGGAGAACTTCGGCGCCGAACGGCTCTGGATGAATTCCGCCTGCGACTGGGGCGAGAGCGTCCCTCTGGCCGTTCCACACACCGCCCTGGAGATGCGCCGGCGAGCCTGGACCGCCGAGGCCATCGACCAAGTCATCTACCACAACCCGATCCGCTTCCTGAGCCAGTGCCCCAAGTTCCAGTTGAAGTGAAAAGGCCCCACCCATGAGCACCCCCGAAGAAACCGTCCTTTGGGAGGGCCACCCCTCCCACGTCCTGAATTTCTGGCTCAACGTCGGCTGCATCCTCGTGATCCCCATCCCTTGGGCCATCTGGCGCTGGATCGAGCTCCGAAACGAACACATCAAGGTGACGTCCGAACGCATCCGCCTCACCAAGGGGATCTTCACCAAGCGCACCGACGAACTCGAACTCTACCGGGTCCGCGACTCCTCGTTCTTTCAGCCGTTCCTTTACCGGCTCTTCGACAAAGGCGACGTCACTCTCACAACCAGCGACGCCTCATCGCCCTCCCTGACGCTTCGCGCCGTGCCCGCCGACCCGGAGCTTCGCAACAACCTGCGCCGCGCCATCGAATCGTGCCGCGACCGCAAACGCGCCCGCATCGCCGAACTTGGGGGCATCCTGGACACCGACGGCCCATTCCCGGTCGCCTGACGCCCCTCCCTTCAGTCGACCCGGATCACCAGCGCCGTCAGGTTGTCGCGTCCGCTCCGCATCCGCGACTCCTCGACCAGACGGTCGGCCGGGCCCGCGCCCGGTTGCCCATTGAAGTCCGCGGAACGCAGGAGTTCAGCCAGCGACGCGTCGTCCAAGCCCTCCACCAGGCCGTCCGAGCAGACCAGGAAGAGGTCGCCGCTCTCGTGAATCACCGAGCCGACCTGAGGATTGACGAACTGGTTGCCTCCCCCCAACGCCTTCTGAAGCACGCTACGCCGCGGATGATTGCGCGCCTCGCGTTCGTTGATCTTTCCATTCCGGAACAGCCAACCGACGTGGGTGTCGTCGTGGCTCAATTGCAGGATGGCCGGCGCCTTCGACGACAGGTGGTAAATCCGGGTGTCCCCGACGTGCCCGAACACCATGCGCCCCGGCATGAACCAGCAGAGGCTCAGCGTCGTCTCCATGCCCGCGCACTCCTCGTAGCTCGTTCCCAGAAACGACAAGGCGCTGTGAACTTGCGCGAAAAGCTCCTCCATCACGTCCCCAAAACCGACCTCCAGGCCCATCGCCGATTGGCGGTAGGATCGCGGCAACAGGGATGTGATCTTCTGGACCGCGATCCGGCTCGCGTACTCCCCCGCCATCGCCCCGCCCATGCCGTCGCTCACCGCGAACGCGAAATCCAGATGGCCGGACCAGGATTCCCCCACGGCGCCCAGATGGTGCACCTCCCTCGCGTCGAATTGGACCCCCAGGAACGAATCCTCATTGTTGGGTCGCACCCGCCCCCGGTCCGTCCGGCCGGACCATCGCAGGCGCTTCGACTCCGGAACCTGGCCGACGGAACTCATGCGGATTCACCCGGCCCAACCCCGTCGCTCGCCAGGATCGTCGCAAATTCGAAGTCGACGACGCAGAAGCGGCCGTCGGACTGCCGATAGGTCACGTTCCGCATCTCCGGGTCGTCGTGCCGGACCCCGAAGGTCTCCAGTTCGGCGAACAATTCCCTCGCCCGCTCCTCGTCCAACCGCTCCACCCGGAATCCGCAGCTGGTCGTGATGATTCGCGGGAGCTTCGCGTCCGCCTCCAACAGGCGCGGCACGAATCCACAGCCCCGGTCCTCGAGGTATTTCAGAACCCGCACCTCGTTCCCGAAACGCCGCGCCGCGTCCGGTCCGTGGTACGTCTTGAAGACCCGTCCATCGAAACTGACCTGGACGGTCGATCGAAGCGTGTCCTTGACCTGCAACATGTCCGCCTGACCCTGCCTCCATCACCTGCGCCGGGCAACTGTTCAGGACTGGCCATATCGAAGCACTCCGCGCAAAAAGCGACAGACCCGCAATCGATCGGCTCGAAGTTCCCGCGGAGACGCACGGTCCGCAAAGCATTCATTCGCAACGTTTTAATAAGACATCGCGGTCTCATCCAAGGGTTCATCCGGGATTTGGCATTCCGCATGCTTCAGGGGAATCGCTCAACGAACCGCTGAGATTTTCCTATTGGCCAAGACCAACCACTGTCATCCCCCGCACCCCCTTTTATGGCGAAATACAAACTCGAATACATCTGGCTCGACGGGTACGAACCTGTTCCAAACCTCCGCGGAAAGACCCAAATCAAGGAGTACGACGCTTTCCCGAAGCTCGAACAGCTCCCGATGTGGGGATTCGACGGCAGTTCAACCCGACAGGCCGAGGGGCGCAGCTCGGATTGCATGCTGAAACCCGTGGCCGTCTTCCCCGATTCGACGAAGAAGAACGGCGCGCTGGTGATGTGCGAGGTCATGATGCCCGACTGCAAAACGCCGCATCCTTCCAACTCGCGCGCCTCGATTCCCGACGACCCCGACGCCTGGTTCGGTTTCGAGCAGGAATACTTCCTGTACCAGGACGGCGCTCCCCTGGGGTTCCCGGCCGGCGGCGGCTTCCCACCGCCCCAGGGCAAGTACTACACCGGAGTGGGCTTCGACGCGGTCGGCGCCATCGCCCGCGAAATCGTCGACGCCCACCTCGACCTCTGCCTCGAGGCCGGCATCAACCACGAAGGCATCAACGCCGAAGTCGCCAAAGGCCAATGGGAGTTCCAGGTTTTTGGCAAGGGCTCCAAAAGCGCCGCCGACCAGGTCTGGATGGCCCGCTACCTACTGATGCGGGTCTGCGAACAATACGGCGTCGACGTCAATTTCCACTGCAAGCCCCTGGGGTCGGAGGTCGATTGGAACGGATCCGGCATGCACTCCAACTTCTCGACCCACCACATGCGCGAGGTGGGCGGCAAGGAGTACTTCGAAGCCCTCATGGCGGCTTTCGACAAGTACAAGAACGAGCACATCGCCGTGTACGGCCCCGACAACCATCTGCGCCTCACCGGACTCCACGAGACCCAGTCGATCGACAAGTTCAACTACGGGGTCGCCAACCGCGGCGCCTCCATCCGCGTCCCCCACAGTTTCGTGAACAACGGCTACAAGGGATACCTCGAGGATCGCCGTCCCAATTCCCAGGGTGACCCCTACAAGATCGCGGGCCGCATCCTCCAGACGATCGCCACCGTCCCGACCAAATAACCCGCACGACGGTCTCTGCCTTTCCAAAGGGCGCGATCCTCCCGCCGATCCGGGCTGGGGGGTCGCGTTCCTCCTTTTTCAGCCTTGTTCCCCCGGGCCGAGGACCCCCACCGTCCCATCGCTCCCCCATTCCAAGCAACGCGAAATCAGCCCGATTTCCAGAACGGCCGCGGCTACACCTTCCTGTTCGATGGTCCCACGGGCCTCTAGTCCCGGCCCGCCCGCCCTCTTCAGCTGCCCAGATGCCTGAAGTCTTGACCCCCGCCCGCCGCCGCCGTATCCGAGCCCAGTGCCCCGCCTCCCATTCTCGCCTCCCGACCGCCGTCGGCGACTACTTCCCACCCGGTCAGCCTCCACCCTCGGCCACCCGCTGATCCTCGCGTGGATCGCGTGCGCACCATTCCAGTGCCCGGCCGCTTCCAGCCCCGAACCATCACCCCCGCAAACGGTCCAGGTCGTGTCGCGCGATGGCATCCAACTCGCCACCGACCTCTACCTCCCCCCGGGCGATGGCAAAGGCCCCTTCCCCGTCGTCCTCGCCCGCACGCCCTACAACAAAGCGGCGGCAGCCTCCCTCGGTCGCGATGGTACCCGACGCGGATTCGCCGTCGTCGTTCAGGACACCCGCGGACGATTCGAGTCCACGGGCGAAAACCTGCCGTTCCACCGCGACGGCCCCGACGGCGCCGACACCCTCCAATGGATCCGCCGGCAGCCCTGGAGCAACGGACGGATCGGTACCTGGGGCGGTTCCGCGGGTGCCATCACCCAATTCCAACTCGCCAGCCTCGGCGATCCACCCGTCGACGCCCAATTCCTCGTCGTCGGGGCCCCCAATCTGTACGACGTCGTCTACACCGGGGGTGTCTTTCGCAAAGCGCTCGTCGAGGACTGGATCCGCGGCACCCGATTCGCCACCAACGCGCTCCCGATCTGGGTCGATCATCCGATCTACGACGACTATTGGAAGAGTCGCGACGCCACCCAACACTTCACGCGGACCCGAGCGGCGGCGGTTCATATCGGCGGATGGTGGGACATCTTCGCCCAGGCCACGCTCGACGGTTTTGTCGGCTACCAAACCCGCGGAGCCCCGGGCGCCCGCGGACGGCAGAAGCTGATCATGGGACCCTGGACCCACGGCGTGCTTTCCGAAAAGGCCGGTCAACTCGCCTTCCCGAACGCGAAGAACCCGCCGGGCGACACCGAGGACGCCTGGCGCTGGTTCGAGCACACTCTCCGCGACGCCGACAACGGAGCCGATGTCGACCCGGCCGTCCGCTACTACGTCCTTGGCGATGTCTCCGACCCCGCCGCGCCCGGCAATGCGTGGCGCTCCGCGGACACATGGCCGCCCTTCCCGGTCCAGCCCACGAGCTTCTTCCTGCGCGCCGACAACTCCCTGTCCCAATCCCCTCCGGCCCGAGGCGAAGCCGGCTCGCTGGCCTACACCTACCAACCCACGAACCCAGTCCCCACGCTCGGCGGCGTCCAACTCACGATCCCCGCCGGTCCCATGGACCAGCGCCCCGTCGAGGCCCGCGACGACGTCCTCGTTTTCAGCTCCGCCGTGGTCGACGAACCGATCGAAGTCACAGGCCGCGTCCGTGCCCGTCTCTGGATCACCAGCGACGCTCCCGACACCGACTTCTTCGTCCGGCTCTGCGACGTCTACCCCGACGGACGCTCGTTCAACCTCTGCGAGGGAATGCTCCGCGCACGATTCCGCGCCGGAGTCCACCGCGAACGTTTTCTCCGACCCGACCAACCCGCCCAGCTCGAAATCGACCTCTGGTCCACCAGCGTCGTCTTCAATCGCGGGCACCGCATCCGGGTCCACGTCACTTCCTCATCCAACCCGGGCTACGATCCCAACCCCAACACGGCAACCCCATTCCGAACCGGAACCGAATCCCGCGCCGCGATCAATCGCATCCTCATGGACGCCCGCCATCCGTCCGAACTTCTGCTCCCCGTCGTCCCGTGATCCGCCGCGGCGGCCCGTCCGTCCCCGGACGAGCCAACCCACGCACGTGTGGTCCCATAGGTCCCATTGGTCCCATAGCCGCCATCCCCTTGCGAGCCGACCCACGAGTTTCCTCGTCCGGACTCGGCCCCCCTGGATAGGAGGCCATGCCCATCCGAAACCTCCCGTCGGGTGGGTCAGGACCGGCCCACGCCGGTGATGCAAAGGCGCAGGAACCGAAGGACTCGGCGCACCATCGGCGCCGGCTCTTCGACCGGCTGGAGATTGGGAACCGAAGGACCGGCGGGTTGGGCGAACTTCATCTTCGACCGCAGAATCAGGGTCCCGAGGCAAAAGTCCGCCAGGGGCAACACCACGTTGAAGTTCTTGTGCATGTAACGGTGGTGCAGGATGTGATGGCCATTCAGGCGGAAGAAAACTCCCGACCGCTCCAACGCGCGCTTGCGCGGCAGGTGCATGCACCAGTGCAGATACTCGTAGGTCCCGTAGTACGCACCGGTCGCCAGCGCCGCGCCCACCACCAGGCCCGACTCCCCGATCCACCAGGCGACCAAACCGAACGGGATGCAGCACAACAGCACCAGGATCGGGCCGTTCCACCACGCCATCGGGATCGTCCACTTATCCTTCTCGTTGATCAGGTGATACGTCGCGTCCGCCCGAAAAATCTGGTGATGGATGAGCGCATGAGTGCGAAACGGATACGTGAACGGCCCCAAGGGCCGGTGCATGACAAATCGATGCAAGGTCCACTCGAAGAAGGATGCGAAGACGATCGCGCTCAAACTGCCCACCGCGCACCAGAATAGGAATTCAGTCATTGAAGGTTCTGCAACTGCCCGTCCACCAAACCATCCCCTGACCTCCGCACCCTGCGGACGGCCCGGATGGTTGCCGTCCCCTCCGGAATCGGTCCCAGCGATGAACCCGCCGCCCACCCAAAATCGAGTGAGCTACGTGTCTTCGTCCGGTCGAATTCCTAGGAGACCTCTGGTGGCTCGGGCACTCAGAGCCGGCGATTCAAGCATGGGAACGATTCCGTGGCAACGGGAGGAATCGAACCTTTCCGGGGCATCTATGTCGTCCCATTATCGGGATTCTCAGATCAACTCCAGCATGTCGGCGTCCATTTTAACCGCGGCTGCCTGGCCGATGAACGCCAGGCGAAGCTGCACATCCACGGCCCCGCGCCGGTCCTCGACGTATCCCTCGAGACCTCGGAGCGGCCCCGATCGGATCCGAACCCGACATCCCGCCTTAATCGTCGGCGCCAGGTGAACTTCGTACTCGGTTCCCAGCGCCTGAAGGATCGCGTTCAACTGATCCTGGAACTCGTCCTGGATCGGAACGTCCAGCAAATTGGCCACATAATCGCTTTGGAGAACCCCCTGCCGGGCCACCAAGGGCATCTGGATGAAGACGTAGCCCGGGAAGAGCGGCTTTTCGAACGCCACCGTCTTTCCCCGATACTTCTTCACGCTCTGGTACAGCGGCAGCGTCGGCCGCAATCCCGCGCGCTCGCAGAACCCGGCCAGCTTTTTTTCGCAGCGCGGCCGCGTGTGCGCCACGAACCAGAGCAAATCGGCGTCGGGGATGAGCTCCGGGCTGGCGCCAGGGAATGCACCATCCTGGAGCGGGGCTTCAAGTGTCATGCGGTTCGCCTCCACGGACGGAGTCTGTCCCGGGAAATCTTTGCCGGCAAGCGCACGGTCCGTGGTTGAACCCAGCCCCTTGATCGAGTTTCCAATCATCGCGATTCCACCGCTTGACCGAGGACCCAAACCCGCCCTAACTAGCCCCGCGTCGGTTGGCGGTCGGCGGTCTGGGTAAGAAAGTAGCCGCTCCCCCGCTGCGCTGGGAATCGAACGAAAGCGCCCTGCTTCCGTTCCGTCCACTATCGCAGTCCGCGCAGACAACCCACCGGCGAAATCGGACGCGGCAAGCTGGCGTGTTGTTGTGGCACCGCGCCGCACTGCTGCCCGCGAACCCGGGTTCCGGCTACAGCCCCCGGATCCGCGCGACCGGATCGATTTGGGCCAGTTTAGCTCAGTGGTAGAGCAACGGTTTTGTAAACCGTGGGTCGTCGGTTCAAATCCGACAACTGGCTCCAATTGATAATCAAACACTTAGATCGGGTTTCACCGCGCCAAAATCCGGCCCGGAATTGACTTTAGACGACAGTTCGCCGACAATTTGCGCATGGATTCGGCCCCCAGCGCACCGGTTCCCAAAACAAAGCCCAAACCGGAATGGCCGCGGCGCATCGCCGCCTCGGTCGGCCGCCGGAAGGTCGAAGTCACCGTCTACCGCCGGGCCCGACCCGACGGCAGGACCGTTTTCGAGGTCGCCGACTACTCCGACGGCCGCCGCCGTCTCCGTGGCTTCGCCGGCGAGGGCGAAGCCACCCGGGAAGCGACCCGGATCGCCAACCACCGGGCCCGTGGCGAGGACTTCGCCGCCGCCTTCACCGCCCCCGATCGCGCCGCCATGGGCCGGGCTCTGGCACTCCTGACGCCCACCGGCGACGCCTTGGAGATTGCAGCGGCCCGGTATGCGGAAGCCGTCGCCCTGCTGGGGGGTCCCGGCAAGGGAGGCCAATTGATCGAGGCGGTCCGGTACTTCACCCAGCACAACCCTCAAAACCTGCCCCGCATCCTGGTGGCGGAGGCGGTCGAACAGTTCATTGAATCCCGCCGAAGCCTCCAGAAGTCGCCGCGCTACATCGACGACCTCGAATCCCGCCTGGGGCGGTTCAAGGCCGATCACGTCAACATCGAGGTCCGGAGCCTGACGTCGCAGACGCTTGGGGAATGGCTGGACGGACTCGCGCGGGTCCGAGGTGGGCGCCTGACCGTTCAGTCCCGCGAAAACTTCAGGCGCGTTGTCTACGGCCTATGCGAATTCGCAGTCCGGAAGGGCTGGCTCATCACGAACCCCGTCGCTCGCGTCGAACGCCACAAGGTCGGCGACCGGGACGTTCGGATCTACACCCCCACCGAATTCGCCGCCCTTTTGAATGGGGCCACCCCCGACTTTCTCCCGTTCGTCGTCCTGGGAGGATTCTGCGGCCTCCGCAGCGCCGAAATCGAGCGCGTCGACTGGCGCGACGTCGATCTCAAGGCCGGACACATCGTCGTCGGGGCCGCGGTCGCAAAGGTCAAGTCACGTCGAGTCGTACCCCTCCCCGAATGCGCCGTTCGGTGGCTCGCACCGCTCACCGACAACGAAGGCCCGGTCTGGAAAGGTGGCCACACCGGCACGCGGAATGCCCAGGAGGACACCAGCAAGCGAGCCGGCGTGCCCTGGATCAAGAACGGCCTCCGCCACAGCGCCGCCTCCTACCTCCTCGCGAAGCACGGAGATGCCGGCCGGGTGGCCGGGTGGCTGGGAAACTCGGCGGACATCGTGCACAAGCACTACAAAAGTCTGGTCGCCCCCGACGCGGCCACGCTCTGGTTCTCCATCGAGCCGCCGACAATTCCGAGCGTCCTCACGTTTCCGGCGATGGCGAACAATTCCAGTGGCGACGCAATCCCGGCGGCCAAACTGGCGAATCAGCAGGCGACCCGCAGCAACTGACCTCCAAACCCCTGGAAGTATGCCTACCAAACCACCCAGGCTTCTAACGATTCGGCTCGGACAGACCGACGGTGCTCCGGAGGTACCACCCGTGGAGTACGCTTTTCTAGAATGGAAGGATGATCACAGGGACAAAGCTTACTTGGTTGGACCCTCCGGCGAGGCTCTTGTCCTACAACTCATCCGACCATCAACCGCCGGCATTTTGTGGAGTGATTCGATAATTCCCCCAGGGGTTCCTGTGCTCATCGAACCGGCTCGCCTCGTCCCGCCCCCCACTCGAATGAGCTCTCAGGATGCTGCTCTGCTTCGGGATTTTCGTAAGATTGCTCGAGCGGCCATGGCAACCGATTGGGACGATGAGCTGAAGGCATACTATGTGGAGGCACTAAAGAGGGTAACCGGAGCATTTCAAATCCCGGAGCGATGGGAAACCCGGCATGACGATTGCCTTACTCCACCAGACGATCGGGAGGAAATGGGAGAACTTTTGGAGAGGCTGAACAAAGCTGGAGCAGCTGAATACGAGCAACGCAAGATTGAGGAGTCCCAATGGACCAGAATCGAAGCGTCAGACTGGTTGTTCGCGAAGAACAGCGGCCGCCAAATCACCGACGATGAGTACCAGGCATTCTTGAAAAGCCGACAGCAAGACCTCGAAAAAGTCTTCGCTTGGTACCCCCTCACGATGTCCGGGCTCTTGAAGGATGCAGGAGGTGAAGTGACCAAGTTCCTGCACGCTCGTTGGGCTCGAGAATCGGGCCAGGACCTTCGGCGTATGGTTAAGGAAAAGGCGGCTTTTCTGAGCCACGCACAGGAGATTGCCATCCTGGCCGAAGGTTCCAAGAGGGCCACCACGATGACGCAGTTGCCATGGTATCCGGCCAGCCTCGAAGATCTGGCGGCCTCCGTCCGATTCCGCGTCACCATGTCCGACGGGCAAACGGCTTGGCTATCGGGGTTTACCTCTGACCTGCCCGCAGATTCGGACGCAAGGCGCGCTCACGCTGAGGCGCTGGCCGCCCACCCTGACGCGGTGACCCTAACACCCGAGGAAGCTCAGGAAATCCTCACGCAGCAACTCGGCCCAAAGAAGCCAGTCCGGAGAGGCACTTGGGAATCCGCCTGCGCATCCCTCCAACTCGATCCTCGCGCGAGGGTACCGCGGTCGCTACTCCCGATGCTGAGAGCCGCAATCCAGTTGAGACGAGATCGGCCGGGGAATGCGAAGAACGCGGGGAAGCAAAACCCCATGGTCTCTCGGTGAGTCCGCAGATCCATACCAAACAGGAAAACCGTAAGGACTGGCGAGAATCCCCAAAAAAACGCTTGGAACCATCAGCCCCTCCGCGCACCTGTCCGAATCGACGCGTTTTGTTAGGCTTTTCGGCGTATCGCTCGTCTGGTTCCATCAGAACCCCATCAGCCGGCCCGGAAAATCGCTGATGGGTTGGGATATGTCTCGCATGCCGCGGACGACGGCAATGCAGCTGTCGACCGGCAGGACGAGAATGCCATCGACTGTATCGATTCCTGAATCCCATCCCCGACTCCTCCTTTCCAAACGGGAAGCCGCCGCAGCGCTGAACCTCAGCGTCCGGAAAGTCGAATACCTGCTCCTGGAACCCGATCCCCCGCCCCACATCCGGCTGGGACGGAGCATCAAGTTCCCCGTCGAAGCGCTCAACGCCTGGCTTCGACGTCGCACGATTGGAGGAGCCCCGTGAGCGCTTCCGAGCCCCAGTCGACTCCCTCGGAGGGCGCCGACCTCCCCTCCGGCGTTCTCGAATCGGCGGCAAGCCCTGGCATCGAACCCTTTGACCCGAAGGACCCGCCGCTTCCGCTGGAGTTTTTCGAGACTCGGTACCAACTCAGCCGCACCACCCTCTGGCGCTATCGACGGGCCGGCCTCCGGGCGATCGGGGTCGGGACCAAGACGTTCGTTCGGGAATCGGATTTCGTGCGTTTTCTCGGCGCGATGAATGACCGTCGGGCACCGGCAACCGCCCCCGGGGAAAGGAAACCATGAGCGACGACGCCCTGGAGGAGGCCAAAAGGCGCCTACCCCTTCCCGCCCTGATGGCACAGCTGGGGGACGGGGATCGCGCCGGGAAGTCGGCGCCCTGCCCGTTCCATGAGGACTCATCCCCGAGTTTCTCCGTCTTCCCGTCCGAGGACGGACTGTATCGATGGAAATGCCATGCCGGCTGCGGCCAAGGCGATGCCATCGACTATCTCCAGCGCCGTCGGGGACTCAGCACCGCGGATGCCATCCGTGAGTTCAAACGGATGGCCGGTGTTGAGACGCCCACGTCCCCGAAGTCCCCTGTGCCGGCGCCCGCCGCCACCCAACCGAGCTTCGACTGGGCAGCCTGCGTCGTGGCTTTCGGCGACGAAGACGCCGCCCGGCTGGCGGAATGGAGAGGCTACTCGCCCGAGTTCGTCGCGTGGCTGCGCACCCAAAGCTGGATAGGCCTCTTCCATGGGCAACTCGCCCTCCCGGTTCATGACGCGGACGGCCGCGTCGTCGCCTGCCACTACCGGCAATCCGACGGCGGATGGCGGTACCATCCAACCGGCCTGAGAACCCATCCGCTCGTCATCAACACGGGCGAATCTCCCCAACGTGTCCTCGCCTTCGAAAGCCAGTGGGACGCCTTCGCGGTCATGGATCGACTCGGATGGCATCAGCAGGCCCAACCGGGAACAGCGGTCATCGCCACCCGCGGCGCCGCCAATTCCCGCCTGGTTGCCCCTCATGCGTCACCGAACGTTACCGTCTTCGCCTTCGTGCAGAACGACGAACCAGGGCGAAAATGGCTTCAAGAGATCGCCAAGGCCCACTCCGGGGAAGTCCGAGAGGTCAAAACTCCGCCGCCCCACAAGGACGCCAACGACTGGACCCGTTCGGGCGCCCGGCAGGATGAAATCCAGTCCGCGCTCGCGGAGGCGAAACGGGTCCCCAAACCAATCTCAATATCGGCGGCCCCAGCCCCATCGACCCCGACGGCTCCCCGCGTGCCGACCACGCCGTTTCCCGACGACGATACCGACGACGCCCCCCACCCCTTCCCCACCCATCTCCTGCCACCAACCGTCGCGGCCATGGTCCGCGAGACCGCCCGGGTCCTGCGCGCGTGCCAGAGGCCCTACCGGCCATCACGGCGCTGGGAGTGATTTCCGCCAGCATCGGTTCCGGCGTCGAGATCGGTCAGCGGCGCCTCGCGGACGACGCGTGGGAATCTGTACATCATCGGGAGCGCCGAATCGGGCACCGGCAAGTCCGAGTGTTTCCGGTTCCTGGCCGCCCCGATTCTCGAAGCCGAAGACCTCGTCCAACGCCAATGGCGGGAACACACCTCGCCCATGGTTCAGGCCGAGCTTCGAACGTGCGAGAACCAACTCAAACGCCTCGACCGCCAGATCAGCAAAACCGAGGACAGCCGCGAAATGGACCGGCTCAAGGGCCAGACCAAGTACCTCATCGCGAAGCGAGACGAACTCCTCAACCAGAATCATCCGCCCCTGCTGGTCGGGCAGGACATCACCACCGAACGCCTCGCGGTGGTGCTCGAACAGAATCGCGAAACGCTCCTATCCGCCTCCGCCGACGCCCGCAAATTGGTCGATAACATTCTGGGCCGGTACGCCAAGGATCGAACAGACGAAGGCCTCTACCTTTCGGCCTACAGCGGCGACCACATCCGGGTGGACCGTCAGGGACGTCCGCCCGTCGTCCTTCGTCGTCCCTGCGTCACCGTTCTCTGGCTGGTTCAACCGGACGCATTGGAATCCCTCCTGGAAGAGGCAAGCCTCACCGCCAGCGGCTTTCTGCCGAGGTGTCTGATGGCGCACACCCAGGCGGAACCCTCCCGCATCGAAGGAGAATCGGAGCAACTGTCGGCAGCGACGATCCGAGCCTGGAGTGATCTGGTCGAATCCGTGCTGATGGCTTTCCGTCGACCGCCGCTGGGCGACGGAACTCAGCCCTCCGCGCCCTCGGCCCCAATTACGATCACGCCAACTCCGGAGGCGTCCGCAGTCCTCGTGGAGTACCACAACTCGATCGTCGACCGGCGGAAGCAAGATCTCACCGACATCGGCCCCTTCGCGGCCCGGTGGGCGGAGCAGGCCTGGCGTCTCCTGGTGGTCCTTCACGTCGCCACCCACGGCACCCAGGCAGGCGGTGTGCCGGTCGCCCGAGAGACCGCCCAAGCCGCCGTCGATCTCGCACGGTGGTTCGCAGACTGCCAGATCGGCATCCTGGCTCGCGGACGCCGGACCGCTGCCAGGAAGGTCGAAGGCGAGGTCCTGGAACTGCTGGAGGAGAACCGCACCCGCCGAACCAGAACCACCATGTTCGTGGAAACCAGCGCGCCCGCATCGCCACCAACGCCGAGGGCGCCCAAGGAATCCTGAGCCGCATGGAGACGGACGGAGTCCTCGTAGGCGAAGACCTCCGCCCGACCCAGGGCGGAAGAACCACCCGCATTTTGCGGCGCCGGGATGGGAACCCGGTGCCCGGATGAGCACTCAACGGTCGTCGCTGTGACGATCGTGATCTCCGTGACAAGCGGAACGTCCGGAACCATTCCGTGCCCATCGGCTGTCACGAGCGCCGCAATCGTCACGAAGGAATCGAATCTTCCGATTCGGAGTCACCCACATGAATCTTCATATACACCTCCCTGACGAAGTGACAAATGTGACATGCGCGACAACCGCTCGTCGCCGAATTCCGAAAGCCAAACCTCGCGGTCGGACGCTCATCGCCACGGCAACCTCCCCGTCTTTGGTCCCACGAACCGTTCCCGGATCCTGAATCGCATCCCCTGCCCCGTGACGACCGCGACAATCGTGACACTCGACGATCACCTCGGATCGCGATTCAAACCCACCCCGCCGCGACCCCGATTTTCGAGCGTCCCCGTTCGGCATCATACCCAGCGGAGTCCGGCGCCTCTTTTTGTGCGGGTACGCTCCACCCACAACCCATTCCGGGGAGAACCCCTGCCCCATCGAGGTCCAACTCAGCTGCGATCCCTTTCAAGTGGCTCCACAATTCGGCGCTGTTTCATTCCTCCCCTTGGCCGCCCATTGAAATGCGTCATCCGCCTCATCCCGAGGAAACCACCCGCCTGCGGTTCAGAATCGCCTGAACCGAATCCCCAGGCACCCACCTGGCTAGCAAGACCTTGCGTCGCAACGAGCTCGGCAGAAGTTCGGCGAACTTAAGGGCGTCCTGCGATTCTTCGTCCAATTCGATTCCACCCCAATCCGGTGCGGAAGCCTCAAGCAGATGGAGCTTCTCCAGCAACTCCTCGACGGGAACTGGCACCGAAACCATGAAATCGTCGGCAGCTCCAAATCCGGCGGCTTCTCCAGTCAGTCCGGCGAGAAGCACCCGATTCGCTTGAAGACCCCCGAAAGTCCACCACTCGGAGCCGGCCCCTTCGGGTGAAACCCGCAGAACCGTCGCGTCGCGCGCGGCCCATGCGAACTCATCCCGAAGCTGCCGCAGTCCTTCCACCGCTCGTCGCGAAAGCCCATCGATCGGCGCTTCTCCCGAGAGGATCTCCTGCATCTTCTGGCAAAGCTGAAACCCCAATCCCGCCGCGCCACCCCCGGACCACCGGGTTCGACCCGACGCCGGGTCCGGTTCCACAAACGCCCGCCGGACCCGCCAGTCGATGTGGACCACCCGCCAACTGCGCCCACCCAGCGCCAACACCTTTGGGGCATCCGACTTCTCCAGGAAATTGCCCGGATCGACGGTCCCGATCTCCTTCTGCCCGTGAAACACCGTGAACACAGGCGCCGCCGTGAACACGGAGAGCAGCTCGGAGAAGTGCCGATAGCCGTATTCAGCCTCGCCCTTCAGCCCCATCGACAGGATCCCCTGGTCCTCGTGCAGGATTCCTTGTTCCAGGAGATGCCAGGCGATCGCCTCGCGATCCGCATCCGGGACTTCCTGGAATGCCGGAAGTCGCTCCAGCCACTGCCACCAGGTCGCCCGTCCGATCCCTCCTTCCTGGAGGATCAAGGCCAGTAGCTGCTGGGTCAGGAGATGAAACGGCGTCGCCGGCGGCTGATCGGCTCCACGAAGCCCGTCCGCCAAAGTTCAACGAGCGCGATGGCCTGATGCAGTGAGCCTTCCCGGGTTGCGAGGAACAGGCAATTCCGTCGGCTGCCAGTGCGCCGACCCGTTCGTCCGATCCGCTGGAGAAACGAGGCCACGGTTCGGGGAGCGTCGATCTGGATCACCCGGTCGAGGTTTCCGACATCGATGCCCAATTCGAGAGTACTGGTTGCGACGATCACGCAGTTCTGCGCTTCGAGCTGAAGGCGGTTTCCGCCGTACGCCGCTGCTCCACGCTCAGCGAACTGTGCGAGACGAAGGTGCTCCACCCCGAGCGCGCGCAGCTCCGCACCGAGTTCCTCGACCCGGGACCTGGTGTCGCAGAACACGAGGCGTTTCTCGCCCGGGTGCAGGCGTGAGATCACGTGGCGGCGTTCTCCAGGTCTCCGACGTAGTCCAATCTGCACGTCCGGTTGTGGCCATCCGCCGGGGAGCCCGATCACCGAACCGCCAATCGTTCTCCGACACAATGCCCGGCCAGCCACTCCAGCAACGCCTCCGGATTGCCGACTGTGGCCGAGAGCCCGATCCGCTGGGTCTCGGCCGCGCCAGGCGCCGGATCCGCTCGACGACCGCGAGCAGGTGCCAGCCACGGTCGTCACCCGGCGAAGGCGTGGATCTCGTCGACGATCACGACGCGAACGTTCCGCCAAGACCTCCCGATGCTCGTCCCGCCGGGAAGATCAGCATGACCTCGATCGACTCGGGGGTGGTCAGGAGCATGTCGGAGGGGCTCGCTGATCAGGCGCTTGCGAGCAGCAGGTCCGACGTCGCCGTGCCAGAGGCCGCACGCTCGGCCGACCAACGAGAGCAGGTACTGGTCCAGGCGTGGCTCGTGGAGGTTGTTGAGCAGCGCCTTGAGCGGGCACACGTAGAGCACACTCAGGCCGCGCCAGTCCTCGTCGAGCATCCGGGACAGAATCGGGAAGACGGCGGCTTCCGTCTTTCCGCCCGCCGTCGGGAGCCAGGAGCAGGGCGTGCTCCCCAGCCAGGAGTGGGTCGACGGCTTCCTCCTGGAGCGGCCGAAGTCTGCGCCAGCCAATGCTGTTGACGATGTGGTGCTGGAGCGCGGGGTGGAGCCGGTCGAACGGCTTGGTGGGGCTGTCGCCCGTGCTCACAGAGCTTCAGATGTCATCGGGGTCGGACGCGGCCCGGGCGTTGCGTTCGAGCCTCGGTCAGCTCCGCGTCCTTGACGGTGAGCTTGTAATCGCGGCGCGGGTCGTATTCCTCGTTGAGGTCGATCAGGTCCAGGATCTCGTTGACGAGTTTCTTGAGGAAGATGCGGGGGGCGATCCCGACCTTGCCGCCCAGGCCGCCCGTCGCCGCGGGCGAGGTCTTCGACGTAGGCGTCGTCCAGCGAGGCGCACGATCCGCTCGGCGTGCGTGGACGTATCGGCGAACAGGTCGCGCACCTTGCGGCCGACCTCGGTCAGTCGGTCCTGATCGAACGCGGTCAGCCGGATCTGGGCGGCGCGCGGGTTATCGAATTTGGTCGTCGCGTTGAAGCTGGTGTGGAGCCGCTGGGCGAGTGGCGGGAGGCGTTGGATCCCTTGCGGCCCGTCGTAGAAGGCCGGGGTGCCGGTGATCACCAGGTAGAGACCGGGGAAGCGGCCCTGATCGAGCTCGTCCAGGAGCTGGCGGAGGGCGTTGAGGCCCTTGTCTCGAATGTCGCGCCGGACGCGCTGGAGCGTCTCGACCTCGTCCAGGACGAGCAACAAGCCGGCGTAGCCGGCGTCCCGCAGGACGATCAGGAGGCCTTGGAGGAAGCTCAGGGCGGCGTCGTGGTCGACGTCGCCCTTGATGTGGGCGTAGCGCTTGACCTTGGCCGCGACGTTCGGCTGGCCGCCGAGCCAGGCCAGGAGGCCCTCGGCGATCGCGGGCTCGCCTTCGGCCGTGGCCTGGCGATAGCCGCGCAGGGCGGCGGAGAACGTGGGCGCGATCTTGGTGATCGAGGCGAGGCGCTGCTCCATGAGGTCCGTCGGTCCGCTCCAGCAGAGCCTGGGCGTCCGTCTTCGGAGACGCCCCTTCGGCCAGGACGTCCTCCTCCAGCGCGTAAAACCAGCCGTCGATCACGGCCCGGAAGGCGCCGTGGTGGGTCTCGCTCGTGCTCAGGCGTTCGATCAGACGGCGGTAGATCGTCTGGTGCTTGTGGAGCGGGGTCTCGGTTTCCGAGATCTGGACCTCGGCCGTCGCGAAGCCCCTCTGGTGTGCTCGATCCTGGAGCCAGCGCGAGAAGAACGTCTTGCCGCAACCGTAGTCGCCCCGGATCGCCTTGAACGCAGCCGTGACCCGATCCGACATGTTCGAGCATCTCGTCGAGGGTCGGTTCGAAACGTCCCAGACCCACTGCCAGTTCCTCCAGCCCGTGCTGCGGCACGGTGCCACGACGCAGCGCGTCCAGGATCTCACTCCGCTTCTGTGGACTCACGGTAACGCTCATGGCAGATCGAACTGGGTTTCCATCAACTCACGATCAAGTCGGACCGTGCCCGAGTTCTCGTCCACGGTCAGCACGGGATACCCCTCGACATTCAGGACCCGCCGCAGACCCGCCAGCATTCCGGGAAGTCGAAACTCCGCCACCCCCGCCCGACCCGCCAACGCAGCCGTCAACATCGTGCCACCGCGCTCATCCAGTGCGGTCAACACGCGACCAATCACCTCCTGGGTCGGCGCCACCCGCCCCGCCATCCGATGCTGGTTCTGGAAGACTTCCGAACCGATCAGGGCGTCCAACCACCGACCTCCCGCCACTTGGGGCGCCGCCGGAGGCTGGAATAGGGGTAGGCCGGCCAGTACCGCCGGTAGAGGAGGCGTGTCGACTGGCTTTTCCCCGCCGCCGACCACGGGCGTCGACTCGAACCACCAGGGCGGGGGACGTTGCGGCACCGCATTCCAACCTTCGGGAACCGAGTTGTCGTGAGCAAGAACCGTGATCGGAACCAACACTTCCTGCGGAGTCAGGCCCCCATGGTACCCGTTCCTGCGAGTGGTGTAGATCAGGCGCTCGCTCCAGGGTGCCGTGAAGCCACCTCGAACGAACGGCGCCACTCGGGCTCCGCGGACTTCCATCTCGCGATCCGTGAGCCGTCCGCCATCGGTCCGATACCGATCGCCGCCATCGTGCCGGACCGTCTCGGAATCGCGCTCGACCACATGTCCATGGTCGCTCGTCAGCACAACCACCCTGTTGGCATCGCCCGCCGCCACCAGCAACTGATGGAGAATCGGGACCCGTTCCAGGGTCCACGGGACCTGGAGCTGGTCGCCCTTCGCGAGGTGGTCATCCACCGCGTTCACCACCGCCCCAATCACCGCTGCCTTGCCGTCGATCTGACGCCGTACCTCCAAGGAAAGCCCCACGTCACCGGCTTGGGTGAGATCCCCCTTGAGGAAAAGCATCGGCGACTTGGTCCCCGTGAAACCGGCAAGAGCCGGATGCTCCCGGAAGATCAGGGATTCCCCCTGCGAGCCGACCGACTGATCCCGCCCGCCCAGGAGAAGTCGCCGGGACCATTCCGTGATCGTCGGCAACCCTGCCAACCCAAATGCCGACTCGGTGGCTTCCCCCTGCACCAATTCGACAAATCCCATTCGGCTCACCGTCTCCATCAGCTCCCGAAACACAGCCAGACTCATCCCGTCGACCACCAGGAGGAGCATCCTCCGCTTGCCCGCAAGCGGGACCACGAAGCCTGGAATCACGTCCTCGACACCCGGCAGCCCTGACGTCGCCCCAGCCCCCGCCTCCAGCAAGGCTTCGGCGAACCGACGGTTTCCTTCCTCCCGAAGATTCCCCACGGCCCGGATCAGGTCCGAGTACGCCTTCGTGAGGATGGATTCGCTGTCCCCGTGGTAGAGCGCGATGCGCGCCCAATCGACGAAAGAGCCTTCCCGATAATACCCGGCGGCGATCGCAGCCAACCCGAACGAAACAACAGGCTTTCGCTGGTGAAGCCAACGCACCAGCCGAAGCGCCATCCCAGCGCGCCGAAATCGATCCGGGTCGCGCCGGGAAGAGAGATGCCTTCCCACGTCCTGAAACGACGACTCGAGCCGAGCCAGCGCCGGCCCACCCGGGTCGCCCAAGTATGCCAGCAGGCCCTCCGCGTACCCTCGAACTCGTTGCTCGAATCCCATCGGTGAGAAATCGCTCGCCCGCGCATACCCATCAACGCGCAGGTGCTTGAGCAACTGATCCAGTCCCTCGCCTTCGTGGCGCAACGCCTCCGATGTCTCCTCAGTCTCGACCCACTTTCGGGCCGCTTCCGCAAGTTGTCGTCCTTCCGCCTCCGTGGGACTCCGCCCGCCGAAGTACTGCTCCACTCTTCCCCGGGCCGCGATCAGTTCGGTTGAATCCGATCGGGCGAACAGCACCGAACAGGCGAGCGAAAGCGCGACCGGTGAAACAGTGTGGACGGCACGCACCGCTCCCAGTACCAGACCCGCCGCCCCACCCGCCGATCGTGTCAGCCACGTTTCCACGTCGGACGCCGCCTCGGACGGCAGAGCGCCCAACCGCCGACTGGCCTCCGGCTGTCTCGACCAAGCCAGCAGTTCCACCAGATCCGGCCGCCCACCGCGAAATCCGAGAACATGCCGGAGCAACATCTCCCAAGCGGTCTCCTCGTCGAGGCGACCCGTCGGAACCGGCGGGTACCCCCCCGAAGGCTGGGCTTCGACCAAAGCTTCCGCCATCCATCGACGGTTCCGAAGTCTCGGTTCGACATCCTTGGCGCCAAACAGCTGCCGCAACATTTCGCGCCCGCTCAACGGATACAGTCGGCGGCGCGCCAACCGTGCCAAGACGTCCTCCCCCAGGGCCCCCTCCGCCAGCGGGGTGAGGAGGATGACGGGAATGCCCGTTCGTCCGCTCTCCACCAACGCTTCTCGGAAGGCGAGTTCCGAGCCCGCCTGAACGATGCGGTGGCCAACGTCGTCCACCGTCACCTGATCAGGACCGGACCAAGCTTGCTGAACCTGGAGTCCAAACGCTTGCGCTCCCTCCGCCGCGTCCCGAATGGCGGCAACCTGGGTGCGAATCTGGTTCAACGTGAGCATGACCGATCGTCACCCGGCATGATCCGAACGCACGTCCAGCGATAGGCGAACCCCGAACAGCACCATCTCACCGCCGGCCAGATCGATCCGGCAGTCCCGATCGGCATGGACCAAGGCGTGAAGCGTGGGCGTCAGCACCATCATGTTCGACCGGGCGTCGGCACCCCCGCGCGAAAGAGGCTGAATATGATGAACCTCGAGAACCTCCGAGATCATCGCCTGGGAAAGCCCGGGTGGAGGCCCGTCTCCCTTCACCTGGCTGCTGCCATACAGGCGCTTCAACTCGCGGACCAATCCCCGGTGGCGTTCCTGCGCCGCCAAATCGCCACGAAACACGGCCAGGACTTCCGCCTCGTCGCTTCCGGCCCATGGGGCGGCCCCCGACTCGGGGAGGCCAGTGGTGGGTGGTACCGAAATGGGGGAGGTACCCGGTGAAACTGTCCCCGACGCTACCGCGGCAGGAGGCACCGGACTTGTCGGGTGGGTGGGTGGGGACCCCGGCCCTGTCGACGCCGGCGTCGGCGCCGACGGGGACGGCGAGATGCGCGAGATCACCAGTCGTGTCGCTTCGCCTTCCAATCGGCGCAACGAACTAGCCAGGTCGATCGCCTGGGGATCCCGCATGAGCGCGTCCTTCAGTTCCTGCCGGATCCGAGCCGCAATCGGAGCCCCCGCACCCTCGATTTTCGTGATCGCATCGAAGATTTCCCAGCGGACCTGCCGCAGGGCCTCATGCGCTGCCGAGGCTGTCTTCAAGGCGATTCCCACGACCAGGAGTGGCGACGTCACGGGCACACCGGCGAAAGACTCGATCACCTGGCGATCGGTCGCGGAACGCACAACTTCGACCAGTTGCCGGGCCTCCTGCACGGCCCGCACACGATCGCTCTCGGCGGACTCGAGCCCGAGGGCGGCCATCCGCCGTGGCAATTCGTCGGCGAGCTCCCTTACCGCGGGCAGGCACTCCGCCGCCTTGGCTTTCAGATCCATGGCCAACTTGGCGGCGTGGGTCGCGCTGCGCACCGCCCCAGGCACCAGGCCGAACACCGCCTGAGCCCTCTCGAGCGCCGTCCTCCATGCCGTCTCGTCGGGCAAGGGCTGCTCCCGCAGTTCCATGTCCGGACGCAGGGAACCCAGCGCCGGCTCCACAGCGCCTCCGTGCAGGATGAAGGTTCGATCGGTCTGAAGTGCAAACGTCAGGACGATCAGGTCCTGGAGCTCCGTCGGGAGTCCCATCAGTTGGGGGTCGTCGATCCATTTCCGCAGCTTCGCGACCGTGATGGGACCGCCGTCCTGGGCGGCGCGCTGGAGGAAATGGGTCTTCCAATGGGATTGGAGCACGCCGTGCGAGTCGCCTGTGCTGGCCAGTTTCAACGGGCCCACCAGTGCCTTCACATCCCGGCGCAGAGTTCCGTCGATCAGCCAGCGCCCGTCCGGTGCCGACGCCGCCGACTCCAATTCCTCCAAGACCCGCTTCACGACAACGCCTGAAGTGCGCGCATCCGGATCAAAAGCCGGGTGCGCCGGGAACTGCGCCGCCAACGCCGCATCCAAAACTTGTTCGACGGCTTGACGCAGGTTCGCCCCCGCCGGAATGGGTGGGTTCAGCCCGTGGTCCAACGATTGGATCTGCTGGTCAGGCTCCAGCGAATGCGTGGCATCCAGCGCAGACTTCTCGCTGCCGATCCCGTAAGCCGCATCCAGGTAGGATCGCACCCGCTGCTGGAGCGCGCTCCGCTGGTTCTCCAGCAGGACCCGGGCCTGGCTCTTGTCCACCGCCGAGAGATGGCCCGCGTAGGAGTCCAGCCGACTTCCGGCCAGAACGTGGTCGTGCAGCACCAACTGCCCCAGTTCGTTCTGGGCGGTCTTGCTCAGAAACGACGGCATCCACGCGATGGTCCGCGCACCCGCGACGTTTTGTGCCTGAAACTTCTGGAGTCGTGCCAGGTCGTCCTGGGGTCCACAGATCGCCTCGGGATCGAACGGAAAATCCAGGATCACTTTCCACTCCTCGTCGGAGTTCCGAAGGCTTTCATCGGGCAGTTCGCGGACATTCGCGAAAAGCACCTGGCATTTCCGCTTGGTGGCCCGCCAGGAGAAGACGTGCGGAATCCAGAACTCGTCCGCGAGCTGGAATCCCATCATCCCGTACACGAGTTCCTTCACCTTCCGGATGCGGTTGCCTCCATTGTCCTCCGACCCTGCGGCCCTCAGGATCCCGTCCAGATCCACGGCGGCCAACTGGACGTTCACCGTCTGATTCGAGGGTTCGTCCCCCAACCGGATCTGCCCGACCGTAGCCGCCCAGCGTTTGAGGGTGTTGAACACCACGGCCCCTTCCTTACCCGGGATCGGGGTCTTGATGGTGCCGTGGTTCAGTGCTGCCAGCCGATTCACCGTCATGCCCTTGAACGACTCCACTTCGGGCGCCAACGCCGACAGCAACAGAGTCTTGGCCAGACGATCGTCCCGCCGAAAGGCCACGGCTCTCGAGTCGTCCGCGGGAAGCTGATCGGCCGCCTCACGTGTCAATCCATGGTCCGCCTCCATCAGGGGAAGCAGTCGTTGCCGGTACAGCTTGCGCGCTTGTTCGAAGTGCTCCTGAAGCGCGCTGCTCAAGGGCTGCGCATCCGACAGGAGAACGTCGAACAGATCCCCGACCGGCACGAGGTCTCCCAGTTTCAGCCGGTCCTGTTGTTCCACCAGGAGCTGAAACATGATCTTCAGCGCCGTCCGCTCCCGCTGGAGCAGCGACGACAACGCCACCAGGGTCTCCATGAGCGCCGGGCTGAACGGGTAGATCTTGTGGAACTCATCCCGGTTTCCGTGGCTCGTCAGCAGCACGTCCATCACCTCCCGGCGGACGCGTTCCGTGTCTCGAAAGGCATGTTCGATTTGCAGTCGAGCCGCGTCGTTCCGGGGTTTCAGCACCCGCTTCTGGGCGATGGTGGCCAGATTTCGGTCGTCCAGCTTGATGACGTCGAATCGTTCCTCCCACCACTGCATCGAATTGCTGAAGCTGACGTACTGATTCCCCAGCATGTTCTCGCCCACCAATTCCCGAAGGTCCCGCTGACGCGCGATGAAGCTGACGAGCGGCGCTGGCCGGTTCGCGTTCTGGGCCTCGACCAGCTTCGAGATCAGTTGCCCCTGCTGGGTCACGAAGCCCGGATTCGCCGCGTACCCCGCCAGCCAGAGGATCAGCTCGTCCAGGAACAGAATGACCGCGTCGTACCCCAACGCCTTGGCATGCTGGCTCACGATCGCCAGTCCATTGTCGAGATCGACGAAGTCTCCGGTGTCGCTTGTATGAGGAAACAGGGTCGCGACCAGATCCCCCACCAACCTCACCCGCCGTTCATCGGTCGGATGGGCCTTCTCGGCGGCTTCAAATTCCGCCGCGTTCCACGCACCGCCCATCGTTCCCCACCCGTCATCAGCCCCGGCCGGAGTTCCAGCACTCAAAGCCCCAAAGAACTGAGGATCCCCCATCGTTCCGCGAAGTTTCCGCGCGCTTTCCAGGATGCCTTCCGACCGATACACGCCAGGATGAGCCTTGTCCGGATGCAGCTTCCGTACGCGCTCCACGTAACCCCCAAGCAAGGCGGAGGTCATGTCCTTGGCCCCGATCATGTGAAAGGGCACCAGCAGGCACCGCTTGTCCCGCGCCCAACCATGCCGTCCCAGCACCGACGCCAATTCAGGAATCCGCCAGGCGGCAGGATGGTGCTCGAGCAGGAGCATGAGCACGGCCATGAAATGGCTCTTCCCGCTGCCAAAGCTGCCGTGGAGGTAGGTCCCCTTGCTGCTCCGGGTGTCCAAAGCCGCCTGGATCAATCCCAAAGACCGGTCGAAGCATTTGGTCAATTGCTCCGTCAAGACGTAGCTCGCCAACGTCTCGTCCGACTTTTGAACCCCTTCGGTGAGTCGCAATACGAAATCGCCCTGGCGCACCTGCGCCGGCAGTTCGAACAAGTCTCGGAGGTAGGTGGGCATCACGCGCGGCCAGAGCCTAGGCTTGGGCCGCGCGGGATTTCCAGAGGCCTCTTCCCCCGAACTAAGATCGCTGCCGCCGAATCGACTAGCAGATCGCAGCCCGCTCAGGGCGGATGATCCGGATTCGACGGGCAGAAATGCCCGGGCTTTCGAGAAGGGCCCCCGGACAAACGTGCCCATCACCGCAACCTTCAGGGTTCCGGCGCCCATGCCGTGAGTCGGAAGAATAGCTTCTGGGCATTCCCCTTCGTGAACATGTTCTCCATATCGACGGAGACCTCGTCGCCGGTGATCACTACGGGCGCGCGGCGCGTCCACTTGGCGCCGGTCAAGTCCTCCGCCGTTTCAATCCAGAATAGTGAACCAAGGCGAAGTTTCTCAGAAGAGCGAGTAATCTTCATCTGGTACCATCCAGTCGTCGGCGAAACCGAGATGTGAACCTTCTCCCCTACAGGTATCTCGGGAAATGTGGTGGCCGGCGAAAAATTGTCGAAGGCAAAACCGACGCGGTCGTTCTTTCCATCATACTCAAGACGGATGGAGGCGATAACCGGCTGGTTGACTTGAATCGCCCACGGCGCCGCCGTGGCATTCCCAGCAGAATCCACACCCGCGACCATCGTCTTCTCGCGGACGATCCGCCCCGAGGAATCCCGTGCTTGAATGCGCCAAGACTCTTTGCGGTCAAGATCGATGATCACTCCGCTCGCTGCCGCGACGGGCGTTACATAGGTGATAATGAAGGGCAAAGGTCTGCCCTTGATCGAATCGGCCAGGAAAAACTGCCCGACATCCTGACCAGGAGCCGGCAAATCGGCTCGACCTCCGCGCCCTATGAATGCCTGCGCCGTCCGGCCACCTACCTTGGCAAGGCGAGGATAACTGCCGTCTTCGAACTGGAAGCTAACTCCGTAGGGCGGCAGGCTGTACTGGTTCGATATCAACATCCCGTTCGCGGGGGCTGAACCATTCGGTAGCGTCCCAAAGTTAATCCGCTGTGCCACCGCTGAATTCAGAGACAACGAGCCAATGACGACCAAAACCCAAGATGGAGGAAGAGCTAGCACCATGTTTCAGAAGGCGAGGGTTAATTCATTTTGTGCCGCTTCAAGTGTCTTGAACAGCAGAAGCAACATCGGTTTCCAACCATCCGATGCGTGAATAGCCTCATAGCCGCGGGGCCCTTCAAAGAAATTTAAGGGGTTCCGCATATCACTATGCTCGTAGATTCCCGGCGCTCGGTTCCGTTACTCGCACGCACCACGGCGTGCATGTGCTCGTAGCCCAAGGCAACTCCCTAGGCCCCCGTCACCCCGACCATTCGCGATCGTCCGGGAGGATCTCGCACCAGATCTTCCATATGGAAGCCGTGTCGTCGGCCACTTCCACCTGCCGACCATATGTCCGCGGAATGTCTCTTGGTACGGCGTCTGGCTTTGCAATGACCTCAGCAGTATGTTTCGCGAGCCGAAGGCTCCGAGCCAGGTTCCCCGGCGGAATCCGCTCCGTCACCACCCAGTGGTGCGAAATCGGGCCAACAACTCGATCCGACCGGGCGGGCACGCCATCTTGCAAAGCTGGAGATGCTTATAGAGACAGCGTTCCAGGAGTTCCCCTACCTTCGGCTGGCACTCGCAGGACGGCATCCAGATCTTCCATCGACGCTTCTGCCGTCTCGTCCATGGCTGACACCAGGCGATCATGCCACGGCGAGAGCGGTTCGATGGAGTCCTTCGTAATGCCACGACCGGGATCCTCAAATCGCAGTCCCCGCGCTGCCGGAAATCTCCACTCAGCGGGCCAAGTCTGAACCAAAGCCCAAGAGGGCGGGCGCCGCCAGGAATAACCCCCGTTGGCGGAGCAGCCGCGGTTCGCCGGCCGGCATCACCAGACGAAAAGCCCCGAGCAACTCGGGGTCATCCTTCAGCTCTGAAATCGACCATCGGTAAACGACGCCTTCTTCCCCATCACACTCCGGCGCCGAGTTCGCGGCAAAATACAGAGCGATGACGGGATCCACCGTCACGTCCAACAGGCGCGTCGCCAACCCGAGTTCCCCGCTGTAGTGCTGAGCCAAGGCCAAGGCGTGCTGGAAACTGATCCCGCATCGCCGGGCAACCCCACCCGCAACACGAGCGGTTTCCCTCGCCACGCGAGACCGCGATTCGGAATCCGAAAGTCGATCCAAGGAAGTCGCCAACTGCCACGGCGGGCACCCCCTCCTTTGCCCGCGGAAGACCCTCACGGTACTTCCTTCAAACCAAATCCGCGCCACCTGCATCGCGCCGGGCGAGACGGCCCCGGCCGCTCGGCTGGACCCACCCTCGAAATCTCGGAGACCCGACGCCAAGGATTCCATGGCCCGCTCCAATTCATCGAGGGACAAATCCAAGGAGAGATCCACCGGGAGCAACGGCATCATTCCGTCAGCGGACAACCACGCCCACCTTGGGACAAACCCCTCACGACCCAGCCCCAGACCCAGGGCAAGATGGTAAACGTCGTCGTAGACGCCGTTCCCGGGCTCTATCCTCGCCCGAACTCGGTAGAGTTCCTCCAACTCCGATCCCTAGCGCTCGTAGACCGTTTCGAAGCCGTCCTGAATTGCCGGCGGATTCCCCGCTGTTCGAAGCGTCTCGTACTTCTCCCGAAAGCTCTTTGGCGACAGTTCCCCGGGGAGTAGCGTGTTCAGCGCGAATCGGACCGCCGCCTCCCCGCCCGAGGGCGCCGGGTTCGGATCACTCAGGCATCGCAACCTCGACCAACAGGCGTAGATCGGTCGCCACGGCGATTGGTACTCCCCCGGGCCTTCGTCAGACATAGTGGCCATACGCAATCCCTCCCAAATCCGCGTCCGTCTTCCCCAACCGTTGCAACTCGTCCCGGACGTGGTCCCGGAAGTAGTCGCCCAACCGCATGCCGAAGTCGGGGTGGACGTCGTTGTGCCATTGGATCAGCCAGGGGATGAGCTGCTGAAGGCCCGCGAGGATCAGAAGTTGCTGGGCATCCGAGGCGCCGCCGGTCTTCAGTTCCTCCAGATACGCGGCCAGCGCCTGGGCCTGCTGAAGGTGATCCCAACCCGCCCACGAGATCGGGAGGCTGGGATCCGATTCCCTCTCGCACCCGGGAAAGCTGACCCACCGTTCTTTCGGCACATCCAGCTTGCCCCTCAGCCGCCAATAGGACGTCTTCTTGAAGTCCGCGCTCTTGTACTTCGGTGGAACAGGAATCTCGCCCACCACTTCTCGTTGTCGGTTCCGAATCTCCACCATCAACGCTTTCTCCTCGTCCTCCGTCTTAAGCTTTCCGCCTTCCGTCCTCAGTCCTCTGTCCTCCTCCGCCCTCCGCTCCCGAACCTCCGCTTCGACGGCGTCCTCGCGACGTTGCAGGTCCCAGACGTCTTCCCAGACCCGACGATGCCGGAGCCCGGTCTCCTTGTACCGCTGCACGGGCAGGAACGGGACCGATTCTTCGCCGACTAGTTCCGCCACCAGCGCGGCGACGTCGAAGTCCGGTCGGTTCCGGTACAGTTCGGCCACCAGCATGAAGTCGGCATCGATCCGGGCGCAATCGGCGAGGCGCTGGGTGGAAACGACCGTCGGCTGGGTGCCACCCGGCCAACCGGCGCGCAGCGCGGCGACGGGGTCGTGGGTTGGCATCCCCTCACCTCGGCCCTCTCCCGGTGGGAGAGGGCGAATCGTTCCACGCGCAACATCAGGGCCGAACGCCTGGGTCTTCTCAGCCGAAACGGGAACCGTTCCCGCGGAATCCGAGAGGCGAAACCCAGCCGCGGCATCGAGGCCAGGTGCTCGGGACCCGCCCGACGCGGGACGAACGTCACCCTCTCCGCCCGCCCCGGGGGGAGAGGGCCGGGGTGAGGTGGGACGTTCCGCAAAAGTGTTCTCAGTCCCTGGCTTCTCCGACGCTCCTTCCACCATCCGTTCCCCGCCGAAGAAATAGGTCTCCAAACGTCTCAGCAGCCACTCGCGGAGGGCGCGGACGAGTTGCTCATCCCACGGCTCGACCTTCCACCGACGTTTGTACTCGGGCCGCTCGATCAACTGGATGTTGGCGTTGTCCTGGATGACCTGGATGCGGCGTTCAACGAGCTTCCGGTAGGGTTCCGGCCATTGGCTTGGAATCTCGGTGATGGGAGTAGAGTCGTGGCGCGCGAACCACTCGGTCTTCTCCTTACCCGCCGCCATGCGCCGGGCCAAGACGATCTCGAAGGCCCGTTCGCCCAGATGGATGCCTGGAACCTGATCGACCGGAAGCGTGAGGTCCTCCGCGGTCAGGCCGTAAAGGCGGTAGCATTCCCAATCCAGCTCCTCCTGGAGGGAGATCATTCTTTGGAGAACTCCAACCGAACGACTACGAACCCCGACAAAGCGGCCCAGAACAGCACCGGCAACGGTCGATTCGGTAGACCCATCATTTGAGGTGGCGTCTATCTTGTCTGACACGTGCCCTGCCATTATTCCATTCATCAATAATTCGAGATCGTTCAGAACCTGAGCCGGATGCAATCGTATCATTTCTTGCCCGAGGACATCTAAATTCCGCCCGCTGGCGATAGGTCGTACGGTCGGAACCGGTAACTGTCCCATCGGCGTGCAGTTGTAATTGTAACGTTCGTCCCAGAGCGTTGCCCGCACTCGAGCACCTTCGTTCCCTTGCGAATCGCCACCTTTCGGAAAGCACACTTGCTTGAGCCAAAAGCATGCTGTGGATGAGTTGAGAAGCCCAAGTAGACCAAGATGTTCCTCAACAGCGGATCCCTGGCGCAGTTTGATCACTGGCGCCGTCTGCTTGAATACCTTGCCACCTCGATCCAGCACGAAGTGGTTGTGCGTGGCCACGAAGGCGAAGGTAATCGAGAGTGGTGCTCGATACTTCTCTGGCAACGGTGTGCGACACCCGAACTCAGTTGTGCCGGCTAAGTCTCGAATGCGACGCGCTGGAACCGTATTCCGCGCGTCGTCGCGGCGGGGGTCGAAATCCGTCTCCTGACTCGCGAAAACCGCGTGAAAGGGCCTACAAACTCAGCAAATAGGCTTGACGTGGGCAGGCCCAAAAAAATTTTCGGCCCTATGCCTACTGCATCTGACTCCCTCACCGTCAACGACGCCTTCTTCGCCCCGATCGCCGGCCTCGCCGAGGCATCCCAACACGCCTACCCGTGTCCCGAGATCTCGGACGCAGCTTGGATTCGGATCGGGATTCAGCGCGTGCTCGAAGACGTTCCCAGCGGGCGCGGCTTCCTTCAAGAACACGGCCCTCGCTTTGACCTCTCGCTCAAGGCGTCGAACTACTTCACCAGCCTCCAGAGCGCCCGGCGCGCCGCCATGCTCCAGGAAGTCTGCGAGGCGGTCGTGCGGACAATGCAGGCCTCCGGCACTGATCGCCTGGGCCATCTGCCCGAACTGGCCAGGTACGTGTGCTTCGCCGTGGACATGCACTGGCACAAAGCCGGTGCCCATGACGAACGGCATGACGCCAAGAAGGTCTCGGTCGGGCACACCTTCAGTTTGAACATGCATGACCACAGCCTCCGCCATCCGGCGGCCGCAGAAGGCGAGCATGAACACGACATGAGCGTGATGGAGCGCCTCAAACCCAAGGGCCTGCGCCAGGCCGTACCGAAGGGGAAGCGGGTTCTGGTGGTGTATGACCGCGCCGGCATCGACCTCGCCTTCTGGAAGCGCTGCCGTCACGAGAACGCCGTCTATTTCCTGAGCCGAACGAAGACGAACATGGTGTTCGAGTGGGCCGACGAGCGACCTTGGGATCCTGCGGACCACCGGAATCGAGGCGTGCTCCATGATCAATGGGTGGTGAGCCGCCAGGGACATCGGATGCGCCTGATCGAGTACCGCGATCCCGAAAGCGGTAAGGAGTACCAGTACCTGACGAACGAGCCGGATCTACCGCCCGGGGTGATCGCGGAGTTGTACCGCCGGCGCTGGGAATTGGAGAAGGTGTTCGACCAGGTGAAGAACAAGCTCGGGGAGAAGAAGGCCTGGGCGAGCAGCCTGGAGGCGAGGACGGTCCAGGCCCGCTTCGTGGCGCTCACGAGCAACGTGCTGCTGCTGTATGAACGGCGACTGGAGCGGGAGCACGGGGTCGCGAACGAGGCCGAAGATCGCCGCCGAGAGCAGCGGATGGGTTGGGCGGAGCGAGCCGCTCGCAGGGCTGGACGGGCGATTTCGAGGGTTCTGCTACGCGCGAGGGAGGCCACCCAACGCAGCGTGAAGTTCATTCGCTGGCTTCGCGGTGCGCTCCAACGTCGACTCATGGAAGTGGCCGAAGTGCCGCGCCTGAAGGAGCTCTATGCCACCCAG
>CALNYA010000043.1:0-187070 GCA_942490575.1 uncultured Verrucomicrobiota bacterium
GGAACGAGGCTGAACCCCTGGCCGTCGGCTAAGGCCGGCCAGGGTGGCCGGGTGTCATACGAGACCGACGTCAGCGGCGTTCCCACCGCATGGACGAGCGTCAGGCGTTCCCCTCCGTTGTTCAGGGCGCCCTCGTAGGTCCCAGCCACCGGCACTCCGGGATAGCGGCTCGCGAAGGCGACCGGGTCCCGGACCAGGACGGCAAAGGCGCCCGCCGCGAGACGCGTTCCGTTCGGGAACTGATACCGGATCCCGTCGGTGAATTGGATCCCGCTCAGGTCCAGCGTTCCTCGGGCCGTGTTCTTCAGCTCCAAGAATTCGAAATCATCGCCGTCGCGGTCGGCGTTCCCGGCCGGGTGGTAGTGGATTTCGTTGATCACAAGGTCCTTGAAAGTCTGGATCACCACGAAATCCGCCTCGGTCAGGGCGCTCCAGACCCCGTTCTCCAGGGTCCGGGCCTTGACGTTCACCGATTCGGTCAGCCCGACCGGCGTCTGGTAGCGGCGCGCCGCGGATCCGATCCCGCCGCCGGGTTGTCTGGGGTCGGCCCCGTTGAGGGTGTAGTAGATCTCCGCGCCGCCCGGAGCCATCAGGAGTCCGAACCCGGCGGGAACGGGGCCGCCTTCCTGGTTGAACTGGGGGGATGCCACCTGGGGGAACAGCCCGTCGTTCCGCAACTGCTGGAGCACGACCGCCGAGCGGCCGGCGATGAAGTTCAGGTTCTGCTGCACCGCGCCCAGCCAGTCGTTGTCGCGGGTGAAGGGATTGGACGCCCGCTTGCTGTCGCCCCAGCGCGCGGACTCCGCCACCACGGCGCGGTCGATCTGGTCGCGCCGGCGCAGGTACAATTCGCGGGCCGTTCCGGAGGTGAGCACTCCTTTTCCGAAGAAATGCCGCCGAATCCGGTCACCCACCTGGAGCCTGAACTCCGCGCTTCCCTGAAGCTTCTGCCAAAGCCACTGCGGATTGCTTTTGCTCACCGAGCTGTCGCCGGCCGAGTACGGACCGGTCCGATCCGCATTCACGTCGAGTAGCGTGTGTTCGGCGTCGTGGACGAAGAACTGGTAGCCACGATCGCGGGTGACCCGGTTCCAGACGCCGAAGTAATTGTTGGGACTCGAGTTCCCCAGGAAGTTCGAGATCGGCGCGTCGAGATTCCCGCCCCAGAGAATGACCAGCATGTAGTCGATGAGGTTGTCGGCGTCGACGTACACCGGGTAGGCCGGGTTGCGGGTGCCGTCGGGGTTCTGGCCGAGCAACCGTCGGTACAGCGTGTCGTTCACGCCCGGCTTCACGAGGTTGTAGATCGCCGTCCAGGACGCGAGCGTCCCGTCCGTCGCCACCGTGTTGTACACACCGGCGTCGACCTTGATGACATCGTAGTCATCCTTGTCGCCGCCCAGGTAGGTCTCCGCGTAGCTGGCTTCGGGACGTTCGCAGGTGTTGAACAGGCCCCAGTACTGGCCGTTGATGTAGAGGTGGTAGTAGTCGCCGCGCTCCCCGGGCTGGCCCATCGCCAGTTGCACATCCCGGTTGAACACGTCCCGCATGAACGTCCCGCGACCATCCCCCTGGAAACTCCACGAGTAGTTTTGGAAGGTCCGCAGATCGAACCCGTCGTACTCCTCCGCCGCGCCGGCGCCAAAAACCGGGTACCGCAGTTTCGCGTCCCCGTACTCCTGCCTGAAAAAGAAGCGGAACGCGTGCTTGGGATTGCTCGTGCTCCGGCTGAACCCACCCCGGATCCGGATGCCGCCGTCGGCCTGGAACTCCGATGTTCCGTTCGTCGCGATCAGCTCGAGCGACATCGGGCGCTCCCAGGTCCGCCCGTCCTGTCCCGGGTTGGCGTAGATCCCCCGCGACGGATCGAAAAGATCCGGCAGATGCACCGTCACGCAAAAGGAGGGCAGCAACTTCAGATCGTTCTCGATCGTGTTCCGGTACCTCGGGTCGTTCACCACGTCAGGGTCCATGCCATAGTCCCGCGTGTTGCTCCCCCAGGACGACGGCCAACCCGGCGGCGGCGCCCCGGTCGGGGATTGCCGGATGACGTCCGAGGTGAAGAGGTAGGTGTGGGTGTCCACGTTCGAGGGCAGCCAACCCGCCTTGAACGCCGCCGCCCTCAGGACCGTCGTTCCCGAAATCCTCAGCGAACCCGGCCAGACCATCCCCGAGGTCGCCGTCGGCGGCGTCCCGTTGGTCGTGTAACGGATCTCCACGCCGGGCGTCGCCGACGTGATCGCGAGATCGAACGGCGCCTGGTGGAACCCGCGGTCCACACTGAACTTCGTGTCCGCCACCCGATCGACCGAACCCGTCCCATTCGCGGCTCCCGGAGTCGGGGTCGCGAAAAAGGCGGGGGTGCCGCCGGCGCCCACGCCATAGGAAATATCCGTCGCCTGGGGCGGGTACTGGGGCGCGAACTCCGTGGCCAACGTCTCGCCATCGGGCTCGATCAGCGCCAGGTATTCCCCCGCGTCATTCAGCTGGAAACTCGTGTGCAGATTCTCCCCCGGCACGATCCGGTCCTTCCCCGAGGCGAACACCACCAGGAACCCTCCCGCCGGGATCGTCACCGCCGGAAAACGCCACTTGCCCGGCACGCCGGCGTCGTCGGTCAAAGTCCAACCGGCCGCGCTCACCGCCGACCCCGTGACATTGCGGATCTCGATCCAATCCTCGAAATCCCCGTCCTCGTCCGCGCGATTCCTACCGTTCGACGCAAGAAATTCCGAAATAACGAGTTGGGAAGCAGCCGACGACGCCATCGCGGAAAGAATCCACAGCAACAAAACCTTCGGGAGAGACCCTTGAAAACGCATGGGCGGCCACCGTAACACAACCGACGAAATCCCGCACGCGCGTGTTTCGACCTAATTGAATTCGGGCCTGGGTCCGGATGCGATCGGGCCGCCGCGTTGGGCCGCCAGGTCCGACCGCGGCGAGAGAGACGCGGTGGGAAGAACCCCTCAGTTCAGTGTCACTCCACGGCGCAAGAAGGTGGGCTGATCGAGATTGTGGCCGCGTCGGACGGTGGGTTCGCACTTTTCGAAACGTCCCTTGGTGATGATCTCGAACGGGAGCGGCGCCTGCTGAAGCTTGCGGCGGCCCTTCGCCCGGGACGATCCGCGGGACATCAATTCATCCGCGAGTTCGGGCGTCAGTTCGGGCGGCGGCGGCGCCATGTGCCGGGCTGTGCGAGCCGGCCCGGCCTCGGAGGACGGTTCGCCGGAGGAAGCGCTCGTCGACGGGGTCCGGGGATGGAGCGGTTCCTCGCCGGGTTCGTGCAGGATGACCTGCCGCGAGGACGCCACCAGGGTCACCGTCAGGCGGTCGCCCGCGCCCTCTTCGACGGAGGCCCCAACGACGACCCGGGCGCCATCGGAACGGCGGTTCAGTTCGTCCAT
This sequence comes from uncultured Verrucomicrobiota bacterium, assembly GCA_942490575.1. GTDB lineage: Bacteria > Verrucomicrobiota > Verrucomicrobiia > Limisphaerales > CAIMTB01 > CAIMTB01. The sequence goes on from CALNYA010000043.1 coordinate 3,408, forward strand.
GATCCGCCGGGTTTCACCCATCCCCAGGTTGCTGCCGGCGCTGAAGCACACGAGGAGGGACTCGGCGCGCCGGAGGGTTTCGCCCCGGGCCAGCAAGGGATGCGCCAACAGGAGGCGCAGGGCCTCCTCGGCGCGGCCGGCGCCTTCGACCTCCACCCGGGCGAACGCGCTCTCTAGGTTGGGTCCGCGCAGCACGGCGCAGATGTCCGCGAAACTGACGTTCAGGAGGCCGGGGCGGGTCAGTAGATTCCAGATGCACGTCACGGCGTCCCGGATGTGGGAACTGCTGGCTTGAAAGGCTTCCAACAGGGTCGTCCGGTCGTCCGTCATGACGAGCATCTTCTCATTGGGAAGGCAGAGCACGCCGTCCGCGACGGTCTTCAACCGGTGCAATCCCACGAGCGACTGCTGTTGGCGGCGGGTCCCTTCGCATTCGAAGGGTGTCGTCACGAATCCGAACACCGAGGCCCCCGCCTCGCGCGCCACACGGGCGACGACCGGCGCGATACCCGTGCCGCTGCCTCCGCCCAGACCCGCCAGGATGAACACCAGCGAATAGCCCTGGCACGCGGCCTTCAAGGCCGGCAGGTCCTCCTCGGCGGCGGTCCGGGCGAGTTCCGGATCGCCGCCCGCGCCGAAGCCGCGGGTCAATCGAGCCCCGACAAACAGCTTCTCGGACAAGGCGACCGACTGGATCGCGGCGGCGTCCGCGTCGAGCGCCACGTACGAGAGACTGGCCGGTCCGTCTTTCCGGAGCACCTCGGCCATCTCGCACCCGGCCCGCCCGATCGCCACCACCAGGGCCGAGTACGGAGCCTGGGCCAGGAGCGCTTCATTGCCGAGGGGTGCGGGGTGGGTGTTCATGACGGGATGGGACGTGGCGTGGCGTGGCCTGGCGTGACGTGATTCGGCGTGGTTCTCGGGTGGGTCAGGAAAACATCCGGGCCGGCGACCAGGAGGCGAACCGCTTCAATCCGCCTCGTTCGCCTTTCTTCTTCCGCTGCTGGCCGGCGCCGAACTTGACCAGCCCGATCGCCGTCGCGAATTCCGGCTGGTCGAGGGCCGAGGCGAGGCCGCTGATTCCGCGGGCGTTCCCGGGAAACGCCGGAAGTTCGAAGACCCGCTCCGCCAGTTCGAGCATCCGTGGGACGCGCGCCCCGCCGCCGCAAAGGAACACACCGGCGCGCAGGTGATTCAGCCAGCCCGCCTCCTCCATCTCCTCGCGGATGATCTCGAACGTCTCCTGGAGTCGGAGCGACATCACGCACCGCAGGTTCTCGACATGGATCGGTCGTTCCGGAAGCCCCAGTTCGTTCTGGGGCGGAACCGTCACCCCCCGGGCTGAGTCGTCGAACACCGCGTCCCCATGTTCCAGCTTCAGCTTCTCCGCCCGACCTTGCGGGACCTTCAGGCCGAGGGCGATGTCCTGGGAAACGTGGTCGCCGCCGACCGCGATCACTCCGGTGTGCTTCACCACGCCGCGCGAGTAGAGAACGTACTCCGTCACGCCGGCTCCCAAATCGATCACGAGCGAACCGAGCTCCTTCTGTTCGGCCGTCAGGACCGCGAGCGAACTGGCCAGTCCGTTGAAGACCACGTCCTCGACCTCGATGTGCATCCCCTTCACAAGCCGGATGGCGTTCTGAAAGCGGTTCGTCCGGCCGTGCACGACGTGCATCTCCACCTCGAGCCGGTTGCCCAGCATGCCCACGGGGTCCCGGATCTCGTCCTGGTCCTCGACGCTGAAGTGCTGGCGGATGGCGTGGACCACATAGTGATCCGCCGGGATGTTGATCGCCTTGGCGTTGCGGATGACGTCGTTCACGTCGTCGGACGTGATCTCGCGATCCCTGGAGACGATCGGTTGCACGCCGCGGTTGTTGAAGCCGCGCACATGGCCTCCCGAGACGCCGAGATACACCGACCGCACCTCGACATCCGCGGAAAGCTCCGCATCCCCCAGGGCCTGGCGCACGTCCTCCTCGACGAGTTGGGCCTCGACGATCTCGCCCTTCCGGACGCCCCGCGACGGGCACTGGCCGATCCCGATGATGGTCAGGACGCCCTCGGCGTTCACCTCCCCGACCATGGCGCAGACTTTGGACGTGCCGATCTCGAGACCGACCACCAGGGGCCGCCGGTCGAGGAATCGAAAATCAAACATGGGGGCTCCTTCGATTGCGTTGGGGTTTGGCGGGCCGGGCCGGCGCCGGAGGTTGCGGTGCGAGTGGAACGGCGCTCGTCGACACATCCCGCAGGCGGGCCGGAAGATTGTTGGTCACCGAAAGGTCGAGCGCGTCGATGACGAGGTCCTGGGACGACGTGTAGTCGTGGATGCTTCGCCACAGGCGCATCTGACGATCGAGATCGGTGAATCCAAACGTCAGCTGGGAACCGTGCCGCGCCGTGCCCTTCAGGAACGATCCCGCCGACACATCCACCTCCTCGAGGTCCACGAGGGAATACATCGACGACGCTTCGTACGCCTGGACCAACCGGAGGGCGACGGCGACCTGGGGTCGTCGGACCCGCTGCCCCGGGATCACCTCGGCCCGGTCGAGGCCGGTCAGACGCGTCAGGTGGGCGAAATCGGCCGATTCATCGGGCTTCATCCACTGGGGGTGGAGGGGCGGAAGAACGAAACCCTCGCCATCCAGGTAGTTGGTTTCCGACCAGGCCGAGCCGTCCGCGACGTTGAGTCGCCAGATGACCACCTGCACGAGTGGTTCGCGTTCCCACACGCCCAGGCGCAGGCAATCCGGACGCAGCGCCTCGACTTCCGCCCGTTCCACCCAGGGGATCATCTCGAGGTCGTGGCGCACGCGGTCGAGGTCCACCGCCAATAGGTTTTGGCCCGGAACGACCCCGGCCCATCGCCGGATCTGATCGGGAAGCAGCCGTCCGTGATGTCGCAACTCGATCCTGCGGATGGAATACGCCTCGTTCCCGTAGACGAAACGCTGGAGCGCCCACTGGTACGCCTCCCAGATCACCAGCACCCCGAGGGTGGTGCCGCCCACCGCTCCAACCAAGCCGGTCACGGCTCGGAAGCGGGCGCGACTCGCGTCCCGCGAACGCATCTTCACCTCGAGAACGCTCTCGCGATCGTTCCGTCGGTTCTTCGTCTTTCGCTTGAACCACATGGTGTCTCGTCTCAATCCCGGGGTTGCCGTCGTCGCAGCGCCAGTTCGACCATCCGCCGGCACAGGTCCGGAAAACCGATTCCCGCCGCGGCGGCGGCCTTCGGCAGCAGGCTCGTTTCGGTCATGCCGGGAAGCGTGTTGACCTCCAGCACGAACGGCTCCCCGTCCGGGCGCACCATCACGTCGACGCGCGCGTAATCCCGACCTCCGACCGCCTCGAAGGCTCCGACTCCGACGGCTTCGAGCCGAGCCGTCACCGCGGGATCGAAGGGCGCCGGGCAGAGATACTCCGTCTCACCCGCCGTGTACTTGCTTCGGTAGTCGTAGCTGCCGCTTTTCGGCCGCACTTCAACCACCGGCAGGGCCCGGCCTTCCAGAATGCCGACCGTGACTTCGCGGCCGGGAATTCGTTCCTCGACCAGGGCCTCGGTGTCGTGGACCAGGCATGCCTCCAGGGCGCCCCGCCAGTCCTCCCTCCGGTCGACGAATCGCAACCCCACGCTCGATCCCTGGCGCACCGGCTTCACCACCACCGGCGGTTCCCATCCGGTGGGAAGCGCCGCCGAGGCTTCGGAGACCACCACGTGGCGCGGAGTTGGAACCCCCGTCGCCAGCAAGCGTTCCTTCGTTCGGACCTTGTCGAACGCCACCTCGCTCGCTTCGACGCCGCAACCCGTGTACGGGATGCCCAGGGCCTCCAATTCCCGCTGAACGGTGCCGTCCTCGCCGAAGGTGCCGTGGAGGGCGATGAACACGGCGTCGGTTCCCGCCGGGATCGACCAGGATCCCACCGGGTCCACCTCGTCCGCCGTCCAACCCAGGGAACGCAGGGCCCGCGCCACCGCGGCTCCCGACCGCTGCGAAACCTCCCTCTCGGCGGAGGGACCCGCCAGCAGGACACAGATTTTCAGCGGCCGGCTCATCTCATTCCCCCACGATCTCCACTTCGGTCTCCATCTCGACGCCACGCGCCTCGCGGGCGCGCTTCCGGATCAAGGCGATCAGCGCCAGCACGTCCTCGGCCGTGGCGGTCCCGTCGTTCACGATGAAATTTCCATGCTCCATCGACACCGACGCGCCACCCACCCGGGTCCCCTTCAATCCCAGTTCATCGATCAGGCGCCCCGCGGGGATCGCTTCCGGATTCTTGAAGATGCAACCCGCGCTGGGAGCCGCCGGCTGGGACGCCCAACGGCGGGCGTTCAGATCCTTGAGCTTCTCCTCCACCTCCGCCGGCGTGGATTGCCGACCCACGAAGACCGCCGCCAGCGCGATGTGATCGCCGAACAGGTCGCAGCGCCGGTAGCGGGCCGGAACCTCGGAGGCCGGGCATTCCACGATCCCGCCGTCGGGCCGCATGCGGCGGATCGTTTCGAGGACCTCGAACGTGGACGAGTTCCAAGCGCCGGCGTTCATGCGAAGCGCTCCGCCCACGCTTCCTGGAATACCCGAAAGGAATTCCAGGCCGGCCACGCCGCGCCGGCGCGCCTCGTTGGAGACCTCCTTCAGGCGGACGCCGGCGCCGCAACGGAGGTGGAGCCCCTCCCCGCCGATGGTTGCGAAGACGGGCCGACCGAGTGTGATCACCAGGCCACGCAAACCGGCGTCCCGGACGAGCAGATTCGAACCACGTCCCAGGACCCGCCAGGGAACGGCGCGGCGATGAGCCTCCTCCAGGACGATCGCGAGATCCTCCTCGCCGTCGGGTTCCACGAAAAGGTCCGCGCAACCGCCCACCCGCAGGGTGGTGCGCCGCGCCATGGGTTCGTCCCGGCGGATCAGCGAACCGGCGGACAGGCGCGCGCCGAGGGTTTCCGCCAGGGAACCGATGGCCGGCGCGGGGCGGTTGTCGACGGACGCTGGATCCGTGGCGGCGTTCATGCCGTGGTGACCCGGTTGATGGAGAAACCTTCTCCGCGTCCCCCATCCACGGGCGCCTCCAGCCGAGCCTTCGGCACACTCCCGAGCAAGCGGTCGGCCAGCACCTGATCCGCCTCCGGATGGCGCCACTGGGCCAGTCCCGCCTTCAATCCCGCCCGCACGGAGGGGTCGGTGAGCATGGCGATCACCGATTCGGCGAACGCCTCCGAATACGCCTCGGCCTGGGGCATCCATCGGGCCGCGCCGGTCCGTTCGAAGGCGCGGGCGTTCGCGGTCTGATGATCGTCGGCGGCGTATGGATACGGCAGGAAGAAAGGCGGCACACCGACCTCGGCGAGTTCCGCGGCCGACGAGGCGCCGGCCCGGGCCACCGCCGCGTCGGCGGCGCCGAGCGCCAGCTCCATCTCGGTCAGGAAAGGGCGAACCCGGGCCGAGACGCCGGCATCCCGGTAGCGAGCGCGGACCTTGGCCTCCTCCGCGGGTCCGGTCAGGTGGAGCCATTGCAGTCCGGGAACGGAGCGGGCCACGCGCGGAACGGAGGCGAACACGGCTTCGTTGACGCCGCTGGCGCCCTGGCTTCCGCCCATGACCAGCAGGACCGGGCGATCGGGGCGGAGTCCCAACGCCAGTCGGCAGGAACCGGCGTCGAGATCGCGGAATTGGCTCCGGACCGGCATGCCCACCACTTCGGTCCCGGCCATGGGCAGGCGTTGGGCCGCCTCCGGAAAGTAGACGAACCCCCGCCGCGCGACCCGCGCCAGCCAACGGTTCGCCCGACCCGGAATCGCGTTGGCCTCGTGAAGCATCACCGTTCCGCCGGCGCGCCGCACCGCCCAGGCCGGCGGAACGCTCGTGAACCCGCCCATCGAAAGCAGGGCCGCCGGCGGGCATTCCCGAAAAGCCCGACGCGCCACCCGGTAGGACCGCAGGCACGCCGCGGTGAACCGGAAAAAGCGTCGAGCGGAGAATCCGATCGCCGGAAGCGTCAGCACGTCGAACCGTGTGTCGCCCCGGAGGGCCTGTTGATCGACCTCTTTTTTGGAAACCACCAGGGTCACGAGCGCCCCGGCCTCCCACAGCCGCTCCGCCACCGCCAGGCCGGGGTAGAGATGCCCACCGGTTCCGCCGCAAGCGATCGCCACGCGCACGGGCGCGCCTTCACCGCGGGTTTCCGGAAGGGATGAGGGCGCCCGGCTCATGCGTTCTGAAAGGCGCCGGGCTCGCGGTCGGTTCCCTCGGGCAGGTTCTCCTCGGATTCCTCGCCGGCCGATCGGAAGGCCACGTTGATCAGCAGGCCCACGAGGGTGAGCATCACCACCAGACACGACCCTCCGTAGCTGACAAACGGGAGAGCCAGCCCCTTGTTCGGCACCGAGTCGGTGCTCACCGCGATGTTGATGACCGCCTGGTAACCGACCAGAAGCCCGATCCCCAGCGCGATCATCGCACCGTACCCGTCCGGCGCCTTCCGCGCGATGCGGAGCGCCGCCAGCGAAAAAGCGAGATACGCGGCCACCAGGGGAAGCGTCACCCTCAGCCCGAGTTCCTCGCCGATCACCGAAAAGATGAAGTCCGTCACCTGTTCCGGCACGAAACCCGATTTGTGAATTCCGTTCCCCAACCCGAGACCGCTGATCCCACCGGAGCCGATGGCGATCTTCGATTGCGTCGACTGCAACGCGATGGTTTCGGCGTACTTCTCGGGATCCAGGAACGCCTCCACCCGGCGCCAGCGCACTGGATCCGTGGCCAGGTAGGCCGCCAATCCCAGCACGCCGATCAGCGCGACCGGAACGAGGTGACGCAACCGGGATCCGGCGGCGAACAGCATCGACGCGGCCAGCAGCGCCAGCAGCGCCGTCGTGCCCAGGTCCTTGCCGAGGAGGACCAGCGCCAGGACCGCCGCCGCCATCGCCCCGGGGATCACCAGACCGATCATCGGCTGGTCCATCTTCCGTCGGTTGACGTGGGTGTAAGCCGCCAGCGCCAGGATGAGGGCCACCTTGGCCAGCTCCGATGGCTGGAAGGTGACCGGCCCAATCTTCAGCCAGCGCCAGGCGCCGTTGACTTCGCGACTGATTCCGGGAACCCGCGCCAAAATCAGGAGGACCATCGTCCCCCCCAGGAACACGAAGGCCAGGCTCCGGGTCCTACGGTAGTCGATCGTGGAGGCCGCCACGCAGGCCACGAGTCCGATCACGAGCCACTGACACTGCTGGTAGAAGAACTGCAACCCGTTCGGATGGTGCATGCCGATGCTGTTGAGCATCGTCAGCCCCAGGATCAGCAGGAGCCCGACCACAATGGTGATGGTGCCTACGGCCAGTCGCATGGTTGCCTCGGGCGCTCCGCCGCTTTCGGTTCCGCCTTCCTAATTCGCCTGCGTCTTCCGGGGAATGACGAGCCGCTGCTTCGGCAGAAGGCGGTCGCTCCTCATTTGGTTGGCGTCCCGCAACGCCCTCACGGTGACGCCGAATTTCTTGGCGATCCGGGTGAGATTGTCCCCCGCCTTGACCACATAAACATCGCCGTCGACCGAACCCGGAGCCACGGACGGCGCCTGCGAGGAAGGCGTCGGCGGCGGGATCAGCAACCGGTCCCCGATCTTGAGGGTGCGCGGACGGGCATTCGGGTTGGCATCCACGACCGCCTGGACGGAAACCCCGTACACCTTCGCCAACGCGCCGATCGTGTCCCCGGACTTGATCACGTGCTCCGTCATGCCCGCGGATCCAGTCTCCGGCGCCATCGGCGACACCGCCACGGGAAGCGAACCGATATTGCCGCGGGATCCCTCCGTCGGTGAACCGAGTCCCACACTCGAAGCCGGTTCCTCGCCGGCACCACCGATTCCCGTGTACCCGCCCCCGACCGGCTGGCCCGACCTCGTCGCCAGATCGACGGGTGGAATGGACGAAAAGCCCTGCCCCGTTCCGCCGGTGGCGTCCCCCGCGCCCGCGGTCGAGCCGGAGCCGGGAGGATCCCCGGGGAAGTTGGAAAAGTAGTTGGTGTCTCCCAAGGACGGCAGCGAACTCGCCGAAGCACCGCTTTGGGACGAGCCCGAGCCCGATTTCTTGTCGCAGCCCTGCATCAGCAGGCCGCCAATGAAAACGACGTGCAACGCCAGGATTGTCAGGACGGTGACGCGCATGCGCGACTTCGGGGTCGACGCGCCGTCGAGCCCGTTCTGGGGTTGAAGAGGACTGAGTGTGCTCATGATCTGTGACTGGTTGGGGATTCCTTTGAAAGCGGGACGGCTCCGGTTCCCGACGGCGATGACCGCCGGAGCGGGAAGCCCGGGGACGCTGGAGGAGCGGAGTCGGGATGCCGACCACCGGCTGGGCGATCCGCATTCGGCACGCGGGCCCCTTCGGACCCGCCCGCCTTTTGGAGCCGGGCCCGGAACACGTCTCGGAACACATCGGTCCCGGCTCCTGATTCAGGAAGCGTTCCACGGCTCGGGCACCCCGGTGAATACAGGATGACGTCCCCTGGCGCCGCCTGTTCCACCGCTCTGTTGGCCGCATCTAACAACGAGGTCACGGGCGTGCAAGGCGTAAATAGCTGCCAAGCCGATCGCATCGCCGCGGCGGTCTCGTCCAGAACGAAGGCGTGCTTCACCCGGGGCGACAGGACGGGTCCCAAATCGTAGAACTGCCTCCCCGCCGAAGCCCCGCCCGCGATCAGCCAGATGAAGGGATTCTCGGGGGCCGTCGGCGACAGGGCCACCAACGCGCGATCCAGCGCCTCCATGTGGCGGGCTCGGCCGTCGTGGACGAATTCCACGCCGTTGATCACCCCCAGCGTCTCGAACCGACCGGGAGGCGCCCGAAATCCGGCCAGCGCGGAGGTCATCTCCTCGAGCCCGAGACGGAGGACCCGACCCACGGCCAACGCCGCCATCGCGTCCTCGGCCAAATGCGGACCTCGGAGCGCTCCCCGCGCCATGTCCCACAACGGGCCGGACCATCCCTCGATCCGGCTCACCAGCAATCCCCGGTCGAATCCCAGATCCGCGCGTCGGCTGCCCGCGCTGAACGTGATCGTCTTGCCGGGCAGGCCCAGACCGGCCAACTCCAGGCGAGCCAGGGCCCGCGACTCCACCACGGCCCAGTCGAACGGCTGTTGCGTCGCGAAGAGACGGGCGTACCGGCGGATTCCAGCCTCGCCCGCTTCCGCGTCGTCCCGCTCCGGGGCGTTCAGCAGCACGCCGACCACGGGCCGGAAGAACTGGAAGAACTCCAACTCCTCGGGGTCGACGGCATGGACCAGAAAATCCAGGTCGCGAGTCTTCTCCGCGACGGCGCACGCGGGCCGATCCGTCCCGGCCGCGACTTCGACCTGGCGGCCGGCGGCCCGCAACAAGTGGGCGATCAGTTCCGCGGTCGTTCGTTTCCCCGTCGCGCCCGTCACCGCGACGTGGAGGCAGTAACTCTGCTGAAAGGCCAGTTCGCGTTCGCCGATCACCGGCACTCCGCGCGCCACCCAGGCCTCGACTCCGGCCTCGGCGAGGCTTCCGGATCCGGCGCTCACGACGACCAATTCGACGGCATCCCGGCCCGCCGGCGGTTCGGCCGCGGCCGGACCCGCCTCGACGTGGGTGACCCACACGCCCCGGCGTCCGAGCAGCGCGGCGGCGGCGGCACCGCTGCCATCGCGTCCCACCACCAGGGCTCGTCTGACGGAAAGAGGTATCATCGTGGGGTCGGCCTGAAGTCGTCGGTCACCGGAGCTTGATCGAACTGAGAGCCACCAACGCGCACAGGATCGAGAGAATGTAGAAACGTACGGTGACCTTCGATTCGTACCATCCCTTTTTCATGAAATGATAGTGAAGCGGCGCCATCAGGAAGATCCGCCGTCCGGTTCCCAGCCGCTTCCGGGTGAACTTGAACCACGTCCGCTGGATCATGACCGAAGCCGCCTCCGCCACGAACACGCCCCCCGCGATCAGCAGGATCAGCGGCTGGTGAACCAGCACCGCCACGATTCCCAGCGCCCCTCCCAGGGCCAGGGCCCCGGTGTCGCCCATGAAGACCTCCGCCGGATGGCAGTTGAACCAGAGGAACCCGAGCCCCGCGCCGATGAGGGCCGCCGTGAACACCACCAATTCCCCCGCGCCATCGACGTACGGCAGGAGCAGTTGCGTCGCGAAGACCCGGTTGCTCGCCAGGTAACAGAACACGAGCAGAACCGACGACGCGATCACCGTGCAACCGATGGCGAGCCCGTCGAGTCCGTCCGTGAGATTCACGGCGTTGGAAAACCCGACGATCGACAGAACCGTCACGCCCACCCCGAGCCAGGCCGCCCCCACCAGGACCGGCTCCTTCAAGAACGGCACCATCACGTCGGAAACGAGATTCCGCGTCGAATCGTTCCACCAGAGGTATCCGCCGATGAAGCCCGCCAGCAGAAACTGAACCACCAACTTCAGACGCTCGCTCGCGCCCGCCTCGCGCGACTGTTTCGAGATCTTCGCGTAGTCGTCGTAAAACCCGAGACCGGCCAGAACCAGGACCGAGAGCAGCGTCAGCTGGAGCTGCATGTTCCACCGCGCCCAGAGGACCGCGGTGATGTCCAGAATCAGCACGATCAGCAGGCCGCCCATGGTCGGGACGCCGCGCTTCTTGGTGGGATCCGACGCCGCCCCGTGGCGCACGCCCGGGTCGTCGTAGGTCTGCCCGAAATTCAACCGGCGCAGTTCGCGGTAGAAGCGAGGCCCGAGGACCAGCGAAAGGAGAAGCGACGTCAGGACGGCCCCCCCGCTTCGGAAAGTGACGTAGTCGAAGACCCGGAGGGGTCCGAACCACTCCGCCCACTCCGAGCCGTCGGCCCAGTCGCGCAACCAGACGCTGAGATAGTAGAGCATGGTTCACGCAGCGTGTTGCAGGCTCGCCTGTTCCCGCAACAGGACGCCCAGCCGCTCGAGCCGCGCCGACCGCGACCCCTTGATCAGGAGGCAATCCCCGGGCCGAAGGTACGCCTGGAGGGAGGCCGCCGCCGTCTCCACGGCGTCCACGGCGACCGCCTGGGCGAGACCGGCCTCGGCCGCCGCGTCCACCGAAACCGCCGCCGCCTCACCCACCCCGACCAGTCGGTCGATCCCCAATTCCGCGCCCGGCGTCCCACGCGCTCGTGCGCCCGGGCCGAGTGTCCGCCCAGTTCCGCCATCGCCCCCATGACCGCGATTCGACGGCCGGAACACGGAAACGCCCGGAGCGACTCGAGGGCCGCCAGCATCGAATCCGGATTCGAGTTGTAGCAGTCCTCGATCACCTGGACGCCCTCGAAATCCCAACGGTTCATGCGCCACTTCGCGGGCGTCGCCTGGGTCAGTCCGCGGCGGAGTTCGTCCCGGCCCAAACCGAACTCCGCCGCGACCGCCAACGCCAGGACGGCGTTGGAAACCTGGTGCCGCCCGATCCAATTGACCCGGTATTCGCCGTCCAACTCGCCGCGGGGACAGCGGACATCGAACGTCGTCCCGTCGGCGTCCGCCACCACCCGGGTCACCCGCCAGTCGCACCGGGGGCCTTCGCCCGTCCGGATCACCCGCGCGCGGGTTCGCGCCACGATGGCGTCGCTCCACGGCTGATCGCCCGGCAGCACGAGAAGACCGTCCGGGGGCAGCAGATCCGCGACCCATCCCTCCTCCTCCACCACGCCGCGCAGACTGCCGAAGAATTCCAGGTGCTCCTCCCCCACATGGGTGAGCACGCCGATCCTGGGACAGGCCAACCGGACGAGGGGCGCCAGTTCCCCCGGATGATTGGTTCCCACCTCCACGACGGCCGCCAGGTGCCTCGATTCCAGTCCCAGCAACGTCACGGGCACCCCGACGTCGTTGTTGAAGCTGTCCTGACTGCGGTGGGTGGCGAAACAGCCGCCCAGCAGGGCGCCGAGGAGTTCCTTGGTGCTCGTCTTGCCGTTCGACCCCGCGACCGCGATCACGGGAATGCGGAAATCATTCCGGTATCGCCCCGCCATCCGGCCCAGCGCCCGACGGGGTTCCGGCACCACCAGCAGCGGCATTCCAGGAAAACGCCCGGCCTCCCGATCCGCCACCACCGCCGCCACGGCGCCCCGATTCACGGCCTCCTCCACGAAACCGTGCCCGTCGAATCGATCGCCGGACAGCGCCACGAAGAGATCGCCCGCCTGAAGGTCCCGCGAATCGGTGCAGACCCGGGTCACCTCGTTCCGGGGATCGGCGCACCGCAGTTCACCGCGGCAGGCTTCCGCGAAATAGCCCAGGGCCCGCGGTTCCATCGCCGGTGGCCGCCGTTGGAGGTTGGGGGTCGCGATCACGGTTTTCGTCCCGCCAAGGTCATCTGGGCGCGGCGATCGTCGGCCTTCTCCTCGCCCGCTCTCGGGAGATCCGGCTGGATGCCCAGGTAATCCGCCGCGCGTTCGGCGATGCGCCGGAACGCCGGCCCCGCCACGCGCCCGCCATAGTAGGCGATCCGGGGATTCGGATCCTCCACAACGATCGCCAGGCACAATTCCGGGGCTTCGCTCGGAAAGAATCCCACGAAACTCGAAAAATACCGGTCCTCACGATACGGAGCGATCTTCGCGGTCCCGGTTTTACCGGCGACCGAATATCGATCCATTTTCACAAGCGACCCGGTCCCGTCCTCCACGACCTGCCGCAAGGCGCGGCGGACCAGGGAAGCCACCTCGGGGCGGCAGACGCTCCGCACCACCTCCGGACCGGGCTGGGACAGCACCGTCCCGTCCGATGCGACGATCCGGTCGATGATCTGCGGGCGCATCAGGAGCCCGTCGTTTCCGATGGCCCCCATCGCCATCGCCAGCTGAAGCGGCGTGATCGAAATCGTGTACCCCATCGCGACGCGGGAGAAGTCGGTCATCGTCCAGACTTCCAGGGGACGCAACTGGCCCTCCTCCTCCACCGGCAGGCGGATCCCGGTCTTCTGGTCGAAGCCGAAGCGGTAGAGGTAGTCGGCGTAGCGTTCGCGTCCCATCCGCATCGCCATCTGGAAGGTCCCGATATTCGACGATTCGGCGATGACGCGTTCGACGGGCGAGTAGCGTTCCTTCATCGCATGGGAATCCCGGAGGACGACGTTCTCGCGCCCGAACGTCTGCCGCCACACCCCCTTCTCCCCGCAATCGACGAGGTCGGTCAGGTTCAGGACCCCCTCGTTCAAGGTGGCGGTCGCCGCCACGATCTTGAAGGTCGACCCCGGCTCAAAGGTCTGGCTGATCGCCCGGTTGCGGCGCCGCGGGCCGTCATTCGCCCCCAAGGGAGGTTGGTTGGGATCGTAGGTCGGCAGGCTGGCCATCGCCAGGACCCGTCCGGTCCTTGGTTGCACCGCCACGGCGCACGCCCCTCGGGCCTGGAATTCCTTCACGGTCGCGGCGAGCTCCTCCTCCACGATCAATTGGAGCCGCGCATCCAGCGTCAGGTACACGTCCCGCCCGTGCTGCGGAGAAATCACCACCTCGCGGAACTGCCTCAGCTCCCCGCCCCGGCGGGTCCGCTCGGTCTCGATGTAGCCATCCACCCCCTTCAGCGAATCGTTGAGGAACGCTTCGAGACCCTCCAGACCCCGGCCGTCCGTGTCGGTGAATCCCATCACCGCCGCGCCGAGCGAGCGGTTCGGGTAGATCCGGATCTCGTCCTCGTCGGCGGACGGAAAAACGGCCTTCCGCAGCAAGCGGATCGACCGTCCGGACTTCTCGGGAAGTCCGAATCCCTCCTCGGCCAGGGTCGCGTGGATCGCCTTCCATTCCTCGTCGGGAACCCGGCGTTTCAACGCGACGAATTGGTTGGTGGCCGGCCTGCCGAAGCGATCGCGGAGGATCTCGCCGTGTTCGTCGATGCGATACTTCGGGCGGAGCGCCTCGACCAGGAAAGCCTCGTTGGTCCGGAGCAGCGGCGCCAGGAACCTGGCCATGACCGCGTAACGGTCGCCGAGGAGCGACGGATCGGCGCAGATCATCTTCGCGGGGAGACTTCGCGCGAGCACCTCGCCCCTGGCGTCACGGATGTCGCCCCGGTGTCCCTTGAGGGGGATCATCATCGAATGGCTCCGGTTGGCGAGGTGCCGGAACTCCCCGTGCTGGACCACCTGCAACTGCACCAACCGGTAACCGAGGCAGCAAAACGCGAGGAGGAGCAACATGCCCATCCAGAAGAAGCGCACCCGTTGTCGGATCAGTTCCAAGATCGTCTCCTGTCGTCGTCGTCGGTTGTTTCGAAATCGAAAGGTGGGCGCCCGGACTCGAGGCCCATGGTGAGGCCACCGGCGGGGCTTTTCCTACTGGGCGCGGTTCCTCACCTCGCCCTTGCCCGGATGCACCGCCGCCATCCTGCGTTCGAGCCCACCCGGACCACCGGGCGTTCCGTCCGGCTGGATCGGCACCACCGGCAGCGGCGGTTCGATCCGGGGTTCCGGCAGCACGACCCGGGCGTTTTCACCGGGCATGATCAGATTCAGTTGGAGATCCCGCAGGCGGTTGTTCAGGCCCGCCGGCGAGGTCAGCATCTCGTAGTCCACTTCCAGCTTGTGATTCAATCGCCGGACCTGCGCCACCTGGCGGTCCAACGCGCTGATGCCGCCGTACAGCCGGTGCAGGTCGGCCTTGAGCCGGATCTGCACGAGCAGCGCCAGGGCCGCGGCGAGACAGATCATCAGGGCCGAAGTCACCGTGGGACCGAGGGCTCCCGTCTTTTTTTTCCGAGTTTCTCGAGCCATGTCACACCTTCTCCAGGACGCGCAGCTGGGCGCTGCGCGCTCTCGGGTTCGCCGCGAGTTCCCCTTCGCCCGCCACCACGGCCCGGCGCGCCACCCAGCGCATCGAAGCCCGCCTCGGGCGTCTCAATTCCGGCACATCCACCTCACCGTCGAAATCATAGTCACGCGTCTGAACGGCGCCGAAACACTTGACCCGGCGCGCCTCCAATGACTGGAAGGAAATCACCGCGAGCCGCCCGCCCGGCTTCAACACGCGGCAGGCCGCGCGCAGCCCGCGGTCGAGCTGACCCAGTTCGTCGTTCACGACCATTCGGAGCGCCTGGAAGACGCGGGTCGCCGGATGGATCCGGCTCGCCCCGCGGGGGGCGCCCCGTTCCACCAGCGTCGCCAGCTCTTTTGTGGTCTTCAATGGACGCACCTGCCGTTCCTCCGCGATCAGCCACGCCAGTTTCCTGGCGCGCGGTTCCTCACCCAGTTCCCTGAATATCCGAGCCAACTCCTCCACCGGCGCCCCATTCACGAGGTCCGCCGCCGTCAACGCCTGCCCACGGTCCATCCGCATGTCCAGTGGGCCTTCCTGCTGGAAACTGAATCCGCGCTCGGCCCGATCCAGTTGGGGAGAACTCACCCCCAGGTCCAGAATCACCCCGTCGGCCTCCTCTTCCGACACCCACTCCTCCATCCGATCAAACCCCCCATGAAACAGTTCAAACCGACCGGTGAAAGGTGCCAGCCGATCCGCCGCCGCCTTCAGCGCGAGTCCATCGCGATCGATTCCCCACAACCACCCCGTGTCCCCAGTCGCCGTCAGAATCCCGACCGCGTGCCCAGCCCCACCGATGGTGCCGTCCACGTACTTCCCCCCGGGTCGAAGCGCCAGCGCCTCCAACGCCTCGGTCAACAGGACCGGGTTGTGCATGAAGGAGTTCACGAAACGGTTTCACGATTCGCGGGATCGATCACCCAAGCGCCCGAGGCGACGCGCCACCGGCGCCCACCAAAGCCCCATGAGGCGGGCCCGGCAGGTGGCGCTCATCGCCTTCGGCTTCGCCGGGACGCGCACCACCACTTCGACATCCGAAGCCACCAGGTCGTTCTTCGCCACCTTGACCGGTTCCGAAAAAAGCTCCCCCTGGACCGGCCGCGTGCCCCGCCGCCGATTCCCCGAACGCATCAGGGCCCAGATCCATTGCTCGAGCCACAGCGGAAGTCGCCGACCCGACTTCGCGTTGTTGGCGTTCCCCTTCGCCGTGGACTTCGCCTCGGCCTTCGCCTTCGGTCGGGTCTGGGCGGAGATTTCATCCGCAGCGGTCCCCATCCCGACCTTCCGCACCTCCCGCGACCCCGCCGAGTCCCGCCCGACCGCGAAGGGATTCGCATCGGAAAGCGCATCGCCCGCCGCCGCGGAGCTCCCATCCGGTGTTCCAGACGGCGTTCCCATCGGGGCGGACTCCGTCGGCGCTTCCCTGGAAAAAACCGGCAGCAACCCGGGCGCCGCCGGGCGGAACCTCCCCGAGCGTTCCCCCGAAGGATCAACGGTCCGTCCGATCGGCAATAGGTTGCGAAGGTTCATGCCTGGGTTCCCTCGGTCAGATCATCGAAAACGCTTCCGCGGAGCGCTCGTCGTCGCCCGATTCCATCTGCGCATAGCGGTCGGGACTCCAGATTTCGAAGCAGTCGATCATCCCCGCCAGAATGACCCGCTCCTTGATGTCCACCGCCCGCGCGACCTCCTCGGGAAGACAGATCCGACCCGCGCTGTCCGTCTCGACCTCGGTCGCCCGCGTCGCCAACAACCGGCGGAGCGTGTCCGCGCGATCATCGGAAAAACGCATCTGACGAACTTCCTGGACGAGGGTCATGAATTTTTGAGGAGGCATCGCCACCATGCAGGCGGGGCGCCAAGCCCGCTTCGGCACCGGAACCAGAATGTACCGGACCCCCGACTGCCCCCTTCGCCAAGAACTCGGAATCTGGATGCGGCGCTTCTCATCGACCTTGTTATCGAAGCGCGAAACAAACAGGGGCGTCCCATCGCCGTTATGGTTCTCGGGGGCCGACATTGGGCCGGTCTGGATCGGGGGATTTGGGAGTCAACCTCCCATCTCCCCCACACCGCCCCACCCTGCTACACTTTCCCCCACAAATTCAACAGAGAAAACGTCGACTCTCAAACAACTTGTTCCCAGTCGACGTCGCGTAGGTGAATAACGTGTGAATAAGATCAGATCCCTACTTTTTCTCAAGTAGTTTCCAAATTCACGCTTCATCCGGGCTTACTTGAACGGTATAGAAGGCCGGCGTGCGAACCGCGGATTTCGACTATTTCCTACCCCCGGATCGGGTCGCCCAACACCCCCCGAATCAACGCACGGAGTCGCGCCTGATGCGGGTGAACCGGGCGTCCCGAACGTTCCACCCGAGCTCGTTCCTCGACCTCCCCAGCCTCCTGCGCCCCGGTGACCTCCTCGTCCTCAACAACTCCCGGGTCCTCCCGGCTCGCCTCTTCGGCCGGAAGCTGCGCGGTGGCGGATCCGTCGAGATCCTACTCCTCGAATCGGCCACCGAGGGCGGATGGTGGGTCCTCCTCCGACCCGGAAAGCGCGTTCGACCCGGATCCGAACTGGTATTCGGCCCCGACGACGACGCCGTCCTGCCGGGCGTCGTCGCGGAAAAGCGGCCGGACGGTTCCTGCCGGATCGAGTTTCCGCCCGAAGCCGACGTGCGGGCTTTCGCCGACCGGCACGGGGTCATGCCCCTTCCCCCCTATATTCGACGGCCTGTTCCGCTCGCCGAGGACCGTGAGCGCTACCAGACAGTCTACGCCCGGGAAACCGGTTCGAACGCCGCCCCGACGGCGGGCCTGCATTTCTCGGTCGAACTCCTCCAGCGGCTTCGCGACTCGGGAATTGGGATCGCCGAGGTGACCCTGCACGTGGGACTTGGCACCTTCGCGCCCGTGAAGGCTGAGGTTCCCGGGGACCACGTGATGCATGCCGAGCGTTTCCATGTGCCCGTTGAAACCGTCGACGCCGTGAAGGCAACCCACGGGAACGGCCGGCGTGTGATCGCCGTCGGCACCACGACCCTGAGGGTCCTCGAAAGCGTCGCCCGCGCGAACGACGGCCATCTCGTTCCCGGCCCGGGAATCACCCAACTGTTCGTTTACCCACCGGCCAGGTTCCGTCTCGTCGACGTCCTCCTCACCAACTTCCATCTCCCGCGATCGACGCTTCTCATGCTCGTGAGCGCCTTCGCCGCCCCGGATCAAACCACCGGGCGGGAACTGATTCTCGAAGCCTATCAAGCGGCGATCGACGCGAGTTTCCGGTTCTTCAGTTATGGCGATGCCATGTGGATCGAGTGAGATCGCGACCGCCATGATCTTCTCCCCTGGTCCCGTCCGCGGATGCGTTCGGCATTTCCAACCCCGGTAGACTCAGCCTCCGATGCCCGCCCCCTTCGTCCTCGTGAACATGGCCATGACGGCCGACGGCAAGATCGCCACGGGCAATCGGGCCGTCTCATCGTTTGGCAGCGCGCGCGACCAGGCGCATCTCCTCGAACTGCGCGCCGGCGCCGACGCGGTCATCTGCGGGTCGCGGACGGCGAACGTGCCCGGAGTCACGCTGGGCCCCGGGGGTCCCAGGTACCAGCGACGGCGGCTTCGGCGGGGACTCGCCGAATTCAACCTTCGGGTCGTCGTCAGCGGCGGCGCCAATCTCGATCCGAAGGCCGATGTCTTTTCCGAGTCCAGGTCGCCCCTGGTGGTTCTCGTCGGCGGCGCGGCGCCGCCCGCCCGAGTGGAACGTCTCCGCGGGGCCGGGGCGGTGGTGGCGTGTTTCGGACGAAACGAGGTGGATCTTCCAGCCGCGCTGGCGTGGCTTCGGAAGGACTGGGGAGTTCGACGCCTCGTGTGCGAGGGCGGTTCGCGGCTGAATGACGCCATGTTCCGAGCCGGGCTGATCGACGAAGTCCATGGGACGGTTTGCCCCCTCCTCTTTGGAGGACGGCTCGCCCCGACCCTCAGCGAAGGCCTTGGGCTGCCCAACCTCGCCTCCGCGGTGACGCTCAAGTGGACCCGCCTCCGCCGGGTCGGGAACGAACTCTATCTGACGTCGCGGGTGATCCGGCCCGGCGCCCGCCGCCAAGGCGTTTGATCCCAAAAAAGTCGGCAACAACCACGGAAGAAACGGAAAGCACGGAATGAGAGTGAGTTGTGGAAGGAGGGCTGGTCACCCTCGAGAGGATATCCACCGCCTTTCCATATCCCTCCTCTTCCGTGTGTTCCGTGCCTTCCGTGGTTGAAACCGCCGTTTCCAGGATCACTCCGATGACTCGCCCTCGGTGAACGCCAAGGGCATGCTCCGTCCCGGTGACCGTCGAACTGCTCAACACCGGTTCCGAACTGATGCTCGGCCGGGTCCTGAACACCCATCAGCAATGGATCTGTCGGCGACTTGCCGACCTCGGCTGGCCCTGCACCCGGCAGACGGCCGTTCCGGACACGGGCGCGGCCATCCGGGACGCCGCCGGAGAGGCGCTTGGGCGCGCCGATTGGGTCATCACCACCGGCGGGCTCGGACCGACGTCCGACGACGTCACCCGCGACTACATCGCCCAACTGCTGGGTCGAAACCTCGTGCTCGACGGACCCACGCTGGAGAATATCCGCGGTTTCTTCGCCGTCCGGAACCGTCCGATGCCGGCCCGGGTGGAAATCCAGGCGCAGGTTCCCGAGGGCGCGATCATCCTTCCCAACCTCCACGGAACCGCGCCGGGACTCGCCCTGCCGGTCGAAGCGGGGCGCTTTCGTCCCGCGGCCTCGTGGCTGGTCATGCTTCCTGGGCCGCCCCGGGAACTCCGTCCGATGTTCGACACGCAGCTCACTCCGCTCCTTCAAGCCTGGGCCCCGCACGTGGAACCTTACCGATGCGTGACCCTGCGGACCTGTGGACTCGGCGAATCCTGGGTGGAGGAGCGACTTGCGCCGGTCCTGCCGGGCCTCCTCGCGCGGGGACTTGAGCTCGGGTACTGCGCCCGCACCGGCGAGGTCGATGTCCGGCTCGTCACCCGGGGCGCCCAGGCGGTTTCGCTCGAGGAAGAGGCCGTGTCGGAGGTCCTCCGCCTCCTGGGCGAACACGTGTTCGGGCGTGATGAGGACCAACTGGAGGATGTCGTCATTCGGTTGGCGACCGAACGGGGCGCTCGGCTGGCGCTCGCCGAATCGTGCACCGGCGGCTATGTCGCGCACCGACTGACCAATGTTCCCGGAGCGTCGGCCGCCTTCTGGGGCGGTTGGATCACCTACGACAACGACGCGAAACAACGGGACCTGAATATCCCCGCCGCCCTGCTCGCCGAGCACGGAGCGGTCAGCGAAGCCTGCGCCCAGGCCATGGCCGAAGGCGCCCTGGCCCGGTCCCCCGCCACCCACGCGCTCGCGCTCACGGGCATCGCGGGACCCGGAGGCGGGACCGAGACGAAACCGGTCGGCACCCTGTTCGCGGCCCTGGCCCGCCCCGGAACCGCGACCCAGGTCCGTCGGTTCTTCAATCCCTTCGATCGCGAGACGTTCAAGTACGTGTCGTCCCAGCAGGCCCTCGAAATGCTTCGGCGCGCCCTTCGCTGACTGCCAGTCGGCGGGTGCGACGACTAGAGCCATACTGAAATCAACGAGTCGCGGGCGTTGCTCCGCAACAGGATCCCCGCCGGTTGGCAACCGGCGATACAGCAGGCTGGGCAGCCTGCGCTACATCGTCCGATCACTCAGCGACCCACTCCAACGCCAATTGGCGCGGGCGATCACCCATTGGAAACGCCGAGGTGCCGAGACGGCGCCGCTTCGGAGCCGGTTGACAACCGGCGCCACGGGGGAACGCCTTCAGGGCGCGTCGTCGCCGATCGCCTCGACGGGACAGCCTTCCTTGGCTTCCTTGCACTGGGCCTCCTCCTCGGGAGACTCCGGCTGCTTGTAGACGAAGGAATAACCGCCGTCGTCGTTCCTCTTGAAATTGTTGGGTGCCGTCTCCCGGCACAGGTCACAATCGATGCACTGGTTGTCGACGTAAAACTTGCCGCCGATGTTTTCCGCGTACCGGTTAGCGATGTCTGCCATAGGTCAAAATGCTCCAAGGACCGTGGCGACCGGAATCCGTGAATTCAAGTCTCAAAACCCCGCGATGCCGGGAGACCGCGCCGCCAGCAGTTCCATTTGCCCCCGAAAGACATGCGATACACGGGTCGTGCCGCGTCCCTCCGCCCTTCAGGCGTCCGGCTCAGGCGAACTTGTTCTTCCGGTAGGCGCCCATCTCGGGCGCGGTGGCATTCACCTCGGGCCCGAAGTAACGGAGAGCCACCAGGGGTTCCGTCTCGCTGGTGTTCTCGAACACCACGCCGGCCTTCGCGCCATCCTCGGTGCAGAAGTATTCGTCCTCGGTGAGTTCATGGAACCGGATCAGTTTCGGACTGTTCAGGGGCTGCCCGTTGATCCGACCCGAGCCCTGCACGCAGACCAGGCCATAGGCGCCCGCGTCCTTCACGGTGACCTTCGTTCCCGGATTCACGGTCAGTTCCTTGGCGGTGAACAGTTGTTCGCCGGCGATCTTGCCGTAGACGATCCAGCGGTCGACGTACCCTTCCTTCCGGGTGTCCGCCACCGGCACCGGCTCGAGGTAGTGGTTGTCCTTGAAACTGGCATCGACGTTCCCGTCCCAGTCGAGTTGATCGACGATGAAGTCGAGGTCCTTGTGTTTCGACTTCGGCATGTCCTTCACGAGCAGGCTCCAGGGGACGTAGCGACCTTCGACCAGGCTCTGGTACATGCCGAACACGTCGCTGCCCCACTGGGGTTCGTAGGTGCAGAGACTGCCTGGCGCATGAAGGACGCACGGCGGAATCAGCCAGCCGGTCCCCGGCTTCAGCCGGTACGCGCGGCTCAGGTCGAGGATGCCATTGTCGCCCTTGTTCCAGTCCTCGAGGCATTTCCGGACCTGGGCCTTGGTGGTCCCGGGCTCCAGGCCCATGAAGGTGTACGGGAAGTTGTTGCCGACGTTGTTGTGCTGGGGCGGGAAGTAGTACGACTCCGGCTTGCCCTCCTGCCCCACCAGCTTCGCCTGCTTGGCGTTCTGGTGCATGTGATGGGGAATCGGCCCCATGTTGTCGAAGAACTTCGAGTAGACCGGCCATTTGCCGTACTTCTTCCAGATCTTCCCGCCGATCAGCGTCGCCCCGCAGTCCTCGACCGCCTTCCGCAGCGTGAACCGTTCGCCGCCCACCACGCAGTAGCTCAACCCTTCGTCCGGCACCCGGCCGTCGTTCGCGGCTTCGGTCGTCGACGCGAACCAGCGTTCGTCGATGCCGCCGCGGTTGGCGCCGTAGGCGTAGGTGTCGTCCGGGTGGAGTTTCAGTCGAAGCCCGGGCTGCAGGAAGGAACGCGGCACCCAGGCGGGCGCCAATCGGAGCAACCCTCCCGTGCGCGAGAGTTCCGCTTCGACTTTGGACTTCGTGTTGCGTGTGACGGTCTTGAGATCCTGGACGGTGTTCATGGTGGGATGCCGGGTGCGCGACCCCGTGTTTTCGGAGGCCCCCGGCCGTGGTCGGGCGAGACCCTACGGCGGCCCGGCGACCGGGCCAATCGCAAACCTGCCGGCCGCTCCTCGACTTCCCTATTTCCCCACCGGCAGCGGAGCCCCGCCCACCGGATCGCCTGAAGCGCCGGGGCGCCGCCAGCGCCGGCGGAGGCCCTGGATCGCGTCGTCCAGCACCGAATACACCACCGGCGTCACGAGCAGCGTCAGCAGCAGGCAGAGCGACTGGCCACCGATCACCACCACGGCGACCGCCCGCCTCTCCTCCGAGCCCGGCCCGGTCCCAAGGGCGAGGGGCAGCATGCCCGCCACCAGCGAAAGGGTCGTCATCAGGATCGGCCGAAGCCGGTCCCGATTGGCCTGGATCGCCGCCGGATACAGGTCCATGCCCTTTCCCCGGAGCTGGTTCATGTGGTCGATCTGAAGGATCGCGTTCTTCTTCACGACGCCCGCCAGCACGAGAAGGCCCAGGCCGGAATAAAGATTCAACGTGTTGCCCGAAGCCCAGAGCGAGAACAGGGCGAACGGAAGGGCCAGTGGCAGGGAAAGGAGGATCGTGAACGGGTGGACCACGCTCTCGTACTGCGACGCCAGGATCATGTACATGAACGCCACCGACAGCGCGAAGGCCCATAGAAACTCCACGAAGGTGCTCTCCAGTTCCCGCCCCCGCCCGGAGACCTTCGTCGTGTAAGCCGGCGGGAGATTCATGTTCCGCACTTCCTCCCGCAGCGCCGCGAGCCGGTCCGCCATGGCGTACCCGGGCGCGATGTTCGATCGGAGCGCCACCGTCCTCTGCCGGTCGAGACGGTCGATCCGCGAGGCGGTCTGGCCCTGCACCACCCGCACGAGGTTGTCCAAACGCACCAACCCCCCGCCCTTCCGTGACACATACAGCCGGGCCAGGTCCTCCGGATCATCCCGGTCCAAGTCCGTCAACCGGAGCTGCACGTCGTAGTCGTCGTTGGTGCCGACGTCCCGGAACCGCGAGACCCGCGTGTCCCCGCCGACCAGGATGCGGAGCGCCGACGCGATGTCCCGGACTTCCACCCCCAGGTCCGCCGCCCGGCTTCGGTCCACCTCGACCCGCAATTCGGGCTTGTCCAGGCGCAGCGTCGTGTCGGCGTCCTGAAGGCCCAGTTCCGGCGCCTTCGTCCGCAGGTGATCGGCGTACGTCGCCAACTCTTCGAGGTCCGGCCCCAGCAACGCGAAGTCGATCTCGTAGGGCGGCCCGCCCAGGCTGATCGACGAACCGCCACCCCGCACGCCGACCCGGACGTCCTTGAGGAACTTCAACCGCGCGCGCGCCTGCTGCATCACCTCGCGCTGGGTCGCGTTACCCTGGAACGCCTTCCAGGGCGTCGGACTGAGGAGGCGCCCCCAGCTGAAGGTCCGCTCCGCGTGCGGCGCCAACATAAGATAGAGCCGGCCCTGGTTGACCGACGAAAAGCCGCTCCTGGAACCTGTCGTCGCCAGGATGGTCCGCACGTGGGGGATTTCACGGACGGCGGCTTCCGCCAGGAGCACGACCTCGTGCATGGCGGGAAGACTGGTCCCCTCGGGCGCCGTCAGGTTGATTTCGAACTCCCCCTCGTCCGTATCCGTCGGCGTGAACTCCTGCCGAACCAGGCCGTACAGCGGCAGGGAACTCAGCGCCACCAACGCCGCGAGGCCCATCACGACCAGGCGGTGGCGCAAGGACCAGCCCAGGGCCTTGAGGTAGGCCCGCTCGATCCCTCCATAGAATCCCCCCCTGGATCCATGGCCGCTGTGCTCCACCCGGCGCGATCGCCCGACGCTGTAGAGCCGCGCGCTCAGCATCGGCGTCAGCGTGAAGGAAACCAGCAGGCTCACGAGGATCGCCACGGCCGATGTCAGACCGAACTGAAAGAGGAATCGCCCCGCCACGCTCGACATGAACGACACCGGGACAAAGATCACGACCAGGCTGAACGTGGTCGCCATCACCGCGAGCCCGATCTCCGCCGTCGCCGCCCGCGCCGCCTCGAAGGCGCTCACGCCCTTCTCCTCGACGAACCGGAAGATGTTCTCGAGAACGACGATCGCGTCGTCGATCACGATTCCCACCATCAGCACCAGAGCCAGCATCGTGACGCTGTTCAGCGTGAAATCGAGGGCCCACATCATGCCGAAGGTCGAGATCACCGAGACCGGAATCGCGATGCCCGCGATGAACGTCGCCCTCCAGCTCCGCATGAACATCAGCACCACGAGGCTGGCGAGGAGGCTCCCCAGCACGAGGTGCTTCTTGATCTCCGACAGCGCCTCGTGGATGTACCGCGACTGGTCGCGCGTCACCTGGATCTTCACGTCCGGAGGAAGCTGGGCCAGGAGGGCGGGTAGCCGCGACTTGATCGACTCGATCACGGCCACCGTGTTCGCTCCCGATTGACGCCGGATGTCGAGCTGGACGCACGGCCGGCCGTCCAATCGCGCCACCGACCGCTGCTCCTGCGTGCCGTCCTCCGCGTGGCCGAGGTCTCGGATCCGCACGGGCGACCCATTCACGGTCGTGACGACGAGGTCGTTGAAATCCTCCGGGTTTTCCACCCGCCCTACCGTCCGCAGGACGCTCTCCTTCAACGCGCCGGTCAGGTTGCCCCCGGGGATGTTGGCGTTCTGGCTGACCACCGCATCCCGCACCACCGTGATGGGCAGCCCGTACGCCGCCAACCGGTCGGCGTCCACCCAAATGTTGATCGCCCGCCCCAATCCCCCCTCCACCTCCACTTCGCCCACGCCCTCCGCCCGTTCGAGCTGAACCCGCACGATCTTGTCCGCCAGTTCCGTCAGTTCCCGGACTGGCCGGTCCCCCGACATCGCCAGGGTCAACACGGCGGCCGAATCGACGTCGAACTTCGACACCCGGGGCGCCAGAACATCCGGCGGTAATTCCGACGCCGCCGCCGACACCCGGTTCCTGACATCCTCGGCCGCCGAGTTCGGGTCCCGGTCCAGATTGAACCGCACGATGATGAACGAGCGCCCCACGCCGCAGATCGACCGAAGCTCGTTGATCCCCTCGATGGTGTTGATGCTCTGCTCGAGAGGCTGCGCCACCAGGGATTCCATCTCCACCGGCGAAGCCCCGGGCAGCATGGTCGAGACATAGATCGTCGGAAGGTCCACCGACGGCGACCGGTCGACGTTCAACCGCATGTAACCCGTCGCCCCGGCGACGACCAAGGCCAGCACCAGCATGCAGGCGAACACCGGGCGTCGGATGCAGATCTCAGCCAGGGTTTGCATCGGTTCGTCCCAAACTCACGAACCCACGGGGGTTCCCGAAGCCTTCTTCACCGACCCGGATCCCGCGGGCAGGACCGTCACTTTCTGGCCGGTCTGCAGGCTTCCAGGCGATACCACCACCGACTGCCCTTCCTTCACGCCGCCGGTGATCTCCACCCAACCCGGACCGCGATCGCCCGTCGAAACCCGCCTCTCCACCGCGAGACCGTCCTCCACGAGGAACACCTTCTGGATTCCCGCGAACGTCACCAGCGCTTCACTCGGCACGGTCACGACCGGAACCTCCCCCGTCGTCACAATCCCCGCTCGCGCGAAAGTCCCCGGACGCAGCCGGCCCCGGGACTTCACGTCCGCTTCGACCACCAGGGTCCGACTCCCCTGCACGATGGCCGGACTCAATCGCTTCACCTCGCCGAAATAAGCTTCGGGATCGCCCTCCAGCGACACGCGGACCTCCTGGCCGATCTTCACCCTCGGCGCTTCGCGCTCCGAAACCTCCACCCGAAGTCGGAGCGGATCCGTCCTCACAAAAGTCACCACCGGCGCGCCCACCGCCAGGTACTCCCCCACGTTCGCCAACCGCTCCTGAACCGCCCCGTCGTACGGCGCCACGATCCGCGTGTCCGCGAGTTGCTTCTGCGCGATCCTGAATTCCGCCCTGCGCTGCTGAAGTTGGGCCATCCGCGTCCGCGCCTGTTCCAGCGCCTCCGAGAGCCGGCTCGCCGCCACCTTGTAGGCCGCCGTGGCCGTCTCCAATTCGGATGCCGAAAGAATCCCTTCCCCGGACAAAGCCTCGATACGTTCCCGGTTCGCCTTCGCTTCACCCAACACCGCCGTCGCTTCCCGAACCCGGCTCGACGCCTCGACGTCCACCAGATCCTCGTCTCCCGTCAGCGGAAGACCCAGAAGCGCCCGAGCCTGCCAGAGAGCCGCCTCGGATTGCTCCACCCGCAGCCGATAATCCGAGTCGTCCACCCGCGCGATCGGCTCCCCTTCGCGCACGAAACTTCCAAGATCGACAGCTATCGACGAAAGACGACCCGGCACGATCACGCTCAGCGGCGTGCGATCCATGGGAAGCAACGAACCGGTCGTGGTGATCGTTCGCTCGATCGCTCGAAGTTCCGCCCGCTCGACCTCGAACGACCCGCCGTCCGTGGGCGGTGATGCCGCCCGATCGCCCGCGGTTTCAGGGCCGCGGGAGCAGCCGCAGGCCAGAAGCAACGCCCAGCTCGTCCAGGTCAGATTTCGAATCCAGGACTTCAACGCGCGGAGTATGCCCAGCGTCTCCGACCTGGCCAAGAGCCGTTTCAGGATCTTCAGGGCGGAATCGCAGGTAGCGGGGGTTTCTCGGCGAGAACTGCCCGATACGCCGCTCCCACATCGAATCCTTCCCCTGAATGGATCGCCGCCCAATACCTCAGGCGAAGGGGCTCGCCGGGTTTCACCGTCACGGCGCTCCGAGCTCCCTGCTTCATCGCTTCGCGCCCGAAGGGATTGGCGACGAACACTCCGTAGTCGCGGTTGTGCCACCAGCTCGGCCGGAAGTTCCCCGGGTCGGCCATGAGCGTGATCCCGACCGACCGTCCGGCCACGACCCCGGAGTAGTCGCACCAATCGGCCGGCTGGCCCCACGTGCTCCTCGCCGTCCTCCGTCCCGCGCTGCTGGTGATCACGCCGCCCTGCTTCTCCGCGATCGCCGTCGCGACCCGGGCCCCCAGTCCCATTTCTTCCTGGTCGCCGAAAATCAGCTCGCCCCCTTCCGGATGAACCGCCGCCTCCCAGGCGAGCACCCAGACGTTGGAGAACGGTGTGAGCGCGAAGCGTTGGATCAGGGATCCCAGCACACGGCCTTCCGCCGTGCGGAAGATGGCATTCCGTGGCGAACGCGAGCCGGCCATCCCGCGCCTCGGGAGTTTCCGTGAATCGCACATGCTCCATGCGCGCCTTGTTGCGCCAGAAATCCGCCCCGTTGACGTCGCCGAACGCCAGCCAGATCCCGGGATGCATCGTGTCGTGGTCGACGGCGTCCACGCCCGCCACGGGCGGGTGATTGCGCGTGACCTTCACGCCGCCCGGCGCGTGGACGTTCGCGAAGTACGGCCGGAGGATCTTGGGATCGCGAAAGACATACTCCGCCACGGGCAGGCCGGAGCGCGTGATGACGAGACGATCTTCTCGGGTCTCCACCGCGAACGAATCGCCATCCGCCGGAGCCCGCGTCGACCGCGCCGCCAACGACGCGTCTCCCGCCAGGGGCGCCGCCGGCTTTCCCCGCTGGGCGAGCAGGTAGGCGGCGAGGTCGGCCACCGATTCGGGTGCCAGCGCCTCCGCGAAGGACGGCATCGGTGAGCTGTGAAGGCTCTGGCGCCGGACCAGGCTGCCCTTGCGCACCCGCACCGGTTCTCCCGACGGCTGCGCCAGGGTGAGGGTCAGCGCGGTTTCCTCGAGGAGCAGCCCGACCGTCTCCTCGCCGTCGCGCGTCTGGACCTGAAGCGAGGCGAAGCCCTCGGTGACGACCGCATTCGGGGCCAGGATCGATTCGATCACGTGCCGCGGATCGTTGCGGTCACCCAGCGTCGAGAGGTCCGGACCGTACGCGCGTCCGTGGGGACCGACGCGGTGACAAACCCAGCATCCAGCGCCGCCTTCCCCGAAAAACAACGCCCGACCGCGCTCGGCGTCCGCCCGGGACAGCAGCGCCTGACTCGCCTCGATCGTCGCCGGACTGGAAGGGGCCGACCCCGCCGGGAGAGCCGCGGAAACCAGATCGCGCGGCAACGAGACGTTCTCGGTCGAGGGCGGGTTCACGGCCTGCCCCGGTAGCACGACCCCGGACTTGCCAAGGAAACTCCAGGCCAGTCCGGCGACGGTCCCGTCCGGGTCGGCGAGGAGGAGCTGCGCCTCTTCAGGCTTCAGTTCGAGCCTCTCCGCAAGCGCCAGGAAGGCGGCGCGCCGTACTCCCGCCCGCGCCTCGCGGAGCAGGGTCCGCAATTCAGCGGGCTCCGCCAGCGCGCCCAAAGCCTGCCATCCGGCGTAGTCGACCAGCCGGTCGGTTTCACCGGCGACCAAATCGACCAGCGACGGTAGGAGCGCCCGCGCCCCGCTCGTCCGGATTGCGATCACCGCCGCCCGCCGCAGTCGCGGCTCGGGATCGCGCAGAGCCGTCACCACGACATCCGGTAGCGCCCGACGGTTGTGACGAGCCCGCTCTCCAAGGATTCGAAGGGACTGAAGCCTGCGGTTGAAAGAACCATCGCGCGCCACCCCCGCGAAATAGGAGTCGAGAGCGGCGTCGCGGCCTGCGATCCGGTGCAGCGTCCAAAGGGTCCAGGTTTCCTGCGCCGTGGTCCGGCGGGCTGCCGCGAGCCATCGGATGAGATCACGGGTCACCGTCGTCCCACGCCGGACGAGTTCCTCCTGCGCCGCGACGCGCCACGACGCGACCGGGTCTCCGAGGCCCGCCGCCAAATCTTCGAATGTCCACTCGGAGCGGGGTTGGACGATGGGCCTTGCCCGCGGTGCATCCGCCCGAGCGACGCGGAAGACCCGACCTTCGTTGACCTGTTCTCCGTTCCGCCATTCGGCGCCGTAACCACGTCCCCAACCGAGGACCACGAGATCGCCGTCGGGACCGAACTCGAGGTCCGTCGGCCGGAAGAGCGAGTCGCCTCCCCGGATGAACTCCTCCATTCGACCGCCCGCAAGCTTCGGCAACGCGCCGTCCCAGCTCGGACGAAAGACGTAGACTCCTTTGCGAAGCCAGTCGCCGACGAAAAACACGCCGCGATGCGACGCGGGGAAGGCCGGCGAGTCGCCAAAGGCGATTCCCGTTCCGGATCCGTCGAAGAGCGGCCCGCTGACCGGCGCGCTGGGCGCGTGGTTCTCGCCGGTCCAGTGGAACGACCAGGGATGGTTCCAGCCGAAATTCGCCCCCGCGAACGGCGAGAAGATGCGATCGCCCGAGGTCTGGTCGTTGTCGGTCCCGAGCCAGTCGAAGGTGTCGCTGAAGGCGATGTCCCACGGATTGCGGAGGCCGCGCGCGACGATCTCCAGGTTCCGGCCGTCCGGATCGCACCGCAGCACCCCGCCTTCCGCGCCCCAATCGTCCTCGGGATCCTGGTACGCGGCGCGGTACTCCCCCGCCTGAAAAGTGACCGGTGGCGGAAGATCGGGTGAACCGACCGGAGCCGTCACGCCCCAGAGATCGCGAAACGGCTTCGGGGCCACGCGCCCTGGAAGGCTCAATCCCTTGGAGTTCCCCTTGGACATGTAAAGCCGTCCATCGGGCGCGAAGTTCAACCCGTGCAATCCATGCTCGATGTTGCCCAGGTCCGTGTAGAGAAGGTCGACTTCGTCCGCGACGTCATCGCCGTCGAGATCGCGCACCACGGTGAGGTCGGGCGCATGGGCGACGTAAAGGTCGCGCCCGCGCCAGGCCATTCCCTGGATGCAATTGAATCCCGTGGCGAACGGCTTCGCCGTTTCGGCGATCCCGTCGCCGTCCGCGTCCTCCAGGATCACGATCGTGTCCTTGGGCGTCTCCGGGGTGGGCCGTCGATACTGCGGTCCCTGCCCCACGAAGAGCCGCCCTCGTTCGTCGAAGGCGAGCGAACACGGATTCCGGACGAGGGGTTCGCGAGCGAACAGCGTGATGGTGAAACCGGGTGGAACCTCCGGCATCGCTTCGAGGTTGGCGTCGGGATCGCCGCCTTGGTTGCGGGAGTAGAGCCGTTCGTTGGCCGTCTGCCCTTCGGCGTGGCCCGCCAGGACCTGGCCCAGGAAAAGCAGCGCGACAAACTGGAGACCCCTTCGCCTTCGAACCGGGAATGGACATTTCATAGCTGGAAGAGCCGATGGGCGTTGCCGGAAAGAATCGAAGCCTCCTCGCCGGGCGGAAGCCCAAGGCCGCGGAGAGGGTCCAGGATCTCCTTCGGCTGGACCCAGGGATGGTCGCTGGAAAACAGAAGTCGGTCGGCGCCGGTGAAATCGAGGGCGAAGCGCATCGCCTCGGGGATCGGTGAAACAATGTCCAGATGGATGGAACGTAGGTACTCGCTGGGCTTGCGCTGGAGGTTCTGCGGGCCGCGTCGCAGGACGGTGAGCTGATGATCCATGCGCCCGCAAATGTAGGGCAGCGTGCCGCCGAGGTGCGGGCAGACCAGCTTGAGTCTCGGATGCCGGTCGAGGAGGCCGCTGGCCACGATGCGCGCCAGCGCGATGGTGTTCTCGAACATGTTGCCGAGCGTGCTGGTGAGTTCGTAGCCCTTGACCTGTTCCGTCGTCATCGGCTTGGCCGGATGGAGCAGGATCCGGTTCATGCGATCAACTCCCGGATCACCCGGCCGCCGAATTGGCTGAGTTGTTTGAATCGTCCCGCGTGGTGGTAGGTCAGGCGGTTGTCGTCGAGACCGAGCAAGCGCAGCAGGGTCACATGCAGGTCGCGCACGGGCGCGTTCCCCTCGGCGGCCGTCATCCCGAGTTCGTCGGTGGCCCCGATGGTGTGCCCGGCCTTGCAACCACCGCCGGCGAGCCAGACGGTCATCGCATTCGGGTTGTGGTCGCGGCCGTAGGCGGTGCCCCCGCGCACACCGTTGTCGGGCGTCCGGCCGAATTCGCCGCACCAGACGATCAGCGTGCTTTCGAGGAGGCCGCGCGCCTTGAGATCCGTGATGAGCGCGGCGATGGGTTGGTCCACGCCCCGGACCAGGTTCCCGTGGGCGCGCTCGATGAAGTCATGGCTGTCCCACGAGCCGTTGTAGAGCTGCACGAAGCGGACACCCTGCTCGACGAGCTTCCGGGCGAGCAGACATTTCCGGCCAAAGGCGTCGGTGGGTTCCTTCCCGACGCCGTAGAGTTCCAGGGTTCGGGCATCCTCCCGTGAAAGGTCGAGAACTCCGGGCACCCGCATCTGCATGCGGAAGGCGAGTTCGTAGCTGTCCATCCGCGCCGCGAGTTCGTCCCGCCCCGGACGCGAGGCGGCATGCGATTCATTCAGCCGCGCGATCAGGTCGAGGTTCATCCGCTGATGCCCGGGCGTGACGCCCTCGGGTGGCGCGAGGTCGAGGATGGGGGATCCCTTCGCGCGCAGGGGTGTTCCCTGGAAATTAGCGGGCAGGTAGCCATTGCTCCAATTCGCCGCCCCGCCCTGCGGGTAGCTGACCTCGGGCAGCACGATAAAGCCCGGCAGATCCCTGTTGAGCGTCCCCAATCCGTAGGTCACCCAGGCCCCGAGACCGGGGTCGCCCCCGAAACGGTTGCCGCAGTTCATCTGATACATCGCGGTCGGGTGATTCACGCTGTCCACCTGGCAACCGCGGAAGAAGCACAGGTCGTCCGCGACCTTCGCGAGGTGGGACCAGTTCGCCGCCATGTCCGCGCCGCTCGTCCCCGCCCGGATGAACTCGAACGGACTCTTCACGTAGTAGCGCTTGCCGCTTTCCATCGCCGACTTCCGCGCGCCCCCCGTGTGAATTCCTTGAGATGCAGCTTCGACAGCGCGGGCTTGGGGTCGAACGTGTCGATGTGCGAGGGCCCGCCCTCCATCATCAGGAAGACGACGTTCTTCGCGCGGGCCGCGAAATGCCCCGCTTTGGGCGCCAATGGATCCGGTGTTTCGGCCGACGCCAGCATGGAACTGAAGGCCACGCCGCCCAGGCTGGCCCCGAGCCCATAGAGGAACTCGCGCCGCGTCGGCGCGCGCGACGCGGAGGAACCGGCGCATGGAAAGTAGGGCCTCCAGTCGACATAAGCGAATTCGTTGGTGTTCAGCAACGCGAGGCAGACGTCGGCGAGCGCCCGGGTCCGCGCGTCCCAATCGGCGGGTTGAAGATCGGGCACGAAATCGGCGTAGGCGTGCAGGGTCTCGACTGAAGGAGAATTTCTCGCCCGTGTTCTCCTCGATCGCCTCGCGGACGCACCTCCATCGGCGGCTTTCGGCGGAGCGAAAACCCTCCGGCTTGATGCCGACCTCCTCCATCGCGCGCCAATGCGTCAGGCAGAGTTCGAGTTCGTCCGGGCTGGGAAGTCGCGCGACCAGGAGTTCGAAGCATCGCCGGACCGCCCCCGCGTCGGTCGCGGCATCCCTCGTCACCCGGACGGCAAGCGCCAGAGCACGGGCCAGGCTGGCCCGGCTGTTGAACAACGCGAAGACCTGGGGCGTCACGGTGCTGGCCTCCCGGCGCTCGCATGAGAAGTCCCGCTCCGGCGCGTTGAAGACTTCCTTCGCCGGGTCGCCCTGGCCGGGCAGTTTCAACGCGTACAACGATCGCCGGAGGCGCTGGCGCGGCAGCGGATTGGGCGTCCAGGCCGCCGCGAACGTGCCCATGACCTGGCGGGGTTGGAGCGCGGCCTCCGGATGGATCTCGGGCCGGTTCGGTATCCCGCCCACCGCCGGATTCAGCTCGCCCGTGGCCGCCAGCATCGCGTCGCGCAATTCCTCCGCGCTCAGGCGTCGCGGTTTGAAGACCGCGTGGCTCGTCCCCGACGGGTCCTTCGCCAAGAGCGCCCCGCGATCGGGATGCCGGCCGCTCCTCCGGTAGGCCGCGGTCGTCATGATCAGGCGGTGCATCGCCTTGAACGATCCGCCCCGCTCGACAAACGTCGCCGCCAGCCAGTCGAGCAGTTCCGGGTGGGTCGGCTTCTTCCCCGTCGAACCGAAGTTGTTCGGATTGCCCGCCAGTGGTTCGCCAAAGTGCCAGAGCCAAATCCGGTTCACGATCGCTCGCGCGGTCAGCGGATTGTCCGGATTCGCCACCCAATCGGCGAAGGCCTTGCGCCGCCCTTCCACACCTTCCGGGATCGGCGGCTTTGGCACCCGGCCCAGCACGCTGAGCACGCCGGGCTTCACAGGCGCTCCCGGCGCGAAGGGATCCCCGCCGGTGAGCACGCAGGTTTCCTCGAGGTCACCCCCCTTGGCCGGATCCCTCGGCATCCGCACGGGATGACTGACATTCGTGACCCGCGGGGTGAGCCCGTCATAGACCGCCAGGGCGTAGGGTTCGTAACGTTCCAATTCCCACGACAACCGTTCCAATCCCTTGTTCGCGATCCGTTCCAGGCCGATCTCCTCCGGGGTCCAACCGGTCATCCTCGGCGGAAACTGATCCTCCGGCACACCCGCCCTGAGCAGGATTCCGCGCGCCGCGCCGAAGATTCCTCCGCGCCGGGCCGGGCTGTTCGTCGTCGCCTGGATCACCGCATCCCGCCACCGGGCCGGATCCATCCCTTGGGCCTCGTGCCACGCCTCGGCCGCCTCCAGCGCTTTCCGGTCCAATTCAGCCAGCGTTTCAAGATGGTCCGCGCGCCGTCGTTCCAAATACCGGCGCTCGTCGAAACCCTCGACGTTCTCTTCCGGCAGGAAGGCGGCCCATCGCTCGGCCAGTTGGGTCGTCGAGAACACCGCCTGCACCGCGTAGTAATCCCGCGTCGGCACCGGATCGAACTTGTGATCGTGGCAGCGCGCGCACTGCAGCGATTGCGCCAGAAAGGTCTCGCCGACGCCGTTGGTCACGTCGTCCAGAAAACGCTGACGGGCGATCCTCGCGACTTCCATCGACGTGAGTTCCCACGGCCCCATCCGCAGGAATCCCGTGGCGATGATCTTCCCGGGATCCGCCGGATCGAGTTCGTCCCCGGCGATCTGCTCGCGCACAAACTCGGAGTAGGGCTTGTCGGTGTTGAACGCGCGCACCACGTAGTCCCGATACCTCCATGCGTTGCCGCGTTCGTAGTCGTTGGCGAAGCCCGAGGAATCCGCGTACCGAGTCACATCCAGCCAGTGCTGCGCCATCCGTTCGCCGTGGTGGGGGCTTCGAAGGAGCCGATCGATCAGGTTTCGCACCGCGCGCTCTTCATTCCCGGCGAATTCCCGTTCGAAATCGGCGATCTCCTCCGGCGACGGCGGCAAGCCGACGAGATCGAAGGTCGCCCGCCGAAGGAACGTCCGCGCATCGGCCGCGGGCGCCGGCAAAAGTCCCTCGGGCATCCGCTCCGCGATCAGCGCATCGATCGCCGCCGATCCTTCCACCTTCAGTTCCGGCTTCCGCACCGGCTGATAGGCCCACAAGCCCTCCGGCTTGTACCGGCGGTTCGTCCATTCGGCTGAAAGCCCGCCGCTCGTCCGGATGGGGATCCCGTCCTCCGCCGACCAACGCTCCGCATGGGCCGCCACAATTTCCCGGGCCCGCGCGTCGTCAGGCCACGCCGCGCCGGCGGCGATCCAATCCTTGACCCACCGGGTCTGCTCAGTGGATAGGCGATCCGCCTCCTTGGGCGGCATCGGTTCCCAACCGTCGTGGGCGCGCGTGGCGGCGAGGTACATCGGACTCTCCTCAGGCCGACCCGGAACGACAGCGGGCTGTGCGCTATCGCCCCCGCTCAAAGCCCCCGCCAGCGATCGCAGGTCGAGGCCTCCCCGGATCTTTCCCGCGTCGCTTCCGTGGCAGGCCAGGCATTTCTCCGAAAGTAGCGGCGAGACCCGCCGCACATACAACTGCTCGCCCTCCGTCCCGGCCGCGCGCGCGGACATCGCCGCGCCCCAGGCAAGGGAGGCCACCAGAAGGACGGTCGGATGAAGGCGGGGCAATCGATTCACGCGACGGAGTGTTGGCGGGGTTCCGGGGTGCGCCGGATTCTTGAACCTTCGGCGGGTTCCCCGCCAGCCCCGATGCGGAAGGCGCGGAAGTTCTTCAGGAGGACAACCACGGAACACACGGAACACACGGAGGTGGTGCCGGAAGGCGGGAAGGGGAGAAGCGGCGCGCTGAGTCCTAGTTTTTCCCCACCTCGCGACCGGCGACCCTGCGACGACATGCCTTCCCATCCGTTTCCGTGTGCTCGGTGAGTTCCGTGGTTGTTGGTTCAGTCCTCAAGGGTCCGGCCGGTGGTCTCGGGCGCCCAACGGATGGCGACGACGCCCACCAGGTAGATCAGACCGCACGTCGCGCCGATCCTGGAATACGACCCGTCCATCGCGGTGAACAAGGCTCCCGCGAGCAGGACTCCGAACGCCGTGGCGAAACGCCCCACGTTGTACGCGATGCCGCTGCCGGCGGCGCGAACGCGCGTGGGAAACAGCTCGGGCAGGTAGAGCGGCAACCAGCCGAAGAAAAGCGTGGCCACGAATCCCTGCGCGAAAACGATCGGAAGAAACGTCGCCCGCAACGGCGCCGTTCCGAGGAACATGAGGGTCGTCAGGGCGGTCGCGCCGGCGCTGATGGCGGCGTAGGAGCGCCGGCGCCCCAGGCGGGCGGCGATCTGCGCGCCGGAGAAACTTCCTAGCACGGCGCCCAGGGCCCACCACCCCTGCGTGACGGCCTTGTAGCCGGGTTCGGCGGCGCCACCGACCTTGTCCGCCCACGGGATCATCCACTTGCTCGCGGCCCAGGCGCCCAGCATCGGAATGGATCCGAGGAGCACTCCCAGAAGCGTGATGCGGAGCAACGGCGCTCGAAGGAGTTCGCGCGTCGCGGAAGCTTCGCGTGAGGACGTTCCGGACGCGCGCGCGCGGCCGGCCAGCCAAAGCGGGGATTCCGGAACCACCGTGAGCGCCAGGATCCCCAGGACGGCCGGCGCCGCCGCCAGTTGGAAGACCCACCGCCAGGAATCGGGCGTGACCGGCCATGCCCGCGCGACCTGGGAAAGCAGCAGGATGCCCGCGTTCAACCCGGCACCCATCAGTCCCGCGATGATCGGGCGCGATTTGTCCGGCCAGCATTCCGCGGCGAGCGCCACCGCGTTCGGCCAGACGCCGCCGACTCCAAGCCCCACCAGGAACCGAAGAGCGAGCATCTGTTCCTGGGTCTGGACGAAGGCCCCGAGTCCGGCGAACACGGAATAGAAGAGGACGCTCACTCCCAGAGCGCGCACCCGCCCGATCCGGTCGCCCAGGCTCCCCAGGACGATCCCACCCACCGCGGCGCCCAGCATCAGCGCGGCGGTGAAGCGCGCGAACCAATCGCCGCCGAGCGTCGGCGTGAAGGAATCGCCCAGCAGACTTCTCGACACCGAAAGGGATGCCACGGGCATCAGGCCGAGTTCGACGCCATCGAAGAGAAGCGCGGCCACCGCGGTCAGCAGCACGGCGACGCGGGCGATTGGGCCGAGGGGAGCGGTCATGACACACTCATGCGAACCCTTGTGGAATCACGGTTCCCCTTCGTAACAACCCGCAATGCCCAAGAAAAGCGCCGGTTTGATCCGTCGCGCGCCCTCCCCCCCCGGCCCGGCGACGATCGGATGTCCGACTTTCAATGCAATGCGACCGATGGGCACAAGATCTTCGCCGTCCCCTCTGGTCCAATGGATCAATCCCGTTCGAAGGCCAGCACGTGATGACGGCCAACGGCGCCTGGCGCGACAACGAGGCGGGCAATCCCACCTTTGGACCGGATGTCGACTGGTTCGCGGCCACCAGGCAGACCCGCACGGGCTTCCAGGTTGAAGAAATCAAGATCAAGAAATCCGCCCTGTTGAACCCGGAGGACGGGGCGATCATGGGATGCGGCACACCGCCTCTTCTGCTTCACTCCGGCCCGTGCAAGCCCAGCCCATCCTCGTCGGTCGCGGTGAATCCGAGGTCCTGCTCCTCCCCAAGATGGGCAACCGGCATGGGCTCATCGCCGGAGCCACCGGCACCGGAAAGACGGTCACCCTCCAGGTTCTCGCCGAGGCTTTCAGCGCCCAGGGCATCCCCATTTTCCTTGCTGACGTCAAAGGCGACCTCGCCGGCATCAGCCAACCGGGTCAGCCCAAACCCAGGATCGAGGAACGCATCCGCCAACTCGGGCTCGCCGACTTCGGGTACGCCGGCTGCCCGGCGACCTTCTGGGATGTCTTCGGCGAACACGGACACCCCGTCCGCGCCACCCTTTCCGAGATGGGACCCGTCCTCTTGTCCCGCCTGCTCCAGTTGAACGAAACCCAGACCGGCGTCCTCCACATCGTCTTCAAGGTCGCCGACGAACACGGACTGCTCCTCCTGGACCTCAAGGATCTCCGCGCCCTTCTCACCTACGTCGGCGAAAACGCGGCCGCGTTCACGACCCGCTACGGCAACGTCTCCGCCGCCAGTGTCGGCGCCATCCAGCGCGGGCTCATGACGCTGGAACAACAGGGCGGCGACCGCTTCTTCTCCGAACCGGCCCTCAACCTGGACGACCTCCTTCAGACCGACGCGCGCGGCCACGGGATGATCAACCTCCTCGCCGCCGAGAAGCTCATGCTCGCCCCGAAGGTCTACGCGACTTTCCTGCTCTGGATGCTTTCCGAGCTTTTCGAAAACCTCCCCGAGGTCGGCGACCTTCCCCGGCCGAAGCTCGTCTTCTTCTTCGACGAGGCCCACCTCCTCTTCGACGACATGCCCTCCGCCCTCCTTGAAAAGGTCGAACAGGTCGTCCGTCTGATCCGGTCCAAAGGCGTCGGCGTCTTCTTCGTCACCCAGAACCCCCAGGACATCCCCGACG
Organism: uncultured Verrucomicrobiota bacterium; assembly: GCA_942490575.1. GTDB lineage: Bacteria > Verrucomicrobiota > Verrucomicrobiia > Limisphaerales > CAIMTB01 > CAIMTB01. The sequence goes on from CALNYA010000043.1 coordinate 41,483, forward strand.
CGATCCTCGGCCAGCTCGGCAACCGGGTTCAGCACGCCCTGCGCGCCTTCACTCCCAAAGACCAGAGAGCCATCCGCGCCGCCGCCGAAACTTTCCGGCCCAACCCGAAACTCGACACCCGATCGGTCCTCACCGAACTCGCCGTGGGCGAGGCCCTCGTCTCGTTCCTGGACGAAAAAGGTCAGCCCGGAGTGGTCCAGCGAACCCTGATCCTCCCGCCGCGAAGCCAGATCGGACCCATCACCGCGGACCAGCGCCGGCGGTTGATCGCGGGATCGCTGGTGGCCGGCGTCTACGAGAAGGCCGTCGACCGCGAGTCCGCCTACGAAAAACTCACCCTGGCGCACGCCTCGCCCCCGGCGACACCGACACCACCCGCGAGCGGCGGAGGTGGGTTCTTCTCGGGACTCTTCGGCGGCGGCGCTCCGGCGACTTCAAGGACGACAACGGGTGCCGACGGACCCCCGTCCCTTCCGAGGAACGAGCCACGCGAATCATCGTCGCGCGCCCGCGGGCGGCAGCCGGACAGTCTCGCCGAAACCATGGCCAAGAGCGCGGCCCGAACCGTCGGGAGCACCCTCGGTCGTGAAATCCTCCGCGGCGTCCTCGGCTCGATCTTCGGCGGACGCCGCCGGTAGGTCGGTGGGGAAACGGGGACCTACTTGTCGTACTCGCCCAGCGGCCGGACCCAGATATTCCGAAAACGGACGGGGTCGCCGTGGTCCTGGAGACCGATCGGACCGGAGGTCGGGGTGTTGGGTCCGTAGGAGGCGACTTCACGGTGACGGACGGGGCCGAGGATGGGTTTCCGATGCTGGGCCACCACGCCGTTCACGATCACCGTGACGTGCGCGGGATCCAACACCTTGCCGCCTTCGACCTTGGGCGCCTCGAAAATGATGTCGAAGCTGTGCCACTGGCCCGGGGGCTTGGCCGCGTTGGCCAGCGGCGGCCACTGCCCGTAGATGCACCCGACCGTGCCGTCCGCGTACGTGGGGTTGTTGTAGCAGTCGAGGACTTGAATCTCGTAGATCCCGTGCAGGAACACGCCGCTGTTGCACCGCCCCTGACCGTCGCCGGTCGGCGGATTCGGCGTCGCGTATTCGAGATGCAGTTGGAAACTGCCGAACTTGTCCTTGGTCTCGATGCTTCCGCTCTTCCCCACGACCTCCATGTAGCCTTCTTCGACCTTCCACGGCGCCGCCTGCCCGTCCTTGGTCCACTTGGAGAGATCCTTGCCGTCGAACAGCACCACCGCATCCGCCGGAGCGGTCGCCCCCTGGCTGAACGAAGATCCAGGCGTCACGATCCGCGGCTGGGGACGGTCGGCGTCGTGAACGCGCCATTTCTGACCCGTGATGACGGGCGTGTCGGTGTATCCGGGTTTATCGGCTGCCATGGTGGGTACGGCCGCGCCGAAAAGGGCCACGGCCAAAATGATCGAGCGAGAATTCATGCGGAGCGGAAACCATCCCCCCGCGCCACCCGCCCCGGCAACCGCGAAAATGAACGACGCACCCCATAGGGGTCAGTTCTCATAATCGACAATGCGCCATCCGTGCCGAAGGCGGTCGGAAGCTGGGTTGACGATCCTGATCGTCGATGAGCCTGGGGATTCCGCCGCCACCCGCCCCATCCGGCGACCGACGCCGTTGGGAATCGGTAGCACCATGGAAGGGCGTCGAGGCGAAGGAGGCCACCCACCCCTTCCATCATTGTCGATTATGAGACCGACCCCTATGAGCGGTCCCGGCCTGACCGTCGATGAGCCGGGGGATTCCGCCGCCACCCGCCCCATCCGGCGACCGACGCCGTTGGGAATCGGTAGCACCATGGAAGGGCGTCGAGGCGAAGGAGGCCACCCACCCTTCCATCATTGTCGATTATGAGAACTGACCCCTATGAGCCTCGCGGTCCCGCCGAATCACGAGAACCCACCGTCGCCGATCTCAGAGAACTCTGCCGCCACTTGAATCAGCGGGGCGCCAGGTATGTCGTGATAGGCGGGTTCGCCATGGCGGCGGCCGGGTACAACCGACGGACCATGGACGTCGATCTCCTCGTCGACACCACGGGCGACAATGAAGCGAGAGTCCTGGAAGCGCTCGCGCAACTGCCCGATGGAGCCGCCAGGCGGCATCTCAACGCGCCGTCTCTTCCAACGCCGGCACTTCGCTCCACACCACGTTCCCGCGACAGAGGGTCGCCAGCGCCTTGCCCTTGAAGCGCCAGAGGTGAAACGGCGAGTTCGCCGATTTGCTCGCCGTCTTCGTCACGTCGTAGGTCCATTCAAGGTCCGGATCGATCACGGTCAGGTCGGCCGGTCCACCCACTTCGAGCCGCCCCAACCGCGTCCCCGTCTCCACCGCCTGCAAGGGCAGAAGGGTCGCCGGCCGCGCGCTGTACAACTCGATCACGCGGGCCAGGGAGAGGTGCCCGGGATGCACGAGTTCGGTGAGCGCCGCCGCGAGCTGGGTCTCCAGCCCCAGGATCCCGAACGGCGCGAAGTCGAACTCGACATCCTTCTCGTAGTTGCAATGCGGCGCGTGGTCGCTCGCCAGGATATCCAGCGTGCCGTCCTTCAATCCCTCCACCACCCCGGCCCGATCGTCCGCCGATCGCAGGGGCGGGTTCATCTTGAAGTTGGTGTCGTAGACCGGCCAAGTCGGCCGCTGGCCGTCCGGCATCAGACCCGCGGAAAACAGCGACAGTCCGTCCTCCTTCCAGAAGGCGTCGCTCCCCGCCACCGCGGCGTCGGTCAGCACGTAGTGATGCGGGCAAGCCTCCCCGGAGATCGGCACGCCATCAGTCCGCGCCCGGCGGATCAGGTCCACGCTGCGACGAGAGCTGATGTGCTGGCAGTGGATGTGGGTGCCGGTCAAGCGGGCGAGCAGGATGTTCCGGGCCACGATGGAATCCTCCCCGATGGCCGGCCAACCGTGGAGCCCCAGCACCGTGCTCCAATAGCCCTCGTGAACCACGCCCTCCCCCACCAGATCGTAGTCCTGGCAATGATCCATCACCTTCAGATCGAACATCCGCGCGTACTCCAGCGCGCGGCGCATCAGGTCCATGTTCTGGACGCACTTCCCGTCATCCGTGATCGCGACCACCCCGGCCCGATGCAGCGACCCGATCGGAGCCAGATCCACTCCAGCGAGGTCCTTCGTGATCGCGCCCGCCACGAACACGCGGACGCAGGCCCTGCCCTGGGCCCGATCCCGAACCAGTCCCACCGCCGCGGGATCGTCGATCGCCGGCCGTGTGTTCGGCATGCACACCACCGAGGTGAATCCGCCCCGGGCCGCGCACCGCGCGCCGCTTTCGATGTTCTCCTTGGAGGTCTGCCCCGGCTCCCGGAAATGCACATGCAGATCCACCAGGCCCGGTGTCACCACCCGGCCGCGCAGGTCCACGAACGGGATTCCGCGCGCCTCGGGATGGTCGGACAGATCCGGCGCCATGGCGGCGATACGGCCTCCGCGAAGCAAAACATCAAGGGTCGCATCCAGGGATCGGCTGGGGTCGAGAACGCGCCCACCGCGGAGCAGCAGGTCCGGCATGCCCAAAGGTTAAGGACCTGCGAATTGACAACGCAAGCGTCCCGGTCCCAGTATGTCGGCGGTTTGCAGCCCGGCGCGGGCGTTGCTTAATGGTAAAGCTCCAGCCTTCCAAGCTGGTCACGAGGGTTCGATTCCCTCCGCCCGCTCCATCTTCCTAGTTCCAAGTTCCCAGCCCAGTCCCGGACCTTATGAAGCGTTCCTCCTCCCTCACCCTCGGTCGCTGCCTCCTGATGCTGGCGATTCCCCTGGCCTCCAACGTCGCCACCGCCCAGGACGAATTCCTCGGCCGCTGGGCCCTGACCATTCCCGGCGGAGGCGCCGGTTGGCTCGAAATCCGGAAGGAGAACGGCTGGTACGACGGATCCATCCTCTGGGGCGGCGGCAGCGTCCTTCCGGTCTCCTCGGTCAATTTCAACGACGACACCGTCCACGTCACCCGCGTCCGCGAGGTGAAACGCAAGGACGCCTCCGGCAAGGTCGTCCGCACCCAGCAACTGACCGAACTCCTCGCCGGGCAGGTCGACGGCGACACGATTCAACTGACCCAGTTCAATCCGCGCGACGACGGCACCGGACTGCGCCAGGCCCAATTCTCCGGCAAACGCATCCCGGCGCTCCCCCCGAAACCCAACCTCGACGAGGTCCGGTTCGGCCCGCCCATCCCGCTCTTCAACGGCGCCGATCTTTCCGGGTGGCGCCTCGTCGAATCCGGCGCCGCCAACGGGTGGCGGGTCGAGAACGGCAACCTCGTCAACCGTCCCGACAAGTCGTCCGGCAAACATTACGGGAACATCCGCACCGACCGCGAATTCGAGGACTTCCGCATCACCCTCGAAGCCAAAGTCCCGCCCAAGGGCAACAGCGGCATCTACCTTCGCGGCATCTACGAGGTCCAGGTCGCCGACTCCTTCAATCGCGCCCCCGATTCCCATGGCATCGGCGGGCTCTACAGCCGGATCACGCCGACATCGAACCCGGGCAAGGCCCCCGGCGAATGGCAGACGTTCGACATCACCCTCGTCGACCGCCACCTCACCGTGATCCTGAATGGCGCGAAGATCATCGACAACCAGCCGGTCCTCGGCTGCACCGGCGGCGCCCTGTGGTCCGATGAGTTCCGGCCCGGCCCCATCTACCTCCAGGGCGATCACGAGGCCGTGGACTACCGGAACATTCTGCTTCGCCCCGTGGTGAAGTAGGCTCCGCGCTCGAGTCGCCGGTCACCGGGCTCCCATCGGGGTGGCCGAAACAACTCCGGCGCGGACCGGAAATCGTGTCCCACCAGCGTCTTCGCCGGAATCGTCCCTTGGCACCGCCGCCAGGAATGTGGTTCGCTCGCGCCGGTTCATGAACGTTCTCCGCGCGCTGCGAATCCTGGTCCTGTTCCTGGTCGGGACCTTCGCGGCGGTCGCCCAGGAAGCTTGGTTGGACGACCCGCCCGCCGGCGAATCGGCGGATGACATCGAAGTCCGCCCCCTCCACCCGGAATCCTCCTCGGTTCTCGACCTCCGAACCGGAACCATCGTCGCCACCAACGGCGTCCAGGTGATCTTTCGGGACGCCACGCTCACCGCCGAGACCGTCCACCTCGACCAGGGCCTCGGCGAGGCCATCGCCGAAGGGGCCGTCAGCCTCGAGCGCGGCGCCCAAACCTGGACCGGCCATCGGATGTACTACAACTTCCGGACCGGCGCCGTGCGCGCCGAGGAGTTCAAGTTCGGCAGCGCGCCGGTCTTCATCACGGGCGAACAAGCCCTCACCCTCGAGCCGATCGGCACCAACCGGGTCTACGGACTCACCAACGCGTTCGTCACCACCGACGACCTCGCCCAGCCGGGATACCGCATCCGGGCGCGATCGATCACCGTCAGCGAGGACCGGCGGGTCACCGCGCGCGACGCCACGCTCTACGTCGGCGACACCCCCGTCTTCTGGTACCCGATCTACACGCGGCGCATGAGCAAACACCCGGTGCGCTGGGTCATGACGCCCGGGTACCGCAGTCTGTACGGCGCGTACCTTCGCGCATCCTACCAGATCGACGTCGGCACGAACTCCCAGATCGCCCTCAACATCGACCCCTACTCCAAGCGGGGCCTCGGCCTGGGCCCGGACATCAGCTACGACCTCGAACCGCTCGGCCAAGGCAACCTCGCCGGTTACTGGATCGCGGATCAGGAGCCGGGGATCGATCCCGTCACGAACGAGCGGATCGATCCGCAGCGCTATCGAATCAGCTTCGATCACGCCGTCACGCTCCGCGAGGATCTCGCGGCCAAGGTCGTCGTCCGCAAGCAGTCCGATCCCTGGGTCGTCCGGGATTTCTTCGAGACCGAATACCGGCGGAACCCGCTCCCGAGTTCGTTCTTCGAAGCCGAGCAGACCTGGCCCAATTTCACCCTCAACCTCCTGACCCGGGTCCAGGTCAACGACTTCTTCGAAACCGTCGAACGTCTGCCGGACCTCAAGCTCTCCGCGCATCGCCAGCAACTCGGCCAGTCCCCCATCTACTACGAGGGCGAGAACTCGGCCGGATGGTTCCGGCACAACTACGTCGATCCCGGCGCCACCAACGACTACTCCGCGTTCCGCGCCGACACCTTCCACCAACTCCTGCTCCCCAAGACGCTATTCGGCTGGCTCAACGTCACCCCGCGCGTCGGCGGCCGATTCACCTACTACGGCGACACCGAAAGCGACGGCTGGCAGGACCTGGACGCCCAGACCCGGGGGGTGGTCAACGCCGGAGCCGAAGTCTCGTTCAAGGCCCACCGGGTCTGGAAGAATTCCGAGAGCAAGTTCTGGGACGTCTCGGGGCTCCGCCACATCCTCGAACCCTCCGTCAATTACGCGTTCACACCGGAACCCAACGCCGTCCCCCTTGAACTTCCCCAGTTCGACACCGAACTCCCCAGTCTCCGGCTCCTCCCCGTCCAATACCCCGACTACAACTCGATCGATTCCATCGACAGCCAGAACGTCCTCCGCCTCGGGGTTCGCAACAAGATCCAGACCAAACGCGACGGGCAGGTCGAGGATCTCCTCGACTGGGCGATCATCACCGACTGGCGACTCGACCCTCGCAGCGGCCAGGAGACCTTCAGCGACGTCTATTCCGAAGCCGACTTCAAACCCCGCCGCTGGCTGACCTTCAATTCCGAGGTGCGCTGGGACCCGAACGACGCCCTCCTGCGCGAGTCCCAGAACTCCGCCATCTTCAAACCCGGCCGCGACTGGTCCCTCGGCCTGACCCACCGCTACACCCGCGACGATCCCAACCTGGGACCGGGCGGCAATCTCCTCGGCACCCGGCTGTACCTCCGTTTCACCGAGAATTGGGGCTTCCGCACGTCGCACTACTACGAGATCCGCGAAGGCGTGCTCCAGGAGCAGTACTACACCGTCTACCGGGATCTCCGCTCGCTCACCGGCGCCCTCACACTTCGCTTCCGCGAAAACGCCTTCGGCGGCCAAGACGACTTCACCATCGCCGTCTCGATCTCCCTCAAGGCCTTCCCGCGCTTCAAGTCCGGTGAGGACGCCGAACGCCCGGAACTACTCATCGGCGGCTGAGCGCCCGAAGTCCCTCCGCCAGGCGCCCCACGCCCTCGGTTGCCGTCTCCGGCGTCAGCGCTCCATACGCCACCCGCAGGAACGCCTCGTCCCGCAATCCGAACGCCGTGCCCGGAATCACCGCCACCCCGTGATCGGCGATCAGCCGGCGCGTCAGTTCCAACACGTCCACCCGACGCCGGAGCTTCAACAGGACGTAGAAGGCCCCCTCGGACGCCCCCCAATCCGCCAGGTCCTCCACGGCGCCCAACCCGGCCAACACCCGGACGCGCGTTCGGGACACTTCCTCGAGTCGCGCCGCCAGCCAGCCTTCCCCGGCCTTCAGACATCCCAACGCCGCCAATTGCGATACCACGGGCGGACACACCAGCAGCGTGTCCTGGATCTTCCGCATCGCGCCCGCCAATCCCTCGGGATAGACCACGCAACCGATACGCCAACTCGCGAAACCGTAGGCCTTCGAAAAGGAGAACAGGCTGATCGCGCGCTCCTCCGAACCGTCGAACGACCCGGGCGAAACATGCCGCGCCCCGCCAAAAGTGAACGCCTCGTAGGTCTCGTCGCTGATGTGGTACAGCCCCCGCCGGGCGCACAATTCCTGGACCTCCCGGAGTTGGGACTCGGGATACACGGCACCCGACGGGTTGTTCGGCGAGACGGTGACCACGGCCCGCGTCCGCGACGTCACCGCCCGCTCGATCGCGCCGACATCCAGCGAATAACCGTCCCCCACCGGCGCCAGAACCGGCCGCGCATGGGCCAGCACCAACGCCATCTCCTGATTGAAGTAGTACGGAACCGGAAGGATCACCTCGTCGCCAGGATCGCAGATCGCGAGAATCACCTGCTGGAAAGCGGCGTTCGCCCCGGCCGTCACCATCAGCGAGCGCCCCGGCCCCACCTCGATGCGGTTCACCCGGGATAGTTTCGAGCGCAGGGCTTCCGTCAGATCCGCCAGACCGTCCACCGCCTGGTACCGGTTCAACGCCGGTTCGCCCCGCAGGCGCTCGATCTCCGCCCAGGCCTCGGGAGGCGGCGCATAGCCCGCCACGCCCTGGCCCAATGAAAGCGTTCCCGGATGCGCGCGAATCCAATCCGCGACCTGGGGAACAATGGGCGACTGAACCGCGGCCACCCGATCCGACATCGTGAGCATGGCGCTAGAAAACCACCGCCCACCCGCCCAACACAATTCGCGCGGCGCGGCGCGGCGCGCGGTGGTGGGGATTCGTCGGCGGCGACGTCATCCACCGTTCCGGGCTCGGCGGGACCTACCGCGCCACGAAGGAACAGCCGTGGCGATTGAGGAACTCCGAGGCCCACTCCGGTGCGACCGGGGCCCCCGACGATTCGGAATCGAGTTCCCGAAACACGCGCTCAAATCCCGCCGGCGAGAACGTCACCAGGATCCGACCGGCGCCGTTGCCGATGAACTTCGGCGAATGCGGAACATTGCGGGGCGCGAAGAAAGTGTCCCCGGTCCGCAGGATGGTCGTGTGCCCGCCACACCAGATCTCGAGTTCGCCCTCCAGCACGTGGAAGGTCTCCTCTTCACGCGTGTGAACATGGGGTGGGACCGAATCACCCGGTTGCCCTGTGATTTCGACCAGCGAGAACGCCCCGTGGGTCTGTTTTCCGTCCAGAAGAATCCGGACCGGCGACCCGAGAACGTCCAGGGTGAGGACACTTTCGCAGTGGGAGGCTACCGGGTGGAGGGACATGGTCGCGGCGGGGTTTGGATTGGCTTGGCCTTTGGAACTTAGCGCCCCTTCTTGAAGAATTTCTTCAGGTTGGCGATGCCCTTCGTCGCGATCTCATCCCGCGTGGGCTCCATCTTGCGCCAGATCGCCGCCGCGCGCGCGATGACTTTCACGTCGGTTGTGAAGCTCTCGATCACCACGTCCCCGTCGTACTTGATCTTCCTCAGCGCCGCCACGATCGGTTTCCAGTCGATGTGATCGTTGCCCGGCGTCCCGCGATCGCTGCCGCACGCGTGGAAATGAGCCAGATGCCGGCCCGCCTTCACGATCGCCGCCGCCTGGTTCTTCTCCTCGATGTTCATGTGGAACGTGTCGAGGTGGAGCTTCAGCGCCGGGCTCTTCACCGCCTGGATCAGTTTCAACCCCTGATCGCAGGTGTTCAGAAAATCCGTCTCGAAGCGGTTGAGCGGCTCGACGCAGATCTGGACGCCCTTCGACTCCGCGTAGGCGGCGAGCACCTTCAGGTTCGACACCACGAGTTTGAAGTGCGCCTTTTTCTCCGCGTCGTCGTGCGCGCCGATCCGTCCGACCACGCTGTACACGGGACCAATCAGCGACGGACAACCCAGCACCACCATCTGGTCGATCAGCGTCTTGCAATACGCCATCGCCGTCCGCTGGTCCGATGCCGAGCCCCGGAAATCCCGTCCGGGCCCCATGCACGCGCACACGGTCCCGATCGCCAACCCCGCCTTGTCCGCCGCCGCGCGGACCTTCGCCGGGTCGATGTGCTCCGGCGATTCGATCGGAAGTTCCACCGTGTCGAATCCCCATTTCTTGAACTTGGGGAAGAGCTTCACGCTCGCGGTCGTGAACGGTGAAACGAAGAGGAAGGAGTTGATGCCGATTCTCATGGTCCTGATAGGGGTCGCTGCCCACGGAGGCTAGGCCCCACCGTCCTTGTGTCAAAACTTTCGGGGCGCTTTCGCACCCGATCCACCCGCCCGGCCCTCCGACACAACGCGATCAAGTCGGAACTCGGACACGATCGCTCCCGGGACGATTCCACGGACCATCGTAAAACGGGCCGGACCATTTTTCGATGGCCACGCCGACAGTCCTCCGTGCCGGCACCCCTCCGGCGCCTCCACGAATCGATCCTTTCCGAGCATCTCGCGGAGCACCGTCAGACGTAGCCGAACACCGGCGGAAAGAGGATCACGACCATCGCGGCCCACGCGCCATAGACCGGCAGGTAATCGGTCTGCCATTTTTCCAGGGAGCTGAACGATCCCCTCCCCCGGAGGAAGCGGATGTAGAGCACGGCCGACCACGCGAGGTTGACCAGGAGAATCACGTTCTCACCGAGCGCGGCCACTCGGTTGGGAGTGAAACCGAACTCCGTGATGCGCGCCGCGACGGCCCAAAGCGCCACCGCGTCGGCCGCCATCGCGCTGACCACCAGCACCACCTGCAAAACATCGAACCCCCCGGGGGGCGACCGCGGGTCGCGCGCGGAAACGGAATAGAGCAGAAGGCCGAGAACCAGCACGAGGAGGACGTCGAACGCGAGGATCACTTCCCGCTCGTTGCTGATCCCGCGTCCGGTCCACACGAGAGTCGCGAGAAAGGTGAGCAGCACCGCCGCGAAGAGGGGAGTGAAGAGGCGCGTCAACACGGGCGCCATGTTCTCGATCACGCTCTGCTTCGCCTCCGCGAGCCACGCGGCGATCAGGACGGCGCCCGTCGCCCCACAAGGCACCAGCCAGCCCTCGAAGAAATGATCCACCCGGATCCCGATGGCCTTGAAGATCATCGCCGTGAACCCCATCAGGACACCGCCGCCGAGAGCGATCAGCACGTAGTAGATGAAGAGCTCGCCCGAGAACCGGATGAAGTCCATGCGCCCGCTCACCTGGCCCCATCGCGCGCCCGCGTACGCGACGCCCACCGCCAGCCAAAGCGCCATCGGCAGGTGCAGCGCCGTCAGCGCCAGGGTGGAACCGCCCGGAGCGAAGGAATACGCATTGGCGAATACCCCCGCGACGACGAACGCCACCGAGAGCCCGGCGACGGTTCGCGCGTCGAGCCGCCGTTTCCAGACGAAGTATCCGGTCAGGAACGGCAAAACGAAGAGACTCAGATTGCGGGCGTGGAAGCCGCTCTCCTGCTGCATTTGAATCCCGAAGAGGGATGGCAGCTTGACCGTCACGGCCGCCGCCACCGCGAGACAGAAAGCGACGATGGCATCCGTCCTGCCCCGCCCTCCGGCCTCCCCGGAATCGGAGCGGACAACCACCAGTTGCTTCCAAAGCCGATCCGAATGCTCACGCGCGAACTCCCGCGAAAGCGCGTCGAGGTTCCCGATGCGCTTCACCGCCACCAAAAAGGCTTCATCCGGCGCGAGTCCCAACGAGATCAGCACCGACAAGTGCTCCCGCAGGTGATCCTCCAGCTCCGCCACGTCCACCGAGTGGATCGCCTGTCGGCGACGGAGGTAGCTCCGCCACTGATCAATCTGCTCCTCGACCAGCGCCGCGTCATTCGGGGTGGCCATGGGTCAGGGTTCTTGCGGAAGGGGCGCGGCGGGGGCGGGCGAGACCGCCCGCCAGATGGCCCGTAGGGTCGCATCCACCGCTTCCCACTGCCTGCGTTCGTCGACAAGCTCACCGCGACCCAGGGAGGTGATCCGGTAGTACTTTCGACGGCGACCGGTCTCGGCGACTTCCCATCTCGCCTCGACGAGGCCCAATCGCTCAAGCCGATGAAGCACCGGATAGAGCATCCCGTCCGTCCACTCCAAGCGCCCGCCGGACAACTCCCGAACCCGCTGCAGGATGGCGTAGCCGTAGCTGTCCTTCTCCGCCAGGACCGCCAGGACGATCGGGGTCGAGGAAGCGGCCGTCAGGTCTTTGTTGATCTCCATAGTCTCCCTCGCCTCACCTCACCTCAAGCACGACGCCCGAGACGTTGAATCCACGCGGAACATGGCAGCTCTATACATTGCAGTCTTAGGTATGTCAAGAAACGCGCCCTGGCGTCAGGGGGCGCCCTGGAGATTGGCCATTTCTTGGCACCATGAAATCCGGACCCATAGGGTTCGACGTCACCTCGGGGTTAAAAACACCCTTCCGTTGGCCGATCCACGTCCCCGAACCAAGGTCCGTAGGACCGGCCTGTCGATAGGCCGCGTCCCGAAATGGTTTCCAAGCCCCAGAGGGGCGGCCCTCGGCGCGGCGGAGGAGGAGGGTGTTTGGCCGGGTTCGGTCTGAAATTGAAATGGGTCACCCGGAAGGGCCGCTCCTCAGCACCAAGCAACGGTTCTCGCCGTACCCACCGTTCTTCCCCAGTCTCCGCCGATCCAATCCATCCATGAACCCAACCCATGAATCAGCCCAGCCCGTGATTCGCCCCGCATGGACCCGACTGGCCTGGGCGCTCGCCAGCCTCGTGGTCGCCCTCCACGACGCCTCCGCCGCCCCCGCCCCCACCACCGCGCCACTCGCCGAAGCCCGGCGCATCGTCGTCCTCGGCGACAGCATCACCTATGGGGGCGAGTACGTGGAGTTCTTCGAAACCTGGCTTCGCCTCACCTCCCCCAGGTCGAGTGTCGAAATCCTTAACCTCGGTCTGCCCAGCGAAACCGTTTCAGGGCTGTCCGAGGACGGGCACGCCGGAGGCTCCTTCCCCCGACCCGATCTCCACGAACGGCTCGCCCGCGTCCTCGACGGCACCCAACCCGACGTCGTGATCGCCTGTTACGGCATGAACGACGGCATCTACTTTCCCTTCGACGACGCGCGCGCGGCCCGATTCCAGGACGGCATCCGCCGACTTCGCGAAGCGGTGCTCGCCCGCGGCGCCCGAATCATCCACCTGACCTCCGCGCCGTTCGACCCAGTTCCGCTCGCGGGCCGAACACTCCCAGCCGGGCTGACGGCCTATCCCAAGCCGTATGAAGGTTACGACGAGGTTCTCACGCGGTATTCGGACTGGCTGATCGCCCAGCGCGCATCGGGCTGGGAGGTCGTCGATGTCCACGGACCCATGGTCCGGTTTCTCGCGGAACGTCGCGGGACGGATCCCAAATTCCACCTCGCGGGCGACGGCGTGCATCCCACGCGCCTCGGGCACTGGCTGATCGCCCGGGAACTCCTCCGCCACCTGGACGCCGCCGAACACGTGACCGACGCCGCCACCGCCGAGGACTGGCTGGGCGGCACGCCGAACGGCGCCGAAGTTCTCACCCTGGTCCAACGCCGGCAACGCCTGCTCAAGGACGCGTGGCTCACCCGCGCCGGACATCGACGTCCCGGCATGAACGCCGGCAAGCCCTTCCCCGAAGCCCAGCGCGAGGCGGCGGAGATCGGTGTGAAACTGGCCGAGGTGCTGTCGACGATCCCCGAGGCGCCCCGCTTTCCCGGGAAGCGGTCCGAATGGTTCGGGTTTCCCAGGTTCGACTTCGAGATCGCGGGCCGACCCGTGATGGTGGTCGCGCCAAAGGCTTCGGCGCCCGGCCGGCCCTGGCTCTGGCACGGCGAATTCTTCGGTCACAAGCCCAAGCCCGACATCGCGCTCCTGGGAAGGGGCTTTCATGTCGTCCACACCAGCATTCCGGACCACCTGGGCGGCCCGGAGGCGGTCGCTCATTGGACCAAGGTCCACCAGCATCTCACGTCCGAGTTCGGCTTCAGCCCCCGACCGGGCCTCGTGGGACTGAGCCGGGGCGGCCTCTATTGCTACAACTGGGCCGCCGCCCATCCGACCCGGGTCGCCTGCATCTACGGCGACGCGCCCGTCTGCGATTTCAAGAGTTGGCCCGGCGGCAAAGGCAAGGGCCCTGGCAGCGCCCGCGACTGGCAACTCGTCCTTCAGCGGTACGGATTCAAGACCGAGGCCGAAGCCCTCGCCTACCAGGGCAATCCGATCGACAGCCTCGCGCCCCTCGCCGCGGCGCATGTCCCGATCCTCCACGTGTACGGCGACGCCGACGAAGTCGTGCCCTGGGACGAAAACACCGGGGTTCTGGCCGAGCGCTACCGCCAATTGGGCGGCTCGATCACCCTCATCGCGAAACCAGGCGTCAAACACCACCCGCACGGCCTCGAGGATTCGACTCCCATCATCGACTTCCTCTGGGCCCATACGGCCAATGACGCCGCCAAGGCGTGGTTTCAACGACGACCCATCGACCCCGCCGAAAGAGAGGGTTCCAAGCCATGATCCGCCGCCTCCCCGAACGCCGACGCATGGCCCGCTCGATGGCGCTGGGCCTCTTGATCCTGTGGGGAACACCCCAGGCGCTTCCGGCCGCCCCCGCCTCCGAGAAAACAAAGAAGGTCTGGGTCACGTTCAAACACTGCGAGTACGTCGCCGATCCCAGCAACGACGCCGACAGCTTCAAGGTTCGGTGCGGCAAGGAAACCCTCCACGTGCGGCTCTACTTCGTGGATGCGCCGGAGTCGAATCGGTCGGATCCGGACAGGTTGCTCGAGCAAAGCCTCCATTTTGGTCTCACACCCGAAATGACGATCGAAGCCGGCAAACGGGCGACCGAAGTCGCCCGTCAACTCGTGGCGAAACCGTTCACCGTCCACACCCGCTGGACGGTCGCCGGCGGCCGGAGCCGGGAGCCGCGCTACTATTCGATCGTCGAAACCAGCCGGGGCGACCTCGGGGCGCTTCTCGTGGAGCAGGGTTGGGGGCGCGCCAAGGGCGCCGTCGCCCCCACCCCGTCCGGCGAAACCTCCAAGTCCGTCAAAGCCCGACTCGCGGGCCTCGAATCCGCCGCCCGCCAGCGACGAGCCGGCGCGTGGGGGCTCCCGGCGGCGAAGACATCGCCGAATCCCGACACCAAGCCCGCGCCCAGGCCCCGGTGATTCCTCAGAACCTTTTCGAGATCGTCGCCGTCACAAGGTAATCCGCGAAGGCGGCGTCGCCGTGGCGATAGGTTCCCGTGGCGTCGCTCAACTGCTTGTCGGGAACGCTCTGTTCGCGGTTCCGGTAGAGCGCGACCGGAGTCGCCACGTTGAACATCCATCCGCCCCGCGACAGGCTGATCCCAGGCTCGATGCTGACGGCGAATCCAGGACGCCGGAAGCCGTCGCTGCCACCGATCGCGTCGTACACCGGCACGCCTTCGATCCTCCCGCCGAGCGACAGGGAGAGACCCCACTTGGGATGGACCATGTAGTCCACGCCCAACCGGCCGTAGTAGGTGTCCGCGATCGACATGATCGCCTCGTAGGGACTGCCCCGGTACGTGGGCACGCCGTTCGTCTCCTCGGGCGTGAACTGGTACCCCCCGTTCACATAGGCGCTCAGTCGTTCCACGAGGTGGTAGTAGCCGTACAATTCCAGCACGACACCCCAACCGCCGTCGCCGGGTTGGATGGACTGATCGACGGTCCTCTCCTGCGCCACGATCCGGCTCGTGGACGGGTCGAAGACCTGAAAGGTGTCGCGCTCATCGTCCTGGCCCGTCGGCATGTCGACGCCCAGTCCCAGCAGGAGATTGCCCTTGGGCATCGTCGTCGGATCCACCAGCCATCCGTTTCCCATCAGTCGGATGTCGCCGATCCCGGCCGATTGGGTCGAATAGCGCTGAAGGATGGTTCGGGACACATCGTTGGAGCGGACCACCTGGGAGCGGTCGTTGACCGAGAAGGGAACCGCGAGACTGACGTTGAATCGGGGGTTGATGGCATAGCTCAAACTCAACTCGAAGAAGTTCGAGTCGTTGATCACTTCGCTCCCTTCCTCCTGGCGATTCTCCTCCTCGTGGTCACCCCGGAAATGCCGGTCGGAATGCAGCCAGCGATACCCCACCGCCGCCTGAAAACCTTGGTAGGGCTGCAGTTCCATGCCCGGGAGGTGGAAGCAACTTCCCCCACGCGAGGCCACACAGCCCTGCCCGTGGGCTCCGTGGGGCGCCAGCGCCGCCGCTCCCGCGAGGCCGACGCACATCCATGCTCGGAAACCGGCCCCTCGGGTGAGTTGAAGATTTGAAATGAATTGCATCAGTTGGATCCGTTGTTGGGTCGGCCGGATGCAATAAAGGGTTGGCCCCCAAAAACGGAGTGTCCCGGGGCGAGGTGCGTGAAACCGGGGGCGAAATGGAGAAGACCGACCGCGAATTGCTTTACCCCCAGGAGAAGCCCGACGGCGACCCCATCCCGATTTCGGGACAGTCCAAGTCGCGATTCCCAACCCGACTCAACCCGTCGGCTACGGATTCCTGGCCAGCCACCGCCGGATCGCGACGCTCTGCGGATGTTCCGGTTCCAACTCGATCACCCGGAGATAGTGCGCGCGCGCCTCGGCGGGCCGTCCGAGTTTTTGAGCGTTCAGATTCCCCAGGAGAAGGTGGCCCGCCACGAGATCCGGCTTCGCCGTGACGACCTTCTCCGCTTCAGCCGCCGCGTCGACCGGGTATCCCGCCTGATCCAGCGCCAACGCGAAATTCAAACGCGCGACCCGGGCCTGGGGCTGCAACGCCAGGGCCGACTCGCCAGCCGCCAACGCGCGTCGCACATCCCCCAATTCCATGGCCGCGACCGCCAGTTCCAGGTACGCCTCCGAAAGCGATGGATCCAATAGCAGAGCCTCCTCGTACAACCGCACGGCCTCCACCGTCCGATCCCTCCGATGCTCCTCCTGCGCCTGCGCCATGACACCCTGCGCCGCATTCCGATTCCCCGGCGCCGGTTTCGCCGGACGCAGGTAGGCGTACCTCCGAACCTCCGGATCCGCCGCCCGTTCCACCCCCACCGCCGGTTCGCTTCCCGCCGGAACCGGGCGCGCGGCCCACATCGGCGCCTGGGCCCGCCGCACCGGCGCCGCCCCGGCGGACGCAGTCGCTTCACGATTCGTCACGCTCGCCGTGGCAACCGGCGGGTTGGTGACACCGGGAGCGACCAACGCTCCGGGTGGCGTTACCACATCGGACTTCGCCACCTCGGGACCCGGCCCCGCCGGGGAGGGATCCCCCGCCTCGGAGATCCCCGCGATGTTCGTCTCGGAATTCCCACGAAACCAGGTCATGGGATTCGCCCATCGCCAGGCTCCGCCTTCGCCTTCACCTTCGCCCTCGCCTTCGGCCTTCGCGGCGACCTCCTCCGCCGGCGGCGCCGACTGGGTGTCGTCCGACCCAAACCAGCCCACCGGGTTCGCACGACTCCAAAAGCCCCGCTTCTCCTGCCGGTCCGTCCCGGGCGTCGACCGTTGGGCTGCCACCGGCCGAACCAGGGGTGGCAACCCGGCCTCCCCGGACCCGCCGCCTGACGAAACGGCCGCGCCCTCCTCATCCCGGACGCCCATCACCAAGTTCTCCGCGGGCTGAATTTCCACTCGATCCACCGGAACGATGGGAACGCGGTCGGTGGTTGCCGGCGCCGCCGGCGATCCCGTTCCCCCGGTCGCCGCGATCGAAGGCGGGGGGGACACCGGCGCGGGAACGGGAACGGGAACGGGAACAGGCAACTCGAAGGACTCCGAGGCCACGGTATTCGACCCCGGGATCGCCGAAGGCGCCGTGGCGAGGGAAGCCGCTGGAGGAGGGGGGATCGCGTTCGAAATCGACGAAGCCGCGGCGTCGGGTGCGGGGATGGGAGGCGTCTGGGATGAAACGGAGGAAGCGCCCTCTCCTGAAGCGTCCGCGGGGGGTTGGGCGGGATCCTCGGCGACGACCGACGCGACCCCGGTCGCCACCCTGTCCGGTGGCGGTCGCGCCTGTCCCGGATCGTCGGGGACCGCGACTTCGGTCGACGCCACCGACGGCGCCTCGGACACGCCGTCGCCCGGATCCGGAGGGTCGACGGCCGCTCCCGAGGCCGCCCCCGCCGGGGATGAAGTCGGAGGAGTGGACCCCGCCGGAACCGCCTCCGATCGTGGCGCGGGGTTTTCGGGGGGGCTCTGGACGGCTGGAGGAGTCGGCGGGGTTTCGAGTCTTCCAATCACGCCGGCCAGATCCATCTGAAGGGCGCTCTCGGGACGGAGACTGGAATATTGCCGGTAAGCTTGGACGGCCTTCGTCGGGGAACCGTTGTGATGGGCGATCACTCCCAGATTCAACCAGGCGGGAGCGAATCCCGGATCCCGCATGACCGCGTTGGTGAAGGCCTGCCACGCCTCGCGAACCTTGCGCCCCTGTTGCAGCGACACACCCAGGCCGTTCCAGGCGTCGACCCGCGACGGGTTCAATCGCAGGGCCTCCTCGAAACTACGTTCCGCCTGGTTCCACTTCCGGGTGCGGAGCTGCGCCTGTCCGAGTTTCACCCAGCCCTCGACCACCCGGGGTTGAAGGCCGACATAAGCCCACATGGCGTCCGTGGCCAGCGTGGCTTCGCCATACTCCAGGTAAAGGCAGCCCGTGTTGAAATAGGCCACGGCCAGGTTCCGGTCCAACCGCAGCGCCTGCTGGTAAGCTTCCGCCGCTTCCGACGGACGCTTCGCCCCGTGATAAGCCAGGCCCAGGTGATTCCATGCCTGCGCATTCAACGGCAGGAACTGCACCGCGGAGCGCAACCGCTTGATGGCGTCCTCCGACCGCCCCTCCCGGATCAGGCGCTCGCCATCCAGCAGCGCGCGAGGGCCCGGCGGGGTGCACCCCGCCAACAGGACAATCAGGCCGGCGGCCACGGCGGGTCGGCGCCATCCCCGGTTCGGTTTTGAAGTCGTCAACATCCGTGCTCCATCTAGAGTTCCGGTCGCGACGCGCCCACGCGCTCCGTGACCCACCGTCGTTTCATGCCGCGAGTCATACTCACGCTCCTTTTGCTTTGTCAGCCGTTTTGTCTGAAAGCGGCCGACCTCGGCTTCGCCGACCCCGGGCTCCTGGGGGACGCCAACACGCCGCGGTCACGGGTCTTCGTGGTCCACGACCCTGCCGCGACCCACGCCCTCACCCCCCGACCGGACACGGTCGCCGCCATGGTCTCCCGCGGCGTCATCCTGCTCACCGGGAAAACCACCGCCTCCGAAGCCTGGCAAAGCCTCGTCGCCCCGCACCACGTCGTGGGCGTCAAAGTCCATTCCTCCCCGGGCTCCGACAGCGGCACCCGCCCGGCCGTCGCCTCCGCGGTCGTTCGCGGTCTCATCGATGCCGGGCACCCGCCTCAAAGCATCATCCTCTGGGACCGCCGCCTGTCCGACCTGCGCGCCGCCGGATTCGACAAGATCGCCTCCTCCCTCGGCGTCCGCCTCGCGGGCGCCGCCGACGCCGGCTTCGACCCCGAGGGTCCCTATGAGAATTCAGTGCTCGGCCAACTGGTCTTCGGCGACCTCGAGTTCGCCCGCTCCACGCCCACCGGCCTCACCAACGAGGTCGCGGGCCGACGATCCCACTTCAGCCGCCTGATCACCCGGGAAATCAACCGGCACATCTTCATCGCCCCACTCCTGAACCACAACCAGGCGGGCGTCAGCGGCATCCTCTACAGCGCGGCCAGCGCGGTCACCGACAACTTCCTCCGCTTCGAAGCCCACCCAAGCCTCCTGGCCCGCGCCGTTCCGGAGATCTTCGGCAGAACCAACCTCGCCGACAACATCGCCCTCAATATCGTCGACGCCCTCATCGGTCAGTACGAAGGAAGCCAGCGCAGCCTCCTCCACTATTCCGCCACACCCAACGAACTCCGCTTCAGCCTCGACCCCGTCGCCCTCGACGTCCTTTCCATCGAGGAATTGAATCGCATCCGGGTCCGGGTCGGGATTCCCCAGGTCACCAACCGCGCCGAACTCTACGAGAACGCCGCCCTCCTCGAACTCGGGACCTCCGCGGTCCGGAATATCGAAGTGATCGGCGCCGACTGACGTCGGCGGCTACCGTCCGACCACCGCCCCGTCCCATCCGTCCCATCCGTCCCATCCGTCCCATCCGTCCCATCCGTCCCATTCCCCGGGATCCCTCCACCAGGGCTGTCGGCTCTGTCGTCTAAGGTTTCTCCGGCACCGTCCCCTTCACCGGCTCCGGCGCGACCGTGTCCGGCGCATCGCCGCCCCGACCGAAGTCCGTGGAGAAAATGGGCGTCTGCGGTTCGTGCGACCGCTCATCCCGCATTCCGCGCGGCAAGGGTGCCGCCTGAACCCCGCCGTCGTACCAATGCTCGCCCCGGGTCTCCACCCCCTTCGCCGTCGGAGCGAAGGGATTGAACAGGTTGGCGAAACCGGCCAGGAACCCCCCGAATCCTTGCCGCTCCGATCGCGCAGCCTTCGGCACGATCCCCTGGATGACCCAACCGCGGTTGGTCCGAACGTTCGACACCGAAGGCTCCCGCAATCCCACGGCCGTCGAACTCCAACCCAACTGCGCGTCCGCTACCGCTCCCACCTCCGCTCCAACGTCCGTTCCCTCCAGAGGTCGGGCGATTTCCGCTTCGGCCGGCGCCACGCCGGGCCCCGTCGGGATCCGCACCAGCGGCACGGGAACGGAAATCGGCTCGGATGCGGAGAAAGACCCGGGCTCGGGCGCCACGCCCTCCACCGTCGTCAGGTCCGGAAGTGGCGGCATCCGCGCCTGCCCGTTGGTCGCCGGCAAGGTCTGGGCCGCGCTCACCCACGGATTCAAAAGGGCCAGGACAAGGGCGGGAACAAAGGTCGGCTTCATGGTCGGTGTCCTTCGACAAAGAGGGGTCGCCGTCAGGGAAAGGCTAGCGGCCACCCGGGGATTCCGCCAGCGGACATTCCAAGCGGGCATTCTCAGGCGCCGACGTACCGCGGATCGTGCACGAGCCTGGAACCGTGCCGCCTCAGCAGACCGACGAAGCAGGCCAAACCCGCCTTCTCGGCTTCGCCCAAGGTGTGATGGGTGTGGCGGGTGAGGTACACGCGCCGGAACGCCTCGTCGAAACCGCTCGTCTCCCGGATCACAGCCTCCACTTCGCGAAGCCCGCGCGCGCCGGCTTCCGCCAATTCCCGCCGCAACTCCCGGGTGTCCGCGTCCCGTCGCAACGCCCAGGCGGCGTACACGAACGGCAGACCCGTCCGGTCACGCCACGCCGCCCCCAGATCCCAGATCGCATGGGGGTGTCCCGCCCGCCGGAACGCGATCGCCTGGTCCCCGATCAACAGGACCGCCTCCTCTTTTCCCGCGTCGTTCACGGATCCCAACGGCTCGAATTCCGGGTGAAGACCGCGCTCCGCCAGGAGGACCCTCAGGAGGTTGACGCTCGTCAGCGAGGCCGTGTCGCACCGCACCCGACGCACGTCCTCAAGCCGACCCCGGTGCGCCAGGAACACGCTGTGGACCTCGCCGTGCGACGCCACGCCATACCCATCCAGGATCTCGTACCCATCGTGGAACAACACTTCCGTGATGCTCACCAACCCGGCGTCCAGCCGCCCGAGACGCAATTCGATCGCCAATTCCGACGGTGGAAGGAGGCGCAGGCGACCCTCCAGGCCGCGCACCAGCGGCGCCGCGTTCAGGTACGGAACCGATCCCGCTCTCAGCCGACGCGTCGATTCCCCTCTCGCCCCATCCGTCGCCTCTGTCGCGATTGTCTTCAAGTCGTGTCGTTGTCCCGGCGACCTTGGCACCCGCGCCCCCTTTTGCCCAGTCTCGCGCCCGCCCGACGAAATCGCCGGCGCAACCCCTCGCTTGCGTCCTCCGCGCGCCCGGGCGGATAGTCCCCGCCGTGGAAGCGACAGTGACCTGGCTGGCGGATCGCCTTCTGGCCTCGTATGCCAAAGTGGGCGGCATCAATCACGTCGACGGTCCCAATCTCCCCTCGAAGTCCGCCATCACGTCGATCACCCAGGATCTGCTCCGCCTGGTTTTTCCCGGTTTCTTCGACGAGCGCCCCCTCGTCTCCTCCGAACTGAAGGTCGAAACCACCCTCCTCCTGGCTTCCGTCCGGGAACGCCTCGAAGACGAAATCGTCAAAAGCCTCGGCTACTCACCTCCGCCCAACCTCCAGAAAAACCAGTTCACCGAGGCCGCCCGCGAACTCACCCTCGAATTCCTCGCCAGCCTCCCGGCCGTCCGTGAAATCCTCCAGACCGACGCCGAAGCCGCCTACCGCGGCGACCCGGCCGCCCTCAGCACGGAGGAGGTCATCGTCGCCTACCCGTTCATGGAAGCCATCGCCGTCCAGCGGATGGCCCACCGCCTCCACCTCGCCCGGATTCCACTCCTGCCCCGGATCATGACCGAATGGGCCCACAGCCGGAGCGGCATGGACCTCCACCCCGGCGCGACCATCGGCTCCCACTTCTTCGTCGACCATTGCACCGGCACCGTCGTCGGTGAAACCGCCGTGATCGGTTCGCACGTGAAGATGTACCAGGGCGTGGGACTCGTCGCCCGCTCACTCGCCGGCGGCCAAAGCCTCCGCGGCAGTCGGCGCCATCCGACCGTCGAAGAGCATGTCACCATCTACGCCAACGCCACGATCGTCGGCGGCGAAACCATCATCGGCGCCCACAGCACGATCGGCGGCAACGTCTTCCTCATGCACAGCGTCCCCGCCCATTCCCTCGTCCTCTACGAGGACGGTCACATGGTCGTGAAGGGAAAACGCGACCGGAACGCCCCCTCCCTCGACTTCCAGATCTAGCCGCCGCGCCCCAGCCCTTCCCCGCGACCCCGCCCCCATGCCCTCCGCCTCCGTCCCCCCAACGGACTCCACCGCCGGCGCGCCCCACGACACCCCGGTCGTCATCGGCATCGACGGCGGCGCCACCTACAGCTACGGCGTCGTCGTCGACTTCCAAGGTCGCGCCCTCGCGGCCGCCAAATCCGGTTCCCTCAATTTCTTCGGCACGTCCCTCCAGGAAGCGCGACGCAGCCTCACCCAACTGGTCCACACCCTCGAAACCACCCTCCCCCTGGGCAATCGACTCGTCCACACCGTCATCGGAAGCGCCGCCCTCTTCTCCGAGGCCACCTCGCGTGAAAAGGAACTCCTCTGCCGCGGCATCGTCCCCCTCGAAACGACCCGCCTCGTCAGCGACGTCATGACCGCCTACCACGCCGCGGGACTCGGACGTCCCGGCGTCCTCATCGTCGGTGGCACCGGATCCAGTTTCCTCGCGCGCAATGAGAACGGCGATTTCGCCCAGGTCGGAGCCTGGGGCCATCTGCTCGGCGACGAAGGCGGCGCCTACTGGATCGGCCGCGAATGCATCCGCGCCGCCATCGCCGCCGCCGAATGCTCGGGCCCAGCCACCTGCCTCCTCGACCTCGTCCTCCGCTGGTTCGAGGTCAAGGCCCTCAACGACGTCGTCCCCATCATCTACCAGCCCAAATACTCCAAGGACCGCCTCGCCGCCCTCGCCGGCTTCGCCGCCCAGCACGCCGATCCCAGCGACCACGTTTGGATCGATGTCTGCCAGCGCGCCGGCCGCGACCTCGCCCGGCAGGCCATCGCCGCCATCCGCCTCGTCAACCTCCGCGCCCGACCCGTCCCCGTCTGGTTCAACGGCTCCGTCGTCAACAAGAACGCCGTCGTTCGGGAAACCGTCTCCAGCACCCTGCGGGATCAGATTCCCGTGACGTTCGAACCCATGTTGCTCGCCCCGCTCCTCGGGGCCGCCGCGCTCGCCCTCCAATCGGCCGGAATCCAGGCGGATCCACCGCTCGTCGACCAACTCGCCAAAACCTACGCCGCCGCGGCCGCCCACCAGGCGCCGCCACCTCCCCCACCCGTTCCAGGTTCACCTTAAATTTGTAGTCTGTACTAAATTCGGCTTGCGGTCGGTGCCCGGGCCGCTACGGTCGACTCGCCGGGGCCCTCGCGCCCCGGCGCCCCATGACCCCACCCCAATCACCGGACCCGTCCCCGCGCCCCGCGCTTCGCCTGCTCGCCCTGGCCCTCACGGTCATCATCGGCATCGCCACCGCCGACCGGACCCGGGCCGCCATCCCCGTCGTCGCCACCACCACCCTCGTCGCCGACCTCGTCCAGGAGATCGGCGGCGATCGCGTCAGCGTCGATGCCCTGATGGGCCCCGGAGTCGATCCGCATCTCTACAAGGCCTCCGCCAGGGATGTCACCCGACTGTCCCGGGCCTCGGGTGTCTTCTACTCGGGTCTCTTCCTCGAAGGACGGATGGAGGATCTCTTCCAGCGCCTCGCGACCCGGAAGCGCAAGGTGTTCGCCGTCACCGCCGACATCCCCAAGGAATCCCTGATCGACCCCCCGCGATCCGAGGGCCACTCCGATCCACACGTCTGGGGGGATCCCGCGTTGTGGAAGGTCGCCGCCCGCACCGTCGCTCGCGGCCTGGGCGAACTCGATCCCGCCGGCGCTTCCGATTTCCAGAAGCGCCTGAAGGACATCGAGGCCCGCTTCGATCAGCTCAACGCCTGGGCCAAGGCGCGCGTGGACGAAATCCCCAAGGAACAGCGAGTCCTCATCACCAGCCATGACGCCTTCAGCTACTTCGGGCGGGCCTTCGGCCTCGAAGTGGTCGCGGTCCAGGGGATCTCCACCGCCTCCGAGGCGGGCCTCGCCGACATCACCAAGCTCGCCGACCTCGTCCGCTCGCGGAAACTGAAGGCGGTCTTCGTCGAGAGCAGCGTCTCGCCCGCGGCCATCGAACGTATCGGCCGCGACTCCGGGGCCCGCGTGGGAGGCGAACTCTTCTCCGACGCGCTCGGACAGGCCGGGGATGTTCGGACGAACGCCGGCGAAACCTACGACGTGGGGACCTACGCGGGCATGCTGAAACACAACGTCAACACGGTCGTGGAATCGCTCAAGTGAACCCCCAGCCCACCGACCCACCCTCCGACCCGCCGCCGTTGGAGATTCATGACCTCACCGTCGCCTACCATCGCCGACCGGTCCTTTGGGGCGTCGACCTCGCGGTGCCCGCCGGCAAGTTGGTCGGAGTCATCGGGCCCAACGGCGCCGGGAAATCGACCCTGATCAAGGCCTGCATGGGAGTCGTCCCCATCGCCGGCGGATGGGTCCGCATTTTCGGCTCGCCGCTGGCCCGGTCCCACCGCCGCGTCGGGTACGTGCCCCAGCGCGAGTCCGTCGACTGGGATTTCCCGGTCAACGTGATGGACGTCGTTCTCATGGGTCGGTACGGGAAAATCGGGCTCCTGCGTCGTCCGTCCCGCGCCGATCGCGACGTCGCGCGGGCCTGCCTCGAAAAGGTCGGCATGCTCCCCTACGCCAACCGCCAGATCGCCAACCTCAGCGGCGGCCAGCAGCAGCGGGTCTTTCTCGCGCGGGCCCTCGCCCAGGAAAGCGATCTCTACTTCATGGACGAGCCTTTCGCCGGCGTCGACGCCGCCACCGAGGCGGCCATCGTCACGCTTCTCCATGAGCTTCGCGATCGCGGTTGCACCATCCTCGTGGTCCACCACGATCTCCCGACGGCGCGCAATTACTTCGACATGCTCCTCCTGCTGAATCTGAGGCGGGTGGCCTTTGGTCCCACCGACGAGGTCTTCACGTACGAATTGCTCCAGAAGACCTACGGCGGCCGCCTCACCATCCTCAGCGAAGTGGCTGACGCCGTCCGCCAGCGCGGGTGAATCGAATTCCCGCATGAAATCCTCCCCGAACGGCCAACCCACGACGAAAGGCGTCGCGTCCGGGGCCGCCGCGCCCCACGGGCCGCCCGGATCCAGCGAGTCCCAGTGGCATTCCCCGCGCGCGGTCTTCGCGTTCGCCACGTGTCTGCTCGCGATGTTCGCCTGCGTTCCCGGAGCGGAGGCCGCCAAGATCGGCGAACTCACGGAAAACTCCATTCAAGCCCAGGCCCTCCGCTTCCTCTCCCTCCAGGATCCCGCCGTCCGCTACGCGCTCGCCGGTTCCATCCTGCTCGGCGTCTCGTGCGGTCTCCTCGGAGCTTTCCTCGTCGTCCGCAGGCTGGCGCTCGTCGGCGACGCCCTTTCCCACGCCGTCCTACCCGGCGTCGCCGCCGGCTTTCTGTGGGGTCAAACCAAGGATCCCGTCGCCATCTTCATCGGCGCCGTCATCGCCGGGCTCCTCGGCACCCTCGTCGTCGAAGGCATCAAGCAGACCACCCGCCTCAAGGAGGACGCCGCCCTCGGCATCGTCCTCGCTGGTTTCTACGCCGTCGGCATTTGCCTGGTCACCATGCTCCAGCGCCTCCCCACGGGCGCCAAAAGCGGCATCGACAAGTTCCTCTTCGGACAGGCCGCGGCCATCGGACCGCGGGACCTCCAACTGATGGCGGTCGTCGCGGTCCTCGCCATCGCCACCGTCCTCGTCTTCTACAAGGAACTCCTCGTCGCGAGCTTCGACGCCGCCTTCGCGCGGTCCATCGGATATCCGGTCCGCGTCATCCATTACTCGCTGATGCTGCTCCTCGCCTTCTCGGTGGTGTCGGCCCTCCAGGCGGTCGGAGTCGTCCTCGTCTCCGCCATGCTCATCACCCCGGCCGCCGCCGCTTATCTCCTCACCGATCGCATGCATCGCATGCTCCTCTACGCCGCCGGAATCGGACTCGTCTCCGGCGCCCTCGGCTGCTTCCTCTCGTTCCTCGGTAGCAACCTGCCCACCGGCCCGCTGATGGTCCTTTCGGGCACCACCCTTTTCACCGGCGCGTTCCTCTTCGCCCCGCGCCACGGCGTCGTGACCCGCTGGTGGAATCAGAGGTCCGGCGCCGACCGCGTCCGCCGCGAAAACACGCTCAAGACCGTCTACCGCATCCTCGAGGACCGGCAGTTCCGCGGCGAAGGCGTCTCCCTCCGCGAACTCGCGGAACGCCGTCGCGAAACCCTCGAAGACGCCGACAAGCAGGCCCGCGACCTCGTCCGGCACGGGTTCGCCTCCATTCATGACGCCGACCCCTGCGTCCTTCTCACGCCCGCCGGCCGCCAGCGCGCCATCGAACTCGTCCGCAATCACCGCCTCTGGGAACTCTACCTGACCCACGCCGCCCACATCCCCGCCGACCATGTCCATGACGACGCCGAACGGATCGAGCACGTGCTCGGCGAGGATGTCGTCCGCGAACTCGAACGCCGGCTGAACTACGCCGACACCGACCCGCACGGCCGTCCCATTCCCACGCCGAACGCCATCCAAGCGGCCGGCCCCGTCGAGGCCACCCGTCGCCCTCCGGCCGGGTACGGCCGTTGAGGCTTCGTCCATGATCGCCGCCGACCTCATCCCACCCTTCGATTTCCGGTCCGTCCTGGTGGATCCCTGGACCACCGACTTCCCGCTCAAAGGCTGGATCGTCCTCATGGGTTTCCTCACCAGCGTCGCCTGCGGCTGGGTGGGCCAGCACCTGCTCCTCCGACGGATGGCTCTGATGGGCGACGCCATCAGTCACAGCATCCTCCCGGGTCTCGCCACCGCCTTCCTGGTCGCTTCCTTCGCCTTCGGCCAAAGCTCCGGAGACGGCCACGCCGCCCGGGATTCATCCATCATGCTCGTCGGCGCCATCGCGGCGGGCTGGATCACCACCGCCCTCATCGGGCTGATTCATCGCCGTTCCCGCGTCAAACAGGACGCCGCCATCGGCATCGTCTTCGCCTCCCTCTTCGCCATCGGCGTCGTCCTGATCACCCTCTTCGCCGATCACGTCGACCTGGACGCCGACTGCGTCCTGTACGGCGAGATCGGTTTCGTTCCGTTCCAGGAAATGCTCCGCATCGGGGACATCCCTCTCGGCCCGCTCCCGGTCATCCGCATGGCGGTCGTGGCCCTCCTGACCGTTTTGGCGACGGTCTTCTTCTACAAGGAACTCGTCCTGAGTTCGTTCGACGCGGGACTGTCCACGTCCCTCGGCATCCACGCCCCCACGGTCCATCTGCTCCTCATGGGCTGGTTGTCCGTCGTCATCGTGAGCGCCTTCGAATCCGTCGGAGCCATTCTCGTCATCGCGATGCTCATCGTTCCCGGCGCCACCGCGTCCCTCCTCGCGACCCGGTTGCCCGGCATCTTCGCCCTCATCGTCCTTCACTCCGCGATCAGCTCCATCGCCGGCCTCCATCTCGCGCTCTGGCTGGATTGCTCCATCGCGGGCGCCATGGTCGTCGCCGGTTGCGCCCTCTTCACCGCCGCCTGGGCGGCGCACGTCCTCCTCCGAATCCGCGCCCAACGCCACTTCGTCGCCCAGCCTCTCCCCACCCCATAGGGGTCAGTTCTCATAATCGACAATGGCTGGTGGTGCCGTGGCACCGAGGCGCCCGTTCGGCCAACCCGTGGCGGCGAGCCGGGGGATTGTCGATTATGAGAACTGACCCCTATTCCGGAAGAACCCTGGAAAACCGGTCCTCCCGTCCGCCCCCCAGGCTGCCGGCATACTCGATCAGGTAGAGGGTGCCGTCCGGCGCGAGCGCCATCGAGAGGGCGCCGCCCGTCAGGCCGCCGACCAATGGAAGGGTGTTGGTCACCGATTGAAACCGCCCGTCGGTCTGCGCGAACCGGACGGTCCTCCGCGAATAGTCCGAATAGAAGAATCCGTTGCCGTACGATTCGGGCCAGCCGACCGGCGCCTTGTGGGTGGTCGGCCCGACCATGACGGCGGCGGCCGAGTCGTGCGGATAAGAAAACCAGGGCGGCACGGCATCGGGAAGCGGACACGCCGCCCCGGACAGGGTGTCGCGGTTTCGCCCGTCACAACGCGGCCATCCGAAATTCGCCCCGGGCCGGAGGCGGTTGACCTCCTCGAAGTCGCGCCTGCGATCGTACCCGACGTCGCCGACCAGGACGTCCCCGGTGGGTTCGTGCCAGGAGAGGGTCAGCGGGTTGCGCAATCCCAGCGCGTACACCTCGGGGCGGGCACCCGGGGTGCGGATGAACGGATTGTCGGATGGCACGGTTCCATCGGGTCGGATCCGCAGGATCTTTCCCCTCAGATCGCCCAGGTTCTGGGGCGGGCTGGCGGGGTCGTCGTAGACGCGGGGGGTTTCGTCCGGCGGCGTGTTGTCCCCGGTTCCCACGTAGAGCAACCCCTCCCGCGCGTGCCACAGCAACGCCCCGCCCTGCTGCAAACCGTGGCCGGCGCTCGGGATGTCCAGGAGGACGCGCTCGGTGTCCATGTCGACCGTCCAGGAACCGCCGCCGCCGACCGCGGTGAAGCGCGAAACCCTGTTCGTGTTCCCCACCGACACCATCGGCGCCCAAGAGAGGTACAGGAATCCGTTCGTCAGGAATCCGGAATCAAACTCGAAGCCGTAAAGCCCCCGCTGCCCCGAGGTGCTCACAGGGAACCGGGCCACCAGCCGTTTCGTCGCGTCCTCGGGCGACCACGACCACAACGAACCCCTCCGGTTCGCGAACCAGATGCTCCCATCCGGGCAGGCCCCGACATGCACCGGCTCGGGAATGTCGCCTTGCAGGAGCACCTCGTACCGCATCCCGTCCGCGACGCTGGCCCCGCGCGCCGCCAACCGCAGGCGGTTTGCGCGGCGGATCGATTCCATCTCGTTCCGGATCATTCCCAGCCCGTTCCCCAGGTCGGCCTTGAACTCCTCGGCGCCCGGCGGGGGATCAAACACGACGTACCCGTCGAAGCGCTGGGCCTGCAACACGCCCAGCAACCGGCGGACATCGAGTTGGCCCGTTCCAAAGGGAACCGGCCTCGCCGCCGCCGCCGCCCCTCGGTAATCCACCAACTGCAATCCGATCAGCCGGGTTCGAAGCTCCTCGACCGCCGCCAGGGGATCGCCGCCCGCCCGCACCAGGTTCAGCACGTTGATCACCACCCCGATCCGCGTGTCGCGCCCGCGCAGGCTCGCCGCGATGGCCGTCGGGTCCGTCCATCCCCCCCGGGCCCCACCGCCCTGCCCACCCGCCGTCGGCAGCGCCACGGCGATGTTGTACTGCCGCACCATCCGCTCCACATGATCGTACTGCGCGGCCGGTGGATCCCCGACCAGCACCTGGAGCCCCAGTCGATCGGCCCATTCGAAGAGGCGCGTGATCGCTCCGGCGTTGTTGCCAAAACGCACCCTCGCCGCCACCAGGCGCATTCCGGCCCCCGTCGCATGCCGCCGCAAGGTCAGGGTCTGTTCCTCCGACATCCCTTCCCCGACCGTCACGTCCCCGGGACCGATCCCCATCGGCTGGCCCGCGTGAATTTCAACCACGGCGGCTCCCGTCCGTCGGATCACGTCCAAGGTCTCCCGAAGCGTGGCGGGTTCGTAAGGCCGGGTCGCCGCGCCCACGGCGAGCCCCTCAACCATGGCATTGGAAGGAAGCCGCAGGGAAATACCCGCGAACCCGGGCATCGCCAGGGCCCAAAGCATGAGCTGCGTTCCGATCCACCACCTCCTCATGTCGCGGTCCAAGATGGCTCCAACGCTAGTGGCCACAACCCTCGCCCGCAATTTCCGAAACCTGGCTCCGCGCGCCGTTTCCTCCCATCCTTCCCCCGACATGACCGACACCCCTTGGGAGGACCGCTATCAATCCGGAGACACGCCTTGGGACAAGGGCGAAGGCTCGCCGGGGCTTGCCGATTTCCTTCGGGACCGGCCGGACTTGCCCCGCGGCACGGTGCTCGTCCCCGGATGCGGCCTGGGACACGACGCGCGGATTTGGGCCCGCCACGGCTTCACCCCGACCGGACTCGACCTGGCGCCGTCCGCGGTCCGGCTCGCGGCCGAGCGCACCACCGCCGCGGGCCTGAAAGCCTCCTTCCGCGCCGGCGATTTCCTGCGCGACCCCGCCACCGGGAGCTTCGACTGGGTCTTCGAACACACGCTTTTTTGCGCGATTCCAACGGCCGACCGAGACTTGTACCCCGAAGCGGTGAGCCGCTGGCTCCGCCCCGGCGGCAACTTCCTGGCCGTGCACTACATGATCCGGGACGTCGATGGTCCCCCTTTCGGCTGCACCCAGCAGGAACTCGTCGAACGCTTCCAGCCCCGGTTCGAATGGATCGCCGGCTGGGTTCCGCGGTCCTACCCCAATCGCGCGGGGCTGGAACTCATGATCTGGTGGCGTCGTCGCGAGGCCTGACCGCCGACCGCCCGAGTTCGGCCGACAATTCGCCGGCGACGCGACGCAGCTCCGATCGCTCGGACGGCGTCAGCCCGACCGGATCGAATCGCAGGCGCTCATGCAGCGGATGCGCGCGTCGGATCCGCTCGCCCAGCGTCGGGGTTTCCGCCTCGCGTTCCACACGGTCCACCCAGGCGGCCGGCCCTTCCCGGACCCGCCGGGCCCACCCCCTTCGCCGCAACACCACCTCGACGTCGAACCACTCCGAGTCCTTCCCGGGCCAGGCCAGGCTCGGCGTCCCGACGGCCGCCCCCTCCGGACTGCGGACCGCCCTGAGCCGGCGAAATCGCCAGATCGCCAAGATCAGCAGAGGCGCGACCAGCCAGTAGGCCTCCCGCAACCAACGCTTCTCACCCAGCCACCACCAGCGTAGGACCGTGTACCTAAGGTCATTCCAGAAACGGCTCCACCCGCTCACCGTAGGCGCCGCCTCGAACATCGCCGGCGGTGTCGGGTCGAAGTCCCGCCATTTCCCGTCCGCCCAGTAGCGCACCCACGCATGGGCGTCCTTCGCCCGCACCCGGTGAACCCCGTCCACCTGTTCCAGCGGGTTCACCAGAAAGCCGGTGACGTAGCGCGCGGGAACGCCCGCCGACCTCAGAAGCAGCACACCCGCCGTCGCGAAGTATTCGCAGTGCCCCTCCCGATCGTTCAGGAGAAATCGACCCAACGCCGTCGTCGCCCTCGGATCGCCCGACGTGCCCGGCTTCAGGTCGGTGGTGTACCGGAAGCGGCTCTCGAAGAATCCCCCGACAACATCGACCACCTCGTTCGCGGGACGTCCCGCCAGCTTCAACTCTTCCGCCACCGCCTCGATCGCCGGACGTTCCACCGCCCGGATTTCCGAACCCTCCCCATCCTGCGGCGCCATCTCCCATCCCGCGTCCACCCCGAAATCGGCCCGATAGGGCAGCATGCCGCCCTGGAACGTCCCCCGAACCGCACCCAGGGGCGTCCTTTCCAGGGAGTCCGCCGGGCAATCGCCGATCGTCCGCGCCCCGCCCGGGATCGCCAGCAAACCGGCCGTCGGGCGCGTGCTCAACTCGATCCGCGCCGATCCCGCCAGGTTCTCGCGTTCGTCGAGCGCCCATTCGCCACCCGCGCCTTCCATTTTCTCGAAGCCGGCCGAAGGGGCGTACCAGGTGCCGTCGGACCAGGCCGTGAAGACGGCCAGCCGCAACCGAGGCGGAACCCGGCCGTCGCCGTCGACGTCGCTCCGCACCGTGAGGATCACCTGGCCGGATCCGCCGACCCGTCCCGTCGATCCGATCGACGTCCGGGCCGAACGGAAACCGCCGTCATCGCGACGCCACTGGGTCACCCAGGTGAGGAATCGATTCTCGAACCAGCCCTGCAATCCGCTCAATCCCAGGGAGACAAACCACCCTCCCAGGGTGGCTAGGATGAGAAATCCGGACGCCAGCCAAACCGGAAACCCTCGGGCCCGGGTCGTCCAGAGCGCCAATCCCGCCACGACCGCCAGTCCAGGGAAGAACCAGTCGCGCCCTCCTCCGGCCGCGCTCGCCGAGAGGAGACAGAACACCAGGTACGGTCCGGTCAGGTCGAGGACCGCCCTCCCGTGATCCCGGCGCCGCCACCAGGGCACGGGCAGCAGGGCGGCCTTGGGAAGGCGCTGCCGACCCGACCAGACCTGGACCAGGATCGCCGGAAAGAAAACAACGGGCAGCCACGGGATGAAACTGCGCAGCACACTGCCGACCGGTTCCCGGCTGTAGGTGAGGAGCACGCCGCCGAACACCAGCAGCCAGCAGACATCCAGGGCGCGGGAAAACTCGGCGGATGAAAACTCGAATCGGCGCCCCACGAAATCCGGCGCCATGAGCAGCACCACCGCGGGCGCCGCCACGGGCCACATCCCGATGGAAATCCCCCAGAAAAGCAGCCCGACCGCCAGGATCCAGCGGGGCGGCGACATCGCCTAGACGTCGCAGATCCGGACTCCCTGGTTCAGCGAAGCCAGGACGTCCGGGCGTTTCGGGATGAACTCCTGCGCCACGAACCCGCGGAACCCCGTGGCCACCACCGCCTCCATGATGGCCGGGTAATGGAGCTCCTGCGTCTCGTCGATCTCGTTCCGGCCCGGCACACCTCCCGTGTGGTAATGCGCGATGTACGGCGCGCTCTCGCGAAGGGTCCGGATGACGTCCCCTTCCATGATCTGCATGTGATAGATGTCGTACAGCAGCTTGAACCGTTCGGACCCGACCCGTTTGCACAGTTCGACGCCCCAGCGCGTGTGGTCGCACTGGTAGTCCTTGTGGTCGACCTTCGAGTTCAGCAGTTCCATCACCATCACCAGGCCATGCCGTTCCGCCACGGGCATGAGTTTTTTCAAACCGACCGCGCAGACCTCCAGCCCCTGCTCGTCCGACTGCCCGGCCCGGTTGCCCGAGAAGCAGATCACGTTCACGCACCCGAGCGCCGCCACCCGGGGCGCCGCCTCCTCGAACCACTTCAGGATGCCGTCGTGGTTCTCCGCGCGGTTGAGACCCTTCCCGATTCCTCCCGGCACACCGCTCACCATGGCGCACGTCAGGTCGTGCTTCTTCGCCGTCGGGATTTCGTCCAACCCCAGCAGGTCGATCGAGGTGATCCCCATCTCCCGCGAGGCCTTGCACAGGTCCTCCAGCGGCACCTTCCCGTAACACCAACGGCAGACGGAATGCCGGATCCGGCCCTTGAGCTTGCCCACCGCCTCGGCGGCTTCTATCCGGCGCGAAAGATCCCCGGCCACCGACGCGACGAGGGCGCCGGCGGCCAGATGACGAAAGGCGTGACGACGGTTCAGGGAGGTTTTCATGGCGTGTTTTCGGTTCGGTTCCGCAGTAAAGGCCCCGCCCCGCCCACCGTCAAATGCCAAGCCGCCTTGTCCATCCCCAATTCACCCCAGTTGTTCACCACCCACCGCAACAACTTCGTCTGGCCAGTCGCCCCGGGGAACCCATGCTCCTCCGCAGCCTATCGTGATCGATTCCGCCGACCCCATCCAAGGACGGGAACCCCTCCCGGAACCGCCCCCCGACCTGCTGGCCGGCCGACGCCCCCCGCCCCGACCGGACGGCCCGCCCGGCGGCGGCCGCGTCGACCGGCTCCCGCCCCACGCCGCGGATGCCGAACGCGGCGTCCTCGGCTGCATCCTCCTCGCTCCGAACGAGGCCATGGGCGAATGCGTCCGGACCATGCGGGCGGGCGCCGAGGCGTTCTACGAACTCCGACACCAGTCCCTCTACGCCCTGCTGGTGGAGATGTACGACGCCCAGCTGCCCATCGACCTCATCACCGTCCAGCAGAGGCTCCGGGACCAGAACCAACTGGATGGCATCGGCGGGCTCGCCTACCTCAATCAGGTCGCCGACGCCGTCCCGTCCGCGGCGAACCTCGCCTACTACATCGAGATCATCCTGGAGAAGCACCTCCTCCGGCGGATGCTCCAGACCTGCACCAACGTCATCACCCGGGTCTTCGAATGCGAAGGCGACGTCCCGGCCCTCCTGGACGAAGTCGAGCGCGACATCCTCAGGATCAACGAGGAACGCGAGCGGCCGGAGACCAAGGCGATCAAGGACCTGGTCAACTCCGCCATCAACACCATCGAGGAACTGCACGCCCGCCAGGGCATGCTGAGCGGTCTCAGCACCGGCTTCCACGACCTCGACAAGATGACGTCCGGCTTTCACAAGGGGGAAATGATCGTCATCGCGGCCCGGCCCAGCATGGGCAAGACCTCCCTCGCGATGAACATGGCCGAGCACATCGCCATCGACCTCCGCCAGGGTGTCGGCGTCTTCAGCCTGGAAATGACCGCGGAATCCCTCGTCCTCCGCATGATGTGCTCAAGGGCCGAGGTCAACCTCCGGGACGTCCGCGAAGGGTTCCTCGCCGAACGCGACTTTCCGCGCCTCACCCACGCCGCCGGCGAGATCGCCGGAGCCCCGCTGTTCATCGACGACACCTCGGGCCTTTCGATCCTCCAACTGCGCGCGCGCGCGCGCCGGATGTGGCAGCAGTACCAGATCAAACTCCTGGTGGTCGACTACCTCCAGCTGATGCATTCGGAGACCCGGCGGGCCAAGGACAACCGCCAGCAGGAAATCGCGGAGATCTCCTCCGGGATCAAGGCCCTCGCCAAGGAACTCGAGATCCCGATCATCATTCTCTCCCAGCTCAACCGCGAAATCGAAAAGGACAAATCCAGGAAGCCCAAGCTCTCGGACCTCCGCGAGTCCGGTTCCATCGAGCAGGACGCCGACCTCGTCGGACTGCTGTACAAACCCTCGAAGGAAGGCGAGGACGAGGAAAGCGTCCCCCGCGACGACGGCACCGGGGTCGAGATCAGCCTCCTCATCGCCAAGCAACGGAATGGCCCCACCGGCGACGTCCCCCTCACATTTCTTAAAAGGTTTACTCGCTTCAAGGCCGCTGCCAAGGTCACCCACGACGATGTTCCTTCGTAGCTGGGCGGGGCATTGCTGGATGTTTCTGTGCCTGCCGCTGTCCCTCGCAGCGGCCTTCTTTTCCTTTTCCTCGGCCGCTCAGGCGCCTCCGGACGTGGTCATCGCCTCCATCGAGGTGCGCCACGTGGGCCCGCGCTCCGTCAGCGACGACCTCGTCCGCGCCAACATCCGCGTCAAAACCGGCGACCCGTACAGCAAGCTCAACATCGACGATGACGTCCGAAATCTTTTCGGCACCGGTTACTTTTTCAACATCCGGGTGACCGAGACGCGCGAGGCCGCCGGGGTGAAGCTCGTCTACTTCGTCCAGGCCCGCCCCATCCTCAGCGACATCCGGTACGAGGGCTACGACCACCTCAGTCTCAAGAAGGTCTCCCGGAAGGTCACCTCCAAGGTCGGCCAACCCCTCGACGAGGCCCAACTCCACAGGGACGCCCGCGAAGTCCAGGCGATGTACGAGAAGTCGGGATACCTCAAGACGGAGGTCAAGTACGCGCTCAACATCGACGAGAACGCCGGCCGCGGAACGGTCACCTTCCAGATCACGGAAGCCGCCAAGCAGCGCATCAAGCGCGTCGAGTTCCCGGGCCACGCCGCCTTCAAGGAAAAGAAGCTCCGCAAGGTCGTCAAAACCCGGAAGCGCTGGATGTTCTCGTGGCTCACCGGCTCCGGGCGCCTCAAAGAGGACGTCATCCAGGAGGACCGGGAGCGGCTCAAGGACTTCTACCGCAACGAGGGCTACATCGATTTCGAATTGAAGGACATCCACGTCGAGGAACTCGACCCCGAGCGGCTCAAGGTCGATTTCGTCGTCGAGGAGGGCCAGCCCTACCAGGTCGGCGCGGTCACCTTCGAGGGGAACCGGATCTTCACGACCAACGAGATCGTCGGCAGCATGCGCCGACGCGAAGGCACCAAGGTCCTCGAGGGTCTCAACCTCAAGCCCGGTGAAACCTTCAAGCCGAGGCTCCACACCAAGGACATCGAACTCATCGAGGACTTCTACGGTTCCCGGGGCTACATCGACGTCGAATTCCCCCAGACCCTCCGCGCCGTCCGAGTCCCCAACACGTCCTCCAACACCATCGATCTCACCTACAAGATCGAGGAGGGCGACCTGTCGTACATCGAGAAGGTCGAGATCAAGGGGAACACCAAGACCAAGGATCGCGTCATCCGCCGCGAACTCGCCGTCGCCCCGGGTGAGATCTTCAATTCGGTGCGCGTCAAGATCAGCACCAACCGCCTCTACGGGCTCCAGTACTTCGAAAAAGTCGACGCCCGCCCCGAAGCCACCGAGGTCCCCAACCGCCGGAACCTGGTCGTCGGAGTCGAGGAAAAGAACACCGGCAACTTCAGCGTCGGCGCCGGCTTCAGCTCCGTCGACAACCTGGTCGGCTTCGTCGAGATGAGCCAGGGCAACTTCGACCTCTTCAATCCGCCCTCCTTCACCGGCGGCGGTCACAAGCTCCGCCTCCGGGCCCAGGTTGGCACCGAGCGCCAGGATTACCTCATCACCTTCATCGAGCCCTGGTTTCTCGGCCGGCGCCTCGCCCTCGAAGTCGACCTGTACCATCGCGATTTTCAGTTCCTCAGCTCGCTCTACGACGAGCAACGCACCGGCGCCCGGGTCGGACTCACCAAGGCCCTCAACGAATTCTTCCGGAGCGGCATCGCCTACACCATCGAGAGCGTCAACCTCGACTTCCACGACTCCGATCTCATCGCCCCCGTCGTCCGCGACGAAGGCCCGGGCCACGGGTCCACCATCGTCACCGGCAAGCCCAACGTGTCCCCGGAACTCGCCCTTGAGGAGGGCCGCCGCCTCGTCTCCAAGCTGACCGGCACCATCACCTTCGACACCCGCAACAGCGTCATCCTCCCGAACCGCGGCCAACGCATCGAACTGATCGGCGAATTCGCGGGCGGACCCCTCGGCGCGGAAACCGACTTCTACCGACTCGAAGTCCGCGGCGGCCAGTACCTCCCCGGATTCGGCGAAGGCCACGTCATCGAAATCGTCGGTCGACTCGGCGTCTCCGAAGCCTTCGACGACACCCCGCGCGTCCCCCTCTTCGACCGCTATTTCCTCGGCGGCATGTACACCCTCCGCGGCTTCCAATACCGCGACGTCGGACCCGTCGACGAAAACAACGAACCGGTCGGCGGCTCCACGTACTGGTTCGGGTCGTTCGAGTATTCGATCCCGATCATTGAACGCGTCCGCTTCGCCATGTTCTATGACGTCGGTATGGTCTACTACCGACCGTACAGCTTCGACCTGCGCGAACCGCAACAGAACTTCTACAACGACAACTGGGGCATCGGACTCCGACTCAATCTGCCCATCGGCCCCCTCCGCCTCGATTACGCCTTCCCGATCACGGCCGAGGATTACAACGACGCCAGCGGAGGGCGTTTCCAGTTCGGGGTCGGGTACACCCGCGATTTCTGATCCCACCCCACCCCATTCCAGCCACCCCATCACGATGAAAATCCACCACATCAAAGCCCTTCTCACCGCGGCCGCCGTCCTGTTCGCCTCGGCCTCCACGCACGCCGACGTCAAGTTGGGCCTCATCGACCTGCGCAAGGTCTTCGACGGCTATTACAAGACCCGCGAGGCCGACACCAAGATCAAGGGCGAGGCCTCCGAACTTGAGAAAACCGCCAAGGGAATGCTCGAGGACTATCGCAAGGCCAACGAGGACTACAAAGGCCTGGTCGAAGCCGCGGGTGACAGCGCCATCTCGACCGACGAGAAACAGAAGCGGCGCAAGACGGCCGAGGACAAACTCCTGGAGATCCGCAACCTCGAGCAGCAGATCCAACAATACCAGCGCCAGTCCGAAGCCACCCTCCTCGAAAAGCGCAAACGCATGCGCGACCAGATCCTCCGCGAGATCCGCGAGACCGTCGTGGCCAAGTCCAAGGCCGCGGGCTACACGTTCGTCATCGATGTCGCCGCCGACAGCGTCAACCAGACGCCGATCGTCCTCTACACCAACGGCGAAAACGACATGACCGACGAACTCCTCCGGCAGCTCAATGCCAACGCCCCGGCCGGTTCCCTATCGACCCCTTGACCGGAATCACCCCGGGCCCGCGCTCGTCACTCCATCCGCCGGCGATCGGCGCCGCAAGAAGCCGCCCCACCGGGCGGCTTTTTCATGTTCCTATCCCCACCAGGATCGATCACCGCCCCCGCGCGATGCTCGGCGTCCCCAGCGGGTCCCGTCCAACCACCTCGTCCAGCCAGCGCAACACCCGCTTCCCATGCTGCTCGAAGACAAACGGCAACGTCTCGTGGCTGGCGTCCCCCACGATCAATAGCTCGCTGCCCTCCCCGAGTTCCGCCAACAACGCCGCGCTGTCCTCGGGCGGTGTCACCACGTCCTCCGCCGACGCCACCAGCAGTGCCACGACCGCCCGCCCCCGGATCATTGCCGCGGTGTCCAACCGGTCCGGGGTCACACCCAGCAGCGTGGGCACCTTCCCCGCCGCCCGCCGCACCCAACCGCGGGGAATCCATTTGGCGTAGTCGTCCCGGAGGCGGAGCGCCGCCGGCACGAACTCCGAATACGCGCCCATCGCGACCGACCCGGCGATGCCGGCGTCGACGGCCTGCCACCGCAGCGCCAGCGCCGCCCCCATCGAATGGCCAAGAGCGACCGACGGACCTTCCCAGCCCTTCGATCCTCCCACCAACTCGCGGAATTCCTCCAGGAGCGCCACTTCCCGGATTCCGAAGGTCACCTGATGCCCGCCCGAATGCCCGTGCCCCGGAAGATCGATCAGGACCGATCGCCAACCCGCTTCCGCCAGGAACATCGCCCACGGAAACAGCGTCTCCAGATCCACTCCGTAACCGTGCAGCAGGTAGACCGTGCCCTTCGCCGGTTTCGTCGGCGGAAGCCCCTTCCCGGGAAGCTCGAAATCGAACCTGAACCGGGCGCGCACGCGGTTCCGGTTCGTCTCCGTCGAAACCCGGGTGCTCCATCCATAATCGGCCGGATCAACCGCCACCCACCTTAGGTCCACCGCCGGGTTCCCCACCCGGTTGGTCCCCGTGGGGAACCGTTCCAGCACGCCTTCGGCCCACCCCAGCCAGACTCGGCCTTCCGGCTTCACGAAAGCAGGCACCCGGTTCGGCGCGGACATCATCCGCCGCGCCAGAAAGGTCGTTGGACTGCACCCGGTCAAAGCCACTCCCACGAGGACACACCCGAGCCATCGAACCAGCCGGCCCCCGACTCCGGACCATCCCACGGCCTTGAAACGAACGTTCACGCGCCGCCTCGCATGCGTTAATCCGAAGCCCAACGCAAGACCTCGTCACGGATTCCACCTTCGCATCGCCACCCGTCCCGGGAGATTCTCCGTTGCCCGCACCCGTTCCGGCCCTACCATCCCCCCGTCATGCAGCATTCGCCGGGATTCTTGAAAATCGTCGAGGAAGCCCGCGCCCAAGTGAAAGAGGTGTCCGTGGACGAAGCCCGCGGCCGTTTGGCCCGCCAACCCGGCGTCGTTCTCTTGGACGTCCGCGAAGACAACGAGTGGCGGGCTGGTCATGCCACCGAGGCGCGACACCTGGGACGGGGGATCCTCGAGCGCGACCTCGAGCGCGCGTTCCCCGATCCCGCCAGCGAGATCATCATGTACTGCGGCGGCGGCTACCGATCCGCCCTCGCCTGCGAGGTGGCCCAGCGCATGGGCTACCGGAATGTCGCGTCCCTCGCCGGCGGGCATAAGGCCATGGTCGCCGCCGGCTGGCCCATGGTCGCCTCCTCCGCATGACCGCCACCCCCCAGCGCGGCAGGAAGCTCGGTATCCTGCTTTCCACCGCACCGTCCGAACAGGGCTTCCGTCACGGCCTGCGCCTCGCCGAGTCCGCCCTCGCCGCCGGCGTCGACGTCTACCTCTACTGCATCGACGAAGCCGTCCGTGGCGTCGGCGACGCCGAACTCCAGGCGATGCGCGAACGCGGCCTGAAGCTCTACGCCTGCGCCTACGGCGCGCATCGCAGGAATATCCCGGTCAATTCCCTCGCCGCCTTCGCCGGCCTCACCGTCGTCAACGATCTCATCGCCAGCACCGACCGA
This sequence comes from uncultured Verrucomicrobiota bacterium, assembly GCA_942490575.1. Taxonomy (GTDB): domain Bacteria; phylum Verrucomicrobiota; class Verrucomicrobiia; order Limisphaerales; family CAIMTB01; genus CAIMTB01. The sequence continues at coordinate 81,837 of CALNYA010000043.1, forward strand.
TTCGTCAGTTTCAACTGATTCAACCGAACCGAACCGAACCGAACCGGATCGACTGGAATCGAACCCATCCCGGAAACGCCAACCAACCTCCGTGAACCGCAAGGCCCTCGTCATCGTCAGCACCGATCCCCGCACCAGCCCGAGGCCAGCCGAAGCCGTCCGCATCGCCGCGGGGGTTGGCGCCTGGAAGAAGGTCGACGTCACGCTCGCCCTCTGGGGCCCCGCCGTCCTGGCTCTCTCCGAGTTTCCCGATGAACTCGTCGACGAGGACAATTTCACCCGGTACCTCCCGATCGTCGGGGAATTCGATCGCCCCGTGTACGTCGAAGCCGGGGCGCCCCTCCTCGGGGAGTTGGGCGAATCCCCCGTGAAGTTCGAGGCCATCGACGCAACCCGACTCGCGCGACTCGCCACCGAGAACGACTGCGTCCTCCGGTTTTAATCTCCACGACACAACACCGCATCGCATGCGCCAGGTCCTCGTCATCCTCACCCGCCCGCCCGACCCGCTCCAGGATCTCGTCGCCTCCACTCAACGCTCCCTCCCCGAAACCCGCGTCGACGTCGTCGACCTGACCACAGGCACCCCGGATTACCCCGGGCTCCTGGAGTCGATCTTCGCCGCGGATTCGGTCCAGGTCTGGTAATGCCTCCCCCGATTCCACCCACCCTGGATCCGTCGACCGAAGGGCTTGTTTACAAATCGTCCCGGGCCCGGCAGGCTCCCGTCAGTCGCCCTCCCGTGAATACCCCGACCGCAATGGCCGAGCGCTCGGAACGTCATCCTCCCGGGATGGAGTCCCTGGCGAAGATTCGTCGCTGGTTCGTCTTCGCGCGCGAAGCCTTCGCCAACCCCCGCGAAATTGGCGCCGTCATCCCGAGTTCGCCGAATCTCGCCCGCCGCATGGCGCGGTTGGTCCCGGCCGACCACCCCGGACTCGTGGTCGAGCTCGGCGCGGGAACCGGAGTCGTCACCAAAGCGCTCCTCGACCGCGGAATCGCGCCCCATCGCCTGTTCGCCATCGAGTTGTCCCCCAGTCTCGCCGGCCTTCTTCGAACCCGATTCCACGATGCCCAGGTGCTTTGCGGCGACGCCGCCAATCTCCGCCGCCTGCTCCGCCGCGCCGGCGCGGATTGCCAGTCGGCACCGGTCACCATCGTCTCGAGCCTCCCGTTGCGGTCCCTCCCGGCGCCCAAGGTCCAGGCCATCGTCCGCGAAATCGGCGCCCTGATCCGCCCCTCCGGCCGCTGGATCCAATACACCTACGCGCTCGCCCATCGCCGTTTCCCGACCGGCTTCCACCGCAGCCAATCGAGTTTCGTCTGGGGCAACATCCCCCCCGCCCGGGTCGACGTCCTCATCCCGACCCCCAAGGTCCCCGCGTCCAAACGCTGATTCCCGGTTGAACCGCGGGCGCCAATCCTCGCGCTTTCCAAGCGAAAGCCGTTCCCGCTAGGCTCGCCGTCCGCGCTCGTGGTTCCGCCCGGGTCGAATTCCCTCGGGCCGCATCGCCCACCGGAATCCGAAGCCCCTCGGAACGGTCGGCGCCGCCTATGCCTGAGAAAATCGTCGTCATCGGGAGCAACTCGTTTTCCGGAGCGAGCTTCGTCGCCCACGCCCTCGCCCAGGGCGCTTCCGTCCTCGCCACCAGCCGATCCCCGGAACCCATCCCCGCCTTCCTCCCCTACCGCTGGACCGACGCCGCCCCCGATCCCGACCGGTTCCGGTTCGAACAACTGGACCTGAATCACGACACCGATCGCATCGCCGGCGCCATCGAGGCGTTCCGCCCGGAGTACGTTGTCAATTTCGCCGCCCAAAGCATGGTCGCCGAGAGCTGGCTTCACCCCGAGCACTGGTACCAGACCAACGTCGTCGCCAATGTCCGGCTCCACGAACGCCTCCGGCACTTCGACTTCCTCCGCCGTTACGTCCACGTCTCCACCCCCGAGGTCTACGGAAGCTGCGCCGGCAACGTCGCCGAGGACGCCCCCTACAATCCCAGCACTCCGTACGCCGCCTCGCGCGCCGCCTGCGATCTGCACCTCGCCACGTACTTCAAGAACTACAAGTTCCCCGTGGTGTTCACCCGCGCCGCCAACGTCTTCGGACCCGGCCAACAGCTCTACCGCATCATCCCCCGCACCGCCCTCTTCATCCTGACCGGCCGGAGACTCCAATTGCACGGCGGCGGGCGCTCGGTCCGCTCGTTCATCCACATCCGCGACGTCTCCGAAGGCACGCTCCGCATCGCCCGCGATGGCACACCCGGCGAGGTCTACCACCTCTCCACCCGCGTCAACCACTCCATCCGCGACGTCGTCGAACTGGTCTGCCGCAAACTCCGCGCCGACTTCAATCAGGTCGTCGAAGTCGTCGGCGATCGCCCCGGCAAGGACGCCGCCTACTTGCTCGACAGCACCAAGGCCCGCCAAAACCTCGCCTGGAGCGACTCCATCCCGTTCGAACAGGGCGTCGACGAAACCCTCCACTGGGTCCGGCAGCACCTCGAAATCCTTCGCACCCAGCCCTTCGACTACATCCACAAACCGTGAGCCCTTCACCCCAGCAAGTCCTCGTCACCGGCGGTTTCGGCTACGTGGGAAGCCGCCTGACTCCCCACCTGCTCCAGCTCGGACACCGGGTCCGCGTCCTCGACCTCATGCTCTACACCCGGGCCGGGCTCGAATCCCTCGAACGCGACCCCTCGTTTCCCGAATGGCGATCGCGCTTCGAACTCGTCGAAGGCGATCTCCGCGACCCCGCCGTCGTCCAGCGCGCCGTCGCCGGCGCCGACGCCATCATCCATCTCGGCGCCATCTCCAACGATCCCACCGGCGAGATCGACGAGATCCTCACCCGGCAGATCAATTTCGACGCCGTCGGCATGCTCCTCGCCCTCGCCCGCTCGGCCGGCGTCAAACGCTTCATCAACGCCTCCTCCAGTTCCGTCTTCGGCATCAAGGATGTCCCCGACGTCACCGAGGACCTCGAACCGGAGCCGCTCACGTACTATTCCCGGTACAAGATGCTCTCCGAATGGCTCGTCCGCGCCGCGGCCTCCCCGGACTTCTGCGCCGTCAACATCCGCCCCGCCACGATCTGCGGTTACTCGCCGCGCCAGCGGTTCGATCTCACGGTCAACAAGCTCACCGCCGACGCCGTCCGCAAGCGCGTCATCACCGTCCACGGCGGCGAGCAACGGCGCCCCAACGTCGGCATGACCGACGTGGTTCACCTCTACGCGCAACTCCTCGAGACCCCCGCCGACCGCATCAACGGGCGAGCCTTCAATTTCGGCTTCGAGAATCTCAAGGTCATCGAGATCGCCCGCGTGATTCAGTCCGAACTCGCCGACCTGAACGTTGAGATCCGGGTCACCGACACCCTCGACAAGCGCGACTACCACATCTCGTCCAAGAAGATCCTCGAAGCGCTCGCCTACGAGCCGGCCAGTTCGATCCGCCAGGAGGTCGCCCACCTCCGGAGCGTCCTCGACGGCGGCCAGTTCCCCGACATCGACGCCCCGGAGCACTACAACATGAAGTTCATGGCCGTGGCCCGGAACAACGCCGCGTACTCGTACTTCTCCCGCCCATGACCGAGTCAGGGTCAGCCAAGATCATCCCCTTCGCCGACGCCCGGACCCATTGCGACGCCCTGCGCGACCAGGGCCGTCGCATGGTCCTGTCCCACGGCATCTTCGACCTCATCCACCCCGGTCACATCGCCCACCTCGAAGGCGCCCGCGCGCTTGGCGACGTGCTCATCGTGTCGGTTCCCGCCGATCCCCACGTCCACAAGGGCCCCGGACGGCCCTACTTCACCGAACAGCTCCGCCTCCGCAGTCTCGCCGCCCTCGAGTGCGTCGACTTCGTCGTCCTCGTCCCCCACTCGGGCCCCCTCGAAACAATCGAGGCCGTCCGCCCCGATGTCTTCTGCCGCGGCAAGGAGTACGAGGACCCCGAGTACGACGACGCCGGCAGTCTTCAGGAGGAAAAACTCGCCGTGGAACGGGTCGGCGGAGTGGTCCGTTTCGCGGGAGCCATCAAGTTCAGTTCCACCAAGCTCCTCAACCTCTACTTCGAGCATCCCACCGGCCCGATCCGGGAGTTCTGCGCGGCGCTCGCCGAAACCCAGACCCGAAAGAGCTTCAGCGAAGCCGTCGAATCCCTCGCCAGTCTCCGCGTGCTCGTCGTCGGCGAAGCCATCTTCGACCGCTACTCGACCGTCCGCGTCCAAGGGCTCACGTCCAAGAACCGGATCCTTTCGGGCCGCTTCCTCTGCGACGAAACCCAGTGCGGCGGCGCTCTCGCGGCATTCCGTCACGTCCGCCAGTTCACTCCGCACGCGCGCTTCCTCGGCGTCGTCGGCACCGAGTCGTGGGTGGACCCTTTCCTCGCCAGACACCTCGAACCGGGCGAGGACCTTGTCATCCGCGACCCGCGCTCCACCACCATCGTCAAGGAACGGTTCGTCGAACCCCGCCGCGATGGCGCCGAGCTCAACAAGCTTTTCTCGGTCAACTACCTCGATCCCGAGCCGCCCTCGCCCGAAGTCGCGCGCGCGTTCGAAGCCCGGTTCCGCGAGGCCGCCGCCCAATGCGACGCCGTCCTCCTCCTCGACTTCGGCCACGGCCTCCTCCAATCCGGGCTCCGCGAAATGATCCAGGAGACCGCGCCGTTCCTCGTCCTGAACTGCCAGACCAACAGCAACAATCACGGCTTCAATATCCTCCCCCGGCAGTACCACCGCGCCCACGCGTTCACCCTCGACGAACAGGAGATCCTTCTCGCCGTCGGCCACCGGCAGCCCGATTTCCAGGCCGAACTCGCCCGCCTCAAGTCCGGGCTCGGCGCCCAATACGCCTGGCTCACCCGCGGCCCCATCCAGACGCTCGGCCTCTTCGGACCTCCCGCCACCCCCGATCCCGCCTCGACGTCCTGCCCCACCTTCGAGCCCGAGGTCGTCGACACCGTCGGCGCCGGCGACGCCTTCTTCGCCGTCGCCGGTCTCGCCGCCGCACGCCAACTGCCCCTCGACCTCGCCACGTTCATGGGCCAGCTTGCCGGCGCCCAGGCCGTCCGTATCGTCGGCAATGCGAGGCCCATCTCGAAACCGATCCTCGTGAAGAGCGGCATGTCCCTCCTCGAACGTTGACCACCGACCTCCGCCCTCCTCCGTGAAGTCCGTCGCCGCGATCCTCGTCGAACAGCGCCAACCCCTCGTCCTCGACGAGGTCGAGGTGCCCGCCCTCGGCTTCGGACAGGTCCTCGTCGAAATCCACGTCACCCGCATCTGCGGCTCCCAGCTCGGCGAAATCGACGGCGTCAAGGGACCCGACCGCTGGCTCCCCCATCTCCTCGGTCACGAAGCCGGCGCCACCGTCCTCGAAGTCGGCCCCGAAGTCCGCCACGTCAAACCCGGCGACCGCGTCGTCTGCCACTGGCGCCCGGGCCGCGGCATCGAAGCGCGCGGCCCCCTCTACCGCTGGAACGGCCGCACCGTGAACGCCGGTTCCATCACCACGTTCCAGCAGTTCGCCGTCCTCTCCGAAAACCGCGTCACCCCCGTTCCCCCGGACACGGACCTCGAGGTCTGCGCCCTCCTCGCCGACACCCTCACCACCGGCTTCGGCGTCATCCACAACGACGCCCAGGTGAAGATCGGCGAATCCGTCGCCGTCATCGGCTGCGGCGGCATCGGTCTCGGCACCGTCCTGGGAGCCCACCTCGCCGGAGCCCACCCCGTCCTCGCCATCGATCTCCACGAGCACAAACTCGCCAAGGCCCGCGAGTTCGGCGCCACCCACACTCTCCTTTCCAGCCGCGAACCCTTCTTCTCCGCCGCCCTCGACATCCTCGACGGACAGCCCGCCGATGTCGTCATCGACGGCACCGGCCAACCCGCCGTCCTCGAGCAGGCTTTCGCTCTCGCCGGACCCCACGGCCGATGCATCGGCGTGGGCGTCATGCCGCACGATCGCAAAATCTCGATCAACACCCTCCCCCTGCACCTCGGCAAGCGGCTCGCCGGCTCCCACGGCGGGGAAAGCCGGCCGGCCGAGGACATTCCCAGGTACCTGCGCCTGATGCGCGCCGGGCGCTTCGATCCGCGCGCCATGATCTCCCACCGGCTTCGCCTCGACGACATCAACGACGGCATCGCCCGCATGCGCTCCGGCGAAGTCGTCCACGCCCTCGTTGATTTCCGCTCCAGCCCCTGACATGAGCACGCGCCCATCCCAGCCCGCGGGCCCGGACGCCCCCGACCTCGATCTCGTCGCCCGCCAACTCCGGCTGCGCTTGGTCCAGATGTCCCACGCCGCTGGAACACCCCACCTCGGTTCCGCCCTTTCCTGCGTCGATATCCTCGTCGCCGCCTACTGGAACGTCCTTCGAATCGATCCCGCGAACCCGAACGATCCCGGACGCGACCGTTTCATCCTCAGCAAGGGACACGCCGCCAGCGCCCTCTACGCCGTCCTCGCCGAACGCGGCTTCTTCCCGCGCACCTGGCTCGACACGTTCGCCCAACACGGCGCGCAACTCGCCGAACAACCCGCGCCCAGCTGCGCCCCCGGCGTCGAACTCGCCACCGGCTCGCTCGGTCACGGACTCCCCGTTGGCGTCGGAATGGCGCTCGCCGCCCGCCTCCAGCAGCGCGACACCCGCGTCTTCGTCTGCCTCAGCGACGGCGAATGCAACGAGGGCACCGTTTGGGAAGCCGCCCTCTTCGCCCCCGCCCACCGCCTCGCCCACCTCGCCGTGATCGTCGACTACAACAAGTGGCAGGCCACCGGCCGGTCCAACGAGGTCATGGCCCTTCCCTCGCTCCGCGAGAAATGGGCCGCCTTCGGCTGGAATGCCGTCGAGCTCGACGGTCATGACCTCGAAGCCCTCACCGCAGCCCTCCTCTCGGTCCCGGACCCGTCCGGCAAACCCACCGCCATCATCGCCAACACCATCAAGGGCAAGGGCGTCCCCTTCATGGAGGACGACAACAACTGGCACTACCGCATCCCGAAGGAATCCGAAGTCATCCAGGCCGCCCAAGCCCTCGGCCTAACCAAAGTCCCATCGGTCCCCTAGGTCCCATCGGTCCCATCAGTCCTTCCCACTTCTCCGATGCGCAACGCCTTCGCCCAGCAGATCACCGCTCTCGCCCAGGAGGACCCGCGGGTCGTCGTTCTTAGCGGCGACATCGGCAACCGGCTTTTCGACGACCTCAAGGCCAAGTGCCCGGACCGCTTCTTCAACTGCGGCGTCGCCGAGGCCAACATGATCGGCATGGCGGCGGGGCTCGCGCTCTCCGGCCTCCGCCCCGTCTGCTACACCATCACGCCGTTCCTCACCTACCGTTGCCTCGAGCAGATCCGCGTCGACCTCTGCTACCACCGGGCTCCCGTCGTCCTGGTCGGCACCGGCTCCGGCCTGTCGTACGCCTCCCTCGGCGCCACGCACCATTCGTGCGAGGAAATGGGAATGCTCCGACTCCTCCCCAACCTCGTCGTCGCCGCGCCCGCCGATCCCTGGGAAGTCCGGGCCTCGCTCCGGGCCGCCCTCCAATCCCCCGACCCCGTCTACCTGCGCATCGGCAAGAAGGGCGAACCCAACGTCCACAAGTCCGAGCCCGAATTCGTCTTCGGCAAGGCCATCCCGCTCCGCGCCGGCGCCGACGTCGCGATCCTCGCCGCCGGAACGGTTCTCCCGTTGGCCCTGGCCACCGCGGACGCCCTCGCCGCCCAGGCCGTGGCGACCTCCGTTCACAGCTTCCATTCCCTGAAGCCCCTCGACACCGCCACCCTCGCCGACGTCTTTCAACAGTGCCGGGTCGTCGCCACGCTCGAGGAGCACAGCATTCTGGGCGGTCTAGGAGGCGCCGTCGCCGAATGGCTCGCCGATCAACCGCGAACCCGGGCCCGACTGATCCGTTGCGGCACGCCCGACGAGTTCCTCCATCTCACCTGCGAACAGGACGAAGCCCGCGAACATTTCGGCCTAACACCGGACGCCCTCGCCGAACGCCTCGGCGACGCCTTCCGCTCACCCTGACCCGACCCCGATGCGAGTTGGCATCGACTTCGACAACACCCTCGTCTGCTACGACGCGCTCTTCCATCGCGTCGCCCTCGAAGGCGGATGGATTCCGGCGAATCTTCCCGCCAACAAGTCGGACGTCCGCAATCACCTCCGCCAGATCGGGCGCGAGGATGTCTGGACCGAAATGCAGGGGCGCGTCTACGGACCGCGCCTCGCCGAGGCCTCGCCGTTCCCGGGTGCCCTCGACTTCGTGGCCGCGTGCCGGCGCGCAGGCGTCCCCGTTTTCATCGTCAGTCACAAAACCAAAACTCCATTCGCGGGTGAGCCCCACGACTTGCATCAGGCCGCCCTCGACTGGCTCGATCGCCAGGGGTTCTTCGATCCCGCCGGAATCGCGCTCCCACGGTCCGACGTCTTCCTCGAACTGACCAAGGCCGCGAAGCTCCAACGGATCGCCGCCTGCGCATGCACCCACTTCATCGACGACCTCCCGGAGTTCCTCGCCGAAGCCTCCTTCCCGTCCGACGCGACTCGAATCCTCTTCGACCCCAACCGCCTCTACGGTGCGGAAATTCCCTTCCAACGCCTCCACCACTGGTCCGAGGCACCCGAACTCCTTCCCCTCCCCAACCGGTCCGCCGACCTGATCACCTACGTTCGGGACCTGCTGCCAGGAACGCCCGGCTCCGTCACCCTGGAACCCCTTCCCGGTGGCGCCAACAACCAGGTCTTTCGAGTCCGAACCACCGCCCCCACCAACCCCGACCCGGACCCCGACTCCGGCTCTGGCGTCGGAGTCGGGGTTGGAATCGGCGAGTTCGTCCTGAAACGCTACTTCCAGAATCCCGACGATCCCCGGGACCGTTTCGGCGCCGAGAAGAAGTTCCACCAATGGATCCAGGCGCGGCGCATCCGGCGCGTGCCCGAACCCGTCGCATGGAACGACGCTCAGCGCCTCGCGCTCTTCCGCTTCGTCGAGGGACGCAAACTGAACCCCGGCGAAGTCGGGGCCACCGAGGTCGACCAGGCCATCGCCTTCATTCTCGAACTCAACGCCAACCGCCACCTTCCGGAAGCCCACAACGTCCCCGTCGCCTCCGAGGCCTGCTTTTCGCTGGCCGAACACCTGGACCGGATCGCGGGGCGGATTAATCGGCTCGCCCGGTTCGAACCGGTCACCGAACTCGACCGTCAGGCGGCGGGGTTCATCCGGGACGAACTCGTTCCCCGCTGGCGAACACTTCGCGCATCCTTCCCGTCCGCCGACTCCCCGGAGTCATCCGCGGCCCTGCCATCCGCGCACCGCTGTCTCTCGCCGTCCGACTTCGGATTCCACAACGCCCTCCTGACGTCCGACGGCACCCTGCGTTTCCTCGACTTCGAATACGCCGGCTGGGACGACCCCGCCAAGCTGGTGTGCGACTTCTTTTGCCAACCCCGCGTTCCCGTGGGCTTGGAATTCTGGAGCCGGATGGTTGGCGCCCTGGGCGAAGGCCTTGGAATCGGCGACTCGCTCGAAACCCGCGCCGCGCTGCTTCTTCCCGCCTACCGCCTGAAATGGTGCTGCATTCTCCTGAACGAATTCCTCCCCACCGCCCTCGCCCGCCGCGCCTTCGCCCACGCCGACCTCGGCCGGGAGGAAACGAAGGGTATCCAACTCGCGAAAGCCAGGCGGGTGATCACATCCCTCCCCTAGGGGTCGGTCCCTGGTATTGACGTATTCCCACTCATTCAGGACGAGCTTGGGCGGGCGGTTGACCATCCTGGCGGTCTTCAATGACGGATCCCCGCAGTCACCGGGTTCATGAGGTAACGGAGGTCGGTGGGAACCCGGAACGAATGAGACCCGTCATCAAGGCGACGAATGTCCCCACCTCAATCATTCATTGTCAATTAGTGGAACTGACCCCTCCACCGGCCGACTGCAAAGTCGGCGGTACAGCGGCGCATCCCTTCATATCGCCGGCTTTCCAGTCGGCCCGGGAACAATCACACCCCCATAGGGGTCGGTCCCTGGTATTGACGTATTCCCACTCATTCAGGACGAGCTTGGGCGGGCGGTTGACCATCCTGGCGGTCTTCAATGACGGATCCCTGCGGTCACCGGGTTCATGGGATGCCGGACGGTGTTGGGAACTGGGATCGCAATAAAATGGGCATCGAGTCGATGGACGTCGCCTGACCCACCAGCCATTGTCGATTATGAGAACTGCCCCCTAATCTGGCGGTCGTCCATGACGGAACCCCGCGGTCACCGGGTTCATGAGGTAACGGAGGTCGGTGGGAACCCGAAACGAATGAGACCCGTCATCAAGGCGACGAATGTCCCCACCTCAATCATTCATTGTCAATTAGTGGAACTGACCCCTCCACCGGCCGACTGCAAAGTCGGCGGTACAGCGGCGCATCCCTTCATATCGCCGGCTTTCCAGTCGGCCCGGGAACAATCACACCCCCATAGGGGTCGGTCCCTGGTATTGACGTATTCCCACTCATTCAGGACGAGCTTGGGCGGGCGGTTGACCATCCTGGCGGTCTTCAATGACGGATCCCTGCGGTCACCGGGTTCATGGGATGCCGGACGGTGTTGGGAACCGGGATCGCAATAAAATGGGCATCGAGTCAATGGACGTCGCCTGACCCACCAGTCATTGTCGATTATGAGAACTGACCCCTATTCGGAGTCATCCGCGGCCCTGCCATCCGCGCACCGCTGTCTCTCCCCGTCCGATTTCGGATTCCACAACGCCCTCCTCACCCCCGACGGCACCCTGCGCTTCCTCGACTTCGAATACGCCGGCTGGGACGACCCCGCCAAGCTGGTGTGCGACTTCTTCTGCCAGCCCCGCGTTCCGGTGGGCTTGGAATTCTGGAGCCGGATGGTTGGCGCCCTGGGCGAAGGCCTTGGAATGGGCGACTCGCTCGAAGCCCGCGCCGCGCTGCTTCTTCCCGCCTACCGCCTGAAATGGTGCTGCATCCTCCTCAACGAATTCCTCCCCACCGCCCTCGCTCGCCGCGCCTTCGCCCACGCCGACCTCGGCCGGGAGGAAACGAAGGGTATCCAACTCGCGAAAGCCAGGCGGGTGATCACATCCCTCCCCTAGGGGTCAGTCCCTGGTATTGACATATTCTCACTCATTCAGGACGAGGTTGGGCGGGCGGTTGACCATCCTGGCGGTCTTCAATGACGGATCCCTGCGGTCACCGGGTTCATGAGATGCCGGACGGTGTTGGGAACCGGGATCGCAATAGAATGGGCATCGAGTCAATGGACGTCGCCTGACCCACCAGCCATTGTCGATTATGAGAACTGACCCCTATTCACGACCCCATTCCAAAATCAGGTCCCGCGATGCCTGCCTTTCCCCCGCCCCGCGGGGGCGGCACCGATTCTGGGGTGGCCTGTCCGGTGGCCGCGGCGGCTCCGCCACCTTGCCACCGGCTCATTTCCTTTGTCCCTTCGGGACTCGCCACCGTCCCATAGGGTCCAAAAGTTGAAGTGCATTGCGGGCATCCTTCCGGTTCACTACGGGCTTTCGAACGATGGCGTACCTCGACTTCATCAGCGTCCTGCACAAGGCGACCCGCCGCGATTATCTCGCCCGGGTCAACGAGTTCCCGAAGGCCGAAGCCGCCCGGCTCGCGAAGGAATTTGGGAAGGATTACTGGGACGGCGACCGGCGGGTGGGCTACGGCGGCATGCGCTACGACGGCCGATGGCGCGCCGTCGCCGACTCGCTGGTGAAGCACTACGGGCTCCAACCCGGGCACCGCATCCTTGATGTCGGCTGCGGCAAGGGTTTCCTCCTCCACGACCTCACCCAGGCGCTCCCAGGCGTCGAGGTCCAGGGACTCGACATTTCGGGGTACGCCATCGCGAACAGCAAGGAGGAGGTCCGCCCCTTCCTCCGGGAGGGTCACGCCAATTCCCTCCCCTACCCGGATCAAAGCTTCGATCTCGTTCTCTCGATCAACACCCTTCACAACCTCCAATGCTTCGACCTCGACCGCGCATTGCGCGAGATCGAGCGGGTCGGCCGCCAACACAAGTACATCGTGGTCGAGTCGTATCGGAACGAGGAGGAGAAGGCCAACCTCCTGTACTGGCAGCTCACCTGCGAATCGTTCCATCGACCCGATGCCTGGGAGTGGTGGTTCCAGAATACCGGGTATTCCGGCGACCATTCCTTCATCTACTTCGAATAGGCCCGCGTCCCACGCCGCCCCTTCCGTCCGCCGCCATCGACCCTGAATTCCCGTCTCGTCCCGTCGCCCATGGATTCCGAAACCCGCGAACCCCAGTACCAACGCTGCCTCGACCTCGCCCGCGAAGGCGTCACCTCGTTCGGCCTGATGACCAACCAGGCCTGGCACGACGATCCCAAGCGCCTGACGTTCATGTTCGCGCGCTACAAGTTCGTCGCGAAGATGCTCGCCGGCCTCGGTCACGTCCTCGAAGTCGGCTGCGCCGACGCCTTCTGCACGCGCATCGTCCAGCAGGAGGTCGGACGCGTGACGGCCACCGATTTCGACCCGGTCTTCGTCGAGGACGTCCGGCGGCGCGTGGACCCCAAATGGCCGGTCGAGGTTTTCGCCCACGACATGCTCTCCGGGCCCGTTCCTGGAACCTTCGACGCCGCCTACGCGATCGATGTGCTCGAACACATCCCCGCCGAACACGAGGACACGTTCCTCCGCAACATGGGCGCCGCCCTTGGACCCCACGGCGTCTGCGTCATCGGCATGCCGTCCATCGAATCCCAGGCCTACGCCTCGCCGCCCAGCAGGGCCGGCCACGTGAACTGCAAGACCGGCGAGGACCTCCGGGCCACCCTGGGCCGCCACTATCACAACGTCTTCCTCTTCTCCATGAACGACGAAGTCATCCACACCGGCTACGCGAAAATGGCCCACTACCTGTTCGCCGTCTGTTGCTCCCGCCGTTCCTGATCCCCGCTCCCCATGGCTTCGTCCATCCTCCAAGTCAAACGACGCGCGAGCTGCCGCCTTTGCGACAGCCCCCGTCTTGAACTCGTCGTCCCCCTCGCCCCCACCCCGGTGGCCGAGAAGTACGTCACCCGCGAGCATCTCGCCGAAACCACGCCGTCGTACCCCCTCGACCTCCACCTCTGCCTCGACTGCGGCCACGTCCAACTCCTCGACGTCGTCGATCCCGTTTATCTCTTCGATCACTACACGTACATGAGCGGCAACACCAAGCCGCTCGTTCAGCACTTCCAGGAGGTGGCCAACTCCACCTGCGAACGGTATGGCGTCGGGCCGGGCGATCTCGTCGTCGACGTCGGCAGCAACGACGGATCCCTTCTTCGCGCCTTTCAGCAGCGGGGCGCCAAGGTCCTCGGAATCGATCCCGCCCGGGACATCGCACGCCGCGCCACCGAGGGCGGCATCCCCACCCTCCCCGAGTTCCTCACTCCCTCCCTCGCCCGGAAAATCCGCGATGAACACGGACCCGCCCGCGTGGTCTGCGCGTTCAACGTGTTCGCCCACGCCGACGACCTCGCCGGCATGACCGACAGCATCCAGGCGCTGCTCGCGCCCGACGGCGTCTTCGTGTGCGAGTTCTCCTACCTCCTCGACATCCTCGATCGGATGCTGCTCGGCACCATCTTCCACGAGCACCTGAGCCATCACTCGGTCAAACCGCTCGCCGCCTTCCTCGAACGCCACGGACTTCGGTTCGTCGACGTCCAACGCAATGGAATCCAAGGCGGCTCCGTCGTGGGCACCGCGCAGCGTCTCGGCGGCCCGCATCCGGTGCTTCCGTCCGTCCCGGAGATGCTCGAACTCGAAAGTCGGCGCGGCCTTGATCAGCCGGCCACTCTCCGTCGTTTTTCGGATTCGCTCCAGGACCTCAGGAACCGCGTCGCCGCGCTCGTCGCCGAGATCCAAGGCCAGGGCCAACGGCTCTGGGGCTACGGCGCGGCCCGCAGCGGAACAACCCTCATCGCCCAGATGAACCTCGGCCGGGCCATCGAATCCATCGTCGACGACGGCGCCGACAAGCAGGACAAGTTCAGTCCCGGCGACCACATCCCCATCCGGCCTTCCTCCGCGTTGCTCGCCGAACAGCCGGATTACGTGATCATCCTCGCCTGGATCCACGCGGATCGAATCATTCAGAACAACCAGGCCTACCTCGATCGCGGCGGCCGGTTCATCGTCTGCTTCCCTGAACTGCGCATCGTCGGCGACGGCCGTCCCTCCGCGGCATGACCCCCTCCCCAGCCGACGGCCTTCAACCCTGCATCGCGTGTCGCCAACCCAGCGTGGAGCGGCTGGCGGACTTCGGCCCGCAGCCCGTCGGTCATCACTTTCTCGATCAACCGGACGAGGAAGCCGGTTCCCATCCCATCATCCTGGGCCAGTGCGAAGCGTGCGGCCTCGCCCAGCTCATCGATCCCATCCCCCCCAAGAAGCTGATCCCTCAGGTCGACTGGATCCGGTACAACGAACCCGAATCCCACCTCGACAGCCTCGTCGAAACGTTGGCGCGCCTCCCCGGCGTGAGTTCCCGTTCCAGAATCGCCGGCATCACCTACAAGGAGGACTCCTGTCTCCGCCGGTTCAATGACCGCGGATTCACCCGCACTTTCCGCCTCGAACCGTCCGACGATCTCGGCATCGACAACCCCTGCGCCGGCGTCGAATGCGTCCAGCAGCGCATCAGCCCTTCCATCGTTCCCCTGCTCCTGCGGCGGCACGGAACCCCGGACCTCATCCTCGTCCGTCACGTCCTCGAACACACCCACGACCTGCCGGCCTTCCTCGAAGCCTTCCGTCAATGGGTGGCCCCCGGCGGCCACGTCGTCTTCGAGCTTCCCGACTGCGCCCGCGGATTCGATCTCCTCGACTACACCACGTTCTGGGAGGATCACTCGCTCTACTTCGTCGAGGACACTTTCCGGTCCACCCTTCGGCACAACGGCTTTTCCGTCGTCGGATTTCATCGCTACCCGGCCCGCTACGAACACTGCCTCGTCGCCGTGACCCAGCCGGGCGAACCCGCCGGAAACCACGCTCCCGCCCCACTGATCGACGAGAAGGCGCGGGTCCGGCGTTTCGCCACCGGCTTCCCGGAACGGCGCCAAGCCATCGTGGACCAGTTGAAGGCCTGGAAAAGCGCGGGCCCCGTCGCCCTGTTCGGCGCCGGGCACCAGGCCTCCACGTTTCTGAACCTCCTTGGTGTCGGCGACCTTGTTGATTTCGTGATCGACGATCACCCCAAGAAGACCGGCCGGTTCATGCCGGGTTGCGGCGTGCCGATCGTCGCATCCGACGAGGCCCTGGCCCGGGGCGCCAAGGTCTGGCTCTCCAGCGTCGGCGCCGAAAGCGAACGTCGAATCATGGACCGGAACCGCGCGTTCCTCGATCAGGGCGGAACGTTCATCTCGATCTACCCCACCCAGCCCGGACAACTCTTCACCCCGCTCTCATGAACGGCTTCCAATCCTCCAGCCCCGAAGTCTGGATCGCCCAGGCTGGCATCGTCCGGGTCACCCAGGATCATCTCGATCAACTCAAAGCGCATGCCGATGGCAGTCCGCGCCAGCGCGCCCGGATTTGCGCCCACCGGAGTTCGGACGATCGCCTCCACGAGATGCTCATCGTCCTCACCCGGAACGTCTACATCCGCCCCCACAAGCACCTCGCCAAGATGGAGTCGTTCCATGTCATCGAGGGCTCCGCCCAAGTCGTCTTCTTCCATGAATCCGGCGCCATCGACGAAGTCGTCGAACTCGGCGACGCGCGCTCCGGCCGCTGCTTCTACTTCCGCATCGACGATCCCCGGTACCACACCCAGATCATCACATCCGATCACCTCGTCTTTCACGAGACGACGAACGGCCCCTTCAACCGCGACCAGACCGTCTTCGCCCCGTGGTCCCCGGCGGAAAGCGAGCCCGAGGCCGCCCGCGACTACATCGACTCCCTCAAGCGTGAGCTGGCCCGCCGCTGATTCCTCCCCCGGCTCGCCCCCGCCGGCCGCGATACTCCCCGACACCCGGTTCCTCGTCGTGGGAGCCTCCGGATTCATTGGAGGCCACCTCCTCGCCCGCCTTCGATCGCTCGGCATCCCCGCCGTCGGCACTCGCTCCCGATCCGGCAAACGACCAGGCCTACCCATGAACCACCCCGCGAGTAGCCGCGGACGTCAGTCCGCGCCATCTCCGGGCTGGAGATCAGCGCCGACTGACGTCGGCGGCTACGGTCCGTGGAGCCTACCCAGGGACCTCGTCCCGTTTGATCTCGATGTGGACCGCATCGCCGACAGCGTTGGCGCCGTCGATCCGGACTTCTTCGCCGGACCCCATCCCGTCGAAGCCGTCCTCTGCGCCGCCGTCGGCAACATGGACTGGTGCCACCGCGAACGGGAGGTCAGCCGGCGCATCTACGTCGAGGGCGCCTGCCGCCTCATCGACGATCTCACCGCGCTCGGCGCGCGGACCACGTTTCTCTCCACCTGCTTCGTTTTCGATGGCGCCACCGGCGACTACGACGAGGACCACCCCGTCGCGCCGGTGAATGAGTACGCGCGGCAGAAACTCGACGTCGAACGGCACCTCGCCGCCGTCGCGCCCCGGGGATGCACCGTCCGGCTCGACAAGGTCGTGGGCGACGATCCCGCCGAACCCACGCTCTTCACGCAGTGGCTCGGCCTTCTCCACGGCAACTCACCCATCGTCTGCATCGCGGACTCGGTGCTTTCGCCCACGTTCGTCGGCGACGTGGTGGAGGCGATCCTTCTCGGCGCGAGGCACGGCCTGAGCGGGGTCCATCACGTGGCGAACCCGGAGCAGTTCCTACGCGCCGACCTGGCCCGGGCGTTCCGCGAAGGACTCGGCGCCCCCGATCATCCCGTGGAGGAGAGGGCGCTCGCCTCGTTCCGCTTCGCCGACGCGCGCGCGTTGAAATCGAGTTTGAACGGCTCGCGTTTCGCGCGCCTCACCGGTCTGCGGGCGACGCCGATGCGCGAAGTTATCCGCCGTTTCCGCGACCGCCTGAGTCCCACGTGACCCAAAGGCCAAGTGTTCTCCCGAAGAGAATCGGCCTCAATATTTGAACCCCAGGTCCTCGCGGGACACATTCGTGGAAACGTGACTCAACCGCCAAAATCAGGACGCCGTCGCAAAGGTTTGCGCTGGCTTATCATCGTCGCGCTCGCGCCGGTCGTCCTGGTGGGCGTTTCGCCGTTGTGGTTCCCGTGGCTGGTCGCTCCCGTGGCACGCCAATTCGGGGTCAATGTCGGCTCCCACCAACGCCTCGGCTATTCCCGCGTCCGGTTCAACTCCGTCAACACGACGCTCGGAAGCGTGGTCCTCCAGGCCGGGACGATCGAATTGCCGCAACCCCTGGCCTGGCTACAGTCCGTCGCCCGACCCGCGCCGGCATCCGCGCCCGATGCCGAGCCCGTCGTGATCGTCCAGGATTGGACGCTTCGGTTCGTCCCTGAAACCAACCCCGAAGCCGCCGCCGCCGAACCCGCGATCCATTCCGTCGCCGCCGCGCTTGATCAGGCGGAGGCCGTTCTGGGCCCGCTCACCTGGCTGGGAGGCGCGGCGCTGGCCAAGGACGGCCGGATCCACATCGCCGACCGCACGGTGCGCGTGCCGACGCTCCGCGTGGGGGCCCTCGGCGTGGAAGCCGTCGTCACGGAAGGCGACAAGGAGGCGACCCTGGCGCTCTACCAACCCCGCGCCGGAATGTTCCAAATCCGACTCGGCGTGAAACCCTGGGGACTCGACTTGGAGACCGCCGCCGAAAAGGACGGCGCGGCCTGGCGCCTCGACGGGGCCGTCGTCCAGGGCGATGAGCGGTTGACGCTTCGCGCGCGGACCGAGCCGGGTTCCTGGATCCCCGCCAGCGTCCACTTGGAAAGCACGCCCTGGACCGTCCCCCTGCCGGACACCCTGACCGGATCCCTGCGCGTGCGGGCCACGGCTGATTGGAAGGACGGCAGCGGGGACTTTTCGTTCGGGGCGACAGGAAGCCTCGCGGCTCCGGGCGACCCAGCCCTTCGCCCCATTTCGGTGCGAATCACCGGACGCCTCACCCCGGCGGCGGTCGAGATCGCCACCTTGGAAGGCGACTGGGAATTCCTCCGGACCAGCCTCCGGCAGCCGGTCGTGGTCACTCTCCGGGAACCTCGCTGGATTTCGACGGTCCAACTCGACCTCGACTCCTCGCTGGACGCGGTCCATGGGTGGGGCGTCACCGGTGGCGTGACCGCGGTCGTCGAATCGGACGCCAGCCCATGGGAGGATCTGGGACAAGGTCTCCGCTTTTCCGTGGCCGGGCGGGCCCTCGCCACCCGGGGTGTCGGAATCAACGAACTCCGCGCCAACGGCCGCCTCGACTGGCCCGTGCTTCGATTGGACCAGTTGGAGGCCATCGCCCCGAAGAACACGCGCCTCGCGGCCACGGGAGCCGTCGATCTGGCCAGCGGACAGCTCCTGGACGCCGCGTGGACCTTTGAAGGTCAACCTCCGCTGCCCAACGGCGGCGAGATCCCTCCCTTGCCCGATCTCCATGCCCAGGGCACCGCGGCGGGACCGTTCACCAATCTCGTCCATACCGGCGAGATCCGATCCAGCACCCCCATCAGCCTCCCGCCGCTCCAACCGTTCTCCGCTTCCGCCCGATGGCGCGTCCACGGATTGAGCCTCGAGGAGTTCGAGGCGACCGCCACCCGCGACGAAGCGCGGATCCAAGTTCGGGGTGAGGCGGCCTACCTCGCCGAACCGACTCCCACGGTCCGCGGCAAGATCGCGATGCTGGAGTTCAAGACCGGCGACCGCCGCGATCTGGCCCTCTCCCAACCGGCCTCGTTCCAGGCGGGCCGCGTCTCCGCTCCGGGGGCGTCGCCCGGACTGCTCCTCCAGATTCAGAACGGGGAATTCGAAGGCGCCGCGGGCCGGGGCGCCCTGTCCATGGATGTCCTGTGGCCCAACCGGGGGCGTTTCGAAGCCAATTTCACCGAGGTGACCGCCGCTTTTCTCGAGGCCTGGCTGACCAACACTCCGCCCGCCCTGCGCGACACCGTGCTCCACCGACTCGCCGTCGACGGAGACTGGACGGACGGTCCGGTCCGCGCGCGAGCCAACCTGGATCTCGATGCGCCGCTGCCCGAGGTCGGGCTGGTCCGGCTCACCGGCTCGGTGGAAGCCATGGCCGAGGGTGTGCGCCTGAGCGATTGGACGCTCACCCGGGAAGGGAAGGATGGTCCGACATTCGAAGCCCAGATGCCCCTGCGCATCACCCCGTCCGCGGAGGCGCCAGGCTGGCTCGTCCAGGCGGAAGGCCCGATCCAGGGCGCCTTGGTCGTCGCCGATGGTCACTGGCCCTGGTTGTGGCTCGCTGAGAAGTTCGATGCGGAGATCACTCTGCCCGAGGCGCGCATCAATCTCGGAGGAACCTGGGCCGAGCCCGAGGTCCGCCTGGGTTGGAACATTCAGCAGGCCAGGATCACGGTGCCCGGCACGAACGCCCCGCCCGTGATCGTGGGCCCGATTTCCGCCAGAGCCCATGCGTCCACGAACGCCATCGTCCTCGACGCGTTCACCGTCGAGCTGGAGGGACAACGCCTCCGGGCGGAGGGTCGCCTCCCCTGGCGCGTCCCATCCGACGGGGATCCAGCCTCCGGGAGCAACCGCTGGACACCCGATCTCGATGCCGCTTCCGGGTTCGTCGAAATTCCCAAGGCGGATCTTTCCGCCCTCGCCAAACCGCTCGGCGAATACCTCCAGCCGGGAGGGATCCTGCGGGGGCGCGTCGATCGGCGGGACGCCGCCTGGCACGGCTGGCTGGAGGTCACCAACATCACGACCCGCCCCATCGCTGGACTCGGCAGCGTTCGGGAGATCCACCTGCGCGTGCTCTTGGAGGACCAACGACTCCGCATGGAAAAAGGCCGCGCCCTCTTCGGCGGCCAACCGGTGTCGGTGTCGGGCATCTGGACCCTCCCGGGGCATCCCAGCCCCGAGACCCGCCTCAGCCTTTTCGCCACCAATCTCTCGCTCATTCGCACTCCCGAACTTCTTCTCCGCGCCGACCTCGACATCGCCATCACCCGAACCAACCCGCTCGCCCCTCCCCTCATCGGGGGATCCGTCACCCTGCACGACAGCCTCATCACCATGGATGTTCGTCAGCTGGTTTCGGTCGACCTCGAACGTCCGCGACAACGGCCTCCCTTTTTCAGCGTCGACCAGCCGGCCGTCGCCGACTGGGGCCTCGATCTCCAGATTCGCGGGGACGCCTTCGCCCGAGTCGTCAGTCCGATGCTCAACGCCTCGACCTCGGCCGACCTCGGCCTGCGCGGGACTCTCGGCCAGCCCCGACTCATCGGCCAGGCCACCGTCGACCGCGGACGTCTCGCGTTCCCATTCGGCCAGCTCAAGGTCCAGCAGTTCCAAGTCGTCTTCACCGAGTCCGATCCGTATCGCCCGCGTCTCGAGGGCAACGCGGAGGGACTTAGCTTCGGTTACACCGTCCGCTTGGAACTCGACGGAACATTGGCCGATCCCGAGATTCGGATCACCTCCCTGCCGCCGATGACCACCGCCGAGGCCCTCCAAATGCTGATGGCTGGCTCGCTCCCTCGAAACGAGTACTCCTACTCGACCGGCGGCAAAGCCCAGAACCTCGGCACGTATCTCGCCGGCGATATTTTGACCCAACTCACCGGAGACCCCATGGAGGAGCCTCGCCTCGCCATCCGAAGCGCCGAACGGGTCTCCGCCAACGGCAGCCTCACCTACTCCGTGGAGTACCGAATCACGGACCGCTGGTCCGCCATCGCCGAATACGACCGCTGGAACCAGATCGGCGCCGGCGCCCGGTGGCGGGTCCTTGAGAAATAACGCACATGGCCATCCCCTTCGTTCCCGCCTCGTGCGAACCGAGTCCATTCGCGCGCCATCTCCGCGTTCCCGTCTGCCTCCTGCTGCTGGTGATGCCCGGATCCTTCGGCGCCGAACCAGTGCCCCAGCCCACCACCCAAAGTCCTCCGCCCACCTCGACCGAAACACCGTCCACGGCGGTTTCCCCCGGGGGTCAGGCGCGCGATCAGGATCCTGAGACTGATCCGACCGACAGCCCCGGGGAGGAGAAGGGCCCCACCGCCCGCCTCACCGTCACCGGGCTGGGATGGCTCGACGATCTCAAGCTGAAGAACGTGCTCCGCCAGGCTCGGGCCGGTCGGGAAAAGCCCTCCACGTACGACGCCAACTTCATCGAGGACGGCTCCTTCCTCCTCCTGAGTCACATCCGCCGGCTCGGATTCCTCGACGCGCGGCTCACCGTCCAAACCACCTCGCCCGACGGCGCCGTCGAGGAATGGAAATCGAGTGAGACCGAATTCCCCTCCTTGCCGCGCCCATTCGCCGCGCAACGGGTCGACTTCATCGTCCTTCCAGGGGTCCTCTTCCACTACGAGGACCTCCGGATCGACGGACTACCTCCCGACGAGGCCGAGGCCGCCCGACGCTACTTCATCCGCACCGATGGCCTCCTCCAAACACGGTCCATGCGGCGCTTCAGCCGCGGCGAATTGCAGGAGGCCATTGTGAGTCTTCGTGTCGCCCTTCAGAACGAGGGCTACGTCGACGCCAAGGTCACGGTCCCTTCCCTCGACATCGACCACGACACCGGCTCCGTGAACACTCGGATCAACGTGGAACGTGGCGTCCGCTACCAGCTTCGCCATGTCCAGGTCCGGATCCGCGACACCAAGGACGGCCCCGTCCTCGAGGAATCGACCCGCGCGATGGACCGGCCGTACTCCCGCACCGCCACCGAGGACCTCGAACAACTCCTCACCCGCGACGAGTTCCAACAGGGCTACGCCGACGCCTCCGTGACGTTCACCGAGTCCCGATCGCCGGGCCCCGACCCCGCGGAAGGATTCGTCGACCTCACCGCCGAAGTGTCCAGAGGACCCAGGGTTTCCCTCGGCAACGTGCGATTCGAGAGCCCCGTCGCCCTCAGGAGGGAGGAGTCCCTCACCGATCAGGTGCGACTCGAGGGCCCTTGGCTCGATCGGATCGCCGCCGACGAAGGCCGTTCCCGCCTCGCCCGCCGCGGCGCCTTCCGGTTCGTCCGAATGCGATTCGAACCTTCGGCGGACGATCCCGACGTCCGCGACGTCGTCTACGAACTCGAACCCGGAAAGAACCTCACCGTCGATCTCCTCGCCGGGTACCGCAGCTACGACCTGCTCTACGGCGGGATCGATCTCCTCCGGCGCGATGTCTTTGGACTCGGGCACATCGCCGAGCTCCGCGTTTCACAATCGTTCCGCTCCAGCGAAGGCTACGTCGCCTACTCCATCCCCGACGCCTTCGCCGAGGACGTCACCGTCTTCTCCGCGGCCGAGTTCCTCATCCGCGAGGAAGTGTCGTTTCGCCGGGAGGAATTCCAGGCCAGCACCGGCGTCCGCAAAGTCTTCGGCGGGACCGGACACCAGATCGGCATCCGCTACTCCTACCAGGTCCTGCGCGCGGAGGACGCCCCCTTCGATCCGCGGGTCGAAACCTTCAACCCGGGTGACCGGACGGACGTCGGCGCCGTGACCATCGACTGGTCCCTCGACCGCCGGGATTCCGCGATCAACCCCCGGTCCGGCTACCAGTTCATGGCCAATCTCGAATCCGCGCTTCCCGAGTTCGGCGGGGATTCGAAGTACCTGCGCCCGGAACTGCGAGGCTCGTACCATTTCGCCCTGAAGAAGGGCCGGTTCCTCCACTTCGGCGCCCGGTACACCGCGATCGTGGATCCCACGGACGAAGACCTCATCCCGTTCAACAAGCGCATCTTCTCGGGCGGCCAGGACAGCGTCCGCGGCTATCAGCGCGGCGAAGCCAGCCCCCTCAACGCCGACGGGGAGGTCATCGGAGCCGCCTCCGCCCTCGTCTGGATGCTGGAGTTCGAGCAACTCCTCACGACCACCTGGTCCGTGGTGGGATTCGTCGACGGCGTCGGCCAGACCACGGTGGTCAACGACCTGCTCTGGGACGAGGTCCTCTGGTCGGCCGGATTGGGTATCCGCTGGAACAGCTTTATCGGACCGGTCCGGCTCGAGTACGGATACAACCTGACCCCCCGCGAACACGACCCGACGGGCACGCTGCATTTCTCGGTCGGCTTCCCGTTCTAGGGTGGTCGGCTCAATAGTCCGGCTCGTTCCCCGCCTTCCACTTGATGTTGCACCCGATGCTCGCCACCTGCGGCTCGGGCACCGGCCTCCCGGCGAGCACCGCGTCCAAAGCCGCGCGAAGGTCCTTTCCGTGGGCCGCCGCCCCGCTCTTCGGACGCGTCTCGTCGACCTGACCGCGGTAGACGAGCTTGAGGTCGGCGTCGAAGAGGAAAATGTCCGGCGTGCAGGCGGCCCGATAAGCCTTGGCCACCGCCTGCGACTCGTCGTGCAGGTAGGGAAACGTGTAGCCCGCCGCACCCACTTCCTCCCGCATCTTCTCCGGGCTGTCTCCCGGGTGGGTCACCGCATCGTTCGAATTGATCGCCACGATCCCGATCCCCCGGGACTGGTAATCCCTCCCCAAGGCCGCCAACTCGCTCCGCACGTGCTTCACATACGGACAGTGATTGCAGATGAACATCACGAGAAGGCCGCGCCGGCCCCGGAAATCATCGCGAGCCACAAGCTTCCCGTCCGTGCCCGGCAGGCGGAAATCCGGCGCCTCCGTTCCCAACTTCATCATCGTCGAATTGACCAAAGCCATGCCGCATCCTCCGAAGCCTCCATTCCGATTGTCGAGCCCTGATCTATCCCTCCGGGTTCCCTCAACACGACGCGACGCGACGCGGCACCGTCTCGACACCCCGACCCTCCGTCCGCCAACGTCGCCCCATGAATCACGGATTGGCCTGGTATTGGCACCGCCTGCGCGCCATGCGCCCCGCCGAAATCCGCGAACGCGTCGCCCAGAAACTGCGAAAACGCGCCGATGCCCGGCGTCCTCCCGATTTCGCCCGGAACAGCTCGCCCGCCGTCCCCGGCCCCTGGCCTTTGCTTCCCCAGCGCGAGTCCGCCCCCGAGTCCTTGACCCACGCCCTCCGGCGCGACGTCGACGCCATCCTCGCCGGCCAATGGCGCGCCTTCGGGCATCTGCGAATCCAGGTGGATGATCCCCCCAAATGGTTCACGGACCACGCCGTCCCCAAGGATCTCCCCACCGCCCGGCCCGGCTTCCGACTCAACCACCGGGCCCTGCCCGCCGGCGCCGACATCAAGGTCGTCTGGGAATTGAGCCGCTGGCAGCCCCTCGTCCGACTCGCCCAGGGCGCCTGGATCCTCGGCGACACCGCCGCCGCCGCGAAGTGCCTCGCCTGGCTCGAACACTGGCGCCGCGCCAACCCGCCTTTCATCGGCTGGAACTGGACCAGCGCCCTCGAATCCGGAATCCGACTCATCAACTTCGCCTGGATCGACGGACTCCTGACCGCCGCCGGCGCCGACCCGACCGCGCTCGATGTCCTGCGACGCCGGCTCGTGCCCCAGCACCTGTGGTACACGTGGCGGCATCGTTCGTTCGGCTCTTCCGCGAACAACCATCTCCTCGGCGAACTCGCTGGACTCGTCGTCGCCGCCGTCCGCTGGCCGTCGATGGTCGTCTGGGGCGCCCCTCTCGCGGAACTGAAGCCCCTTCTCGAAGCCGAGATCCTCGCCCAGTTCGCTCCCGACGGCGGCAATCGCGAGCAGGCCCTGAACTACCAGCTCTTCGCATGGGAACTCGCCTGGCACGCCCGGTCCGCCTTGATCGCCGCCGGCCAACCCCTCACGCCGGAGGCCGAGGAACGACTCCATCGCGCCGCCGACTTCTTCGTCACCGTCCAGGTCCCGGACGACGCCTGGGACTACGGCGATTCCGACAGCGCAACGGTCACCCCGTTGTTCGCCGACGAGTCCCGCGCCACATCCGAATGGTACGCGTGGTTCTCGGACGCCTCGTCCAGCCCGGCGCTGAAGTGGTGGCTCGGTGAACCTCCTCCACCCCTCGAGAAGCCCGCGTGCGTCCGGACTGGCGAGGACTGGCTCGTCTTCCCCGACTCGGGCCAGGCGGTGGGATGGTCCGGCGAGTGGCAGGCGCGCTGGGATCTTTCACCTCTCGGCTACCTCAGCACCGCCGCCCACGGTCACCTCGACGCCCTGCATTTCTCGCTCTGGCTCGGCGGCGTCGCCCTCGTCATTGATCCGGGAACAGGCGCGTATTACGGCGACGTCCGGTTGCGCGCGTGGCTCGCCGGATGGTCCGCCCACAACGGCCCGCACCCCGTCGACGCCACCTTCCCCCGCCGTCTGGGACCTTTCCTCTGGGGCGAACACCACCAAGTCCCAACGTGGCGACAACTGGACTCCAGCACCCTGGCGGGTGAACTCGTCCTGCCCCAAGGGACCGCCAGCCGACAGGTCCGGAGGGTGGTGGACGAGGAGCGGGACGGTTGGCAGATCGAGGATCTCTTCGTGCCGTCCGGCCCCGAGGCTCCCATGGGCTTCCGGGTCTGCTGGCAGTTCGCTCCGGGCACGCGACTTCAGATGTCGCCCGGCAGTCCGCGCTTCTTCCATGCCGAACGTCTCGGCCGACGGATCAGCGTGGGCATCGATTCCGCCTGGACCACCTTCCGCGTGTTCGAGGAGACCAAGACGTCCCTGGGATTCCCCATCTCCGGCGACCTCGAAGGGCTCTGTTCCCCCGCGTTCCGCCGCATCACCGCCGGTCCCCGCATCGAACTGACCGCCCGAGGCGCCAATCCAACCCGCTATCGGACGACATTTCTTGTGGCCAACTGACCACAGGCCGCATCGATGTCGGGCCCTCGGGAACGGCGGAAATGGGCGACCACGCCGCGCTCCCGCAAAGTCTCCGCGAACGCCGCCGCCACCGCGTCGTCCACCGGCGCGTATTCCACTCCGCGCAGACTGAGCCCCGTCGGATTGTAGCGCAGGAGGTTCACGTGCATCCGCCGTCCGCCCAACCGCGACGCCAGTTCCCGGGCGTGCTCCTTCGAATCATTCACCCCCGCCAGCAGGCAGTACTGCACCGTCACAGGCCGCCCGCGCCGCGCCTGAAACCGGTCCGCCGCCGCCAGGATTTCGTCCACCCCGTACCGCCGGCCCATCGGCAGCAACCGCGCCCGCGTTGCGTCGTCCGGCGCGTGCAGGGACACGGCCAGGTGGATGTTCAAACCGAGTTCGGTCAATGCGTCGATGCCCGGCACGATGCCCACCGTCGACACCGTGATCTGCCGCCATCCCAGCGCGCCCAGCCCGTTGTCCGCCATGCGACGCACCGCTTCCACCACCGCGTCC
Organism: uncultured Verrucomicrobiota bacterium; assembly: GCA_942490575.1. Taxonomy (GTDB): domain Bacteria; phylum Verrucomicrobiota; class Verrucomicrobiia; order Limisphaerales; family CAIMTB01; genus CAIMTB01. The sequence continues at coordinate 108,229 of CALNYA010000043.1, forward strand.
AGGTTCAGCATCGGCTCCCCCATCCCCATGAACACCACCGTCCGCAGGGTCCGCCCGGAGGAACGCGCCTCCCGTCGCAACGCCAGGAATTGTTCCAACATCTCGCCCGCCGTCAGGTTCCGCTGGAATCCACCCCGGGCCGTCGCGCAGAAGTCGCAACCCATCGCGCATCCCACTTGCGAGGACAAACACCCCGCCGCGCGGTCCGGTCGGAAGTCCGGCATCAGCACCGATTCCACCGTGTGCCCATCCCCCAACCGCAACAGGAGTTTCACCGTTCCATCATCGGCCACCTGCCTCCGAACCGGCGTCACCGCGGACCCCGACAACTCCACGGTCAACCGATCCTTCAGCGCCACCGGAATCCCCAGTCCGCCCACCCCATTCGCGCCGTCCGATGCGTAGAACGCCCTCAGCACCCGCGCCGCATGACCGGGCTTGAACCCCCAGTCGCGCAGGCGCCCAGCCAGACCGTCCACGGTGAATTCCGACAAGGCGTCAACCACCTCGCCATTCACCCAGGATCCACAACGCTTTCCAAGCAACCCTTCACCCTCGCGTCACGACTTCACGACTTCACAACCTCCACCCCAGAACGATCCCCTCGGCGATTCGGCGAACCATCGCTCACTTGCTATCTTTCGGCGTAGGCGCCTCTCTACTCCCGATCCCAGCCCAATCCGTTTCGCTCACCATGAACCCGACCCCCGCAGCCGCGGACGTCAGTCCGCGCCATCTCCGGACCCGAAATCAGCGCCGACTGACGTCGGCGGCTACGGTCCGACCGCCGACTCAACGGGTTCAAGGCCTCGACGCGGGGTTCACGAACCGTCGAGCCTCACCATGAACCGCCCACCCGTAGCCGCGGACGTCAGTCCGCGCCATCTCCGGACCGGAAGCCGGCGCCGACTGACGTCGGCGGCTACGGTTCATGGTCCCAATACGTGTCCCGATTCTGGAAAACTTCGCTCACCATGAACCGCCCCTCACCCCCAGCCCCTCTCCCGTCCGACGGGAGAGGGTGGCAACGCAGCGCGCCGCCGGGTGAGGGTCCCCTGCCTGGCTGTTCATCGTCCCAATACAATACGTGTCCAAATTTTCGAAATTCTCCCTCACCATGAACTGCAAGCCACCACGAAGGCCACGAGGGACACGAAGAGAACAGAAGGCCGATCCTCGTCTTTCAGATCTTCTTCGTGTCCTTCGTGACCTTCGTGGTGATCCCTTCCGGGTTCCTTGCTTCCAACCCACAGCCCCAACCTCGTCGCCGATCCTGATTCTCCTCGGCCTTTGTCTCGGCCTCGTCGCCCCAGCCCAGGAACCCGCGCCCGAATGGATCTGGGCCGCTTCCGAAGACACCGCCGCCGAGTCTCCCGGCACCGTCTGGTTCCGACGCGCTTTCAACACGCCTCCTTACAACTGGAACGCCCGCCTCACCGCCGTCGTCGAGGGCACCGCCGAGATCTATCTGAACGGCAAACGGGTCGCCTCCTGCGATCAACCGTCCCAACCCGTGCGCGCCGAGGTGTCCATGAACCTCAACCAGGGAGCCAATCTCCTCGCCATTCGCGCGGCGCGCACCGCCGATGGCACCGCCGGAAACCGTCCCCCCGCGCTCCTCGTCCACCTCAATCTCGGTGGCGCCGAGACCCGCCAGGTCCTGAGCGACACCAACTGGCTGGTCATCGATCACGAGGTCGCTGGATGGAACAAACCCGGCCTCGACACGGCTTCCTGGAAATCCGCCCGCGGACTAGGCCCCCATGGCGCCGCTCCGTGGGGCGATGTCCTCGCCCGGGGATCCGCCACACCCGCCGCTTCGCTCAAACTCCCGCCCGGTTTCGCGGTCGAACTCCTCCGCTCCGCGCAACCCGATGAAGGTTCCTGGGTGTGCGTGACGTTCGATCCCCAAGGCCGACTCTACGTCTCGCCCGAGGGCGATTCCCGCCCGCTCCTCCGTCTCACCTTCGACATCGAAGGCAGGGTTTCCCGGATCGAACCCGTCGCCGCTCCCATCCGCTTCGCCATGGGCCTTCTCTTCGCCCACGGTCACTTGTACGCGAACGCCAAGGGACCGTCGGGAAACGGCCTCTACCGCCTCACCGATTCCAATCGCAACGACCGCTTCGACGCCGACGAATACCAACTCCTCAAGTCGTTCAAGGGCGGCGGCGAACACGGGTATCACGCCCTCGCCCTCGGCCCTGATGCGCAAATCTACGTCCTCAACGGCAACGGCACCCGCCCGCCCGAGGGACTGTCCCTCCAATCGCCCTACCGCCACTACGGCGAAGATCTGCTTTCCGTGAATCCCGACGAATTCTCCCGCGCCGGCGGCGCCCTCGCTCCGGGTTGCCAGGTCCTTCGCACAGACCCTGACGGCAACCAATGGGAACTCGTCGCCGGAGGCATGCGCAACGCCTACGGATTCGACTTCAGCCCCGAAGGCGAACTGTTCGCCTACGACAGCGACAACGAATGGGACTGGGGAACCCCCTGGTATCGTCCCAATCGCCTCGTCCACGTCGTGTCCGGCGCCGAGATCGGCTGGCGCGACGGCACCCGCGCCTGGCCCGACTCGTACCCCGATCAAGTCCCCACCGTGGCCGACATCGGGATCGGTTCCCCCACCGGGGTGAAATTCGGGACGCGCGCCCGCTTCCCAGCCCGCTACCAGCGCGCGCTGTACGTCCAGGACTGGTCGTACGGCCGCATCCTGGCCGTCCACCTCGAACCGCGCGGCGCCACGTTCCGGGGCACGTTCGAGGAGTTCGTCAAAGGTCAGCCTCTCAATCTCACATCCCTCGATTTCGGCCCGGACGGATCGATGTTCTTCACCACCGGCGGCCGAGGAACCCAGTCCGGATTGTACCGGGTCCGATACACCGGCGACCTCCCCACAACCAAGGTCCACACTCCCAAGCCCTCCCCCAATTCCCCAGCCGACCCTGCCGCGGCCGCGCGCGCGCTTCGCCGCAGCCTCGAACGATTCCACGGGCGCGAGCACCCCGACGCCGTCGAAGCCGCCTGGCTTCATCTCGGCAACCCGGATCCCGCGATCGCGTTCGCCGCCCGCGTCGCCCTCGAATCGCAGCCGGTTTCGCGCTGGGAATCGCGGGTCCTTTCCGCATCCCACACCACCCCCCCTCTCACCGCCCTTCTCGCCCTCGCCCGCGTCGGTCCGGCGTCGTCCCAAGGCAACCTGCTCAAGACTCTCGCGCGTTTCCCGCTGGCCACGCTCGATGAAACCCATCGCCTCCTGAAATACCGGGTCATCGAACTCAGCTTTCTCCGACAGGGCCGGCCCGCTCCCGAACTACTGGCGCTCGCCGTGTCCAAGCTAAGCCCGCGCTTCCCAGCCGCCACCTGGGCCGAGAACCGCGAACTCACCCGCCTCCTCCTTTGGCTCGATGCGCCCGACACCGTCCCGCGCGTGCTCGACCTCCTGGAGCAGGCCAATTCGCAGCAGCAGCAGATCCACTACGTCGCCCAGCTTCGCAACGTCCGCGGCGGATGGACTCCCGCCGATCGCCGGCGCTACCTCCTTTGGTGGCTCCAACCGCGGGACCACCTTCCTCACCCCGGTTCACTCCTCCACTGGTTCCAGGACGTCGGACGCTCCTACGTCGACGGCGCCAATCTCGACCGACTCCTCGAAGGCTTCCGTCGCGACGCCATCCAGGCGATCCCGGAATCCGAACGCGGCGCCTACCAGGATCTCATCGACCCTCCGCAAGTCGGCGCCGTGCGGATCGCCGCCGAGCCGCGCGCGTTTGTCCGCGACTGGACCACCGCCGACATCCTGCCCTTCCTCGACCAGGCGTCCTTCGGCAGGGATTACGAGCGCGGCCGGCGCGCCTTCATCGACGCCCAGTGCTACGCCTGTCATCGACTCGGCCAAGCCGGTGCGGGGATCGGCCCCGAACTCACCGGCGCCGCTGCCAAGTATGGACGCCGTGAGATTCTCGAATCGCTCCTCGAACCCTCCAAGGTCATCAACGAGCAGTTCCGGAATGTCCGCGTCTTCCTGAAGGACGGCGAAGACCTCACCGGCCGCCTCGTCCTCGATTCGACCGATGAAGTCGTGATCGAACTCGACCCGCTCTCCCAAACCCACCAATCCGTCGCCCGCTCCCAGGTGGACCAAATTCAACCCTCCATGGTTTCCCCCATGCCCGAGGGATTGCTCCAGGGACTTCAACGCGACGAGATCCTCGATCTCCTCGCCTTCCTCGAAAGCGCCGGAAACGAGGACGCCCCCGCCTTCCGGACCGAAGGGGTCAGTCCCTAGTTTTATGCTTTTCTCAATCGGAGTCTTCGCCATGGAATCCCATCGGAGCTGACGTCGCCAAAAAAGGAGCAGTCCGACGTATTGATCACAACGGGGATCCGGGCACGCCGAACTGGCGAAGGGCCGTACCCGGCGGCATCCGTATTCCAGGTTGCCAACAATGGCTGATCCCGCTCCCCGGCATGGCCGACCCGGCATGGCCGATCTTGCCCGCTCCTCCCCACCCATCCCAAACTCCCCATCCCATGCCCACGTCCAAGCTTCCTCCCCTTCGCGTCGCCTCCATCCAGATGGAATCCCAGCCCGGCGACAAGGAAGCCAACTTCGCCACCGTCGAACGCTTTCTCGAAGCCGCCGTCGCCGACGGCGCCAAGCTCGTGATCTTCCCCGAGTGTTGCATCTCCGGCTACTGGTTCATGCGGAACCTGACGCCGGAACAGTTGGGTCAACTCGCGGAACCCATCCCCGATGGACCCAGCACCCGGAGACTCCTCGCCTTGGCGACGAAGCACCAAGTCACCGTCGGCGCCGGCTGGGTCGAAACCGGTACCAGACGGCACGTTCCACAACAGCTACGTCGTCGCGCTTCCCGACGGCACGTACCACCGGCATCGCAAACTCCACGCCTTCGAGCACGATCTCATGCGCGGCGGTTCCGAGTTCACCGTCTTCGATCTCCCGGGCGGTTTCCGCGCGGGCATCCTGATCTGCTACGACTGCAATCTCGTCGAGAACGTCCGTCTCACAGCACTCCTCGGCGCCCAGGTCATCATCGCACCCCACCAGACCGGCGCCGTCCGCAGCCGGAATCCGCACCTGATGGGTCTCATCGAACGATCCGTCTGGGACCATCGCCACTCCGATCCAGAAGCCATCGAACGCGAGTTCCTCAGCGACAAAGGCCGCGGCTGGCTCATGCGCTGGCTCCCCAGCCGCGCCCACGACAACGGCGTGTTCCTCGTCTTCAGCAACGGCGTCGGCGTCGACGACGACGAAATCCGCACGGGCAACGCCATGATCCTTGATCCGTACGGCCGAATCCTCGTCGAAACCTGGAAAGCCGCGGACGCGATGGTCGTCGCCGATCTTGATCCCACGCTCCTGCCCGAGGCCACCGGGCAACTCTGGATTCAAGCGCGCCGCCCCGAACTCTACGGCCCCCTCACCGTCCCCACCGGCCGGGAACGCGACACCCGTTCCATCAAGTTCATGGAATAGCCGCTTTCCCCCTTCCGTTGGCCGATCCACGTCCCCGAAACAAGGTCCGTAGGACCGGCCTGTCTATAGACTGTGTCCGGTAATGGATCTCAAGCCCCAGAGGGGCGGCCCGATGGACGACCCTACCGACCTCAATCCCGGGCGATGGAAGCCGGTGACCGCCGCTCCGCGGGCCGCTCCTACGGAGCTTGGGGTTTTTTCCAACTGCGATCGTTGCTATAGACCGGCCGCCCCTGACGGGGCTGAACACTGACTTTTCAAACATGAACCGAGGGCGACTTCTTCGATGACCGGCCCATCTCCCTCGGGTTGGTAAAACTTCGACTTCGTTCCCAGCATGGACGGGGCCGAACACGGTCGGTGGGTTCAGGAAAAATGGCCGAGCTCCAGGTGCCGGCTGAAAGCCGGCGCTACAACTCCCGCCGGCTTGCCATTCGACCCCGAACCGCCTTTTCCGTCGCCACTCCCCGCCAACCTTGCTCTCCTCCCGGCACCGCATTCACTCCCACACCATGAGTTCCCCAGGACGCGTCAAAGTCGGGATCATCGGATCCCAGTTCCAGGCCGACATCCACGCCGAATCGTTTCGTCTCATGCCCGACGAGGCGGAAGTCGTCGCCGTCGCCTCGCCCACCCCCGGCAACGCGGAGGCCTTCGCGAAACGCCACAAGCTCGCCCGGTGGTTCACCGATTACCGTCAAATGCTGGCCGAGCCCGACATCGAGATGGTGACCATCGCGGCTCCCAACACCTTGCATGCCCGGATGACCGTCGACGCCGCCAACGCAGGCAAGCACATCGTCTGCGAGAAGCCCCTCTGCATGACCCTGGAGGAGGCGGACATCATGATCGACACCTGCCGCGAGAAGGGAGTGCTCCTCATGTACGCGGAGGAGCTGTTCTTCACCCCGAAATACGTGAAGGCGAAACAGATGGCCGACGACGGCGCCTTCGGCCGGATCTACATGGTGAAGCAGAGTGAGAAGCACTTCGGCCCGCACGCGCCGTGGTTCTGGGACGTCGCCAAGTCGGGCGGCGGTGTCCTCATGGACATGGGCTGCCACGGGATCGCGTTTTGCTACTGGTTCCTCGGCCGCCCCAAAATGAAGAGCGTGCTCTGCCACCTCGGCACCTACGTTCACGCCGACAAAACCCAGGGCGACGACGAGGCGATCTGCATCATCGATTTCGAAAACGGCGCCAAAGGCGTGGTCGAGGACAGCTGGGCGCGGCGCGGCGGCATGGAGGATCGGATCGAGGTCTTCGGCGAAGGCGGGTTGACGGTCGCCGATCTTCACATGGGCAACGCCCTCCCGACCTACAGCGAGTACGGGTACGGGTACGCGGTCGAAAAGGCGCCCACGACGAAGGGCTGGACCTGGCCGGTGTTCGAGGAGCTTTGGAACTACGGATTCCCGCAGGAGATGCATCACTTCGCGCGGTGCGTGCGCGGCAAGGAATCGCCCCAGGCGACCGGCGAGGACGGCCGCGTCGTGCAGGAGGTCCTGTTCGCGGCTTACCAGTCGGCTGGGATCGGAGGCCGGGTGAAGCTCCCGTTCGACGCCCGCGGCGTCGCGCGCCCCATCGACCTCTGGCTGTCGCAGCGCGACAAGGCCTAGCACCTGTCTTGGGTAGCGCCGGCTTTTAGCCGGCTCTCCACATTTCAGTTCCCCTGCCGACTGGAAAGTCGGCGGTACGACAGTCCCGCCGGCTTTCATGTAGCGCCGGCTTTTAGCCGGCCCTCCTGATTTCAATTCCCCTGCCGACTGGAAAGTCGGCGGTACGACAGTCCCGGCCGGCCGCCTTGCGCTTTTTTGGGACACCCCCAACCTCCGTCCGTCGCATGAAACCGAAGCGCCGCAGCCAACCGGCCCCCCTTCCAACCTCCCGGCCACCGCTGGAACGGATGCTTCGCATTCACGCGGAACTGCAGTCCGGCAAATACCCGAACGCCACCCAACTGGGTGCCGAACTCGAGGTCTGCACCAAGACCATCCGCCGCGACCTCGACTTCATGCGCGACAGGATGAGCCTGCCCCTGGAGTTCAATCCCGCCCGCAACGGCTATCATTACACAGAGGAGGTCGACGCCTTCCCCACCCTTCAGATCAGCGAAGGCGAACTCTTCGCCCTGCTCGTCGCCGAAAAGGCGCTCCAACAGTATCGCGGCACGCCGTTCGAACAGCGCCTCGTCACCGCTCTCAAGAAGCTCGAACGCTCCCTCCCCGACACCGTCTCCCTGAACCTCGCGGAGTGGGATCATGCCATCAGCTTCCGGACCAGCGCCGAGCCGATCGTCAACGTGCCGGTCCTCGAGACTCTCGCGGACGCCGTCCAACACCGCCGCCAATTGCGACTCGCCTACCGGAAGCCAGGCACCCGCACCGCCGAGGACCGGGTCGTCGATCCGTGCCACCTCGCGAACGTCAATGGCGACTGGTACCTTTTCGCCTTCGACCATCTCCGCCAGGACATCCGAACCTTCGTCCCCACCCGGATCGTCTCGGCCGAACCCACTGGGACCACCTTTCCGAAGGCCGCGCGCTTCGCCCTGGAGAAGCAGCTTCGAGACAGCTTCGGCATTTTTTCCAGGGACGGAGACTACCGGGTTGTCCTGCGGTTCGACGAACCCGTCGCGGACTACATCCGGGAGAAACGCTGGCACCCCTCGCAGCAACTCAAGGACCTGCCCGACGGTGGTGTCGAACTCCGCCTTCGCCTGGGAAGCCTGGTGGAAATCCAACGCTGGCTGATGGGCTGGGCCGGGCACGTGCAGGTCCTCGACCCCCCGGAACTCATCGCGGGCGTCCACGCCGCTGCGAAGTCACTGCTGGAACGGCACCCCGCGGTCGAGCCCCCTGACCCTCACCCGGCCTCCGGCCACCCTCTCCCGTTGGACGGGAGAGGGACGGGGTGAGGGTGCATTTTTCGCAATGATTGATTGGGACGCTACCCGGGGAACCGAGCTCACGCTTCGGGACTGTCCAGCAGCTCTCGCAGCCGCGAATTCAGCGGATCGGGAAGGCTTTCACACCAGGTCGCATCGATGAGACCCAATTCGAGGAAATCCCGTAGATGCGTCCGGTCGCGATCTCGAAAACTGGTCAGCTTCATCCGAACCAAGGCGGCCAGGGTCACGAGGTGAAAGCCCCCGGCCTCCTCGGACTCCGACACGTCGGGCGCTGGCAGAACGCTGTCGGGGCGGACCTTTTCACCGGCCCGAACGATGTGAAGCGCATCGCGCACCGTCGCGGTGGGTCCATCCAGGAACACGTCCATTCCCACAGGCATGCCTAGGCCGGCAATCCTCCGGTGGATGAACCCCACCTTCTCCAACGCCAGACGGGCAGCCTCGAGGTCGGCAGGCCGGAGGAGGATATCCACGTCGCGGGTGGTTCGAACCGCCGACTCATCCACTCGCGAGACGTGCGCCGCGACGGCGTTGCCGCCCACCACGGCGTACGGGACCCCGGCCGCCTCCAAGGCGCGAACGGCACGCACAAGTCTCTCCCGGACTTTTTCCACGGAACGGATCATCCGCACCCAGGACACCGGACCCAAGGTCGAAGCTGGAGTCCTCATGAACCTGAAAGAATCAGCTTGTGCTTCGAACTCGCGATCCGGACTCAGCGACCCACCACGCGAACAACCGCCGTCGCGCCGGGGTGCGGATCCGCGATCATCGGCTCGTACCGGCCACCGAGGTTGTCCGCGAGAAACCGCTCCTCGCGTCCCTGGAAGTCGATGCGGTTCTCCGGACGCGCGAACCCGTGTCCTTCGTCCGGATACACCACGTAGGTGACCTTGCCCCCGCTCTTCTCGATCGCTTCGACGATCTGTTCCGATTCGGCCTGCTTCACCCGGGGATCATTCGCGCCCTGGCCAATGAGCAGGGGGCGCCGGATCTGGTCCGCCTTGTGAAGGGGCGAGGCCGCGCGCACCAGGTCCGCGTCCTTGGGATCGTCAATGTTGCCGACCCGGACGTTGAACATCGCCTTCACCGGCTTCCAGTAAGGCGGAATCGTGCCGAGCAAGGTGCGGATGTTCGACGGACCAACGATGTCGACGCCGCAGGCGAACACGTCCGGAGTGAAGGCGAGCCCAGCGAGTGTCGCGTAGCCCCCGTAGGAACCGCCCGTGATCGCCACCTTGCTGCGATCCGCGATACCCTCCTTGACCGCCCAATCCACCGCGTCCAGCAGGTCGTCGTGCATCGCAAGACCCCATTGTCTATTGCCGGCGTTGAGGAACTTCTTCCCGTAGCCCGTTGAGCCGCGGAAGTTCACCTGCAACACCGCATAGCCCCGGTTCGCATACCATTGCGCCGCGGGATCGATTCCCCAGGTGTCTCGGCCCCATGGGCCGCCATGAACATTCAGAACCATCGGCAGGTTCTTCGCCGGGACACCGACAGGTAGAGTCAGGTAACTCCGCAACTTGAGTCCGTCCCGGGCGGTGATGGTTACCGGCTTCATCGGGGCCAAGGTGTAGTCGCTGAGTTTCGGCTTCACGCTGAAGAGAAGTTCGCCCTGCTTCGACTTCCGGTTCCACGTGTAGAACATCGTCGACGCCCGATCGCTGGTGAAACCCACCAGCCAGACATCATCCGACCGGCTCCGGCTCTGGATCCAGAAGTCCCCATCGTTGAGTTTTCGTATCCCGTCGAAGTCCGCCTGTACCGCCGGATCAAGCACCTTCCAATGACTGCGGTCCGGCTCAAAGGAAACAGCCTCGATCACGTGCCGATCCGGGTGAACCATCACGTTGCCCGCATCCACTTCGTCCGACGCCACCACCACCTTTTCCTCGCCCGTTGCCAGGTTCTTCTCGATGACCGCGGAGGTGTCCCGTCCCACCGACGACTGGATGAAGAGCGATTTGCCGTCGGCCGAGAAATCAATCTGCGACAGGTTGTCGTCGGGACCGACTTTGATGAGCGACCGCCAGGGCGACCCGACGTCATCGCGGACGCGGATCTCCCAACCGCCGTCCGGCATCCCCGCGTAAGCTAGCCGGACCCGAAACTGCGGGTCCGTCCCCCAACCCAGAACGTCGCCGGGATTCTCCGTGTCCAGGACGAGGGCACCCGTGTTCAGGTTGAGCCGGTACACGTCGAACGTGGACCGATCACGGGCGTTCAGCGAAACCAGCCATTCATCCGGATGATCCCGGTGCCCGCCCACGATTTCCGCGCGCACCCCCTGGATCGCGGTGAAGTTCCGGACATTCCCCGACTCCAGATCCACGCCGTAGACCTGGAAATTCTCGTCGCCGTCGGCGTCCTGCAAATACCCGAGCATCCGGCTGTTCTCCGCCCACGAGTACATCCGCACGCCGCGCTTCTTGTCGGCGGTGACCACCCGGGAGTCTTCCTGGCCGAGGGTCTGGACCCAGACCTGGAGGACGTTGTTGGTGTCGGGTGCGATCCAGGCCAGGCGCTTTCCGTCCGGCGAAAGCCGGGGGTTGGTTCGTTCCGGGTTACCAAAGAGAACGTCCCGGGGGATCAGTGGTGGCAAGTCCGACATCGCGGACAGGGTGGAGCCGAGAATCGCCAGCGCAAGCGCGAGTCGCGCGACGGGAAGTGCGAAGGGAGGTTTCATGATCGTGAACCGCAAAGGTGGCTCCCCGCCTGCTACTCCCACCACGACCCCCCGTCAATCTCCGGCCCCGGCCCCAATCCTCGGGGGCGGGGTCGGAGTCGCTATCGGCGTCGAAATCGGAATCGGTCCGCGGCATGGAGTACCGCGCGACCGTGCGGTAGGCCCTCAGTTCCCCACAGAGGCGATACGCCCAGCCCATGTCATGGATCGCAGTCCGGTCAGCCGGCAGGTCACGATGCTGTGGAAGTTCGCCGCGCACCACACGAGGAACCCGGCCCAATGGCCGCGCGTCACAAGCCATTGCCCGATGACCAGAGCGGCGAGATTGGCAACGACGTAGGTGAGGGAGTTCATGTCGGATGTCTCCTGTCTCCTCCGGCCTGGGTGCCGACGGAGCAGTGTCCGCCGGCACCAGCCCGAGTTGTTCATGGGTTACGCGTCAGACCTTCTCGACCTCTATCTTGATCTTCACCGGGTTCGCGAGCGTGTCATAGACGGGCGACTTCCGGACGAGTTCCTGGACCGTCTGTTCGTCCACGTCGCCCTTGACCTTGAACTTCACGCGGATTTCGCGGTAGCCGGAGCGGACGCTCGGGTCGAGATCGAGCAGGCCCTGGAGGTCAATGTCGCCTTCGAATTCGCTGCTGATGTCCTCGATGCTCAAACCGCGTCCAGCGGCGTGATAGGCCAGCGTTGTCGTCATGCAACCGGACAATCCGGCCAGCACAAACTCCACGGGGTTGGCACCCTTGTCCTCGCCAAGCAGCACGGCCGGCTCGTCCGCGTGCATCACGAAAGGCTGCTGGTGCTTCAGCTCCTGGCAGGTTCCGTGAAACGTGTCCACGGTCGCCACGTTGTGGCCGCCGATGTCCCACTCGTTCCGGGCGCGAAACCTGAACTGCGCGAGCTCCGGCTGTTGCTGAATTGCCCGGATGGTTCCGGCCAGTTTGCTCACGTTGACTCCGTTGCGGATAGTTTCCTTCGGAGTGGTCGATGTTGTGTCCATGGTTCTGTTCTTTCTTCGCGGATGGTTCGTGTTTCGTCGCTTCGGGAACCGCTCCCTCGCGTACAGGAGAGGTATGCCGGTTCCATGCCAGCCGACGCCGAGCGACGCATCCCGCTGGAAATGAACCGAATCGGCAACACGGCGAGAGTTGCGAAAGGTCGCGAGATCTCGCGGATGACGAGATCTCGCGAGCGGCGGAAGCGGAAATCCGAGACCTCAGATGGGTCCAGTCGCCTCAGTTCGGGGTGGCGGACTCGCGCCGAAGACCGAGCGCCTTCATCCGTGAACTGAGCGTGGAAGGTGGCACGCCGATCAAGCGCGCCGCTCCGTTGTCGCCGGCGATGCGCCAACTGCAGGACTCGAGCGCGCGGAGAAGATTCGCTCGTTCGATCTCCTGCAATTCCCCCGCGGTCAACACGCGTTCGGCCGACGGACCCACCGCCGACGCGACGGGCGCGGGCGTCGGCGCGGCGGTGAATCCCGCCATCGCGCGCTCAAGCTGAAGCTCCGCGCCCGAGGTGAGAATGACCGCGCGCTCGATGACGTTCTGCAGCTCGCGCACGTTTCCCGGCCAGTCGTAGCCGCGCAAAAGCGCGAGATGGTCGCCGCCCAACGGACCAATGCGCCGGCCCATCCGGCGCGCGAATTGACGGACGAACTCCGTGGCGAGCATTTCGACGTCGCGCCCGCGCTCGCGCAGCGGTGGGATGCGGATAGGAAACACGTTCAATCGGAAGTAGAGATCCTCGCGGAACCTTCCCTCCGCCACCATCCGCTTGAGGTCGCGATGCGAGGCGGCGATCACACGCACATCCACTTTCACGGTCTTGGAACTTCCCAGCGGCTCGAACTCGCCCTCCTGCAGCACTCGCAGCAGCTTCGACTGAAGTTCCAGAGGCAGCTCGCCGATCTCGTCGAGGAACAGCGTTCCTCCGTTCGCCAGAGCGAAGCGGCCCTCGCGTCGATTCACCGCGCCGGTGAACGCGCCGCGCTCGTGGCCGAAGAATTCGCTCTCGATCAGGTTCCCGGGAATGGCCGCGCAGTTCACGAGCACGAGCGGCTTGTCCGCGCGCGCGCCGGACTGATGGATCGATCGCGCGACTAGTTCCTTGCCCGTGCCGGTTTCGCCTGCAATCAACACCGTCGAGTTCGTGCCCGCGACCTGCCTGATCGCGGCGGTCACGGCCTGCATGCAATCGCTGCGCCCAATCAGACTGCCGGCCTCCGGCAGCTCACGCATCACCTCGCGCAAGTATTCCGTCTCCTGCATCAGCAGTTCGATCTGGCGCTCGGCCTCCCGCCGTTCGTCCACGTTGCGGAGGATCATCGTGTAGTAGCCCGCGCCGCCGCTGGCGAACCGTGACAGCGTGACCTCCGCGGGAAAGACCGACTGATCCCAGCGCCGCGCCACGAAATCCTGCGGCACCCACAACTGCTGCCGCCCTTCCGGGCGCGCCTGCAGTTCGCGCGCGAAGCACTCGAGCCGCGCGCCGCTGCCCTTAACCAGAAAGTCCCGGATCCCTTTGCCCACGAGCTCCTCCGCGGAACCCCCAAACAGGCGCTGGGCGGCCTGGTTCACCCGGGCGACCGCCAGTGATTCGTCCAGCACGAGGATCGCATCCAATGCGGTCTCGAGCAGCGTGGACAACTGCTCCTCCCGCGCGGTGAGTTCCGACGCAATCCTGAGCCGGCGCAACTCGGCCGCGGCGCGGGCCGCGAAGATCTCGAACAGCGCGATCGCCCGCTCATCCCGCGGCATCGGCTTGTTGTCCAACACCCCAAGGTGCCCCATGACACTGCCGTCGGTGTCGAGAAGCGGCGCCCCAATGTAACTGACGGCGCCGAGCGGCACCAGGTCGTCGTCGCGCGGGAACAATTCGACCAGCCGCTCGGGAATGTGGATAAGTTCGCGATGTTCCACCACTCGCTCGCACGCCGTGCCGACGATGGGATACTCGTAACGGTCGACATACTGGCCGCCCATCCACATGCCGAATGCGCGCAACCGCCTCTCTTTGGGCAGGTATTCCGTCGCCCACGCGCCCATCGTGCCCAGTGAGACGGAGAGATTCTTCACCAACGCCCTGAAGAACTCCGTCCCGATCTCCGCCGCCGTGCCGGCGACAACGAGGCGCAGGATCGCCGCGTCCTCGACAAGGGTTGGTTTCACGGCCACATGGGGAGCCTACAAGGGTCCCAAGCGAATGGCAAAGTTCAGCCCGGCGCGAGGCCGAGGGGGTGCCCGAGTGCTTGGACTTGCCGGCCGGCCCTCCGCCCGCCTCTTCGAGCCCGTCCGGCTCCCTCAACACCCAACCCGCTCTCCAGATTGTCCAATGTCAATGTTTGACCCCATTGCCCATTCCTCGAAAGAGTCGCAGGATGGTTCGCACGCCCTGACCGTCACCTTGCTAGATTTCGCTTTTGTCGCTGGTGGGTATTCAGCTTCTTTATCTCAAGTGCTTCCCTATAGCATGGGTGAATCTCCCAAATCACTCCAAAATCCTCATTCGTCCTTGTTGATAAAAAGTCCGGCATGTCCGCGAAAAAGTAGTGCTCGTAATCATCCGTGATTCGGTCCTGTGCACGCGCAACAACAAAGCCAAGCCGGTATAAAAAGTGAGCAATTTGCAATCGCCCTAACGGCCCCTCGGCCGATTTGAGATGCGATTGGTGACCCATTTCAACAACTCTTCTCTACCCATCGACGTACCCCTGAACCCGGATAACAATTCCTCCACCTCCTTGCACTGGTGTTTGTGTTCGGCAATCAGATCAGTACCGTCCAACCTCTCTCTTCGCTTCGCAACCAATTCGACTCCTTCGGCAAGCTTGCGCGAGCCTACAATAGCTCCTTTCCGCCCCGTGGCGATGATATGACAGCGTATAAATCCAGTCCATGACATTATTCTGGCTCCGTAGTTCCGACCTTGGCGCACAATGCTCAGGCGGCTCCAACAGCATGTCCTATTAAGGATATGGGGACGCCCCCTACAACACCCAGCGCGTCATCCAGATTGTCCAATGTCAATGTTTGACCGCCCATTGCCATCGTGCGTCACACGTCGGCTCCGAATTGCTATTCTTGATCAGGCCAGACGCTTCGAGGCAAGCTGTCGACACGCTGAAAAGAAGGTGCTTAGTTCTAAGTTCTCCTGATCCGATCGCTGATAGGTGGCATCTAGGTCGTCAACCAATAGCCAGACGGCCTTGCCTTCGTACCTGGTCAACAATTCGAGGTTGTTCGAGGCCTTCGGTTTTGTCGATTGCAGACTCTTGGGCAACAAGTTAAGCATCCGTTCTGTGAGCGCAGATAGTATGTTTCTCTGCTTGAAACCATCAACTTCAGAAGATTCCACCAATGTCATAGCATCATCGGAGAGAGCCAGTCCAATGGTCGCCCCGAGACGTCGATTGATCATTGTTGATATTCGCACCATCCAATCACGGATGCAGTCTCTGGAGAAACTAGCTTGCATTCCAGCCCAATGCGTACCGCTTGCTAAGAGTCGCTCCCTCCGAATAACCAACGCACTCGCGATGCCGTCAACTCGCCCCGATCCATCGGCAGCAAGCCAGATTTTTTACTCCCCCTTTTTGCAGTCGCCAATAGAATGCGCTGTTTCGAATCTAAAAACCTCTGAAATGGCTGTGCGTCGACGAAGCCTAATGGCGCTAACCTCTTCCAGCGGTGTGAGAACGTCCCCGGCCTCGTTGCCAAATATCGATCAAAGTAAGAGGGGGTGTTGGCTTGGTTGCGGCCTGTGAAGCCATGGATGAGTCTTGACTGGCTTCATGGGTCAATGCTCTCCAGCGTGTGGAGTGTAGAAAGCACTCGTAGACCCCGTGGATCGATGGACGGTTCGGCAACCAAGCCCAGCATTCCGGACGCGCGCACGCGAGTCGACAAAGCCTTCATCTCGCGGCTTCCTGGCGGATCTATTGGATCCCCAGTGCTCTTGTAATCCTGTACCAACTGCCAATGGATTTTCAGTACATCGGATTTATTGGGCAGCTTAATCTAATGCCAATTTTTGCAAATGTTCTCAAAGAAAATCCCTTGGGTCAAACACTGACATTTGACAAGTCTTCGGAACACCTAGCGCGCCGCCTCGATTGTCCAATGTGGCAATGTTTGCCCCCACTCATCTTCTACCCCTCTCTCCGAAGCCGAAAGGAGGAGCCTGGCCTCCAAGAATCCCGAATCAGGTTTGAGTGCGCGCCCCCTAGTAAGGGATTTTTCGTGGGTGTTCCGACTCCTGGATGCTCGGACTCCTCGGCAGCAATGTCTTCCACGGACCCATCCGTTCTTCGGGTCTCCGCTGATGAGTCCGAAGTTTTCCATGGCGCCTCCCAGGAAGTCCTATGGCTTGCGTCAATCCACTTAAAACGTGGAGGAACCCTACTTTTTCTCCTGATGATGAGGGCTCTCCATGAGGTGTCTTCTCAGGAGATCGTCGCCGTAGTCATTGCCGGGTTCCCGAAACACGGTGTGAATATGGTTGATGGGGCCTGAGTCGCGGCCCGGAGGGTAGTGGTTGTCGAACTCGATGATGACGGTGGGTCCGTGGATTCGATAGTAGTAGGGTTTGTTCTCTTCGGTCCCAGCCCAAGCGAAGTGAATCTTCTCAAGACCCGCCTTCAGAATCCGATCCATCTGAATGTGCGCGATGTCGTGTTCGTAGTTGTGAACGTATTCATCGAGAAGCGATAAGAACAAGCGACGTTGATCGGCATCTAGTTCGGAGACGGGCAATCCCTCGGGCGTCTTCAATCGATCTCCACGCGTGGGACCGGTGATCACATCCCGCGGGTGCGACATCGTCAATGATCGCTTTGGCGCGCTGCTTCTCATCGAGTGACTTGAAGAGCTTGTTTCCTTTCTCATCCTCGGCGCCTTGGACCATCCACCCCGAGTAGGTTCCTTCCGGTAGTCTCGCCGGATCGGAACCCATGAACGCGGGTCGGACCGATACTTCATCGCCCACCACGGTGATGTTCAACGCGAGGTGATGTCCGTCCAACTGCCAACCCCAGGCCTTGTCCTTTTCGGGATTCCCAAAGATTCCGATCCAGTAGAGGTCGTGCCCAAACATTGGAGTGCTATCGGGGCGACGTTGAGCGGCCATGCTTTTGAGGATTTCATCGAGGTGCATGATGCCGGTGGTTTTCAGATACCCCTGACTGCTCAGCGTGCTTTGCAGCAGTTGGTGCGCGAGGGAACGTTGTTCCGGCGTCATCTCCTTGAAGCTGACACCTTCGCGCTTGAAGGAAGACGACGGAAGATTGCTCCAAGCCCGACGTTCCTTGTCGTCCATGGTGAACGAGGCCTGTTTCCGCAGTTCCGGGCCGAGACCATTCAGGAAGGCGAGGACGGCCTGGCGAATCTCAGCCACGGGCGCCTGAGGTGGTTGCTTTCCCTCTTGAGCATAGATTGTCGTGATGCCGAGAAGCAGAAGCGCGTGAAGGATAAGCTGTTTCATGATGGATTTGTTGCTGGTTGGATGGCTTTTCAGGAATCTTCAATGCCTTGTATTCACTTTGATACCGAGGGCCGTTGAGGGGATGGGGGTTCGGTGAATGGAGGGGCGTTTTTCACTCCAATGGAGCTAGAACGCCCTCGGTGCTTGTTCCTTTGGATCACAAAAAATGGACAGCCTCCAGGGCCGGCTGAAGGCCGGCGCTACTACCGCGCGGCCAATCGTCCCTTCTCGCTGAGGCACCAGAGTCCCTTCCAGGTCCGGAGGAACAACTCGCCGTCGGACATCGCCAGGCTCGAATTCGACGGCTCGGCCACGGTGTTGACCGCGATCACCTCGAAGGTTCGCGAGGCCCGGAGCACGAACGTGTCCCCGCTCCGGTTGACCGCGTAGACACGGTCGCCGGCCAAAGTAACCGATGACCAGGAGGCGTCGGCGGCGCCCGGCCCGTCCAACCGCTCCTCCCACAACTGCTGGCCGGTTCGAAGATCCAGGCACTCGAAGAACCCGTCCATGTTCACGAGGTAGATGGTGCCGTCCTTCACGACCGCCGAACCCAGACGATTCTTGCGCGACCGTTCTTCACGCCACAACCGGTGGGTCTCGGTCACGTCGCCCGATCCGCCGGGTCGTACGGCGATGGTGCTTCCGGAAAAGCCGCCCATGGCGATCACGGTGTCTCCCGCCAGGAACGGGGAGGTGTACACCAGGGGATTCAGACCGCCGGCCCGCCACAGTTCGGTTCCGGTGTCGCCAGCGAAAGCCACCAGGGCCTCCGGTAGGCTCAACACGACTTCGTCCCGACCGTCCCGCCGAATCGCCAGCGGCGTGCTGAAACTTCCGATCGTGCCCGGTAGGCGGCCCTTGAACCCATCGGTGCGCTCGGTGGGAACCGGCTCGGGCAGCGGTTTCTCCCACAGGGTCTTCCCGCTCCTCTTGTCGAGAGCCAACACCCGGGATCCCGGCCCGGGCCCGTGGTAGACGAACACGCGGTCACCCAAGAGGACCGGCGACGACGAGTGCCCCCATTCGTGCTTCTGGAGCCCCAGATCGCGCTTCCAAAGTTCCCGGCCGTCGGTGCTGAAAGCCATCACACCCGCCGATCCGAAACTCGCGACCACCCGTTCGCCGTCCGTCACCGGGGAGCCCGCCGCGTAGGGGTTGTCCTTGTGCGTCTCCTCGTTCAGTTCGAACGTGGTCCCGGCTTCCCAAAGTAGGCGGCCGTCCTCCCGATCGAACGCGGCGACGTAGCGCCGGTGATCCTTTTCGGTCGCCTGGGTGATGAAGACTTTCCCGCCCGAAACGATCGGGGTCGAGTTGCCGCGATCCGGCAGATCAATGCGCCAACGGACGTGATTCGTCGGACTCCATTGCGTTGGAAAACCGGTCTCGGTCGTGGTGCCGTCAGCGTTCGGTCCGCGCCATGCCGGCCAGTCCGCCGCCCCGGTCCGTTCGACCGCCAACACCAGATTTATAAGAAGACAGCCGGAGACCCATGGAATGCGCATGCCACGGAGCCTAGCACTCCCTGTCCGGTAGCCAAGCCCGCCCAAGGCCCCCGAAGGGGTCAGCTCGCCGCTTCCTCATCGGGAAGCGTGCCGGCATGCAGGCGTCGGTACCGATGGATCCCGCCCAGCGCCGCCAAACCGATTCCAAGCAGTCCGACCGTCAACCCCGCGTCCGGGACCTTCCGGCCGACGAGATTGTCGTTGCCGCATTCCATGGTGAACTTGAACAACGTTCCGTACGGCACTTCGGGTCCGAGAAAGCCGAGGTCGAATTGGAGCATGTGGTGGGTGTTGTCCCCATTGAACCCCATGTACTCGCCGCCCAGGTACGACCCCATCGTCAGCGGCAAATTCTCGTATCCCGCTACGACCGTGCCGCCTGACCGGTAGATCCATGGGTTTGATTCAGCGTTGGCGTTCACCGCCACGGACACCACCACCGAGGCGTTCTCATCCAGCTTCCGGACGGTGTATTTGGTTCCGATGGCGGACGTGGTGCTGTCGAAGCTCGCGTTCAAGGTCTGCTCGAAGTCGATGACGTAGTCGTAACGGAAGAGCGAGTTGCTCTTCGCCTGCGTGCCGCCCCCTCCCAGATCCGTGCCATAGCTGGCATCGCCATCCACATCGATGAAGATGTCGCCCGACGCGTAGGTGCCCTCGCCGGTCATGAAGTTGAACCCCCCGATCACACTCAGCGTCATCCCGTCCAATCGGAACGCCTCCAAGTCCCAGAGCTGGCCGATCGCGGTGCCGGGCTCCGACTCGTTGTCCTCGGCGATGCCGCGAACGTCGGGATGCTGGACGCCGGCGGCGTTGCTGTTGTCGCCCCACCATTCCTTCGAACCCGAGTTCGACCGGTACTGGGTCACCTTGTCGAACAGCGTGATATCGGCCGCTTCGGCCAATCTTCCCAATCCGGAGAACGCCACCACCACGAAGGCCACCGCTGAACTTCTTGATACAAACGACATAAACGAATTTCCAGCCACGGGTTGTTCCAAATCGACGGCCCGGTCGCTCCCCACGACCGGGCCCCTCCAAAGCGACCGCGACGCCCGGGAATTCCTGAACTCTCATGAATCCGGGCACGATCGCTTCACAGGCGGCGAATTCCTGAACCTGGGCAACCCGCCGCATCCTCATCGGCGGCCCAGCCCGAAACTTGAGAAATGAATCTCAAGCCCCCGAGGGGCCTGGAGATTGGCCATTTTTCCTGAACCCACCGATCGCAGGGCCGCTCCTACGGAGCTTGGATATCATTCCGGGGCGCAAGCTATAGACAGGCCGGTCCTACGGACCTTGGTCTGGAGAGAAGGTTCGGAAAAAAGGGGGTGTCGCGCTCCAGGGATGTAGAGCCCCACGGCACCGGCCTTCCTCGTTCCCCAAGAAAATGGCCACTCTCCATGGCGAAGTCGGGCTCCAGCAATTCCCCAAGGATTTACCAGAGGCTTGCTGTTGGCTGCGCGAACACTAAAAGTTCGCGGTGCTTGATTCCGAATCGCGGCCGTCCCTTGGGCCCTCGCTGAGCCAAATGCCCCGACGCGCCTTGGGCCTCCTGGTCGGCGGCCTGATCTCCCAAGCCTCGGCGTTCTCGCAGGATTTCGCCGAACCCCGGACCTACCTCCAGTTCCGCAGCGGGGAGTTCAATACGGGCTGGGGCGTCCACGATTACTGGGGTTTATCCGTGGGCCGCAGTTTCAACAAACACTGGGGCGTCGAACTGGCCGGGGACGTCTGGGAGCGCTACCTCGATCTGGGCGAGGAATCCATCAACGCCATCATCCCGCAAGTGCGCTACCGCTATCCCCTGCTGGGGGATCGCCTCGTTCCGTACGCCATCGCGGGGGTCGGACCGGTGTTCATGCAGTTCAACGACCGTTACAAATCCGGCAACGGCCTCCAAATCGACTCCGAAGGCTGGCGAGTCGGCGCCTCCATCGGCGGCGGCATCGAGTACTACTTCGCCAACAGCATCGCGTTCGTCGTCGAAGGCAAATACCTGTGGGTCGACGACATGGACTTCACGGTGGACGGCCGCACCGACCAGATCGACATGTCCAACGCGCTGGTCAGCATCGGGTTGCGCGCCTACTTCGATCAGGTCCCTTCGCAACCGTACGCCGAGGAGTTCGGCCCCGCCCCCTCCCGCTTCTATTTCATGTCCGGCTACGGCTATTCCCGGCTGACGGACACGCACTTCGCCGGAAGCATCCAGCTCGAACCCGAACCCTCCTCGCTCGGCGGGACCTGGAACCAAAGCGCCGGTCTCGGTCTGGGCGCCAACTTCGGCCGGCACTGGGGCGTCGAAATGCTGCTCGGCGGCGAGGAACGCCGCCTCATCGACGACAACCTCGGCAACCTCGGCGAATACGCGATCGCCGCGATCGTCCCCCGCCTGCGACTCCGCGCCCCTCTCTGCGGCGGCCGTTATGTTCCCTATGTCTTCGGCGGACTGGGAATGACCTACGGCGAGTTCAACGACGGCACCGGCCGCGCCGACGTCGATGGAAAGGCCTTCTACCCGGCGGCCGAACTCGGCGCCGGCATCGAGTGGTTCGTCGCCCGCAACGTGTCCTTCCATGCCGATGCCATCTGGAACTACACCTGGGACCACGAGCTCCGGGTGAACGGCGAGGATCTCACCGGCAGTTTCTCCACCATCCAGATGCACATCGGGTTCCGCTTCTACCTGTTCGAGTCCAAACGCCGCGGCTCCTGAAAAAGGGGTCAGTTCTAATAATTGACAATCGCGGGCGGATGCCCCGACGCTCGCCGGCACGATGCCTCGTCCGCTGCGCATTCAGTTTCCCGGCGCCATCTATCACGTCATGAGCCGGGGCAACCACGGCGAACCCATCTTCAAGGACGATCAGGATCGCCACGCCTTCCTCGACACCCTCGGCGAGGCTTGTGAGAAGACCGGCTGGCAAGTCCACGCGTGGTGCCTCATGCGGAATCATTTCCATCTCGTGGCCGAGACGCCGCAGGCGAACCTCGTCGCCGGCATGAAATGGTTCCTCGGCACCTCCACCGGCCGCTTCAATCGCCGGCACCAGTGCCACGGCCACTTGTTTGGCGGACGCTACAAATCCCTCGTCATCGACGAGCGTGGCGGCGGCTACCTGCGCACCGCTTGCGACTATGTGCATCTGAATCCGGCGCGCGCCGGCCTGGTGCCGCCGGACCAGCCCCTCTCGGCGTATCCCTGGAGCAGTTACCCCGTGTATCTGCGGACGGCGCGACGACCGGCCTGGCTGCGGGTGGACCGTTTGTTGGGGGAACACGGCATCCAGAAGGACTCGGCGAAGGGGCGCATCCAATTTCAGACGCGGATGGAGGACCGACGGAAGGAAGGCGGGGAACCGGAGGCCTGGGCGGCGTTTCGGCGCGGTTGGCGATTGGGCGCGGAGGATTTCGCCCAACGGCTCGCCGAGCGGTTGGGCCGACCAGGGCACAAGACCGAGCTGGCGCGGGAGCGAGGCGAAACCGACACGGCCTTGGCGGAGCGGTTGGTCCAAGAGGAAATGGCTTCCATGGGCTGGACGGAGAAGGACCTGGGCGACCTCCCCAAGGGCGATCCAGCCAAGGTGAAACTGGCGCGGATGCTGCGAAGGCGAACGCCCATGTCGCGGAGGTGGATCGCGGATCGCCTGCGGATGGGCAGCGCCAGCTATGTCAGCTACCTGGTCGCGCGGCCATGAGTCATTGTCGATTATGAGAACTGACCCCTATCGGAACTGACCCCTTCCCGCGACGGCGGCTTCCGGGTACCTTGCCGGCGCCTTCGTTCGATCCCATGGCCACCATTCGACCTTTCGCCGCACTTCTCCCGAAACCTGATCTCGCCGCGCGCATCTGCGAACTCCCCTACGACGTGATGTCGTCCCAGGAGGCGCGCGCCCTGGCCTCAGGCAACCCGCACAGCTTCCTGCGCGTCAGCAAGCCCGAGATCGATCTCCCACCCGGATCCGACCTTTACAGCCCGGCCGTCTATGCCCAGGGCAAGGCCAACCTGGATCAACTGATGGCCGACGGATCGCTGTCCCGGGACAGCCAGCCCTGCTTTCATCTTTACCGTCAGGTCATGGGGAAACACTCCCAGGTCGGGCTCGTCGCGGCGGCGAGTTGCGCCGAATACCTGGACGGCACGATCAAGAAGCACGAACTGACCCGCCCGGACAAGGAGGACGACCGGGTTCGGCACATCGAGACCCTCAACTCCCAGACCGGCCCGGTCTTCCTGACCTACCGGGCCCGCCCTTCCCTGGACGCATGGATCCAAACTCGGATGGACGAGACGCCCCGGGTGGATTTCGAGTCCGCGGACGGCGTCCGCCACACGGCCTGGCGCATCGCCGACGACGACGGGTTGCGGTACCTGGCCGCGGAATTCGCCGAGGTCCCGTACCTTTACATCGCCGACGGGCACCACCGCAGCGCGGCGGCGGCGCGGGTGTTCCAGTCGCGCGGAGGCCGGGGGCAGAGCGGGAGTTTTCTGACGGTCATCTTCCCGCACGACCAGATGCGGATCCTGCCGTACAACCGGGCTCTCAAGGACCTCCATGGGCTGAATCCGGGCCAACTCCTGGACCGGATCGAATCGGTGTTCAAGGTCCGTCCGGACGGCGCGGCGCAACCGACCCGCAAACATCAGCTCGGACTTTTCCTCGAAGGTCGGTGGTACGGGCTGACGTTCCGTCCCGAATTCACGGCGGACGCGGACGCGATCGAGCGCCTGGATGTCACCCTCCTTCAGCGCCACATCCTCGCCCCGATCTTTGGCATCGACGACCCGCGCACCAGCAAGCGCATCCATTTCGTCGGCGGCATCCGGGGAACGGGCGAACTCGAGAAACTCGTCAACGCCGACGAATTCGCCTGCGCCTTCTCGATGTTCCCAACGAGCATCGAGGACCTCATGGCGATCGCCGACGCCGGCGGCATCATGCCCCCCAAGAGCACCTGGTTCGAACCGAAGCTCAGGGACGCGATGTTCTGCCACATGATCTGAAGTCCCGGATGTCCGGGTTTCGGCAGACTCGTTGACACCCGGCGCTTTCGGTTCCTAGGTTTCGCCCGCAACCGCCGAGCCCGCGCCCCGGGGGATCCTCCCTCGGGGTGCGCTTTTTGTCCGCGCGCGGCAAGCGCCACGCGGTTTGTCATTTCATTCATGAACACGATTCTGGTCGGCGCCCAGTGGGGCGACGAAGGCAAAGGCAAGATCATCGATGTCCTGACCGAGCAGGCGGACATCGTGGTCCGAACCCAGGGCGGCAACAACGCCGGCCACACCGTCTTCGTCGGCCCGCAAAAGTACGTCCTCCACCTCCTCCCGTCGGGCATCCTCCGCTCCAACAAGGTCTGCGTGGTCGGCAACGGCGTCGTCATCGACCCCGTCGGGCTCGTCGGCGAACTCGATGGCCTCGCGAAATTGGGGGTCCCCGTGACCCCCGACAACCTGCGCATCTCCGAGACCGCCCACGTCGTGTTCCCGTGGCACCGCGAACTGGACGCCCAACGCGAGGTCCGCAAGGGCCAGGGAAAGATCGGCACCACCAAGCGCGGCATCGGACCCACGTACGGCGACAAGGCGGCCCGCGTGGGATTGCGGGTCGTCGACCTGATGAACGCCCAACGGTTCCCCGATCGGCTTCGCGAACGGCTCCAGGAGAACAACGAAGTCCTGCGCGCCCTGGGAGCCCAACCCGTGGACTACGACACCGTGCTCCGCGACTACAGCGCGGCCGCGGACCGCCTCAGGCCCTTCGTCACCAACACGGTCGTCTTCCTCCACGAGGCCACCCGCGGCGGCGCCAACATCCTCTTCGAAGGCGCCCAGGGCACGTTCCTCGACATTGATCACGGGACCTACCCCTACGTGACGTCGTCCAACACGACGGCCGGCGGCGCCAGCACCGGATCGGGTGTCCCGCCGAACCGCATGGACCGCGTGGTCGGCGTCATGAAGGCCTACACCACGCGCGTCGGCGAAGGGCCCCTCCCTTCCGAGGACGCCGGCATCAGCGACCTCCTCCACGGACTGGGTCGCGAATTTGGATCCACGACAGGCCGCGCCCGGCGCTGCGGCTGGTTCGACGCCGTCGTCACCCGCCACGCGTCCATGGTCAACGGCATCGACGAACTCGCCATCACCAACATCGACGGGCTCGACACCGTTCCCGCCATCAAGGTCTGCGTGGGCTACCGAGTCGACGGCGCCGTCCTCAGGCACATCCCCGCCGACGTCGAGACCATGATCCGGTGCGAACCCGTCTACGAGACGTTCCCAGGCTGGCGGACTCCGACCGACCAGGCCACCCGCTGGGAGGAACTCCCCGACAACTGCCGGCACTACCTCCTCAGCATCGCGCAGATGACCGGAGCCCGTCTCATCATCGCCAGCGTCGGACCGGCCCGCGAACAAACCATCCCCGTCTGACGCAGGCCGTCGCGCCCGCCGTCGCCGTGAGCACCCCGAGTCCCCACCTGAGCCCGGAATCCCGCGCCAGCCTGCCGCGGCACATCGCGGTCATCATGGATGGCAACGGGCGGTGGGCCCGGCAACGCGGACTCCCCCGCATCGAGGGACACCGCCAGGGCGCCGAATCCGTCCGGGCCCTCGTCCGCGCCGCTGGCGAGATCGGCATCCGTTACCTCAGCCTCTACGCCTTCTCGGTCGAGAATTGGAACCGCCCCAAGGACGAGGTCGACACGCTCATGAAATACCTCGCCCGGTATCTCAAGAACGAGATCGGCGAACTCAACCGCAACAACGTCCGGCTGGAAGCCATCGGCCAGATCTGGCGCCTGCCCGAGTTCGTCCAGGAACAGCTCCGCAAATCCAAGGCCGCCCTCGCCAAGAACAACGGACTCACCCTGATCCTCTGCCTCAGCTACGGCGGCCGCACCGAGATCGTCGACGCCGTCCGCGAAATCGCCGCCCTGGCGAAGGCCGGCCGGATCGACCCCGCCGAGATCAATGAACGCACCGTCGCCGAACATCTCTACACCCGGCACTGGCCCGATCCCGATCTCCTGATCCGCACCAGCGGGGAACTTCGCGTCAGCAATTTCCTGCTCTGGCAGATCTCCTACGCCGAGTTCGTCGTGACCGACTCCCTCTGGCCCGAGTTCCGCAAACCCCAACTCCTCGCCGCCCTCGAGGAATACACCCGCCGACACCGGCGCTTCGGCGGGCTCTGACCCGGCCACGCCTTTTTTGGGAACGACTTCCCCCGCCCGATTCCCCTACCCTCACCCACCCGGTCAACCGGTCCACGTTCCAAGTTCCAAGTTCAAAGTCCATGCAGTCCTACCAACTTTTCATCGGCGGCGATTGGGTCGACGCCGCGTCCCGCCAGACATTCTCAACCGTCAACCCCGCCGACACCCGCGAACAGGTCGCGACCTATCCGTCCGCGGGTCCCGCCGAGATCCGCCAGGCTTTCGACGCCGCCGCGACCGCCTTCCCCGCCTGGGCCGCCATGACCCCTGTCGCCCGCGGCCGCGTCCTCAGCCAGGCGTCCCAGATCCTCGCCACCCGGAAGCCCGCGCTCGCCGAACTGCTGACCCGCGAGGAGGGCAAGACCCTCGCGGAAGCCACGGGCGAGGTGCAGCGGGCCATCGACATCTTCCGGTTCTACGGCGGCATCAGCTACACCCTCGGCGGCCAGACCCTGCCCCACGATCTCCCCGGCAACCTCCTCTTCACCCGGCGCGATCCCCTCGGCGTCGTCGCCCTCATCACACCCTGGAATTTCCCGGTGGCGATTCCCGTCTGGAAAACGGCACCCGCGCTCCTCTGCGGGAACACCGTCGTCCTCAAGCCGGCCAGCGCCACGCCCGCCCTCGCTCTCGAAATGGCCAAGGCCCTCGCGGAGGCCGGGCTTCCCAAGGGTGTCCTCAACGTCGTCACCGGCCCCGGCCAGGCGTTCGGCGACGAACTCGTCGCCCATCGGTCCGTCTCCGCCGTCAGCTTCACCGGCTCCCATTCCGTCGGAACCCGGCTCTACACCGCCCTCGCGCCCCGCATGGTGCGCGCCCAAATGGAAATGGGCGGCAAGAACCCCACGATCGTCCTCGCGGACGCCGACCTCGATCTCGC
The DNA here is from genome assembly GCA_942490575.1 of uncultured Verrucomicrobiota bacterium. Classification (GTDB taxonomy): domain Bacteria; phylum Verrucomicrobiota; class Verrucomicrobiia; order Limisphaerales; family CAIMTB01; genus CAIMTB01. The sequence goes on from CALNYA010000043.1 coordinate 135,433, forward strand.
CGCGCGCCTCGTCGCCATCGCGGGCTTCGGCCTCACCGGACAGGCCTGCACCGCGACCAGCCGCGTCATCGTCGAACGTAGCGTCCTGGCGCCGTTCACCGAGAAGCTGATCGCCAAGGCGAAAGCCATCCGGGTCGGCAACGGGCTCGGCGAGGGCGTCACCATGGGGCCCGCCGTCAGCGAGGCCCAACTGGGCACCAACCTTCAATACCTGGAGGTCGCCGCCTCCGAGGGCGCCCGCGTCGTCTCGGGCGGACACCGCCTCAAGGACGGCGACCAGGCGCACGGATGGTTCATGGAACCGACCGTGCTCGCCGACGTGAAGCCCGGGTCCCGGATCGCGTGCGAGGAAGTCTTCGGCCCCGTGGTGGGCGTCATCGCCGTCGACGACTTCGATCAGGCGATCGCGGTCGCCAACGAGGTCGAATTCGGCTTGAGCGCCAGCGTGGTCACCCGGGACTACGGGAAGGCGATGCGCTACGTCGACCGGATCCAGGCCGGCGTGGTGAAGGTCAACCAGATCAGCACCGGCCTCGCCCTCCAGGCGCCGTTCGGCGGCGTGAAAGGCAGCAGCACCGACAGCTTCCGGGAGCAGGGCCTCGCCGCGCTGGACTTCTACACGCGGAGCCGGACCGTCTACCTCGACTACTCGGCCTGAGACCTTGTCGCCGTGCCATCCCCTCCCCATGCCCCTATGACCCTCGCGGAACTGCGCCTGGCCATCGACTCGTGCGACGAAAAGCTCGTCCGCCTGCTCAACGAACGGACGCGCCACGTCCTGGAGATCGGCGAAATCAAAAGGGCGGCGGGTCAGGAGATCTACGTCCCCAACCGGGAACGCACGGTCCTCCAGCGCATCTGCAAGCTCAACGACGGCCCGATCACCGACGACTCCCTCCGCCACATCTACCGGGAGATCATGTCCAGCGCGCTCGCCCTGGAAAAACCGATGACGATCGCCTACTTCGGACCCGAGGCGACGTTCACCCATCAGGCCGCCATCCGACGGTTCGGATCCAGCCTCGAATACGCCCCGATGAAGACGATCGGCGACGTGTTCACGGACGTGGCCAAGAACCGCGCGGACTACGGCGTCGTGCCCGTGGAGAACTCCACCGAGGGGGTCGTGAACCACACGCTCGACATGTTCATCGACAGCGAGCTGAAGATCGTCGCCCAGATCATCCTGCCCATTCAGCACTGCCTCCTGGGGAAGGTCTCGAAGCGCGACCAAGTCAAACGCCTCTACTCCCATCCCCAGGCCCTCGCCCAATGCCGGCAATGGGTCCAGATCCACCTGCCCACCGCCGAGATCATCGAGGCGTCCTCCACGACCCGCGCCGCCGACCTCGCCGCCCGCCATCGGAACGCCGGCGCGATCGCGAGTTCCCTCGCGGCGGAGCGCTACGGCCTCCGCATCCTCGACGCGGACATCCAGGACAACACCACCAACGCCACCCGTTTCCTCGTCCTCGGCCGTCAGTGCGGCCCGCCCACGGGCCGGGATCGAACCAGCTTCATCTTCAGCGTCGTCGACGCCGTCGGATCCCTCCACCGCGCCCTCGCCCCGCTCTCGCGCCACAAGCTCAACATGACGCGGATCGAATCGCGCCCCAGCAAGCGCAAGGCCTGGGCCTACTTCTTCTTCGTCGATGTCCAGGGGCATCACGAGGATCCCCCGGTGGCCCGCGCCCTCGCCGAACTCTCGAAGCATTGCAGTTTCGTCAAGATCCTCGGCTCGTATCCCGACGCCGGCTGACCCCGATCCATCTCTCTCCCCCTCCATGAACCACCCACCCGTAGCCGCGGACGTCAGTCCGCGCCATCTCCGGGCCGAAAGTCGGTGCCGACTGACGTCGGCGGCTACGGTTCAAGGCCCCAACTCGCGATGCCAGAATCGTTTCCCCTCCCCATGAACCGGCCCTCACCCCCAGCCCCTCTCCCGTCCGACGGGAGAGGGTGGCGACGGAGCGCGGCGCCGGGTGAGGGTCTTCGGCTTGGCCGTTCATGGCAGCAATACGCTTCCCGTGTTTGGAAAAATCCCCTCCCCATGAATCCCACTCGCCCCGCCTGGCTCACGTTCACGACCACGATCCTCGCCGTTGTCGCCCTCGGTTTCGCGGCGTTCCCGGGGGGAGGCTGCGCCACCCAACCCGCGAAGGACGCCTTCCAACCGGCCACCCCGAGTTCCCTCGCCGCCCTTCGCGATTCCGAGTTCCGCCTCACCCGGTTCGTGGTCGACGGCGCGCCGGTCGACAGTTCCGCCTTCCCGATCAGTCTTCGCTTCGGCGAGCCCGGAAAGATCTCCGGCCGCTCGGCGGTGAACCGGTACTTCGGCGGTTTCGAACTCGGCGACAACGGAAGCCTGACCTGGCCGCCCGCCGGCTTGGGCATGACCCGGATGGCAGGTCCCGAAGCGGCCATGAAGCTCGAAAGCCAGTTCGCGGAGGTGCTCACCGGCACATCCCAACTGCTGACCTCCCCGACCGGCGCCCGGTTCCAAAGCGTCGACGGCTCCCGGATCGCCGAATTCCGGCAGTGAAGTGACCCGCCGAATCGGCGACCGGCGACCCGCGACCGGCGGGCTGGCATCCTCGAAGTGTTTGAATGGCGTTTCGATTGAAAGGCCGAACCGCATCTCCTAGGTTGCCGCTCCGTACGCGGCAATCCCGACCCTATCCCAGCATGAACCCGATTTTCACCAGGTGGGCCTGCGCCTCATTGGCCGGACTGGCTCTGCTCGCCGCCGGCTGCGGTCCTTCCGCGGATTCCAACGTCATCAGGATCGGCGAGTACGCCTCGCTGACGGGCAAGGAGGCCACCTTCGGTCAGTCGTCCCACAACGGCACGGTCCTCGCCATCGATGAACTCAAGGCGGCCGGCGGATTGCTCGGCAAAACCATCGAGCTCATCACCGAGGACAATCAGTCCAAAGCCGGCGAATCCCAGACCGTCGTCAACAAGCTCATCGCCCGCGACGGAGTCGTCGCCATCCTCGGCGAAGTCGCCTCCTCGCGCTCGCTGGAGGCCGCCCCGGTCTGCCAGAACGCCGGGATCCCGATGATCTCGCCATCGTCCACCAACCCGGACGTCACCCGAACCGGCGACTACATCTTCCGCGTCTGCTTCATCGACCCCTTCCAAGGCACGGTCATGGCGGACTTCGCGAAGAAGACCCTGAAGGTGAAGAGCGTCGCCATCTTCACCGACGTGAAGAGCGACTACAGCAAGGGTCTCGCCAAGTACTTCAAGGAGCGGCACGTCGCCAACGGCGGAACGGTCGTCGCCGAATTCGACTTCAACGGTGGCGACACCGATTTCAAGGCGCAGCTCACCGCCATCAAGGGAACCCAGCCCGAGGCGGTCTTCGTCCCCGGTTACTACACGGACGTCGCCCTGATCTGCATCCAGGCCAAGCAACTGGGTCTCACCGCGCCGCTCTTCGGGGGCGACGGCTGGGAATCCGACAAGCTGATCGAGATCGGCCGCGACGCGGTCGAAGGCCAGCATTTCTCGACCCACTATCATCCCGACGTCGGCACCGAGAAGAGCCGACGGTTCGTCGAGGCCTACAAGGCGCGCTACGGCGCCGCTCCCGACGCGATGGCGGCTCTCGGGTACGATTCGGCCATGATCCTCGCCGACGCGATCCGACGGGCGAACTCGACCGACGCGGCGAAGATCCGCGACGCGCTCGCGGCGCTGAAGGACTTCGACGCGGTCACGGGCCGGATCTCCATCGACCCGAACCGCGACGCCTCCAAGGCCGCGGTTATTCTCCGGGTCGAAGGCGGGAAGTTCAAATACCTCGAAACCGTCTCGCCCTGACCCGACCCGGAATGGCCCGGCTGCATTCAAGACCGCCTGATGAGTGAGTTCTTTCAGCAACTCCTCAACGGGATCTCCCTGGGCGCCATCTATGCCCTGATCGCCCTCGGCTACACGATGGTCTATGGCGTCCTGCGTTTCATCAATTTCGCCCACGGCGACGTCTTCATGCTCGGCGCCTTCGCGGGGTATTACCTGGCGCCCCACGTGGCCCGCGTGTTCCCGCCCGGTTCCATCGCGGGCGCCCTGGTGGTCCTCGTCACGGTCATGGCGATCTGCGCCGGCCTCGGCATTTCGATCGAGCACCTCGCCTACCGACCGCTGCGCCAGCGTCCCCGCCTCACGGTCCTGATCACCGCCATCGGCGTCTCGCTCTTCATCGAGTTCACCTGCCAGCACCGGCTCGTCTTCGGGGCCTCGCCCCGCACGTTTCCCGAATTGCTCGCCAACCGCACGCTGCACGTCGGCGGGCTCACGGTGAACACGAACCAACTGGTCGTCATCATCCTCACCGCCATCCTCCTCGGCGGACTCACGTTCGTCGTCCAGCGCACCCGGGTCGGCACCGCCATGAGGGCCGTCTCCTTCAATCAGCAGGCGGCGGCCCTGATGGGCGTCAACATCAACCGCATCATCTCCTTCACCTTCGGACTCGGGTCCGCCCTCGCCGGAGCCGGCGGCATCCTGTTCGCCATGACGTACACGAAGATCGAACCGCTCATGGGCGTCCAAACCGGCTTGAAGGCGTTCGTGGCCGCCGTCGTCGGCGGCATCGGCAACCTGCCCGGCGCCGCCCTCGGCGGCCTCGTCCTCGGCGTCGTCGAAACCCTCGCGGGCGGCGTCCAAGGACTCTCGAACTACCGGGACGGCATCGCCTTCGCCGCCCTGATCCTCATCCTCCTCTTCCGCCCCGCCGGCCTCCTGGGCCGCGCCCAAATCGAGAAGGTCTGACGAGATGATGCCGACGATCCTCCAGTCCGGCGCGAAACGATGGCTCCTCGTCGCCCTCGTCCTCATCGCCTGCGCCCAGGTCCCGAGCGGCTGGTACAACCGGTACTACCTCGGCATCTCCATCGACATCGCCATCAACATCGTCCTCGCCGTCAGCCTCAACCTCATCAACGGCCACACCGGCCAGTTCAGCCTCGGCCACTGCGGGTTCATGGCCGTCGGCGGTTACGTGTCCGCGATGATCACCATCGCCGCCGGCCGCGCCGGCCTCCCGCCCGCGCTCGTGCCCGTGGTCTTCGCCCTCGCCCTGGTCGCCGGCGGCATCCTCGCCGCCCTCGCCGGCGTCGCCGTCGGCATCCCGTCGTTCCGCCTTCGCGGGGACTACCTCGCCATCGTGACGCTCGGCTTCGGCGAGATCATCCGCGTCTTCTTCCAGACGTTCGAACCCGCCGGCGCCGCCAGCGGCCTCAAGGGCATCCCCAATCACACCACCTTCCTCTGGGCCTGGAGCCTCGCCGCCGTCACCGTCTACGTCGTCGCGTCCCTCGTGAACTCCACCTACGGCCGCGGTTTCCTCGCGGTGCACGACGACGAGATCGCCGCCGGCGCCATGGGGGTGAATCCCATCCGCTACAAGATCACCGCGTTCTCCATCGGCGCCTTCTTCGCCGGAATCGCCGGCGGACTCTACGCCCATCACAAGGTCTTCCTCAGTCCCACCGGCTTCGATTTCATGCGAAGCATCGAGGTCGTCGTCATGGTCATCCTCGGCGGCATGGGTCGCACCGCCGGCGTGGTGCTCGCGGCCATCCTCCTCACCGTCCTTCCCGAGGTGCTCCGCGGATTCTCCGATTACCGGATGATCCTCTACTCGTTCCTCATCATCGTCCTCATGATCACCCGGCCCCAGGGCCTCTTCACCTTCGTCGGGCCCCGCAAAGCAAGAGCCTGAGCCCGACGCCCTTCCTCATGGCACCGATCCTCGAACTCGACCAGGTGACGATCCGCTTCGGCGGCCTCACCGCCGTGTCCGAGGTCAGCCTGTCGCTCCCCGCGGACGCGTTGTTCGGTCTCATCGGCCCCAACGGCGCCGGCAAAACGACCGCCTTCAATCTGATCACGGGCGTCTACCAACCCACCGAAGGCAGCATCACGTTCAACCAACAGCCCACCGCGTGCCTGCGCCCGCATCACCTCGCCGCCCGCGGCATCGCGCGCACGTTCCAGAACATCCGCCTCTTCCCCAGTCTGTCCGTCTTCGACAACGTCCGGGTCGCGATGACCCTCCACCATCCCCACGGCATCCGACAGGCCCTGTGGCGCGGACGGTCGTTCCGGGATTCCGAAGCGGATGTCACCCGTGGAATCGTCGAACTCCTCGCCGTCTTCGGCCTCGACGAGGTCCGCGAGGTCCAGGCCACCAGCCTGCCCTACGGGGACCAGCGCCGTCTCGAGATCGTCCGCGCCCTCGCCACCCAACCTCGCCTCCTTCTCCTCGACGAACCGGCCGCGGGAATGAATCCCACCGAGAAAGCCGAATTGGCCGCCCTGATCCGTTCGATCCGGGAACGGTTCCATCTGGCCGTGTTGCTCGTCGAACACGACATGCAATTGGTGATGAACCTCTGCGAACGCATCGCCGTGCTCGACTACGGCATCAAGATCGCCGAGGGCACGCCCGAGGAGATCCGCCGCAATCCCAAGGTGATCGAAGCCTATCTCGGCGAGGATCACGCCCTCGAATCGTGAGCCTTCTCGAAGTCAGGGATCTCCACGTCAATTACGGCGCGATCAACGTGCTCCACGGCATCTCGCTGTCGGTCGCTCCCGGCGAGGTCGTCACACTCCTCGGTGGCAACGGCGCCGGCAAAACCACCACCCTCCGCACCATCTCCGGTCTCGTCGGCGCCCGCAGCGGCACCGTCGTCTTCGACGGCCACCCGATCGCCAACCTGCCACCCCACGAGATTGTCCGCCTCGGCCTCGGCCACGTGCCCGAAGGCCGCATGGTGTTCGCCAATCTCACCGTCCACGAAAACCTCCAGATGGGCGCCTACCTCCAGCGCGACCGCGCCGCCATCGCCCGCGAACTGGAGTACGTCTTCACCCTCTTCCCGCGCCTCCAGGAGCGCCAGCGCCAGGTCGCCGGCACCCTCTCCGGCGGCGAACAACAGATGCTCGCCATCGGACGCGCCCTCATGGGTCAGCCCCGGTTCCTGATGCTCGACGAACCGTCCCTCGGCATCGCCCCGCTTCTCGTGAAGACGATCTTCGCCAAGATCTCCGAGATCAACCGCGAGCGCGGCATCACCGTCCTCCTCGTCGAACAGAACGCGAACCTCGCCCTCGAGGTCGCCCATCGCGGGTATGTCCTCGAAACCGGACGCATCACCCTGGCGGACAAGTCACCCGCCCTCCGCGCCAACCCCCAGGTCCGATCCGCCTACCTCGGCGGTTGATCGGAACCGGTTTCGAACCCGCCCGCCCGAGTTCGACGGCCCCCAAATCAAGGCCCTCCCAGGGCCCACGTTTTTCAGCAATTGCGCACTGATCTCCCATGCCGGGGGGCTCCCGCCACTCTCCCCGCCCCACCCGCTTGACAGGGTCGGGATCGCACCCCATAGAGGCGCCCGCGCCTTTCAGGCGCGCCCGGTACACCTCCGGGAAACGCCAGGGTGACGGTTGAGACCCCGGAAAGGCGGTTTGGCTAGCCTTGCCGGGGCCCGACTTGGAAAACCCAAGCGAACCATCCCCTCGACACTGAACGCATCCGAAATATTGCGAATGAAATACCAAGCACTGATCGGCTCCCTCCTGGGACTCGCGGCCGGAACCGCCGCGATCGGACAGGAAGTGACGCCGGTGTGGGTCCAACACATCAACGGGCTCGTCAACGTCGCCCCCGAAAACAAACTCCCCATCCTGGTCAAGGCCGGGGGAACCGGCGATGCCACCTACGGGTTCTCCGGCAACGACGTCGTCGACAGCTACGTCAGCTTCGTCAAGTACGACGACGATCACTACCTGCTGGGCGTCCGTGAGAACGGGATCAACGAGACCGATCCAAACCTGACCGACGAACAGAAGGCCAACGCCGCCGCCTTCCCGGATCGCTCGCTCGTCTGGATCGACGCGAAGACCGGCAAGTCGCTCGGTCTCGCCCTGAAGACCGAAGTCCTTCCGGTGCCCATCGCCACCCAGTCGACAGTCTACGCCTGGTGGAAGTTCGGCGTGCAGGACGGCGCCAACGGAGAGCGCGCCGTGTACACCGGCTACAAGTACAAGGTCCTCCGGTACGCCCCGAGCGGCACGGTCGCGGACCCCAATTTCCCCGCCGGCCGGCCCACCTGGGCGGCCACACCCACCCAAGCGTGGGTGGAACCCGTTCCCGGCGAGCCTTCCGGCGACGAGAGCAGCGGCGGCGACGGAAGCGCGAGCTGGCGTTGGAAGGCCTTCCGGGTCTCCGGAGCCGGCAACCAGACCCAACTCTGGATCGGCGGCGGAACGTGGCGGGCCAGCCATCAGCCGCAGCAATTCGAAACCACCGACGGCGGCCTCACCTTCCAGCCGATCGCGCGCATGGACGACCGCGACAGCGGCGGTGAAAAGGGCGCTTACGCCCTGGGCGGTCAACCCAGCTCCATCTCCGCCACGCCCACCGACCCCGCGCGGCCCGGACTCCAGGTCTCGTACCAGGGCCACTACCCGGGCTCGGGTTGGGAAGCCCGCCCCAACCGCTACACCATGAATCCGCAGGGCGACGGAACCGCCCCGCGCCTGGGCGGCACCGGTCGGCCCGGCTTCTTCGATCGGGATGAGGCCGCCGGCGGAAACCTCCCGGCCTTCCGCTGGGAAGCCGCCGGCAAGGATGGCATCCCCATCGATCACAAGGTCGACGGCGTCGAGTATTACGACGGCAACTGGGTGCTCACGATGGACACGAAGGACGGCCTCGAATACGTGGTCTCCTACGCCATCCCCAGCTGGAACCAACAGTTCGGCGCCGTCGGAAATCCCGACGCCGTCTTCAAACCCGGCTGGATTGGCGTCCACACCCTCGACGGCCAGATCGCCTCCGGCGTCAGCGCCTACAAGATTCCCGTGTACGAAACCGACGAACCCATCGTCGACCCCAACGGCAACGGCGGCACAGGCCACGACTACGTGTACGAAGGGGATATCACCGTCTATCCCGTGGCTGGCGGCGGGAGCGACATCCGGCAAGTCCCTCGTCCTCTGGTCGGGTGGCAGCTCCGGATTCGGCGTCTTCCAGGTGGAAAACACCCCCGCCGCCATCGTGTCGGGCCCGTCCGCGACCGAGGTTTCCGAAAACCGCGAAGTCACTCTGTCCGCGACGGTCTCCGGCAGCCCGAACAAGTACCAGTGGACGCTCAACGGCGTGGATCTTGTCGTGACCAACGAGAACTACCGCGTCTCGCTCAGCGAAGGCGCCAACAAGGCGACCCTGACCATCCTCTCGGCGCAGGTGGCCGATTCCGGCAGCTACGTCCTCAAGATCCAGAATCCCCTGGGCGACCTCGCCACCACCCCGGTCACGCTGACGGTGGTGTCGGACTCCACCCCGCCGAGTCTGCAATCCGTCCAGGCCGGCAGATCGCCTTCGACCAGCTACGTGACCGTCGAATTCTCGGAGCCTGTGACCCCTGAAACGGCCGGCGTCGTAGCCAATTATCGGCTGAGCGGCGGAGCCACGGTCACCGGGGTGACTTTGGCGGGATCCAGCGGTGTTTCCCTCACGACCAGCGCGCTGACCTCCGGCACCACCTACACCCTCACCGTCAGCGGAATCCGCGACGCGTCCGCCGCCGGCAACCAGATCGCCGCCAACTCGACCGCGGATGTGACCGCGCCCGGCCTGACCGCCGGCTACCTCCTCTGGGAGTTCTACAACGGAACCGACGGGACGGGCATCGACGGCACCACCGTCGACGACCTCTACAACAACGCGAGCTTCCCGGACTTCGCGGCCCGCCGCGAGGTGCTCACCTCGTTCACGACGGCTCCCGCGCTCAACAACGTGGCCGATCGTTTTGGCGGCCGGATCTCAGGCTGGCTGACCCCGACGGAAAGCGGTTCGTACCGCTTCTTCGTTCGCAGCGACGACGCCTCGCAGTTGTATGTGAGTTCCAACACCGACGCCGGAAGCGCCGCTCTGGCTGCCGAGGAACTCGGCTGCTGCAACGCGTTCCTCGAACCCACCAACGCCGACGGCGGGTTCAATCCCCAGACCTCCGAACCCATCGCGATGGTCGCGGGCACGAGCTACCTCGTGTACGTCGTCTACAAGGAAGGTGGCGGAGGCGACTTCTGCGAGGTGGCCTGGCGCAAGGAAGGCGACGCCACACCCGCGGCTCAGCTGACCCCCATCCCTGGCTCGTTCTTCAAGTCCTACGCGGCCGTGGCCCCGAAGTTCAACCCGGTGGAAGTGACCGCCGGCGGCGTCGTCATTTCATGGACCGGCGCCGGTCGGTTGCAGGAATCCACCACGCTGGGCGCCTGGACCGACGTTCCCGGGAACCCGTCCAGCCCTTACACGGCCAGCATCGCGGGTGGTGGCTTCCGGTTCTACCGGCTGACACAATAGGCCCCGAAGGCCGTCCATCCCTGTTCGAGGCCGGGCCTTCGGGCCCGGCCTTTTTTTGTCCATGTTGAATACCGCCATGTCGCGCCGACCCCACGGGGTGAAGAACCTTCCATTGAGCCGCCCCGGCGCGGCCGCCCTCGGGATTGTCATCGCGGCGGCGCAAACTCTCGCCGGCGATCCCACCCCAGCGCAGGGATTCCAGTCCGAAAACGGATTCCGTTTCCGGGAACTCCAGGTTCCCAACGGCGGCGCGCCCGGATTCACGCGCATGGCCCCGAATTTCACCGGAATCACCTTCTCCAACCGCCTGGCCGCAGCCCGTTCCCTCACCAACCACATCCTCCTCAACGGTTCGGGGGTCGCCGTCGGCGACGTCGATGGCGACGGACTTCCTGATCTCTTTTTTGGCGGCCTCGACGGGAATGACGTCCTCTACCACAACGAAGGCTCCTGGCGGTTCCGGGACGCGACTCCTCCCGAATGCGCTGGCGTCGGACGGGAAACCACCGGGGTCGCCTTCGCCGATGTCGACGGAGACCGCGATCTCGACCTCCTCGTGAATGCGATCGGGCGTGGGACCACCGTCCATGCCAACCAGGGGGGCGGCCTTTTCGACGACGGGACGCGCGACAGGGGTGTCGCGTCCGGAAAGGGAAGCACCTCGCTGGCCCTGGCCGACATCGACGGCGACGGCGATCTCGATCTCTACGTCGCCAACTACCGCACTTCGACGATCCGGGATCGCTTCGGCATGCGCCTCGGCATCCATCGCGTGAATGGCCGCCTCGTCGTGACGACGGTGGATGGGCGCCCCACCTCGGAACCGGATCTCGTCGGCCGGTTCAGCGTCGATGACGCGGGCAAGCTGAACGAGAACGGCGAAGCCGATACCCTCTTCCTGAATGTCGGCGGCGGCCGTTTCGAAGCCCAATCGTTCACGGGTGGAAGGTTCCTCGACGAGAAGGGACTCCCCCTGGCCGAGGCGCCCTTCGACTGGAGCCTTTCCGCCATGTTCCGTGACATCGACCGCGACGGGACGCCCGATCTCTATGTGTGCGGCGATCTCGCTTCGCCCGACCGAATCTGGATGAACCAGGGCGACGGGCGGTTCCGGGCCATTCGGCCGGAGGCTCTGCGCAAGACGAGCTGGTTCTCCATGGGCGTTGATTTCGCGGACCTGAATGGGGACGGGTGGGACGAATTCTTCGTGACCGACATGGTCAGCCGCCATCATCGGCTCCGGCAGGTCCAGGTCAGCAACCACCAGGCCGTCCGATCGATTCCCGGCGTGATCGACGACCGTCCGCAGGCGCCCAGAAACACGCTGTTCCTGAACGGGCCGGGAGGGGAATTCACGGAGATCGCCTACTCCGCCGGAGTCGCCGCTTCCGACTGGTCGTGGACTCCGATCTTTTTGGATGTCGACCTCGACGGGCACGAGGACCTCCTGGTCGCGACGGGATTCGAGCGCGACGTCCAGGACATCGACGTCGCCGACGAACTCGAGGCGATTCGCAAGGCCGGCAACCTGGGCGACGCCGAAGCGCTCGCGATGCGCGAGCGGTTTCCACCCCTGCGGCAGGCCAACCTGCTCTTCCGAAATCGCGGGGATCTCACCTTCGAGGAGGTGGGCCGGGCGTGGGGTTTCTCGGAAGTCGGGATCGCCCAGGGCATGGCCCTCGGCGACCTCGACGGCGACGGCGACCTGGATGTCGTGGTCAACGAACTCAACGGCCCGGCTGGCGTGTACCGAAACAACACGACCGCGCCCAGGGTGGCGGTTCGCCTGCTGGGGCGCCCACCCAACACCCAGGGAATCGGCGCGCGCATCACCCTGACCGGCGGCGCCGTTCCGGTTCAAAGCCAGGAGATGATCGCCGGCGGACGCTACCTTTCGAGCGACGAACCCCTCCGCGTCTTCGCGGCGGGTCCCGATGCTGGTCCTGGGCGCATGACCTTGGAGGTCCACTGGCGCGGCGGCCGCACGAGCCGGATCGGGAATGTGGCCGCGAACCGCCTGTACGAAATCGAGGAACCCGCCGGCTCGCCGGATCCAGCAGCCGGGTTGGAGGGCCGTCCACCCATCCCGACCGCCCCCGCCGCGTCCCCGGAAGTTCGTTGGTTCGACGACCAGAGCGGACTTCTGGCCCATCGACACACCGAGAGAGACTTCGACGATCTCGCGAGGCAGCCGCTCCTCCCGCGTCGCCTGAGCCAGGCCGGCCCGGGCGTCGCCTGGCATGACCTCGACCGCGACGGCTGGGCGGATCTCGTCGTGGGCAGCGGCCGGGGCGGCGGCCTCGGAATCTTCAGGAACAACGGCGGTGGCGGCTTTGTCAGGGTGACCAACCAGCTCTCCCGGCCCGTGTCCCGCGATCTGACCGGATTGGTCGTCTGGGAAACCGCCGAATCCACCCGACTCCTCGTCGGCCAGTCCAACTACGAAGGCGCCCCAGGGGAGCCGTCGTCGGTGATGCAAATTGATCTCGCCGCCGAGTCCGTGTCCGATGCCGTGCCGCCCGCGGCCATGGAACCCGGCCCGCTCGCGCTCGCCGACATCGACGGCGACGGGGACCTCGACCTGTTCGTCGGCGGACGCGTCATTCCAGGCCGTTATCCGGAGGCCGCGGACTCACGTCTGTACCGTCGGGGGCCGACCGGATGGGTCCCGGACGAGGGAAACTCCGAACTCCTTCGCGGACTGGGGCTCGTGAACGGAGCCGTGTTCACCGACCTCGACGGCGACGGATTCCCGGAACTTGCGTTGGCGTGCGATTGGGGCCCCGTCCGCATTCTGGCCAACGACGGCTCGGGTCGTTACGCCGACCAGACAAAGGCGTGGAACGTCGATGCTTTGTCGGGCTGGTGGCAGGGAATCGCCGCGGGCGATCTGGACGGGGATGGTCGCATGGACCTGATCGCGTCGAATTGGGGCGCGAACACTCGTTACCAGCCGGGCGCCGGGCGCCGACTCGCCATCTTCCATGGCGACTTCAATGGGGGCGGTCAGATGGACGTACTCGAAGCCGCCACCGATCCAGACACCGGCGCCTTGGTTCCCTGGCACCATTTCGGCCGTGTTCGCGACGCGCTCCCCTTCGTTCAGGAACGATTCCGAACCTACCGCGCGTTCGGGGAGGCCAGTGTCGACGAAATCCTCGGCGACCGCCGGGCGAAGGCCCGAAGTCTTGAGGCGACCTGGCTTGAGACGACCCTGTTCCTCAACCGCGGTGGCCGCTTCGAACCCAGGGCGCTTCCCCCTGCCGCCCAACGGGCCCCCGCGTTCGGAATCGCGATCGCGGATTTCGACGGCGACGGCGCCGAGGACGTCTGTCTCGCCCAGAATTTTTTCGCCACGGATCCCGAGACCGACCGCCACGACGGGGGTCGCGGACTCTTCCTTCGCGGGGATGGCAAAGGGGGCCTTGTCGAAGTTCCCGCATCCCGGAGCGGCCTTCGAATCCTTGGCGAGCAACGCGGCATGGCTGTCGCCGATTACGATCAGGACGGTCGGACCGACCTCGTGGTCGGCCAGAACGGACAGGAAACGAAACTCTTCCGGAATGCGGGCGCCCGCCCGGGACTCCGGGTGCGGCTCGCCGGACCGCGAGGCAACCCGCTTGGCATCGGTTCCATGATCCGGCTGGAGTTCGACAGCGGCGCGGGCCCGGCCCGCGAAATCCACGCGGGGTCCGGTTACCTTTCCCAGGACGATCCGGTCGCAGTCCTGGCGACTCCCCACACCCCTCGATGGATCCAGGTCCGTTGGCCTGGTGGTGAAAAGACCCGCCAACTCGTTCCGGATGGCGCGCGTGAAATCCGTCTGAACCACGTTCGGTAGAGACAGCCACCCAGTACCGCCGACTTTCCAGTCGGCCTAGGCCACCCGTCGATCACCTCGGCCCAGGTCGATTGATCTTGTCCGCGTTTCGTTCCGCTCCGGACGGTTCGCCATAGGCCCTTTGGCGAACGGTTGTCACAGGCTTCCCACTCTTGCTGTCGGTATAACCCGTCTCCCGATCGTAGAAGTCCTTGGTGAATTCGCTCGGAACCGTGTCGCCGGTCTCCTCCTGCCACCTGTCCATGATCCCCCGGAGTTCGCCCAGTTTGCCCGCGGACTCCCGATCCCCAACCCGGTTGGCAACCTGCCGCGGGTCGTCCGGAGTGAAATAGAGTTCCTCCGCCGGTCGCGGCTCGAGGAAAAGATCCGCCTGCTCCGGCGTGAGGGAACCGGCGTCCCGACGGTTCTTGAGCTCCCGATGGGCGGGGGAACTGACCGCGTCCGCGGGTCCCAGCCACGCTTTCCCGGGCCGCGCATTGCGGATGTACAGGTGGCCCGTCTGATCGCGGACCGACCGACCATGCGCCTCGTAGTCGTGCCAGTTGTGTTCGCTGAACGCGAACCGCCGCACCTGGATGTCCGCTTGGAGGACCGGAACCAGGCTGATTCCCTGCATGGTTTCCGCCGCCCGCACACCGGCCAGTTCGAGGACGGTCGGGGCGATGTCGATGGCCGACACCAGCGCGAGGCGTTCCCCGCTTCCCTGTCGAATACCCTCGGGCCAATGGACGACGAACGGCGTCTTCATTCCGGTGTCGTGAAGCCGCGTCTTCGCCCTGGGGAAGGGTCGTCCGTTGTCCGCCATCACGAGGAGGAGGGTGTTGTCGAGGACCCCCTGCGACATCAACTCGGCGACGGTCCTTCCGACGAAGTGGTCGAAACGGGTGACCTCGTTGTGGTAGGACGCCAGATCCCGCCGGGTGTCCGCGGAGTCGACCAGTTCCGGTGGAACCACCACATCCTCGGGCCGGTGCCGTGGACCGTAGGCGTCGGCGTCCCATTCGTCATCCGCGTCCCACGCCCGGTGCGCATCCGTGGCCGCGAACCAGAAGAAGAACGGCTTGCCGCGCGGACGTTCCTTCACGACATCGACCCATCGCCCATGCCCTCCGGAATTTCCCGGCACCCGCGTGTTCGGTTCGACACGGTCGAAAGCCCGCGACAAGCGAGTCGGAGCATCGCCTTCCTTCGCCTGGGCCATGTGGAACTTGCCGGCCTGGGCTGTGTAATACCCGCCTTCCCGAAGCAATTCCGGGAAAGTTGGCAGGTGCGCCGACCACGGCCGGTGAAGTTCGCTCGCCTCGCCCGTGTTGTGCGGGTACCGCCCCGTCATGATGCTCGCCCGACTGGGGCTGCAACTGCTCGCGGTCAGGTAGGCGTTGCGGAACAGGAGACCCCGCCCGGCCAACCGGTCGATGTGCGGAGTGCGGGCGCCCTTGTTGCCGTAACAGCCGAGGTCATCCCAACTGACATCGTCCGCGATGAAGACGACGACGTTGGGCCTTCCTTCGGCGAGGACCGCCAAGCCCGCGAGTAGGACGCTGCAAAAGGTGGAGAGAATCGCGATGCGGAACGTCATGGGAGGGGAGGATGAGGAACCGATCCACGCTACCGGACCCCGGCATGCCCAACAACCCTCCGTAAGCCGCAAAGGGGTCAGTTCTCATAATCAACAATAACCGATGCCTTGGGGGACGCCCTTTGACTTGATGCCCGCTCGCGTGCGCCCCGGATCCCCAGCCGGAGTCGTCACTTCGGGAATCGGCGGCGTCGCTGGATCTCAGCGAGGCGACCGGCGGGAGTGAGTGATTGTCGATTATGAGAACTGACCCCTATTCGCGTTTCGAAACGGGATTGGCAACGCGGACACCCTTCCCGTTGAATCAAGCCCATCCCACTGCGTATCGCCTTGGAGCATCCCCAACCGCAGCCCCTGTCCCCACCACCGCGTCCCAATGAACCGAAAGATCCTGCTCCCGCTCGCGCTCCTCGCCATCGCGGGCCTATCCCGCTCCGAGCCGTCCTTCGCCGCCGCCCAGCCCATGAACATCCTCGTCCTTCTGGCCGACGACTGGCGGCACGACACCTTGGGCTGCGCTGGAAACCCGGTGGTGAAGACCCCCCAACTGGATCGACTGGCCGCCGAAGGCGTCCGCTTCACCCAGGCGTGTGTCACCACCTCGATCTGCGGCGTGAGCCGGGCCTCCCTTTTCACCGGCCAATGGATGTCCCGACACGGCAACACCGCCTTCGACGCCTTCCGCACTCCCTGGGAGGAGACGTACCCCGGACTTCTCCGCGACCACCGGTACTGGGTCGGCCACGTCGGCAAGTGGCACAACGGCAGGTTCCCCGGGCAACACTTCGACTTCGGCAAAGCCTACGCCGGCACGCATTGGATCCGGCGGCCGGATGGGACGAAGATCCACGTGACGCAAAGGAACGAGGACGACGCGCTGGAGTTCCTGCGGACGCGTCCCAGCCGACAAGCCGTTCTGCCTCACGGTCGCGTTCTTCGCCACGCACGCCGAGGACGCGAACCCGCTCCAGTTCCTGCCCCAGCCCGAGAGCATGGAGCTGTACGAGGACGTGACGATTCCGGTGCCGCCCAACGCCACCGAGGAATCCTGGGAGCGCCTGCCGTCCTTCTTCACCGAGGAAGAACGAAGGCCGCAACCGCTGGCACTGGCGCTTCGACACGCCGGAGAAATACCAGACGATGATGAAGAACTACTACCGCCTGGCGACGGAAGTGGATTCCACCTGCGGTCGAGTTCTGGATGAATTGAAGAAGCAGGGTGTCCTCGACAACACGCTGGTCATCTTCACCACCGACAACGGCTACTACCACGCCGAGCACGGCCTCGCCGACAAGTGGTACCCGCACCAGGAAAGCATCCGCGTGCCGCTCATCATCCACGATCCCCGCATGCCCAAAGACAAACGCGGTACCACCAACGACGACTTCACCCTCAACGTGGACCTCGCGCCCACCATCCTCGCCGCGGCGAGCGGGT
This sequence comes from uncultured Verrucomicrobiota bacterium, assembly GCA_942490575.1. GTDB lineage: Bacteria > Verrucomicrobiota > Verrucomicrobiia > Limisphaerales > CAIMTB01 > CAIMTB01. The sequence goes on from CALNYA010000043.1 coordinate 152,675, forward strand.
CATTCGCGGCGCCCCGACGCGCATGCAGGGCCACGACCTCGCCGCCGCTTCTATCCTCCGAGGAGCGGTGCCGAAGAAACCCGAGTGGCGCACGGAGTTCTTCTACGAGCACCCGCCGTCATCCGGAACACCAGGACTTCATCCCCGCCTCCGAGGCGCTGGTGCGCAAGGACTGGAAATACTTTCACTGGCCGGATTTCGGCGCGGAACAGCTCTTCGACCTCACCACCGATCCGTCCGAGGAGCGGGACCTCGCCGCCGCGAAAGAGCAGACCTCCCGCCTCGCCGAAATGCGGACGCGCTTCAAGGAACTGAAGGCGGCCGCGCGGTGACCCCCGGAACGTCGATCACCTTTGAATCCCCGCCCACCGAGGATCCGGTCGCCGATCGCTTCGCATGGGGCGCGGGTTCCGGTTCCCCCGCCGACGGCAAACTCTTCCCGGCCAGTTCCACTTGGAGCGGTCCTGAAGTGTGCAGATGAACATCCCGCTGCGGGAACGCGATGTTGATCTTCGCGGCCCGGAACTCCCGGTCGATGGACGTGGTCAGGCCATGGAGCATTTCCAGATAGATGTTCCGCTTGGGAATATGGACATAGAGACGGAACTCCAGGGAATTGTCGCCGAACCCCCAAAAAATCGCGCGGGGGGCCGGATCCTTCATCACGTACGGACTCTCGTCGGCGATCTTCAGCAACAGTTTCTCGGCGAGCCCGACATCCGAGCCGTAGGCGATCCCCACGGTCAGCAGGACCCGGGTGACGGGGTCGGTCAGGGTCCAGTTCAACACCTTGCCGGTGATGAATTCCCGGTTCGGAATGATGAACTCGCGTCGGTCCCAATCGGTGACGGTCGTGGCGCGGATGTTGATCTTGGTCACGTTGCCGCTCACGTCGCCCACGGTGACGATGTCGCCCACGCGGATCGGGCGTTCGAAGAGGATGATGAGACCGGACACGAAATTGGCGAAGATCTCCTGAAGACCGAATCCGATGCCGACCGTCACCGCCGCCGCCAGCCACTGGACGTTCGACCACGAGACACCCAGGAGTCCGAAGCCGACGATCACCCCGACGAGCCCGATCAGGTAGCGAACGACCGTGCTGATGGCGTACCCCACGCCCGCCTGCAGTTCGAGGCGGCTGAGAACCGTGAGTTCCAGCAATCCCGGGATGTTCCGGATGCCGGCGATCACAAGGATGACCACGATGCCGAACCAGAAGAGATCGGCCACGGTCACGGAGGTGCGCAGCGGACGAGTCGTTTTGGGTGCCACGGCACCGGAGCCCTCGTCGGCCACGCCGGGGGATTTCGGCACGCCGGGTACCAGGTCCAAGGCGGGCGCCGCCTCCGCCTTGGCCGTGACCGCCGGACCTTCGAGTTGCCAGACATCGATGCGTTTGAACGTGTTCAGCGCTGGGAACACTCCGGACCAGGTCGCCCACAACCCACCGACGATCAGAAGCGTGACGAAAAGGCGTATGAGACTGCGGGTCTGCAGATTCAGCTCGTAGAACGTGATCTCGGGCTCCACGGGCGGAGCTTCGACAGCGGAGTCCGGCGTCCCGTTGTCCTTGGATTCGAGTTGCGCGGCGCGCCGCTTTCTCGCCTGTTCCAAGGCCCACCGCCGCCTGACGAGCACGAACCAGCGGAGGATCATGGCATGGATCAGGAGGACTCCCAGGATCAGCCAGACCGTGGCCTCGAAGCGCCACGCGAGTTCCAGCGTGGTGTAGTAGAATCCGAACCAGGCGGCCAGGCCCAAACCCAAAGGCACCGAGATCACGGCGAGGTAAACCAGACGGGCCAGGCGCTTTCCGCCACCGCCCTCCGCGAAAAGTCCGAGGCCGCGAACCGGGTGGAGGAGGCGGTGGGCGAAAAGGGCCAACGCCAGCATCGCCAGCATGAAGAAAAGTTGCCCGAACGACGCCTCTTGATTCCGCCCCTCGATCGCTCCAATGAAAAACGCGAGCGGAATCATGACGACGGTGAGCCAGGCCAGGTTCCGGTGAGCCAGGCGGGTATTCTGTCGAGCCCATCCGAAGTGAGCTTCCGCCAGTCCATTGGGCCGGCACGCATGCCGGTAGAACTCCAAGGTGGCCAGCACCACCGACATGCCCAGCAAGCCATCCCCGACACTGCGGATGAACGGCGCGAAGGGGGCCTCGTCCAGGACACCCGTCAGTCTCCATCCAAGAAACCCCGCCAGCAGCGGGAAGGTGATGGAGAGCACCACCGTGCCCAGGAATGCGTTCGCCGTGGGCCGAAACGAACCGCTCCGGGCTTGCGTCGCCTCCGCCGCGGCCTGATCCAGGGCGCTTCCGATCCGGCGCCTGAGGATCAGTAGAAAGGCGAACAGGCCAACCGCCATCAAGATAGGCGCCATGCTCTGCCGGAAATCGTCGCGCAAAAACCGTGCCAATGCCTCCCATCCCTCGACGGGGAAGCGCGCCCGGAAGGCCTCGCCCCGCGCGGCGAAGTTCACCGTCGAGTAGCGCGGCGCGCTCCGGATCCAGAGTATCCTTTCATCCACGAAGGCCGCGATCGAGGCACCACGACGCAGCAGACTCCGCTGGGTGGTGTCCAGATCCAGAAGCGTCTTCAGCAGGGCGTTGTAGTCCCCGATCAACCCGTCCAGGTAATCGCGTCGCGCCTCCAGCAACTGGGTCGCCGCCGCCTCGAACTCCTGGCGTCGCTCGGGATCGACACGAGGCGTGGCTTCGTCCACCAATCTCTTCGCGCGACCCGGCAGATCGTTCAGGGGAGCCCGGTCATCCTGCAGATCGAAGAGTTCGAGTTGGGCCGAGGAAATCTGGTCCTGAGTGATTCTGTTGCGGGACCGAAGGTCGCTCGCATCGAGAAGTGTGGCCCGGGTTCTCCGGAGAAGTAGCCCGGTCGCGTCGTCGATGCTCCGATTCGCCCGCTCAAGGGCCTGAACGCGACGCTCAACCGCATCGAATCTCTCGTCCAGCACCGCCGTCTCGACCCGGAGCGCTTGGAGCGACATCGACGCTGTTTCGATCCTACTGGCAATGGATTCCGGTCCGGTGCGGCGGGCGGCGATCCGCAGATTTTCACTCGCCATCGCCTCCAGCCAGGGAACGCCCGAAACGATCGACGACCCGCCCTGTTGCAGTTGCTCCGCCTCCGCGAGCGCCGCCCGTCCTTCGACCCGCCGCCGGGCCGCGATCGTCTGTCGAAGCGCTTCGGCTTGCTCGCTCAACCGGGTGACGGTCCGCGCGGCGTGGTCGGTCTGCGCCGCGACCAGATCCGCGCTCGACTCGAGGTAGCGCTGCTCCTCCTCCGCCGCCTTCACCTCGGCGGTCAGGGAAAGTTTTCGCGCCGCCGCCAGAACCGAAGCGGCCGCCGTAACCTCGGGTTTCGGGTCATCGGGTGTCGCGGCGGCTGGGGCCGAAGGCTGTTCGCCGAGCTTGCCTTTGACCTCCGTGAGCGAGCTTGCGAGTTCGATGCTCCGGGCTCCGCGCCGAGCCGGTTCGTCGCGAAATCGCGTCAGTTTCGCCTCGGCTTCCGCCAGCCCGCTCAGCGTGGTGGTCAGGGTGGTTTCCAGCGATTTCAACGGGGCGTTCGTCGGCGCGGCGGCGGCCGGAAGTTCCGGCGCGGGCACGGCGTTCGTCCGGCTCGCTTCCAGTTCGGCGAGGAGCCCTGGGATCGCGGTGCGGGCGTTGATGAAGTCAGCCGCCACCTTCTGCTTCTCGCCGGCGGCCCTGACCCAGGACAACGCGTTCGTGTAGGAGTCGAGGACCTGTGACTTGATGGCGGCCTCGAGCCGGGTGTCCCGGGTCAGGTCGGCGATCTTTGTCTCGATGCTTTCGACCGTGGGACCGCTGGCGACGGGGACCCCGACGTCGGCGGCGCGCGCCGTTGGCACCGCCGGAGGCAGGGCGAAGCCCGCGAACAGGAGAGCCAACGCGGCCAGAAGTCGCAGGGAAGTCGGGTCCGATCGCCGTGTTGCTTCTATCTTCATCAGTGGGTCGTGGGGAGATGCGAGCTGGCCTATTCGTAGCGGAGGGCGTCGATCGGATCCAACCGGGCCGCCTTGCGGGCGGGAAAGAAGTCGAAGACCTCACCGACAGCGGCGGAGAAGATGAAGGCGATGAACACGATCGGCAAACCGAGAATGAAGGGCATCTTCAACCCCCGGCAGACGATCGCCGACGCGCCCAACCCCGCCGTGATGCCGACGATGCCGCCCAGCATCGAAAGGGTCCGGGTCCCATGGGCCTTTTCCAACTCCGAATGTTCGGGCTTTCAGCCCCTTCGGCGTTTCATCACGATCCGGCGTGCCCTCGGCCCCTGGTTGCCCGAAACCTCCGGGAGTCCGAGATCTGGAGGGCTATCTCCTGTAATACTTTGAGCGTCGCCCGTGTCTGAAGGTGAAAATGAGTCGGGCGACGCCGCCGCCTTCCATGCCAAGGGCAAGGTGAAGGTGGAAAAGCAGGGGCCGCTCAAGACGCTCGCCCTGAGCCACATCGAACTCGGCCAGTACGAGAATGAACTTCAATCGGTGGACGACACCCGCACTTACGTGTACGTCGTCGGTTCGGGTACCCTGACGATGGCCGGCAATTTCGACCGCGAGCGGGAGAACGAAAACCCGGAAATCACGGTCTACCGCAAAGAATAAGCTTTGGCCCACTTCCCCAACACCACCGGACCCGAACGAATGATCCCATCCACGTTCCGCGCGTCCCGCCTTTGGGCGGGAGTCGCACTGACCACCCTGTCGATCCTGCTGCCTCTCCGTTCCGAGGCGGGCTCCGACTCCCCCGACCAGGCGTCGACGTCCCCCGTGGGCGACTTCGCGCTGATCGATCACCAGGGTCGGTTTCGTCATCTGTACTATCTCGGGAACGATCCCGGGACGCGCGCCGTGGTGCTTTTCGTGCAGGGCAACGGCTGCCCGCTGGTCCGCAAGCGCGTGCCCGAATTGAAGCGACTCCGCGACGCGTACGCGGATCGCGGGGTGGTGTTCTGGATGCTCAACGCCAATCCTCAGGACAACCGCGACGACGTGGCCCGGGAGGCGGCTGAGTTCGGGATCGATCTACCGATCCTTCTCGACGAGACACAACTCGTCGCCAAGGCGCTCGACGTTCGTCGCACGGCCGAGGCCATGGTCATCGATCCCAAGGGATGGCGAATCGCCTATCGTGGCGCGATCGATGACCGTCTCGATTACCAGGCGGCCAAACCGGAGGCGGACAACGCATACCTCAAGACCGCGCTCGACGCGCTGCTGGCGGGCGCACCGATTCCGGCGACGGTAACCTCCGCGCCGGGCTGCGCGGTCAGCTACCTGGACGAGGCCCCAGCCAGTTACACCGAAACCATCGCGCCGATGCTGAAGAGCGCCTGCGTCCAGTGTCACACACGCGGAGGCATCGGCCCGTTCGCGATGTCCAGCTACGAGAAGGTGCGGGGCTGGTCCGAGATGATCCGCGAGGTTCTGGTCACCCGCCAGATGCCGCCGTGGCAGGCGGACCCGCACGTTGGAAAGTTTGGAAACGACTTCTCGCTCCCACCCCAGCAGGTCCGAACCCTGGTGGGCTGGATCGACGCGGGGACGCCGCGCGGGGAAGGCGAGGATCCGTTGCGTGGGTACCAGCCCGCCATGGAGGAATGGAAACTCGGAACGCCCGACTTCCTGGTCGAGATTCCCGAGCAGGCGGTCGAAGCCGAAGGCGTCTTCGACTATCGCTACGTCGTGGTCGATGCTCCGAACACGGAAGACGTCTGGCTGCGCGCCGTTGAAATCGTCCCAGGGAACAGCCGGGTACTCCACCACATCATCGCGACCACGATCATGCCGGGAGAGGACCGCCGGAGGAGCCAGAAGGCGCTCGCGGGCTACGCCCCAGGCATGGGTCCGGATCTGTTGCCCGAGGGGACCGGCCGCCTGCTGAAAGCGGGGTCCAAGATCGTCCTGCAGCTTCACTACACGGCGTCCGGCAAGGCGGAGACCGACCGGTCGAAGCTCGGCCTGTACGCGGCGAAGACACCGCCCGAGCTGGAATTGCACACCAGCGTGCTGATTCATTCGGACTTCAGGATCCCACCGGGAGATCAGGAGTACGTGGTGGAAAAATCCCGCCGCTTCAATAGGGACGCCCTGCTCTATTCGATGAATCCCCACATGCACCTTCGCGGGAAGTGGATGCGGTACACGGCCCGCTATCCGGACGGCACCGAGGAGCGGTTGCTCAACGTGCCGAATTACCGGTTCGACTGGCAGCGTCACTACGAGCTGAAGGAGCCGAAGTTCCTGCCGAAGGGGACCGAACTCGTGGTCGAAGCCGCCTGGGACAACTCGGCGCTGAACCGCAACAATCCGGATCCGACCAAAACCATCGGCTGGGGCGAACAGACCTTCGACGAGATGTTCTACGCCTCCTACCGCTACACTTATCCCGCGCCCGGGGATCCCCGCCTGGTCCATCCCTCCAAGGTCACCGCTCTGCGCTGATGAGCGCCCCTCGAATGGCCGCGAACACTCTCCCCGAACAAGGTCCGTAGGACCGGCCTGTCTATAGACCACGCCCCGAAATGCTTCCCAAGCCCCGGCAGGGGCGGCCCAACGGATGCCGCTTCCGTCCCCAATCCTGGGGGCGACGGAAACCGGTGACCACCGCTCCGAGGGCCGCTCCTACGGAGCTTGAATTCATTTGCGACCGATCGTTGCTATAGACAGGTCGCCCCTGACGGGGCTGCGCGGGGATTTCTCGCACCCGAATCGAGGATGACGCCTTCGATGACCGGCCCTTCTCTCCCCGGGATTGGTGAAAAAGTGGATCTCCGCACGAGGGAAGGCCGAACGCGGTCGGTGGGTTCAGGAAGAATGGCCGATCTCCAAGGTCCGTAGGACCGGCCTGTCTATAGACCACGCCCCGAAATGTTTCCCAAGCCCCGACAGGGGCGGCCCAACGGATGCCGCTTCCGACCCCAATCCTGGGGGCCATGGAAACCGGTGACCGCCGCTCCGAGGGCCGCTCCTACGGAGCTTGAATTCATTCGCGACCGATCGTTGCTATAGACCGGCCGCCCCTGACGGGGCTGCACGGGGATTTCTCGCACCCGAATCGAGGATGACGCCTTCAATGCGGGAGTGGCGCACCGCCGCCGCCATCGCCACCCGGCGATGACCCTTGATCCGTCTTCACCCGTGGCCGGATCAGGAGCACCAGGACCACGGACACGACCGCCGTCGCCGCGAAGGCGCTGAAGATGACGTTCAACGACACCTGCGCGTCGCGCATCATTCCGAAACCCCAGTCCGCCAGGCCGCCGCAGCTGATGCTCACGAGATTCATGATCCCGTACCCGGTGGCGCGGAGTTCCGGCCGGACCACCTGGCAGAGGATCGGCATGTTGTTGCAGTCGAAGAATCCCCAGCCGAGGCCGAACAGGATCAGGAAGGAGACAGCGACCGCGAGCGTGCCCGCGTTGCCGACGCCGAACAACGCGGGGATGATGAGGCCCATGCCAATTGCGCTGACGAAAATGCGGCCGCGCTCGTGACGGCGCATCCAGCGGTCGGCCATCCAACCACCGATCAACGCCCCCACGATGGCGGCCACCTGCCAGTAAAGGGTCGCCGACACCCCCGCCCTTCCCTGCCCGATGTTGAATTGCTGCCGGAGAATCGCCGGCATCCAGTCCCGCACCACCCACCCCGCCAGCGCCGGCAGCGTGAAGTACAAAACCAGCAGGATGAACGACCCGTTGGTCAGCAATTCCCGGGCCGCGCCCGCTGGCGATCCGCCCCCCTTTCCAGGCCGGTTACCATTTCCGGACCGCGGCGCATCGCGCAGAAGAAAGACCAGGGGCACCGCGTACACAATCCCAGCCAGTCCACACACGTCGAAAGCCAGACGCCATCCCGAGGGTCCCGAATCCGCGACGTACCCGCCGAACCCGCCCACGATGACCCCGACGTAGATCGCCATCTGGTGCAATCCCACCGCCCGCGATCGGGTTGGGCCGGAGTGAAAATCCGCGATCAGTGCCAGCGCCGCAGGAATATAGAACGCCTCGCTCACCCCCATGAGCGATCGGGTCCAGAGCAACCCTTCGAACGTGGTCACATGTCCGGTGGCCCAGGTCACGATCGACCAGACGAAGAGACTCCCGCAGATGGTGTACCGCCGGCTGAATCGATCGGCGATGTAGCCCCCGACGGGACTGAGGAAGGCGTAGACCCACTTGAACTGGCCCAGCATCCGCCCCCAATCGGCCTCCGATTGGATGCTCGGGATGTCGGCCATCACCGAGAACTTCATGGAGGCCAGCATCTGCCGGTCGAGGTAGTTCAGCAGCGCCACCGGCCAGAGCAGGGCCACCACCCACCACGCATAACGCCATGTTCCAACTTGGTTTTCCTTCATCGCGGCAAGGCGCCCACCCTGGAACAGTCCGGCGCCCTTCAGCCACTCTGAAAACTTGGGGGCGGGTGATCGTTTGCCTCCCCCGCCCGCCGGGGGAATGGCGCTTAGTTGTGCCCCAGCCAAACTAGGGATGTGCGGGTCGGGTCGTCTAGGACGCTCCCCTCGATTCGGGCGCGAGAAATCCGCGCACGGCCCCGTCAGGGGTGGCCGGTCTCTAGCAACGATCGGCCCAAATGATCCAAGCTCCATCGGAGCGGCCCCCATCTGGGCGGAACCAGGTGCATACATGCTGAATCGCCGTTCAGGGGTCAGTCCACAGTTTCGTGCTTTTCTTGATCGCACCGCGTTTCGGTTGGCACTCGGTGCCGGCCACTGCGATGGGCATTGCCGGCTTCTTCTCGGTTGCATCGGCACCCCAGAGGCTTCCACGGGCTCCCCTCTTCAGCTCCGCCCCGGTCCTGATTCACTCCTGGCCATTCAGGTGACGAGTGAAGGAGGGAGACGAATTAATTCTCTATTACCATTGACCGACCCCTTATCCGAGGAGGCTTGCGAAACACCCGGGGGGGTGAGCTATCAACAGGCCGGTCCCACGAACGTTGGTTCGGTGTGTCACGCGGAAACGCATCGGTGTTTTACGAACATTTGGATCCAATCACCGCCCCCCTCCAAACCGATCCTATGGTGAACAGCCCCGCCTTGGTTCCGAACCCGTGCGCCGGGAGGCACCAAGAAATCCTTCCCGCGCTCGCCATCGCCCGCGTGCCCGGCCTCGTTGCCGCTCTTCGCCTGGCTATCCCTTGCCATTTCCCCGACTAGCTTGGGAGCCGCCACTCCTCCAACAACCGCCTCGGGGACCACGATCTCCATCGACGCGGCATTTATCCGAAGTTCCTGGACCACCCGGGACGGCCTTCCCCACAACGAAGTGCGGGCGCTCTACCAAGGCCGGGACGGATGCCTCTGGATAGCCACTCGGGGAGGCCTCGCACGATTCGACGGAATCCGATTCACCACGTTCAATCACCTGAATGTCCCTCAATTCGAAACCGATGAATGCACCGCCATTTGCGGGGATACGGAAGGGGGACTCTGGATCGGTACCGCCCAGGGTCTGATCCACCGAGGTCCCGATCGCCGGTTCCACCGATTCACACGTGCAACCGGACTCCCAAGCGACCACATCACCTCCATAATCACCAGGGCTGGAGGCGAAGTTTGGATCGCCACGAAAAACGGCGTGGCGCGACGCCGAGAAGGGCGTTGGAAATCCTATGGTCAGCACCAAGACGGTGGACTGACCTTGGTGGGTGTCGGGCAAATCGCCCAAGATCCCAACGGAACCATTTGGGCGGCAAGTGTCCGTGGGTTGGATCAGTTCCATCCTGATGAGGACGAATTCCGCCCCCACCCACGCCAGCGGTCTCGAAGCCTGGGCCGACACGCGGTTTGGCTCGGAAGGAAACGGGAACTGGACGGCCCTCATCGCGCGCTATCCGCCGCGAATCAGTCATTTGCTGCATTGGAACGGACGCGGTTGGGAGACCCTGCCTCCCGTCGACCTTTTCAACGGTCACCGTCCTGGATTCTTGTGCTCGGACCCGACTGGAGGAGTCTGGTCGCCAGCGGGGGAAAATCGCTTGGCCCGCCTCCACGACGGAAACATTAAATGGTTCGCGTTGGATTTCGGCGTCTCCAAGGATTTCGCGATCTGCGGGACTTTCGATCGCGAGGGAACCTATGGCTGGGAACTGGAGAACAGCGGATTGCTCCGCCTGCAACCGGACGCCCCGAATCTTGCCCACACCACAACGACGCTCCCGCCGGTAATTACGGGCCCTCGCGCAGGATGGTGATGGCGCCGTCTGGTTGGGCACCGAAAGCGGGCTTATCCAACGCTTTCGTGGTAAGACCAAGACCCTGACACGATTGGATGGGCTTACTCACGATTCCATCCGGGCCCTGGCCGCGGATTCCGAAGGCCGCCTTTGGGTCGGAGGTCTCCGGGGTGCCGTCCACCTGAAGGATGGCCAGATGACTAGAATCGCCCTCCCAACGGAGGATGACGCCGATAAGGTGCGAGTCATCCATGCCGGCCCGAGCGGTGGCGTCTGGATCGGCACGCTGCGCGGCCTCCTTCGGATCGAAAAGCCCTCGGACGCCCCGAAGCCGGCCTACTCGCCGGGACCCAATGGCGTGGATGTCCGATCACTCCTGGAAGACCCGGACGGCACGGTTTGGATCGGGACGGACGGATCCGGGTTGCTTCGCCTTCATGAGGGTCGGACCCAGGCGATAACGACGTCCGATGGGCTTTCCAACGGACACATTGGTGCCTGCACCGGGACTCGGACGGGGTGCTTTGGGTGGCCACTGAATACGGTCTCAACCGCCTCGAAAACGGCAAGTGGTTCACCTTCTTTGAACGCCACGGCTTGCCCGCCAACCAAGTGAACCATCTGGTGGAAGATGACGAAGGTCACTTCTGGTGCGGAACCGAGACCGGGATTTTCAGAGTTTCGCGAGCCGAGCTCAATCGTGTGGCCCACCAGGGATACGGCGAAGTCTCCTGCGCGCTGTACGACGAAACCGACGGAATGCCCTCTCCCGAGACCAATGGCCAGAAAAGCAGTCCCGCCGGATTGCGAACCCGAGACGGACACATCTGGTTCGCGACCGCCAGGGGAGCTGTCGGCTTCAACCCCAGGGCGCTCCGAATCAGCGAAGTCCCTCCGATCCCGTGGGTTGACCGGGTCCGCGCGCGGGGACAAAGCATTCTTTCAGAGCTTCCACGGGAGTCTTCCGATCCGCCGGAGGTTCATGGGCACAGTCCGGATCGGGTACTCCATCTGGCCCCGGGATCGGGCCAGTCGTTGGACTTCCAATTTGGAGGGCACTACCTGAAGGCTCCCGATCGTGTCCGATTCCGGTACCGTCTACGTGGCTTCGACACCAACTGGGTGGATGCTGGATCCCGCCGGGATGCGTTCTACACCAACATCCGGCCCGGCAGGTATCGCTTCGAAGTCCTCGCGGCCGCGCGGCACGGACTCTGGAGTCCGGAACCGGCGGGGTTGGACCTCGCCATCCAGCCGTTCCTGCATGAGACCTTCACCTTCCGCCTCGCCTGTGGCATCGCCGCCATCGCCCTGATCGCGGCCGTCTGGATTTGGCGCGCCGCCGAACTTCGGCGGATCCACCGCCTGCAAGCCGCCGCCGCGTTGGTTGCAGAACAGAGACGCTTCGCCAGAGATCTCCACGACCATGTCGGCGCCGATTTGACTCACCTGACCCTGCTGGCCGACCTGGCGAAAATGCAGGCTCATCCGATGAGCCAGGAGGCCCTTGCAAAGCTCCCGCTACAAACTCGCCGCGCCATGGAATCCATCCGGGAAACCATCTGGGTCACCCTCCCTCAAAACCGAACGTTGAACGGCCTGGCCCAGCGCGTGGCGATGCTGGCCGACGAACTTCTCGGCGTCGCCGCAATCACGATCGAACACCGCCTCCCGTCCACGGCCCCAGCGGCCCCTGGGACTCTCCTGAGCCCGGAGGTTTGCCGCGGCGCCTTTCTCGCCGCCAAGGAAATCCTGCACAACGCCGTGCGCCATTCCGAAGCCACGAACGTGGCCATCGAATGGGCCTCGGATGCCTCGGAGTTCACGCTCACCATTGAGGACAACGGGATCGGAGGTTGCGCTGAAACGTGCGACCCACTTCCCGCCCCAACGCGGATTTCATCCCTTGAGGATGGATCGACCAATCAACCCACAAATCCCCACGGACTCGGACTGGCAAGCATTCGGTCCCGCCTCGACGCCCTGGGCGGACGCCTCGAGATCCACACGGTCCATCCCCACGGAACAAGCGTCTCGATCAGGCTTCCGCATGGCTAGGTTGGCAGCCTTGGAGTCTGTCCGAGAAACGGCTTTATCGGTCCTTCGCCGCGAACGCCGAAAGATTCGTGACAGCGATCCGAAACAAGGTGGAACGGATCGGAAGGGCGCCGGTAGCCCTCACGCTGAAGATCACACGCATCATGTCTCCCGAACCGCGGACCCACTCAGCAGGATCGCCGATCATCTTCCACTCCCCATTTGGCGATGCTCCCAACAGCATCGGTGTTTTAACAGGGATCAGCCAGCCATCAATGGTGTAGTCCGAAGGGTTTGTGACTTCCGGGCCGAGCGCCTGTTCAATCGTGAATCCTTCGACTCGATACCAGAGGTTCGTCTCGGACTGCCACTCGAGATCCGTCGCGGAAAAGGCGTACACCTGAGTCCCGTCGATCTTTAGGACCGCCGGGGGACTCTTGATGCTGGCGAAACCGTTGGACGTCTCAAGCTCCACCAAGCCTTCCATCGATTTCTGTACATTAGTCAAAAGAAGCTCAACCACATTGTCACCTGGGATCGGTTTGAAGCTTTCGCTTGGAATACGATCTCCGTTCAGGAGCCAGGAGTAGGTCGCCGGCCTTTCCCCAACCACTTTGGCTGCGAAATGCGCCGTCTTTCCTGCGGCAACAAATGCCGGACTGAGTGTCGTCATCAGCGGAAATACCAGACTGGTAGTATTCCCCGCCTCTGGATGAAATGTGAGGCCCCTGCCGGAATAGTTGCCATCCTTGACTCCAAGGTACACTCCGGCATCCCGGTTTTGATCCGCATCCCAGATCCGTAACCCGTCGGACGTCGTGTAAACAATGGATTTTGGGTCGTCGATTAGAACCTCGAACCCGCGACTCCGCCAGGTGCCGTTAGTCACGTTCCGGTAGGGCCCAACTGTTTTTCTGGACCTCAGATCGTAGACGCTGAGCCCATTGCTTCCGTTTGGAGCATAGACCAGTCTTGTGTCGTCCTCCGGATCAAACGAAATGTCGGTTGCCGTCCAGTTCCCGCCCTCACCGTCGACCAATTCGCCGACCTTGACATTGGTATAGATGTCACGAATCCCAAGTCCTGCCGACGTTGAATAGACGATGTGACGATCTGACTTAGGCAGGGCTGTGATCCCAAACGAATCAGCCCAATTCCCTGTATTGATTGCACCCAATTCCCCGCTTGCTCGATCGTTAACGGCGTCCCGCCCGAGTATTCCATTCGATGGGTGGGTGTAATAGATGATCTGCGCCTGCTCCGCGCCAACGACGCAGCTGACTTCGCCAGTCGAGAGAGCCAGAATTGCCGCGAAGATTCCGCTGCTCGCGGTAGATCTCGCAGGACGTCGAGGCGAACGGGTTGCAGCGAAGGGGCGACCATAGTGTTTCGTCGTCATCGCCCGACATCATGCGCAAACCCGCAAGGCGCTTGGTATCGGGCGGAATACGCATACTCGCGACCAATCTCCCCTGATGGCTCCCGATTCCATACGCCATTTGGAGGAGGAGTCACATCGGCCGACTCCATCCGCCCCGCGATCCTTCAATCACCCCCCTACGGGAGTTTTCTAAGCTGTGCCAGCCGTCCGACAGCGCCCGCACGGTTGTGAACGTGCAGCTTGTCGTAGATATGCTGAACATGGGTCGACACCGTTCGAGGGCTGATGCCGAGCTTGGAGGCTATCATCGAATTCGTGGAACCCTTCGCGAGCCATGCGAGCACCTCGGTTTCCCGCTTGGTCAGTTGGAGCAAATCCCGTCGCAAGCGGCCCTGTTCGTGCATCCATTCCATCACCATTCGGGCGACGCTCGGCGACATCGGAGAGCCTCCCTCATGCAGGTCCCGAATCGCATCGAGAAGCTTCACCGGCTCCGGCGGCTTCACCAAATACCCCGAGGCTCCGGCGAGAAGGGCCCCGAACACCTGTTCCGGTTGGTCGTGGATGGTCAGAACCAGGACGCGCATACGCGGGTACAGCCCTTCGATGGCCGCCAGCATGGCTTCGCCACCCATTCCTGGAAGCTCGAGATCCAAGAGAAGGACCTCGGCGGATTTTCTCTTCAGGCCGCGCAGTGCTGACGTGGCGTCGGAATAGGCACCCACGCATTCGAATCCGTTCGACAGACTGATCAAGGTCGCAAGACCCGCCAGGAGTTCCTTTTGGTCTTCGACGATGGCGACGGGGATCTTGCCAGGGTTCAGCATGGCGGGGATCGGAAGTGAGCGGCTCAGGTCATTGATCCCCGGCAGCCTATTCCTCCGGGTCGGCCTTTGTCCACGGCACCGGTTCGTTCTGGGCTCATTCCGGGGTCATGGTTCCGGGGTCAGTCCACAGTTTCGTGCTTTTCTTGATCGCACCGCGTTTCGGTTGGCGCTCGGTGCCAGGCCACTGCGATGGGCATGGCCGGCCTCTTCTTGGTTGCATCGGCACCTCATAGGCTTCCGCGGCCTCCCATCTTCAGCTCCGCCCCGGTCTTGATTCACTCCTGGCCATTCAGGTGACGAGTGAAGGGGGGAGACGCCATCAATACTCCATTACCATTGACCGACCCCTTATTCGCTCGAGCCGCCGGCGCCGAAGAGGCGGGTGAAGTTGGCGGCGATGCTAGCGGCCAACGCCTCGAGTTGTACTCCGCGGACTTTCGCCAACCCGTGGTACACCCGGCCAAGATTCGCGGGATGGTTGAGCGGACGGGCCACGGGTTCGCCGCCGGCCCACTCCCAAGCCTTGGGCATCCCTTCGGCCGTTCCCAGGACTTCCCCCAGTTCCTCGTCCACGGGAAGTCGCTGGTCCGGGGCGTCCGTCTCGACCAGCAGGCGATCCTCCGGAATCGCCCGGAAGGTTTCCCGATGCCGCCCCTTGCGCGCGTGGAGGAAGTAGCCGGGGAATCCGAAATAGGCGCCCATCGCCGCGAGCGGACCGACCATTTCGACGGGTCCTCCATAGCTGTGAAGCAGGAATCCACAGGCTCGCCGCGGACCCGATCGCAGGCGATCGGCGAGGGGCCCCCAAGCCTGCAGGCAATGAACACTCGCCGGTAGGTTGCGTTCGGCGGCGATCTCCCATTGTTCGCCGAACACATCGACCTGCTCGGCCATCGTCGCCGCACGGTGGGTGGCCAATTCCGGCGACACGGCCGCGCGAGCCGTCGGGGGGCACTCCAGAATCCAACGGTCCAATCCGATCTCTCCGACGACCGCGCCCGGGACGTCGTCCAGCAACCGGTTCAGGCGATCCTTCCAGGCCGGCGTGCGTTCGTGGACATACCACGGATGGACGCCAAAGGCGGGAATGACGAGGTCGGGGTGGCGTCGCGCCAGGGCGGCGACGGCGTCCCAGTCCGATTCCGAGGAGCCATTCACCACCATCCGGGTGATCCCGACCCCACGACAGGCTTCGATCAATTCGTCCTGCCGCCCTGAGAACCGCTCGTCGTGCAGGTGATTGTGGGCGTCGACGAAAGCGGCGTCGGTCGGAGGGATCGCTGATCCGCAACCTTCCGCGAAGGCGCGAATGGCTTCGCGCACCCGATGGACGGTGCGCCGGCGGTTCTCGGTGAGTTGACCCATCCACCGGGTCTCGGCGAGAAACGTCGGTTCGCCATCCCGGACCTCGACCGGCGGAAGGCCGTCGTAGAGTTCGCAGAGAAGCCCGGCGGCGGCCTTGAGGATGGCGGAGTCCGAATCACAGGCGAAATCGCAGCGACCCTCCTGGATCCCGGACACCAGCCAGAGACGAGCGGCGCAACCCGGAACCAGGCGCGCGTCGGTCCGATCCTCGCCGGGAATCGGGGAACGGGACCGCGAACGATCCACGATCCAAGCCAGTTGTTCCTGGGGGTCGCGCAGGGCATCCAGAGACCCGCGCAGGGCCGCCTGGCGGGCCGCGAAGGACGTGCCCGACAACCCACCCAAATCCGCGAACCCGCTCATCGGGACGAAGGCGGTGTGCCGGCCTCGTTCTGTCCGGGCCTGCGGAACAGCGCCGCCATACCCGTGCACAAACGCTCCCTAACCGGGGCCGGCATCCGCCGCGAAATCCCCTCGGCGGCCATCACCCACGAACGCGGCAGGACTTTCAGGAGCGGCTCGGTCCGCAGGCATCCGCCGGTCAACGGATTGTTGTAGAGCCGCACCTCCGTAAGCTCCAAACCCGCGGCGGCCGCCAGAGGCGGGAGTTCGTCCGGATGCAGCAGGAAAATGTGGCCGTCCGCGTCGGGCCTGAATTGCCGGGATTCGAAGACGCTGGGATCCGGGAAATCCGAGAAACGCGGGAGCGGATTCCGGAAGTACCGGCCGTTCGGCGTCGACAGAACGACATGCCCGCCCGGCTTCACCAGTCCGCCCGCCTTTTGGAGAAAGGCGTCGGGGTGGGCCACATGTTCGATCACCTCGGTGATGAGGACGACGTCGAATTCCCCGCCGAACCCGAGTTCGAAGGCGTTGCCGGGGGCGAAGTGGACGATTCCGCGCTCGTGCTTCAGGCGGACGTAATCCGCGAGGTCGGAGCGGAGATCGTTCCAAGTGACCTCATAGCCGTCCTCGGCCAGGGACAAGGTGAAATTCCCCTGAGCGGCGGCGACATCCAGGATCCGGGCTGCGGGCGCCGCGGCGCGCCGGACCAGCTCCAGCGTGTGCCGACGGCGCTCGGCGTAGGCGTACGCGTACCCGCGGTGATGCAGTTCACCCCAGATCTCGAGGCGATCGTAGGGGTGGCTGTACCGCCAACTCTCCGGCCAAGATTCCTGGAGCGGAACATGCCGCATACCGTGGCTCCCCGGATGCGCGGGTGGGGTCCGATGCGCCTAGAGCGCCGCGGCGACGAGGTCGCCGACCTCGGTGGTGCCGAACCCCATGCGGCCGGCGGCCAGGGATTGGATCTTGGTGTTGACGATCTGGATGACGGAATTCTCCATCGCGGCGCCGGCGACGGGTTCGCCGAGGAAATCGAGCATCATCGCGGCGGCGTTGATGGCCGCCAGCGGGTTGATGACGTTCTGGCCGGTGTACTTCGGGGCGCTGCCCCCCATGGGTTCGAACATCGAGGTTCCCTCGGGATTGATGTTCCCTCCGGCCGCGACACCGAGCCCGCCCTGAATCATCGCGGCCAGGTCGGTGATGATGTCGCCGAACATGTTGTCCGTGACGATCACGTCGAACCACTCGGGATTCTTGACGAACCACATGCAGATGGCGTCGACGTGGGCGTAATCGGTTTTGACCGAGGGATGCCCGGGCGCCATGTCCTGAAACGCGCGCCACCAGAGATCGAAGGCGTAGGTCAGGACGTTGGTCTTGCCGCAAAGGGTGAGCTGCGACGTCTTGCCGCCGGCGGTGTCCTCGGTCTTCAGACCCTTCCACGCCTTGCCCTCGCGGCGCTTCTTCGCCACGTCGAACGCGTACTTGAGGCACCGGTCGACGCCTCGCCGGGTGTTGATGGATTCCTGGACGGCGACCTCGTTGGGCGAGCCCTTGAACAAGTTGCCCCCGGCGCCGGCGTACAGACCCTCGTTGTTCTCGCGGACCACCACGAAGTCGACGTGCTCGGGGCCCTTGTCCTTGATCGGACAATCCTGGGCGCGGTAGAGGCGCACCGGCCGGAGGTTGATGTACTGCTCCAGTTCGAAGCGGAGGCGCAGAAGAATGCCTTTTTCGAGAATGCCCGGCTTGACCTGGGGGTGGCCGACGGCTCCTAGGTAAATCGCCTTGAACTTGCGGAGGTCACCCACGGCGCTGTCCGGAAGGACCTCTCCCGTCCGCAGAAACCGGTCCCCTCCGAAATCGAAGTGATGCCAGTTGAGTTTGAAACCGAACTTCTTCGCCGCGACCTCGGAAACCTTCAGCGCTTCGCGCGTGACTTCAGGACCCGTTCCGTCGCCGCCAATGACCGCGATATCGTAGCTCTTCATTCCGTTGTCGTTTGGGTGCATCCCGCGAAGACGTTCCGCCACCGCGGACGTGCGGGGCGCCCAAGCTACCGACCCGCCCCCCGGTGGCAACACGCGTTTTTTTGCGGCTGCCCTCGGGTGCGTCTCCAGGTTGTGGGCGGTCATTCACCGTCGGGGTCGGAATCGGTGTCGGGATCGGCGTCGCTTCGGGATCGACCCTCGAAATCCGACCGGGGGCTCTGGTGTCCGTTTCAATCCCGATTCCGACAGCGACACCGGCCACGACCGCGCAGATCGCCGGCGACGCGCATTGTCGATTGTTAGAACTGACCCCTCTTGCTCGTCGACTTCTGCTTCAGGGACCGGACGGCCGTCTATTGAATCCAAGGCGTTCCTTCACCGCTTCGCTCTCTTCCTCCCAATTCTCGAGCCTTTTCAGATCGTTTATTGCGGCCTCTTCTCGTTGGCGATAGTAGTCGACTATTCCCTGCTCAATGGAATCCGGATACCCACCTGCCCGCATCGCACTCTGAACGACTTCCGCGCCCTTCCGCACTGACTCCAACCTCCGCAGCGCATGGGTCCGGACATCCTCCACTCCGACGGAAGGAATAGGCGCCGAATCGTAGGGTCCTCCGATCTGCTCGACTGTCGAGACTCCAGTCTGCCTCAGCAAATCAGAAAAGACCGTGAGCAACTCCGGCGAGCCACTCAAGCTGCCATTGTCGACGAGTTTTTTGAATGCCGCGGTTTCGCTCCGAGCCGCGAAGGCCCTCTCGGATTCGCGAAACGCCCGATACCCCTCTTCGGAGAGTTGTTTCCGCATGCGGGCGTCAAAAGCCAATTGGGCGTCCTTCAGTTGAATCAGATGTTGGTTCGCGTCGATCGCCGCGGTCACGATCTTGGACAGATGCCGCTCCGCCTGGGCAATCTGCTCGGGGTCCATTCCCAATTGTTCAAGCCCGGTCTGAAATCCCGCATTTTCCCTCTCCCGAAGGATTCGAGCCGAGATGCGCTCCATCGTCGATCGATGCGCTTCAAGAAAACCGGGCTCCTCCATTTCAAGGATGAACTCACCTCGCTTTCTGAGCTTTTCGAACTCCCTAGCTTGAGCCTTCAAGAGATCCGCGTCACTTCCATGGTTATCACCCTTGTTGACTCGATCACGATCCCTGAATCGCTTGAGGACTCCAGCGCCCGAATTTCCCAAAGCTTCACCAGAGTCGGCCTGTTCCGCGGATGCCGAGTCAAGGTCATTTACTACCCCCGTGCGCGGCAGGACACTTGCCCTTCCGAAAAGGAAAGCAATCAGGCAGAGAAGCGCCCAAACAAGGTTTCCAGAAATATTCTGACGATTATTCGATGCCATACTATGCTAAAGCGCGGGATCTTCGACCCGAATGCAATCACTCATCGGACACCAAATGTGCACCCACGATGTATGTGCCGTGATCACCCCAATAAATGATACAACTGCCCTCGTGCCAACTTTCCTCACCCCATGTGTAAGGAAGTGTAAATCCGCCGGATGTGATCACCTGCCTGTAAACATCCACTCCGTCATAGTAAGGACGTTCGTAGCCAAACTTCAGTTTCGTATGCATCAAGACGTCCGTCGAGTCGTACGACGCCACAGTCGTACTTGTCGCCGGGGTCGCCGTCACGTGGTAGTCATCGTTGGCTCATCGTCCACGAGGTATGGAGTCCAAGCTGCATGCGCGAAAAGTCCGGTGACGATCACAACAAGGGGCGAAATGAATCTCGGAAGGGCTTTCATAGGGACCGATGTCTACCCCCCCGGCTTGTCAAAGCAATAAGACGACGAACAAACCGTTGCAGGGCGCGCCGCCGTCCCACTCGGTATTTGTCCGGGTCGAGGGAGATCGCCGGACCCGCCGGCATTGTCGAATATCAGAACAGACCCTTTCTCCGATTCCCCTCCGTCCCTCTGTGATGTGCCTCTTCCGCCATCCCGCGCCGGCGGTCCGCCTGGTTCGAGGGATTTTTCCTCACGGAGACACCGAGACTCCGTGGGTTGGGATTCGGGTTCCTTCGGGGGCCCCGAACCGGGCGGATCGCTCAGTCGCTCACCAGCTTGAAAAGGTTCGGGTGCGGGGTGGTTTGGCGTCCGTCTTTCCTTTCGACGATCGACAGGGATCCCACCCCCGACAACACCGCCTTCACGTCCGCGATGACCTCCGGACGGTAGAGGTAGCCCCAGTGATCCATCAGACGCTCCCGCGTGGGCACCTTCTGACCGGTGATCTCCGCCGCCCGCGCGGCGAACGGATCCTTCACCGCCGACGACCCCTTCCGGCCTTTCGCTTTCGCCTTCAACCCGGAGGCGTCCACGACCTTTGTCCGCGGCGGGAGGGTGTCGAGGCTCGAGGGACCGTGGCGGCCCAGGCGCTTCATGAAGTTCTTGGTGTGCTGGGAAATCCAGAGGGCGTCGTCGCTGTAGTGGTTGTAGATGTGGGTCCGTTCGCAGTACTCGGGAAGCCGATGGAGCGGCTGTCCCGGCTCGAAGATGTTCCAGTCTTCGTCCGCGTTGAGCAGGACCATCTCGCCGAACATCGAGAAGGGAACCCGCGGGTAGTGGTTCATCTCGTGAATCATCTGGGTCAGGACCTGGTTCCCCATGGAATGGGCCGCGAGATGGATCCGCTGCCCGCAGAACTCGTTCCTCGGCGATTCCTTGGTCCCGAAGAACTCGAGGAAGAACTGGCGGGTCTTGCGGAACAACCGGCCCAGCAGCTTGCCGGACTCGATCGCGTCGACCTGATCATCCTTGTAGTCGGTGAGCGAACCGGCGGAGGGCCACGAGAAATACACCAGGTTCGCCACCGAACAATCCTTCGCGTCGAGATAGACCTGCTTGAGCTTCCGCATGTGCTCGAGCGACGCCTCGAACGAATACTGAAAGCCATGCAGGAACACGAGGGTGTCCGCCTTTCCCTTCGGCGCCTCCTTCATACGGCGGTACAGGTCCAGGAACATCCGGCGCGACCCGAAGACGCGGTCCAGCGGGACGTCCGGATCCGGCATCTCATACGACTCGACGAACTCGTCCGGCACGAGCGAGACGACGTCCTTCCGGGGATCCTTGGGGTCGAGATCAACCGTCGCGATCCGGAACACCGGCCGCGCGGACTCCTCGCCGTCGTCGTGGATGGTCTCGACCAGTTTCCCGTCGTCGGTGGTGCTGGTGTCGATCTTCCGATTCGTGACCACGTAGATATTTGACATGGCGTGGCTTTCCTCGGACGTCCTTCTCGCCCGCCAACGCGCGTCCGGCAAGCCGGGACTTTCGCGCCCGCTGTGGCTCCTCGACATTTTCGGCGGGCTGGCACGCCCTTCGGGGTGCGGAAGAACGAGAGTCAGGATCCGGAGGTGGCGTCGGACGCCACCTCCGGCCACTTGCTGAAGATCCCTGCGGGATCGTCGATCGTTGGAGATCGACCCTTGGTCATGCCGAAGGCATGCGAGCCAGTGGCCGGAGGTCGTTCCGACCTCCGGAAGGGGCGTGGAAGAAGGTCATCGACCCCCGAAGGGGTCGCAGCGCTATGCTGCCCGCAAGGAGTTTGGTGCGTGAGTACGTTTCACTCGCTCTATTTTCATTGGATCTGCGCCACCAAGGAACGCAGGCCATTCATACAACCGGCGTGGCGCGGAGCGTTTCACGACTATTTGGGTGGCACAGTCCGAGGGCTCGGTGGCACGTCGTTGAAGGTCGGCGGGGTCGAGGATCACGTTCACTTGCTCTTCGCGCTGCGGACCACGCATTGCCTCGCGGATTTCTCTCGTGAACTCAAAAAGGCCTCGTCGATCTGGGCTACGGGTCATCACCGACGGGACTTCGCCTGGCAGGAAGGCTACACGGTGTTCTCCGTCAGCAAGAGCGTCGTGGACGCCGTTAGGACCTACATCGCAGGCCAGGAAGAGCATCATCGCAAACGCCCATTTGTTGATGAGCTTGAGATCATGTTACGCCGGCACAACCTCGCGTGGGATCCGCGGTTCTTGCCCTGACTCGCTGGCACGCCCTTCGGGGTGCATGAGCGGGGGGAGTTGGATTCCGGAGGTGGCGACGGACGCCACCTCCGGCCACTCGCTGAGATCCCTGCGGGATCCCAGGATCCGCAAGCTCAACGAGTTCATAAAAAATGGCCTGTCTCCAGAGATCCCTGCGGGATCGTCGATCGTTGGAGATCGACCCTTGGTCATGCCGAAGGCATGCGAGCCAGTGGCCGGAGGTCGTTCCGACCTCCAGAAGGGGCGTGGAAGAAGGTCATCGACCCCGGAAGGGGTCGCATGGCCTCCCGTGCCATCCAACAATGGCGAGTCTCCAGGGATCCCGCCGGAATGCGGATTCGAAACTCTCCCCGCAACATTCCACCGGCGGGATCAAGCTCGTGAGCTCGTGGTTGGTCCTCCGGTGATCTGAGTCTCTTAATCCCTGTTTCCTGGTTTCCACCAGCGGTCCGCGGGCTAGAGTCCGGCATGCCCAAGCTGCGGAATCGCGTTCTCTCATGGATCGGGTTGGCCACCCTCACCTGGATGCTGATGGCGATCGGCACCACGGCCCGCGCGGCCACCGCCCCTTCGGCCGGCCTGCGCCTCGCCCGGTTCGACGTGGACGCGACTCCGCCCATCGGCAGCCACATGGCCTATGATCCGGTCACGAACTGGTGGGACCTGGGTCTGCGCGCCCGCGGGATCGTGATTCTCGGCGCCGGCGACCCGATCGTGCTGTGCGCCCTGGACTGGATCGGCATCGCGAACGAAGGCCACGACGCCTTCCGCGACACCCTGGCCAAGGCGGCCGGGACCACGCGCGAACGGGTCGCGGTCCACGCCCTTCACCAGCACGACGCGCCGGATTGCGATTTCGGCGCCGAGAACATCCTGAAGGAAGCGGGGATCGACCCGCGGAACTACGATGGCGCGTTCCCCCGCGAAGTGCTCCGCCGCCTGGACGTCGCCGTCCGCGATGCGCTGGCCACCGCTTCCCCGTTCACCCACGTGGGCCGCGGTTCGGCGCCCGTTCGCCAACTGGCGTCGAATCGGCGGATCCTGGGACCCGACGGCAAGGTCCGGGCCGTCCGATACACCACCTGCACCGATCCGGCCCTCCGCGCGGAGCCCGAGGGCACGATCGACCCAGACGTTTCGCTGGTCAGCTTCTGGGACGGGGAACAACCCCTCGCCCTCCTGAGCTATTACGCGATTCATCCCCAGAGCTACTACCGGACCGGTATTCCCAATCCCGACATCCCGGGCGTCGCGCGGTTCCTCCGTCAACTGGCCCTGCCCGCAGCGCTGCACGTCCACTTCAACGGGGCGGGCGGCAATCTCGGCGCCGGAAAGTACAACGACGGTTCGAAGGAGAATCGGGGACTGCTCGGCGAGCGTCTCGCCGACGGCATGCGACGCGCGTGGGAGTCGACCCAGCGTGAACCCGCCAACCCCGCCACAATCACTTGGACGGTCGACCGTGTCTCACTTCCTCCGGCCAAACATCTTTCCGAGGAGAAACTACGCGCCCAACTGAAGGGCAAGGAGGCGACCTTCTTTCTGTCGGGAGGCGCCTCGAAGCTCGCCTGGCTCCAGCGTTGCCAGGCCGGGACGTCCCTGGAGATTTCCTGCCTGAAAATGGGTTCGACCCGAATCCTTCATCTTCCGGGCGAACTCTTCGTCGAGTATCAACTCGCGGCCAAGGCGATGCGCCCCGACCTGTTTGTCGGCATGGCGGCTTACGGCGACTACGGCCCGGGCTACATCGGAACCACCATCGCCTACGACCAGGGTGGGTACGAGACCAGCCCGGCCGCGTCCAACGTGGCGCCCGAAGTGGAACCGGTCCTGATGGAATCGATGCGCCGACTCCTGGGACCGCGTCCCTAGGCTCTGGGGCTTGAGATTCATTCCCGGGCACGTTCTATAGACAGGCCGGTCCTACGGACCTTGGTCCGGGGAGAAGGTTCGAAAAAAGGGGGTGTCGCGCTCCAGGGTCGGAATGCCCCACGGCGCCGGCCTCCCTCGTTTCCCAAGAAATGGCCAATCTCCGATTGCCGGCTGGAAAGCCGGCGCTACCGGAATCCCGGGTTGATTCGCCCGTCGGTTCAGCCCCAGTTTCCGGCATGTCCCGATTCCGAATTCTCGCCTGCGCCTTCGCCTGGATCGCCACCCTGGGATGTCCCGCCTCGGATTTCGCGATTCGGGATGGCGACCGCGTGGTGTTCCTGGGCGACAGCATCACCGAGCAACGCCTCTACACGACCTACATCGAGGCCTACGCGCTCACCCGGCATCCGCGCTGGAAGATGAGCTTTCGCAATGTCGGTTGGGGAGGCGACACCTCCTGGCTCCGCCAGCGCACCCGCCCCGACGAAGGCCGTCTCTTCGCCGCCGAAGGGAAGGACCTGGATGCCATGGTCGAGGATTCCGTGGGCCGCGGCCTGGGACGGGACGTCCTTCCGCTCAAGCCGACTTTCGTGACGGTGAAGTTCGGAATGAACGACCACTCCTACCAGACGTTCCGGCCCGACATCTTCCGCGCGTACAGCCGGAGCCAGACCGAGATCGCCCAAGTCCTGGCGGGAGCCGGCGCGAGGGTCGCGTTCCTGACGCCGCAGCCGATCGAGGACAAGCGCCCGGACCCGGACAAGGACGCGAGGAACCAGTCCCTGCGCCGGTTCTCGGACGGGCTCAAGGACATCGCCGCCGCGAACAACGCCCTGTTCGTGGACCAGTTCGGTCCGTACATGGATCGGATGCTCGCCGAGCGCGCCACCGATCCCAAGGCCTTCATCGGCGGTGGCGACGCGGTGCATCCCGGGCCCGCGGGTCAGACCCTCATGGCTTGGATCGTTCTCAAAGGCCTCGGCGCGACACCCCAGGTTTCGGAAGTCGACATCGAGGTCGCGTCCAAGTCCGTCCGCGCCACTTCCTGCCAGGTCGACAACCTCGCCTTCGCCGACGGCGGCGTGGCCTTCGATCGACTGGACGAGGCGCTGCCGATGCCCGTGGATCCGCGCGCGGAATCGGCCCTTGGATTGGCTCCTGTTCTCGACGAGCTGAGCCGGTACACCGTTCGCGTCGCCGGTCTGTCCGAAGGCGCCTACGCGATCACCGTGGACGGCGAAGCCGCCACGCGGGCCACGGCCGCCGAACTTTCCAAGGGCGTCAACCTTTCCCAATCGGCCGGTCCGGTCACCCGGCAGGCCCGGGAAGTCCTCGATCTCGTCTTCCAGAAGAACAACCGCTTCTTCGAGCGCTGGCGCCGGGTTCAGCTGTATTCCCCGCCGGATTGGGCCGCCGGTCCTGAAATCGAGAACCGCCGCGCCGCCGAATTGAAGCGGATCGACGACGAGATCGCCGCGGACGAAGCCCGCATCGACGCCGCCCGGATGCCGCGCAAGCACCGCGTGGCGATCACCCGCGCCACGCCCTAGCCGGCGCGGGAAGACAAGGGCCGCGGGATCCATAACATCCTGAAGGCGTACCCGGTTCGGGCAGCGGACCCGCCCGAATTCCAGGTCGCGAGGAATTTTGGTGGGCGCGAGCCCCGCATCCTCGCAATGTCCCCGCGCCGTGGATGCGTTCCGACAACTCCTCGATATCGTGCTGCACCTGAACCGCCATCTCGCGGAGATGGTGGCGGACTACGGCCCGTGGGTTTACGGCATCCTTTTCCTGATCGTCTTCTGCGAGACGGGGCTGGTGGTGACGCCGTTCCTGCCCGGCGATTCGCTCCTGTTCGCCGCGGGCGCCCTGGCCGCGACGGGAAGCCTCAACCTCGGTCTGGTCATCGGGCTCCTGCTGGTGGCCGCCATCCTCGGCGACACGGTCAACTACACCATCGGCCGTGTGTCCGGGGAGGGACTCCAGCATCGGTTTCCGCGGGTGGTGCGGAAGGAATACCTCGACCGCACCCACGCCTTCTTCGAGAAGTACGGGGGCAAGACGATCATCATCGCGCGATTCGTCCCCATCGTCCGCACGTTCGCCCCGTTCGTGGCCGGGGCCGGCCACATGAGCTACCGGCACTTCATGGCCTACAACGTGATCGGGGCCATTCTGTGGGTGGTCCTCTGCTCCGTGGCGGGTTACTTCTTCGGCAACCTGCCCTTCGTGAAGAAGAATTTCTCGGCGGTCATCCTCGGCATCATCATCGTGTCCATCCTACCCGCCGTGTTTGAAATCCTTCGCGAACGCCGCCGAACTCGTTCCCTCCGAGGCTGAAGCCACCCGAAAACGACGTCCCGAACCGATCCCGGATGAAACCGAAATCCATCAAACCATTGCGCGCCGCGTGGCGCGTGGTGTAGAAGCCGCGCACTTTTCGTCATGGGCAAGGCTCTCATCATCGCCGAGAAACCATCCGTCGCGACCGACATCGCGCGGGCACTCGGCGGCTTCAAGAAGACCGACGATCACTACGAGAGCGAGGAATTCGTCCTCTCCTCCGCCGTGGGTCACCTCCTCGAACTCGCCGTCCCCGATCAATTCGAGGTGAAGCGGGGCAAATGGACGTTCAACGCCCTGCCCCACCTGCCACCCCACTTCTCGCTGGCGCCGATCGAGAAGAGCGAGAACCGCCTCAAGGCGCTCGTCAAACTCATCAAGCGCAAGGACGTCGACCGGCTGATCAACGCCTGCGACGCCGGGCGCGAAGGCGAACTCATCTTCCGCAACATCGTCGCCCACACCGCCGCCAAACATCCCATCCAGCGGCTCTGGCTCCAGTCGATGACCCCCGCCGCCATCCGCGACGGCTTCGCCCGCCTCCGCACCGACACCGATCTCCTCCCGTTGTCCGACGCCTCCCGCTGCCGCGCCGAAGCCGACTGGCTGGTCGGCATCAACGGCACGCGCGCGATGACCGCCTTCAACAACAAGTCCGGCGGCTTCAACAAGACCCCCGTCGGGCGCGTCCAGACCCCGACTCTCGCGATCGTCGTCGAACGCGAGCACAAGATCCGCGCCTTCGTCGTCCGCGACTACTGGGAGGTCATCGCCACCTTCCAGGCCACGTCCGGCACCTACCCCGGACGCTGGTTCGACGAGAAATTCGAGAAACCCGACGCCCGGGAGGCCGACCCGGATCTCAGACCCGAACGGGTTTGGGACCAGGCGCGCGCCGAAGCGCTCCGGGACCTGTGCCTCGGCAAACCGGGCATCGTCACCGAGGAGAGCAAGCCGACCACCCAACTCTCGCCGCTCCTCTTCGATCTCACCTCGCTCCAGCGCGAGGCCAACGGCCGGTTCGGGTTCAGCGCCAAGACCACGCTCTCGCTGGCCCAGGCCCTGTACGAGAAACACAAGGCCCTCACCTACCCGCGAACCGACTCGCGCCACCTTCCCGAGGACTACCCGGACACCGTCCGGAAAACCCTCGACGCCCTGGCCGGCGACGGCGCCTACGGCCCCTTCGCCAGCCGGGTCCTCACCGAGAAGTGGATCCGGCCCGCCAACCGCCGCGTCTTCAACAACGCCAAAGTCAGCGATCACTTCGCCATCATCCCGACCCCGGAAACGCCGAAGAACCTCAGCGAGGTGGAGCAGAAGATCTACGACCTCGTCACCCGGCGGTTCATGGCGGTCTTCTTCCCGGCCGCGGAATTCCTCGAAACCACCCGCATCACCCGGGTCGAGAACGAGCCGTTCAAGTCGTTCGGCAAAGTCCTGGTCCGCCCGGGCTGGCTCGAGATCTACGGCAGGGAGGTCCAGTCGGACGACGCCGCGCCCCTCATGACCCCGGTCCAGTCGGGCGAGCAGGTCGACACCCGCGAGATCGAGGTCAAACCCAGCCAGACCAAGCCGCCGCCGCGCTACAACGAGGCCACCCTCCTCTCCGCCATGGAGGGCGCCGGGAAACTGGTCGAGGACGACGAACTCCGCGAAGCCATGGCCGAGAAGGGCCTCGGCACGCCCGCCACGCGGGCCCAGATCATCGAGGGACTCATCGAGGATCACTACATGCTCCGGAACGGGAAGGAGCTTCAGCCGACCGCCAAGGCGTTTTCCCTGATGGTCCTCCTCAACGGGCTCGGCGTGGAGACGCTGACCAAGCCCGAACTCACCGGCGAATGGGAGAACAAGCTCAAGCAGATGGAGCGGGGCCAACTCCAGCGCGACGTCTTCATGAACGAGATCCGCGGGCTCACCGAGGAAATCGTCACCCGCGCCAAGAGCTACGACGACGACACCATTCCCGGCGATTTCGGCAAGCTCACCACCCGCTGCCCACGCTGCGGCGGCGAGGTCCACGAGACCTACAAGACCTTCCAGTGCCAGAGCCCCAACTGCGATTGGTCGCTCTACAAGATCATCCTCGGCCGACAGTTCGAGCCCCAGGAGGTCGAGGAACTCATCACCCAGGGCCGGATCGGGCCGCTCCGCGGGTTCCGCAGCAAACTCGGCCGGCCGTTCGACGCCATGATGAAGCTCGGACCCGCCCCCGACTTCAAGGCGGCCTTCGACTTCGGAGAGGGATCCGGCGACGGGGACGGTTCCGGAGAAGGCGCCGCGCCCCCGGATTTCACGGGCAAAACACCCGTCGGCGTCTGCCCCAAGTGCCGCTCGAACATCTTCGACACCGGCATGAAGTACGTCTGCGAGAAATCCGTTCCCCCCACCAAATCCTGCACCTTCAGTTCGTCCAAGATCATCCTTCAGCAGACCATCGAACTGCCGCAGATGCAGAAGCTCCTCACCGAGGGTAAGACCGAGCTCCTCAAGGGTTTTGTTTCCAACAAGACCGGCCGGAAGTTCGAGGCTTTCCTGGTGGTCAAGGACGGGAAGGTCAGCTTCGAATTCGCCCCGCGCGCCGCCAAGCCCAAGGCCGCCCGCGAGAAGAAAGCCGCCGCGCCCGCCGTCAAACTCGACTTCACCCAGCTTCCCGAAATCGGAAGCTGCCCGCTCTGCAAGGGCCGGGTCCACGAAGGCCCCGAATCGTACATCTGCGAGAACAGCCAGCGGGAACCGAAGCGGTGCAAGTTCCACGCGGGCCGCGTCATCCTCGAACAACCGCTCGACCGCGACCAGGCGGTCAAGCTCCTCACCGAGGGCCGGACCGATCTGCTCGAACGCTTCGTGTCCCGCAAGACCGGCAAGAATTTCGCAGCCCACCTCGTTCTCGGCGAAAAGGGCAAGGTCGGCTTCGAATTCCCCGAACGCTGACTTCCCCGGCACGCGCCGCGCGAAGCCTCCGCAGCGCTCTCCAAGACCCCCCCCTCACCCCCAGCCCCTCTCCCGTCCGACGGGAGAGGGTGGCGACGCATCGCGGCGCCGGGTGAGGGATTCCGGCTTGGCGGTTCATGGATCCAACGCGCGAGTCGCATCGCAACTCGTTGATGCAGCCATGAACCACCCACCCGTCTTCGTTGACGTCAGTCCGCGCCATCTCCGGACCGAAAATCAGCGCCGACTGACGTCGGCGGCTACGGGTCATGGCCCCGATTCGCGCAACCAAGATCGTTTCCCCTACCCCAGCAGACCCGCCTCCAGCACCCGTTTCCTCGAAACCTCCGGATCGTGGTGCGCCACCGCCCGCCACCCGCGCGCGGCGCCCGCTTCCACGTTCTCCGGCCGGTCGTCCAGGTACAGGATGGCTCCCTCCCGTCGACCCGTGACCCGCTCGACGACTTCGTACAGCGGCGCGTCCGGCTTCATCGACCCGTGCTCGTAGGACAGCACGTACCCATCGAAACCGCCGAAGAAGGGGAACGCGCGCCGCACATACTCGATCGCGAGATCGTTCGTGTTGGAGAAGATGAACGTCGGCACCCCCCGGGCGCGAAGCTCCGCCTGCATGGCCACCATCGGAGCAATCGGCGTGAAGATGTCCCCGAAGTAGCTCGAGAACTCCGCGAACCCGCCATCGAAGCCCGTCTCCCGCCGCACCACCTCGAAGAACTGCCGCGAAGTGAGTTCGCCGCATTCATAGGCGGGGAGCAGCGGCGATTCCACCAGCAGTTGTCGGAGTTCGGGAATCTTCAGCCGGCCGCGGGCCGCGAGCTTTCCGATCACGATTCCATAGTCGAAATCCAGCAGGACCTTCCCCAGGTCGAACACCACCACGTCCGGTAAACATCCCATCGCGCGGGTTCTGTGACCGATTCCACCCGGCGCCGACAAGCACGAACCTCGGACACAGGCCCGTCCCTTCAGACCGGCCGCCGCCCCTCCAGAGCGCGGCTCAAGGTGAGTTCGTCCGCGAAATCCAGCCCGCTTCCCGCCGGCAACCCGGCCGCCAGCCGCGTCACCTGGATTTCCTTGGACCCGAAGCGCTCGGCCAGGTAGTGGGCCGTGGCGTCGCCTTCCACATCCGTTCCTAGCGCCAGCACCATCTCCCGCACACCGCCGCGCGCCAGGCGCCGATCCAATTCGCCCAGTCGAAGATCCTCCGGTCCGACGCCGTTGACCGGCGAGAGTCGGCCGCCCAGCACATGGTAGCGGCCGCGGAAAGTTCCCGACTTCTCCAGGACGAGGATGTCGGTGGCCCGTTCCACCACACAAAGAAGAGCGGCGTCGCGCCCCGGATCCGTGCAAAGCCCGCAGGGATTCGCCTCCGTCAGGGATCCGCACTCCCCGCAGGCCCGGATGCGCTGGCGCGACTCCACCAGGGACCGCGCCAATTGCTCCACCCCCACCGCGTCCGACTGAACGAGATGCAAGGCCAACCGTTCGGCCGACCGCGGCCCGATCCCCGGCAGTCGGCTCAGGGCCGCGATGAGGGCGCCCAGCGGCTCGGGCAGTCGGAAATTCGTCACGTCACATCAGGCCGGGCAACTGGAGTCCGCCCGCCACGGAGCCCATTTCCTGGTTCTGAAGCTCCTTGGCCTGCGCGAGCGCGTTATTCGCCGCGGTCAGAACCAAGTCCTCCAGCATCGTGACATCCGCGGGATTCGCCGCCTGCGGATCAATCTTGATCGAGGCGATCGTCCCGTCGCCGCGCACCACCACCTTCACCGCGCCACCACCACTCGTGGCCTCGATGTTTTTGGATGCCAATTCAGCCTGCTTCGCCTCCAGCTGCTTCTGGATGCGGGCCGCTTGCTTCATCAATTTGCCAATGCTCGACATCGCGGGATTCCGTTCTTCGTGGGTGGGCCTGGGTCGTCGGTTGTCTTGTTTTGAAACGCCGACCCCGCCAGCTAAGCGGAGCCCAAGCCCCGGGCGCAATCCCGAATCCTTTTCCCGATCCCGGACATTCGGCGACTCCGTTCGCCGCCCGGAGGGGTGCCGCAAGACGGCTGCACGGGACGCTTGCAAAGCTTCGGCTCCAGCCGCCAAGCTGCCGCCCCCTGCTCCCAACGACGCAGGCCCCGGCCGGTTCGCCGGCACGGACCTAGGTGTATCATGAGCGAGAGCGAGAAGCCCGAAATCGAGCTGGATCTGGATCTCCAGCTGTTACCTGCCTGGGCGCGTCAGCCCCAGACAGCCAACCGTTACGCCAACTTTGAAGACACCGGCGGAGGCGATCGACGCGGCCCGCGCGGACGTGGTCCCGGAGGACCCGGCGGTCCCGGCGGTCCCCGTCGCGACTTCCGCGGCGGAGGCGGCGGTGGCCGACCTGACTTCCGGCGACCGGGTGGCCCCGGCGGCCCGGGAGGTTCATCCGGACCTTCGGATCGAAATCAACGCTTCGGCGGTGGTGGCGGCGGCGGCGGCGGCGGCGGACGACCCCGCGGAGCTGGAGGCGACCGGCGAGGCGGAGAACGCGGCGATTTCCGGCGCCCCGAACCCCCGGAGGATTTGCCGGAGGGAATCAACGTCGATCTCATTCCCGATCCGACGGGCGTCGATTCACTCGCCCGCCAGATCCGGCAGACGGGCCGCGCGTATCCCCTCTTCGACATCGCGCATCTGATCCTGAAACGCCCGGACCGTTACCAACTGCACTTTCGCGCGCACGGCAACAACGCGGACGGCACGGCTCGGCAGTTCTACACCTGCAACCTCGACGACACCGTCTGGATGTCCGACTCCGAGGCGACCCGGCACGTGTTGAGCAAGCATTTCGGAACGTTCTACCAGACGGAGAAGATCGCGATCGACCCGCCGAAGGGCACGTACACGTTCGTCGCCCAGTGCGGCATGAGCGGAACCGTTCTCGGCCCGCCGAACCTGCACGACTACCAGGCCAAGCTCCAACGCCTCCACACGGAGCGTTACTCGCGCCTTCCCTTCGACGTCTACAAGTCGAGGGTCCGAATCATCCGCGACGAAGCCGTCGTGAAACAGTGGATCGAAGAGCAGAGCTTCAAGTTCGAGTACGCCTGCCTGAACCTCCCCGAACCGCTCAAGTTGGGCAGCCGGGACGCCGTCGAGCAGCATTTCCGGCAGGTCCACCTCCCGAACATCATCAAGCCCGAAGCGAGCCACGTCGTCCGGACGCCCGCCGCCCGCGAGGCCCTTCCTCCGCCGCTCCGCCGGCTCTCCCGCCGCGAATTCGATCTCCAGCAGCGGTTCCCCCTGAAGCTCGTAACCCGGTTGAGCGACGACTTCGCTCATCGAGGCCTTCACTTCTTCAAGGTCAACAAGACAGTCCTCCACGTCGCCGTCGCGCGCCCGCGCTTCCTCGACCTGGAAACCAGCCCGGTCTCCGAAGGCGTCAAACGCATCGTCGACGCCATCCAGGCGACCCCGGACTGCACCCGCCGCAAGCTTCTCGAAGCTCTGGGTGTGCAACTGCCCCCCGCCGACGCCCCCCCGGCCGCCGAAGGGACCGAGACTCCTCCTTCACCGGAATTGTCCGCGATCGTCGGGGACCTTCACTGGCTCATCCACGAAGGGCACGTCATCGAGTTCGCCAACGGCAGGGTTGAACTGGCCAAAAAGCCCGCTCCTAGGCCCACCCCGCCCCCCCGACCGCCGAAGCCGCAGCAGGCCGCCACGCCTCCGCCGGCGGCCCCCGATGCCACCACCGCGCCTGCGACCGCTTCCGCTGCCGCTGCCGCTGCCGCGACGACACCCGAATCCACGGCTCCATCCGAAGCCGCCGCAACACCCTCATCCGCCCCGGACGCGCCGGCGACCCCGGTTCAAGCCGAACCCGCCGCTGGTGCGACCCAGGAAAGCGCGCCCGCTGTGGAATCGACCCCGGGAACACCGGTGCCCGAATCCGCACCCGCTGTTCCAGCCCCGGCTCCCGAGGCCTCGACGGAATCCAGCGGCACACCGCCGCCTTCGGCTGATTCGGAGGATTCGAAGCTGAATCCGTCCTGAACGATCGGTTGCGTTCCCAGGTTTTTCCGATCCACCCCGGAGCCCCTCAGGCTTCGGGGTTTTTCGTGGCCTCAACCAAGGGACCGGTCCTTTGTCGCATTTCGTGGCGCAGACAGGGCTGTCTGCTGTTTCGCCGACTGCCAGTCGGCGGGTGCGACGCTTCAAGTCCCTGCTGGAATCAACGACTCGCAGGCGCTGCTCCGCAACTCGGTCCCCGCCGGTTGGCAACCGGCGATACAGCAGGCTGGGAAGCCTGCGCTACATCGTCCGGGTGATGCGCAGATGCGCGACCGGATCCTCCGTGCCTCGGAGCCTCCGTGAGATCGCTCAACCCTGCCGGCTGGAAAGCCGGCGCTACGGGATAGCCGGCGCTACGGGATAGCCGGCGGTACAGGAGAGCCGGCGCGACACGAATTCCCGGCTTCACGATCCGGTCCCGCTCGTTAGTCTGTCCCCATGCTCCGCCGGTTGCGCACCTTGGCCTGTCCCGTCGCCCTTGCATCCTGCTTGATCCCCTTCACACCCGGCCTCGCGGCGGAGTATCGCCCTCCGCGCAAGGACCTCGGATTCCCCGTGTACACCAACGCGCCGGCCGGCAAACAACTCGCCGGACAACACGCCCCGGCATCCACGCCCGCTCTGTCACCGACGGAGGCCCAAAAGAGGTTCACCGTCCCCGAAGGTTTCGAAATCCGTCTCTTCGCGTCCGAACCGGAGGTGGTCAATCCGGTCGCCATGACGTGGGACGAGCGGGGCCGCCTTTGGGTCGTCGAGCTTTACGAGTACCCGCTCGGCGCCAAACCCGGCGAGAAACCCCGGGACCGGATCAAGATCTTGGAAGACACCGACGCCGACGGTCGCGCCGACAAGGTTCATGTGTGGGCGGACGGCCTCAATCTCGCCACCGGCATTCTCCTGGGAGGAGGCGGCGCGTACGTGGGCCAGGCGCCCCATCTCCTGTTCCTGCGGGACACCGACGGCGACGATCGGCGCCG
>CALNYA010000044.1:0-80430 GCA_942490575.1 uncultured Verrucomicrobiota bacterium
TCATCCCGCTGATCGACGTGATGTTCTTCCTGCTCTCGCCTCGTTCATGATGGTGAGTTTGAACATGCAGAAGCTGAACGCCGTGAAGGTGGACGTCCCCATGGCCGGCACCGGCGACAAGGACATCAAGGCGGACGTCTTCAGCATCGCGCTGGATCGCGAGGGTCGGTTGTTCATCGGGGAGAACGGAACCACCCTGCCCGCTCTGGGCTTGGCGCTCTCCAATCGCTACCACGGCCGGTCCACGAACACCCCGATCTACGTCACCGCCGACAAATCCACCTCCCACGGAGCCGTCCTGGCCGTCCTCGACCTGGTCCGACGCTCCGGCGTCCAGCGAGTCTCGTTCGCCGTCACTCCGGAATCCGGGAAATAGGGGCCATGAACCGTAGCCGCCGACGTCAGTCGGCGCTGATTTCCAGCCCGGAGATTGGCCGTTTCTTGGGAACAAAAAATCCGGAGCCCTAGGGTTCGACGTCACCTCGGGGTGAAAAGCGCCCTTCCGTTGGCCGATCCGCGTCCCCGAACCAAGGTCCGTAGGACCGGCCTGTCAGTAGAACGAGTCCGGAAATGGATCTCAAGCCCCAGAGGGGCGGCCCAGCGGATATCCCTTCCGACCCCGATTCCGGGCGATGGAAGCCCATGACCGCGCCCCGCTCCGAGGGCCGCTCCTACGGAGCTGCGTTCATCGTGAGACCGATCGTTGCTATAGATCGGCCACCCCTACGGGGTTGTGCGTGGATTTCTCGCGACCGAATCGAGCGTGACGCCTTCGATGACCGGCCCATCTCCCCCCGGGGTTGGTGAAATAACGGTACTCCGCACGAGGGAAGGCCGAACGCGATCGGTGGGCTCGGGAAAAATTGCCAATCTCCAGAGGGCGGCTGGTCAGCCGCCGCTCCGGCCTCCGGGCTAGTTCTCCGGCGGTAGGTTCGGCGCTTCGCGGAGGAGTCGTCGTTCTTCGCTGGGAAGGGTCAGGAGGTGGGCGTCGTCCTTCGTCTTCAGCCAGGCGATGCCGGTGCGCAGCAGGCGCAGGGGGATGTCGAGTTGGTCCTGGTCTTGGGTCGGCAGGGCGGCGCGGGCGGCTTCCCAGGCATCGGCCCAGGCATCCCAGGCGGCGTGATTCAGCGGGCTCGCGGCGATGGCGGGCAGTTGCTTCACGGCGGCTTCGCCGAGGTGGGTCAGACCACCGAACCGGGCGAAAAGGCCCGCGAACTCGATGAGTAGGCTCGGTCAGAACGGCCTCGGGCGTCGCCGGCGAAGACGGCGCTCACGATCTCCCTGGCCTTGAAATCGAGGGCGGGGCGAGGCATTACGGGCGGCCCTTTCATCCGGTAGCGTGAACAACGCGGGAAATGTCCCGCAGCACAGCCCCGATGTAGGCCCAGCTTCGCGTGGCAATTCGCCGGTTGTTGAGTGCCATGGCAACCTTCTCGGGAGTTGCGCTGGGCAGTTCAATAGCGCGGGTGTAGTCGGCGATCGCCTCCGCCGTCCGCCCGGCTTTCCCGTACGATGCGCCCCGGTTGTTGAGAGTCGTAGCGGCATGCTCAGGCGGTGCGGAGGGCAGGTCGATGGCGCGGGTGTGGTCCGCGGTGGCCTCTGCACCGTCCGCCAGGCTTTCCCGTGCGATGCGCCCCGGTTGTTGAGTGCCATGGCAACCTGCTCAGGCAGCGCGCCGGGCGGTTCGATGGCGCGGGTGTAGTCGGCGATGGCCTCCGCCGTGCGCGCGGTCAGTCGGTGGGTGGCGCCCCGGTTGTTGAGCGCCGTGGCGACCCTGCTCGGATGGCGCGCCCTGGGCAGTTCGATGGCGCGGGGGTAGCAATCAGCGATGGCCTCCGTCGTTCGTCCGTCTTCATGTCCATGCGTGAAACCCCGGTTGAAGAGTGCCTTGGCGACCTGCTCGGACGGGGCGCCGTGCAGTTCAATAGCGCGGGGTGTAGTCGGCGATGGCCTCCGCCGTTCGTCCGTCTTGCCCATGCGCGATACCCCGGTTGAAGAGAGCCTTGGCGACCTGCTCGGGTGGTGCGCCGGGTAGCTCGATAGCTCGGGTGCAATCGGCGATTTCCTGCTCCGGACGACCGGCATGATAGTGGGCGTAGCCTCGACGGCGCAGGGCTTTGGAGACTTCGGCCGGTGGCGCATCTGTTTTCTCGATAACCTGGGTGAGGACCTGAATCGCTTCCTCCCACTCCTTGCGAGCGTTCAGGATGAGTCCCAGTCGGTTCAAGTCAGCGGCTTGGCCGTCCTGCGCGACGCTGCGGGCCTTTTCGAGGGCGGTGTCGTCGCACTGTTTCGGACCGCCGAGATCCAGGTCGCGACGGAACAGCTCGTGGCGCAGGTTCGGCCCGGTGATCTGAAGGCGGTGGGCGGTTTCCAGGTAGGCGCGGACCGGGGAATCCACGGAGCATTGGGCGAGGCGCTTGGCGAGTTCCTGCGGCTCATGCCAGATGCGGAGGAAGTCCACGATGAGGGAAAGTGGGCGGCGGTCGTGGGTTTCCTTCACCTGAAGGGCGAGGCGCATGAGGGGTTCGGCGAGTTCGTAGAGGACCTCGCGCCCCAGCGGGTGGCTGTCCACGTACCGGAACTCCCGGAGCTGTTTGAGCTGGCCGGTGATGGAGTTGTGCGTGGTGAAGAGGCCCTCGGCGATGTGCTTCACCGGCACGGGACGGCCGGCGCGGCAAAGGAACTGAACGATTTCCCGCTGCTGCGGGCTGAGCCAGCGCAGGCGTTCCTGATAATAGCTGGTGAGCTGGCGGTCCACCATTTCCTCGAACGGGCGCACGAGATCATCGAGCGCGGCGGCATTGGCCAGCAGGTCGGAGAATATGAGGTAGAGCCGCGGGTTTCCCCCGGCGAGGGCGCGGATGGCGTCGACCCGCGCCCGGCCGGTGGGTGTGCGGAGGAACTCGGCCAGATCCGAGCGCCCCTGGAGGGTGGCGATGCGCTCCAGCAGAGTGCGAGCCTCCTCCACGGAGAGAGGCTGGAGATGCCGGGTGTCGAAGAAGCCGAAGAATGGCTCGTCGTGATCGGAGATGCCGTCGAAGAGCGCCTGCGCGGTGCCCACGGTGACGATGACGGGGTGGTTCTGGAGAAAAGCCCGCCAGTTCCGCTGCTCGGCCACATTGAGGCTCCGGAAAAGGGCGTCGAGGTTCTCCATGAGGCAGACGATGGTGCGCCCTTGGAGGTCGCGCAGCAGATCGCGGATGAGCTGCTCCAGCGCCACGGACGGCTCCTTGCCAGCGAGCGCGGTGAGGGTGGCGGCGGGAAACTCCTCCAGGTAGCGCTCGCCGAGGCTGCGGTGGATGGCGATGAGCAGCCGCAGGAAGCTGGTGGCGGTCTCGTCTTCGTTCAGCCAGGCCACTCTCATGCGGTCGGCGAGGGCGGGATCCTGGCGGAGGCGGTGCTGGATGAGGGTGACGAGATGGGTCTTTCCCGCGCCCCGCGGGCCGATAAAGAGCAGGTGATGCCTGCGGTCCGTGAGCACGCTGTCGCGCACGACGGCCACGCTCTCCGCGAGCAGGTCGCCGCGCTGCACGAAGATGGCCTCGAAGGTATTCCGGGTTCGTCCACTGCGGGGAGAAATGACTGAGAAATGGGCGTTCGCTGGTCATGAGCAGGGATTCACAGGCTGCGGTTGATCTTCCACCAGCGGCGGATGAGCGAGAGGTGGAATCGGTAGGCGTTGGAGTCGTCGCGCGCGAGGTAGTGGTCCATGCAGAGCAGCTTCAGGTGCTCGCGGAAGACTTCGTCGTCGGTTGGCATCCTGGCGCTGACGAGCTGGCCGATTTGCTGAAACGAGAGGGCATCCGTGCCGGTCGTGGCGAGGGCGTCGAGAATCGCCAGGACGAGCTTTTCGGTGGCGGGAAACGTGGATCTCACCCGCCTGCGGTAGTAGTCGAGGTCCCAGTCGCTGGTATCGGAGCGGAGTTCTTTCTCCAATGCCGCCTTGATGAGCGCCGGGGTCATGCTCGCGCCGAGCGGCAGGCGGGCGGCGAGGTTTTCGATGTAGAAGGGGACGTGGCTGACCAGATCCGATAGGGCGACCGCGCAGGGGCCGGGTTCCGCGCAGGACACTCCACGTCGGACGATCTCGGATTCCGCGAACGCCGCCGCATCCTTCGGATTCAACGGCCCCGGCTGGATCAGGTTCATGTGATTGAGGGGCGAGCCTTTGTAGTTCTCGCCCCACAGGCTGCGGAGGACGTGATGGATGCCGATGGAGCCCGTGAGCAGGAGTCGGATGGAATCGTGGCGCTGGGATAGTTCGCGAAGGATATCGAGCACCTGCATGGCCGTGTCCTTCCCTTGCTGCTTCGCGATGTTCTCGAGCAGGTAGGGCACCTCATCCCAGAAGAAGACCATGCGGGAGCCGGGCGGTTCACGGAGCGCCTCGACCACGTCATCAAAGGTCGTCCTCAGCACGTCCTTCCACGGGGCGGGTTGACCGTCCGGCAACTTCAGGATGCCGAGGATCTCGGTTCCCGCCGCCTTTCCAAGGAGGTCGCCCATTTTGCGCAGCTTGCGCTGCTTGGCGGTCAGGACCTGGGCCGAGTCCTTGTATACCAGCGCTGCAAACTCTTCCGCAGTGTGCGTGCCCTCCAGGTCGGAAAACGTCGCCAGCCAGCCCGGAGGGAGTTCGGCGTGCATTTTCCTGAGGATCCGCGTCTTCCCGATGCGACGCAGATCGTTCATGTAGAGGCTCTTGAATGCGAGTTCTCGCCATGTGTCCGCAATGAATGCATCACGACCGACGATACTGGAAGGTTGCGACGGAATGGTCATGAGTCGCGAAGTTATCGATGTAACATAACAAAGCAAGTCCATTACCCAGCATACGGTATCAAGATTGAAGTAAATGTCTCGCTACTTGTATGAGGGGGTCAAGGGACCGGTCACGGTCAGTGATGACCTTCCAAGATGGAGGAACTGCCGACTGGGCTGGAGGCCCCCTTTTGACAGCAAACCAGCAAACCAGCAAGCTGGGTGCATGAAGACGACGATCGATCTTCCTGGGAATCTGGTGCGCGAGATCAAGCTGCGCGCCCTGCACGATGGACGCAAACTCAAGGACACGATGGCCGACCTCCTGCGTCGAGGACTCATGGAGCGCCAAACCAAATCCGCCGTCTCCGCCAGGGTGAAACTGCCGCTCGTCCAATGCGTTCGCCCGGCGGAGCTATCGCCCGAACAAGTATCGGACGCGTTGTTGAGGCAGGAGACCGGATGGCGTCATGAAGGTACCTGACACCAACATCTGGCTGGCCCTCGCGCTTTCCGGACACACGCATCATTCGGCCGCCAGGGCATGGCTGGACGAGCAGGGCGCGCCCAACGGCGTTGTGTTCTGCCGCGCCGTCCAACAGTCGGTTCTTCGGCTTCTCACCGCGACCGAGGTCATGGTCCCGTATGGCATCAAGCCATTGACCAACGTGGAGGCGTGGGGAGTCTACGAGGCCTTCATCGCGGATGATCGGATCGCGCACCGAGATGAGCCGAGGGAACTCGCCGTCCTCTGGAAGAAGCTGGCCACCCGGCGGACAAGCTCACCCAAACTATGGATGGATGCCTACCTCGCCGCGTTCGCCATCGCTTGCGGTGCTCAACTCGTGACCATCGACAAGGCGTTCACACAGTTCCCCGGATTGGATGTGACGATCGTCAAGGCTTCCTGACGAGGGAGCGCGCGCGACGCGGAAAGGCCACAACAACCCGAGGGGCCCAGGGTCCGGGAACGGACGGGCACCGAGGAAAAGGAGATCGCCTCCCGAGGCGCCATGGGGAATCGGGCTTGGCTCCGGGGCATGGCGGGAGGAGTGTCGAGTCAAACCTCGAACTCCCCTACCCCATCGTTTCACCGCCATTTCACGCCATGAACACCTGCACTCGACGCGATTTCACCCGACTGGCCTTGGGCGCTCTTCCCGCGGTCGCCACGCTGGCCGGCGCCGTTCGATTGGATGCCGCCACCAGGCCCGATTCGAAAGTGGGCGGGGTCCAGATCGGCATCAACGCACCGTATAGCTTTGGCAACGCCGCCATGAGCGGCGACGAGATTCTCCAGCAATGCGTGGACCTGGGCCTCAGTGGCGTCGAGCTGAGGTCCCAGCCCGTGGAACGGTTTCTCGGAGCACCGGATGACCTCGTCTCGGCCAAGGCTTCGGTCCTACGCGGCGGCGCGGCCGAGGACCACGCGAAGCGGTTCCGGCAATGGCGCGAATCGGCTTCGATGGACAAGGCGCGCGAGTTTCGCCGGCGCTACGAGGAGGCCGGCGTGCTGATCGAGGTCATGAAGGTCGATGGCTACTTCAAGCTCGGCGACTCCGAGATGGACTACGTGTTCACGCTCGCGAAGGCCCTCGGCGCCCGGGCCATTTCCACCGAGATTTCGAAGGACCCCGGCGAACTGAAGCGGGGCGGCCTGTTCGCCGACAAACATCGCCTCCTCGTTGGGTATCACGGGCACGCCAGCACCGCGCCGAGCCACTGGGAGGAAGCCTTCGCCCTGGCGGAGTTCAACGGGGCCAACGTCGACCTCGGCCATTTCGTCGCCGGGAATCACGGCGATCCCTCGGACTTCATCCGAAAGCACCACGCGCGCGTCACCCACGTGCATGTGAAGGATCGGAAGAGGAATGACGGACCCAACATGCCCCCTCGGCGAGGGGGACACGCCGGTCGCCGAGGTGCTTCGGTTGATTCGCGACAATCACTGGCCGATCCAGGCCACGATCGAGTTCGAATACAAGGTCCCGGCCGGTTCGACCCGCGTGCGGGAGATCGCCCGCGTGGTGAAGTACTGCCGCGACGCGCTCAAGGCCTGACTTCGAACACGTGGCATTGCCACGGAGCCATCTCCAGGTAGAGGCCCTGGGATTGGAGGTCGTCGCCGTCGCGTTCGTACTCGGCGTCCCCGAGCCGATCGGTCAGCCGCCATCGACGGCCACCCAGGTCGGCGAAAGGGAGGCGGACGCGGCACTGACTCGGATGCCTGGCATAATTCACGGCGACCAGTAGCCGGACGCCGTCGGCGTCCTGCCAGGTGGAGGCGATGATCGCGTCGGCGGATTCGTTGCCTTCCCAAGCGGCGGCGCATTCCGCAAGTCGCCAATGCCCCTGCCGGAGGACGGGGAGGCGCAGGACATCGAGAAGCCGCGCGTAGAATTCCTTCAAGCCATCGATCACTGGCTCCTCGGGTGCGCGGCCGAGGTGGGGGGAAACGCGCTTGAGGCGTCCCTCGAATTGGCCCTGATGGAAGAAGCGAAGGCCAGGCGCGAGAAACGTGATGACGGCGGCTGCTTCATGCTGACCCTGGGGAAAAGCGGCGGCGGCCCGGGATTCGTCGTGGTTTTCCAGGAAGCGGGCCAGCTTGTTCTGATAGTCGAGGCCCGCGAGGAGATGTTGGCGCACGGGCCTGGCGTGACCTTCGCGTAGTCGATCATACAGCCGCTTGTCGTAGGCGAAGTCGAAGCCCTGCTGTTGCATCCTCCCCTCCATGTCCCAGTACACCTCCGCCATGAAGAGGAAGTCGGGCGACTTTTCGCGCGCGCGCCGCGTCGCGTCCGGCCAGAAGGGTTGGGCCGGGATGTCCCAGGTCTTCTCGAAAACCTCCGGCAGGACCAGCATCGCCATGTCGCAGCGCACGCCGTCGCACTGTCCGACGATGCGCGACAACTCGCCCGTCATGGCTTCCCGCAAGGCAGGATTGCCGTAGTTGAGCTGCAAGGTGTCGGGCCAGCCGGCGAAGTAGGGATCCCGACCGTGGGCGAGCACGAGATCGCCGCGCTCGCGCCTGATCCAGGTGTAATTCATCGGGGCGCGCGCCAGATTGGCATCCGTGCCGCGGATGTAATACTCCGGGTGGACCTCGACCCAGGGGTGATCCAGGCCGGTGTGGTTGGGGACGAAGTCGAGCATCAGCAGCAGGCCGCGCGTCCGAAGGCGGTCCCGCAAACGCGCCAGCGCCGCGTCTCCACCGAGGCTTGGGTGAACCGAGTAGCCGGTGATCGCGAAGCCGGAACCCGGAATGTCCTCCTCGCGAAGATCCGGAAGCGTTTCCTGGAACTCGCGGCGCCACTCCGGATTTGTCCTTGAGACCAGCCGTCCCGCCTCGCCGGTCTCCCAGACGCTCAGGAACCAAACCCAGTCGAAGCCCATCGCGGCGATCCGGTCCAGCTCGGCATCCGGAATGTCGTCGAGCGTCGTCGGGTGGCCTGCCCTGCGAGCCAGGTCCGTCAGCCAGACCCGTGTGTTGACTTGGTAAAGCGCGGGATAGCGCGGTTCAAGCATTCCGGTCTTCAGCGTTTGCGACTTCGCGCGGGCCCGGAGCTGGCGGGCGGGGCGCTCGCCGGCGGTTTGTCCAACTCGACCGCCGCCGCAAGCTTTCCGAGTTCGAGCACTTGATCGGCGCTGGTGGTCGCGAACAGATGCATGGAGCGGGCGACCACACCGGTCCAGCCGGTCTGATGGTTCGCCCCGAGGCCGGTGCCGTTGTCGCCGTGGAAGAACTCGTGGAACTGAATGTAATCGCGCCAGTGGGGGTCCTCCTGGAGCTTCTTCTCATCGCCGTTCATGGGTCGGCGACCGTCTTCTCCCTTCATGAACAGGCTGGCCAGGCGTCGCGAAATTTCCTCGGCGACCTGATAGAGGTTCATCGGACGGCCGGAGCCGGTCGGGCATTCCACGGTGAACTCGTTGCCGTAGTAGGCGTAGTACTGCAGTAGCGCGCGGATGATGAGCGCGTTGACGGGCATCCAGATCGGGCCGCGCCAGTTGGAGTTGCCCCCGAACATGCCGGTGTCGGATTCACCCGGTACATAGCCGACACTGTAAACCTGCCCGGCCACGTCGAAGGAGTAGGGATGTTCCGCGTGGAAGCGCGAGAGCGCCCGAATGCCGTGGGGACTGAGGAACTCCTTTTCGTCGAGCATTCGAGCCAGGACGCGGCGGAGCTTGGTTTCGTCGAGAATGGAGCCAAGGCGGCGGTTGGAGTGGCCGAGCTTGGACGGGTCGTGAATGAACGTCAGCAATTCAGGGCGAGCCCCCAGGAACTTTCCGAAGCTCCGCATCATTTCCGGGTACTTCTTATGGAAATCGTCGTCGAAGACGGTGACGGCGCACAGGGGCAGGAGTCCCACCATCGAGCGAACCTTCAATCGTTGAGCGGATCCGTCCGGCAACTGGAGCACGTCGTAGAAGAATCCGTCCTCCTCATCCCACATCCCGGTGTCGCCTCCGGCGTGGATCGTGGCCGACGCGATCGAGACGAAGTGGTGGACGAACTTGAGCGCCATGTCCTTGTACGTCTCGTCATGCATGGACAGCTCGATCGCGATTTCGAGCATGTTCAGGCTGAAGAGCGCCATCCAGGCCGTGCCATCGGCCTGCTCGAGATGGCCCCCGGTGGGTAGCGGCGAACTGCGGTCGAACACGCCGATGTTGTCCAGGCCTAGGAACCCGCCTTCGAAGGTGTTCTTGCCCGAGCGGTCCTTGCGGTTGAGCCACCAGGTGAAGTTGAGGAGGAGCTTCTGGAAGCTTCGCTCCAGCCACGCCACGTCGCCACGGCCCGTGCGCGCCTTCTCCAAACGGTAGGTGAACACCGTGGCCCAAGGGTGGACGGGCGGATTGACGTCGCCGAAGTTCCACTCGTAGGCCGGTATCTGACCGTTCGGGTGGAGATAGTTCTGACTCAGCATCAAGGTGAGTTGCTGCTTCCCGAACTCGGAGTCCACCAGCGACAGCGGCAACA
This sequence comes from uncultured Verrucomicrobiota bacterium, assembly GCA_942490575.1. Lineage (GTDB taxonomy): Bacteria > Verrucomicrobiota > Verrucomicrobiia > Limisphaerales > CAIMTB01 > CAIMTB01. The sequence continues at coordinate 9,746 of CALNYA010000044.1, forward strand.
CATGGAACGCGAGGTCCCATGCCGCGTACCACGGATACTCCCACTTGTCCGGCATGGAGATGATGTCGGCATTGTACATGTGATGCCATTGGGCGTTCCGGGGCGCCTGCTTGGCCGACGGCAAATAGGGATTGCTGCCTCGTTCCTCCAGCCAGCGGTTCACGTCGAAATAGAAATACTGCTTCGACCAAAGCATCCCGGCCAGCGCCTGGCGCATGACGTTGGCTCCGTCCGGGCCGAGCGATTTGGGAATGATCGACGCGTAGAACTCATCCGCCTCCAGCCGGCGCTGTTGTAGGACCTCGTCGAAATGCTTGCCGAACGCGCCGTAGCCCTTGCCGTAGGTTTTCTCCAATTCGCCGGGCGCGACCATCGTCAGCCGGAGTCGAACGACTTCGCACCCACCCGCGGGAACGGTCAACCGATAGTGGCCCGCCGCTTTTGTTCCCGTGCTCGCCGGATTGACGGCATCGGCTATTCCGTGGACGACGGTGTTGATGATGCCGTCCTTGACGAACGGCGTCCGGTTCTCGGAGTTGAAAAGCTTCTTGTTGTTGGTTTCGTTCTCAGTGAACCGCAAGGAAGCCTCGCCATCGCAATAGAGATAGCGCTCGCCCAGAATCTCTTCCGTCGCTTGACCCACGGCCGGTTCGCCGGCGACCGCGCGAAGCGATGGTCGTGGATTGTCGCGGCCCCAGGACCAGCGATTGCGGAACCAGAGCGTCGGCAGCAGGTGGATCTCCGCGGGCTCCGGACCGCGATTGTGGACGCTGATTTGAACAAGGATATCCTCCGGCGATTCCTTGGCGTACTCCACGAACACGTCGAAGTAGCGGTCCTCGTCGAACACGCCCGTGTTGATCAGTTCATATTCGAATTCGTGACGGCCACGACCCCGGTTGCCCTTGACCAGTTGCTCGTAGGGATAGGCGGCCTGGGGATATTTGTAGAGGTACTTCAGGTAGGAGTGCGTCGGTGTGCTGTCCAGATAGAAGTAGTACTCCTTCACGTCCTCGCCGTGGTTGCCCTGGCTGTTGGTCAGTCCAAACAGGCGTTCCTTCAGGACGGAATCCTTGCCATTCCACAACGCGAGCGCGAAGCAGAGCCGCTGTCTGTCGTCGGAGATCCCGGCCAGCCCGTCTTCGCCCCAATGATAGGCGCGGGAATGGGACTGCTCGTGCGTGAAGTAATTCCAGGCGTCGCCGTTCTCGCTGTAATCCTCCCGAACGGTTCCCCACTGGCGTTCACTCAGATACGGCCCCCACTTCTTCCACGGTGTTCCTGGTTCGCCGGCCTGGTCGAGTCGAGTTTGTTCGGTGGTCATGGGAGCGCCTGATTCGTCTTCGCGGGCCATATCAGAGTGGTAGGGGCCCGGAGAGCAAGGGAATCGGCGGCTTTTTGAGCGGGGGTTCCGAGCGATCGAGGGTTGGACGGCAACACCGGGGTGATCGTGGCCGCGGTGCGGCGTCGATGCCGAGAGAGGGAGGGTGGACAGCCTTGCGAGGTTGGGAGAGCGCGGTTTTAGAAGCGATCGGGTTGGACGATCAGGCGGATTGGGTCCCAGCCCAGCCCAGGATTGACGCAGACCCATAAACCCATACTGTGACCCATATGAAGACGACGATTGAGTTGCCGGACGCGCTCTTTGCCGCGGCCAAGGCGGTGGCGGTTCAGCGGCGAACGACTTTGAAGGCGATGATGGAGCATGCGTTGAGGCGGGAGATCGCCTTCGATGACGATGACCCGCCGTCGCCCGAAGCCGTCGTCCAGCGCAATGCGCGGGGATTCCCGGTGCTTGGGTTGCGAGGGACCGGTACCGTGACCAGCCAGGCGGTTCATCGGATCATGGACGAGGAAGGCCTTTGACCGGCAGCCATGTACTTGCTCGATGCCAACCTGTTGATCGCGATGGGCGACCCGAACCATGAGCATCACGCTCGCTCTCACGGGTGGTTTCATTCGGAACCGGGGCGCGCCTGGGCCACCTGCCCGCTGACCGAGAATGCGTTCCTTCGAATCATGGGGTCGGCGGAGTATCCGGGCGGGATTGGCGATCCGGCGGTCCTTCGAGATCTCCTCGCCCAGATGTGTTCCTTTCCAGGTCACCAGTTCTGGTCGGCCGACCTCTCGGTGCGCGACGCGAGCCTGTTTCCCGACCTGACCAGCACCAGGATGTTGACCGACGTTTACCTCCTCGCACTCGCTGTAGCCCACCGGGCCAAGCTCGCGACCTTGGCTCGGCGGATCGATCCCAGGCTGATTCCGGCGGGAGACACAGCCTACTTCCTCATTCCCTAGGCGACCCGAGTTTATCTTTTGGCGGAGTATTCGGGTTCCGCTTCCGCGACTGAGGAGGGCTTGTGCTTGGGAGAGTGGCCGACTCCGCTTCAGGATCGGATCGCGGGTTTGAGATTTCGTCTCGATTCGTTCAGACTCCCCAGTCGATCGAGCCGACATGTTCATCCATCCAAAGCAGTACGACGTGATCGTCGTTGGGGCCGGGCACGCGGGAGTCGAGGCCGGGCTGGCGGCCGCCCGTATGGGCTGCGAGACCCTGTTGCTCACCTTGAACTGCGACTCGATTGGGCAGATGTCGTGCAATCCCGCCATTGGAGGGTTGGCCAAGGGACATTTGGTTCGTGAGATCGATGCGCTCGGGGGCGAGATGGGCAGGACCACCGACATGACCGGTCTTCAGTTCCGGATGTTGAACCTCAAGAAAGGTCCCAGCGTTTGGGCGCCGAGAGCCCAGTGCGACAAGAAGGCCTACCAGTTCCGGATGAAATGGATCTGTGAACGTCAGGCCAGGTTGGATGTTCGACAGGCGCAGTCCACTCGGCTGCTGCATCGGAATGGACAGGTGTTCGGCGTGGGAACGGCTCTCGACGTCGCCTACCACGGGACCTGCGTGATCGTGACGACGGGAACTTTCTTGCGTGGCCTGATGCATATCGGCTCCAACCAGCAGAAGGGAGGGCGCGCCGGGGAGGGGGCGTCCTTGAACCTCAGCGACTCGCTGACTGAACTGGGACTTGAACTGGGCCGGTTGAAGACGGGTACGCCACCTCGGTTGCTGAAGCGCTCCATCGACTTCTCGAGGACCGAGGTTCAGGGCGGGGACACCCCCCCTCCCCTTTTTAGCTTCGGTTGGGACGCGATGTTCCACGTGGAACAATCCGCGGAATCGGCGGGCTTGCCGGGTCTGCCGCCCCAAGGGCACGACAGGTTCTTCCAGACTCCCCGGTTTCCAGGGATTCCGGATCCGAAGGGTTCGGGGAGCGGGGACAGGCCCAAAGGTGAAGTAGGAGCCATCGAGCCCGGCATGGATTTGCCGGGATCAATCCTGGCGCAGATCGGTGGCCAGCTGCCGTGCTATATCACCCACACCACGTCTCGGACCGGCGACATCGTCCGAGCCAACCTGCACAAGTCCCCGATGTACTCCGGGGTGATCGAAGGCGTTGGACCCCGGTATTGTCCGTCGATCGAGGACAAGATCGTCCGATTCGCGGAGAAGGAGCGCCACCAGGTATTCCTCGAGCCGGAGGGGATCGGAACGGATGAGATCTACGTCAACGGCTTTTCAACCAGCCTTCCGTACGAGGTCCAGGTGGAACTGGTCCGCAGCATTCTTGGCTGCGAAGAGGCCGAGATCCTGAGACCCGCCTACGCGGTGGAGTACGACTTTGCACAGCCGACCCAACTCCATCCGTCCTTGGAGACCAAGGTCTGCGGGAATCTGTTTTTGGCAGGGCAGATCAATGGGACGTCGGGGTACGAAGAGGCGGCGGCCCAGGGTTTGATGGCGGGAATCAACGCCGCTCGAAAGGTCCAGGGCAAACCTGCGATCGTCCTGGGTCGTGACCAGGCGTACATCGGCGTTTTGGTCGACGACCTGGTGACGAAGGGGACCCAGGAGCCCTACCGCATGTTCACCAGTCGGGCGGAGTACAGGCTTCTCTTGCGACAGGACAACGCCGACCTACGGCTCAGTCCGATCGGGGCGGAACTTGGTCTCCTGTCCCCGGAATATCAGCTGAGGTTCGAAAGGAAGCGGGTGGCGATCCAGGAAGAGTTGGCTCGGCTGGAAAAGACTCGGGACGGAGCCCACACCCTGGGCCATCTGCTCCGACGGCCGGAGGTCACTTACGACACGCTGTCGGGTCGACGCGAGGACCTCAGCCCCGAGGTGACCCAGCAGGTGGAGATCCATCTGAAGTACGAGGGCTACATTCGACGGGAGGAGTCGGAGGTGGCTCGGTTCAGGAATCTGGAGGACAAGCCGATCCCGGCGGGATTCGACTACCAGGCGGTTCCAAGCCTCCGCATGGAGGCTCGCCAGAAGCTGGCAAGGATTCAGCCGGCAACCGTTGGGCAGGCGGGCCGCATCTCGGGAGTGACTCCGAGCGATCTGGGAATACTTCTGGTGTGGCTGAAGCGGTCGGGTCGGTGAACCGGCGTGGATCCCGGGGATGTTCCACGTGGAACATCGGGGTCCCCCGTCGGGTCACTTTCCCGCGCTCCATCCGCCATCAAGGATCATCGCGGACCCGGTCACCGCCGAGGCTTCGTCGGTGGCCAGGTAGAGAGCCGCCGCCGCCACTTCATCCGGTCGAATCATCCGGCCGATCGCTTGGGTCGCCGACATCTCGGCGCGGGCGGCCACCGGATCCGGATACTGGGCGAGCATTCCGGTCACGAACGGTGTCTCGACCCGACCGGGGCAAATGCAATTGCAGCGAATGCCGTCTTTCGCGTGATCGAGAGCCACAGCCTTGGTGAATCCCACGACAGCGAATTTGGTGGTCGTGTAAGCCAGGCGGTCCCGAACAGCCACGATGCCGCCGATTGAGGCCAGATTGATGATGCTTCCCGATCCGCGCGCGATCATCCCCGGCAGGAACACCCGGGTCATTTCGAAGACTCCCAGCACATTCACTTTCCACAGGCGCTCGAGATCAGCCGGTGTGGTGGCCAGCAGGGTTCCCACGAACCCGATCCCCGCGTTGTTCACCAGGATGTCCAAGTTCAGGGACTGTTCCCTCATCCAAGCAGCCACCGCCGCCACCGACGACGGCTGGCTGACGTCCACAACCCGAGCTTCAGCCCGACCGCCTGCGCTCTGGATGAGGTCGGCCTGCTTGGTAGCCCCCTCTCCCGAGACATCTGTAACGATAACGTTTGCGCCTGCTTTGGCGAAAGCGCTGGCGATGGATGCGCCGATGCCCGATGCCGCCCCGGTCACGAGAGCCGTCTTACCTGACAAGGAGAACATAAGGCGCAGTGTGCCGGGTTGGGTGGGCTTCGGAAAGTCCCCAGTCGTCCCCGGTTGCCGGACGATCACCGTAATAACCCCGGGAAGAGCATGGAGAAGCCCGGGGGTCCCCCGAACCCAGGGCTTTCTGAACCCAAAAACGGCGGCAACAACCACGGACCCAACGGAAAACACGGAATGAGAGTGGGTAGCGGAGAGAATCCTGATCACCCTCCCGAGGAGTCCCACCGCCTCTCCAAATCCCTCCCCTTCCGTGTGTTCCGGGCCTTCAGTGGTTGAAACTGCCGTTTCCAGGCTGAAAACCGGGTTGTCTTGTCGTTTGTCCTCGCCTCGTCAGATTGTCGCCATGCCGTTTCGCGACAAGGTCCTGGCTTGGGAATCTCTTCCAGCCTGGCGCGCCGAACTGAAATCGAGTGGGAGACGCCTGGTGGTCACCAACGGGTGCTTTGATCTCCTGCACGTCGGGCACGCCACCTACCTGGAGGCGGCCCGCGCCTTGGGCGACGCGCTTTTGGTCGGGGTCAATTCCGATGCCTCCGTCCGGGATCTCAAGGGTCCGTCCCGACCGGTGAATACCGAGGAAGATCGGGCCGCCCTGGTGGCCGCGTTGGGCAGCGTCGATGCCGTGTGCCTCTTCGGAGAAACCTCCGCCGAGCGTTTCCTAGCCGCCTCGGAGCCGGACATTTGGGCGAAAGGGGCCGATTACACGCTGGAAACACTCAATCAAGTCGAGCGATCCATTGTGGAGAGGGCGGGGGGACGCATCGTTTTTGTCACCCTGGTTCCTGGACGCTCGACCACCGCAACGCTCCAACGCTTGAAAGATTCCCCTCCCGGTAAGAGCTGAGACGAGCAAGATCCCGCCACGGTCCGTCCCGACCCAACGGGCGGTCCCGGCATCCTGGAGGAAAGAAAATTGGTCGGGGCGGTGAGATTCGAACTCACGACCTCTTGTACCCGAAACAAGCGCGCTACCAGGCTACGCTACGCCCCGACCGAGACGGGGACTGTGGAGGGCCAAGGGGTCCCATGCAACGGCTTTTTAACGTCGACGCGAGAGCGATTGATGGGATCCGAAGAGTGGCAATCCGGGCGATCGGCTTGGGGACGCCCTGTACCGCCGGCTTTCCAGCCGGCATGGAGGGTGGGAACGGAGGACGGCCGACTGGAAAGTCGGCGCTACAGCCGAGTTTGGGCCACCGGCTTTTTCACAGTAGCGAAATCTGAGTGTTTCCGAGGGGCCGGTGGAAGTTGTCAGCTTCGTCGACAAGGTCGGCGAACGAATCGTTGATCCGAGCCAGCGTTGCGGTAGATGTTTCGGGACACCATCCGGAATCCAGTTCCTGAATTCATGGCATCCGAACACCCCATCAATCCGCGCAAGCCAAGCTTGCCGACGCACCGGGTCACGCCGGTCGTTCGAAGCTGGCGAAAGTTCTGTCTTTGGGTTTTCGCACTCCTCTGGCTCGTGGCGCATCCCGCGATCTTGGCGGAGGAATCCGAGACAGGGCGGAGGCCCGACTTCGACCGTGAGATCCGGCCCATCCTCGAGAGCCGTTGTTTTGACTGCCACGGAGCACGGAAGCAAAAGGCCGACCTGCGGTTCGATAGGCGACGCGACGCCGTGAAGGGGGGCGACTCCGGACCTGCGTGGAAGCCCGGGCATTCGGATGAAAGCCTCCTCATCCACTTGGTCGAAGGCCTTGACCCCGAGCGCGTCATGCCGCCGAAAGGGGATCGCCTCGACCCGAAACAGATCGCCCACTTGCGGGCGTGGATCGACTCGGGCGCTCTCTGGCCGACGGACGCGGCCGAGGAGTTGGAGGAGGTTCACTGGTCGTTCCGACCGGTCCGGCGGCCAGCGGTTCCCAGGGTCGGTTCCGGGGATGCTTCGCCGATTGATGCCTTCGTGGACGAAAAGCTCGCGGCCAGCGGACTTCAGAAGTCGCCCGAGGCGTCGCGCGTGACCCTGATCCGCCGGCTCTACTTGGTGATGCTGGGACTGCCTCCCACACCGGAGGAAGTGCGACGTTTCGTCGACGATCCCGATCCCAAGGCCTTTGAGAAGTGGGTGGACCAGGTTCTGGACGATCCGCGGTACGGCGAGCGGTGGGGCCGTCACTGGCTGGACGTGGTGCGATTCGCGGAGACCAACGGCTTCGAGACGAACCGGGAGCGGCCCAACGCCTGGCGGTTCCGGGACTACGTCATCGGAGCTTTCAACGGCGACCTTCCTTTCAACCGGTTCGTGCGCGAGCAGATTGCTGGCGACGCGCTGGGAGCGGACGTGGCCACCGGCTTCCTGGTGGGCGGGCCGGTCGACATCGTGGGAAGTCCGGATCCGGTGCTGACGGCGCAGCAGCGGGCGGACGAACTCGACGACATGGTGAACACCACCGGGACGGCTTTCCTGGGCCTGACCCTGGGTTGCGCGCGTTGTCACACACACAAGTTCGATCCGATCGAACAGCGGGAGTACTACGCCATGACCGCGCTGCTGGGAGGCGTCCGCCACGGGGAACGAGCGCTGGCCCTGCCGTCGGAGGACGCCGAGGAAGTCGCCCGCCTGTCCAAGGAGGTGTCGGAACTGGAACAGCGTCTCGCGCGGTTCATTCCCAAGGCGGCGACAGGGCTGAAGTCCACCAACGGCGCCGTCCTTCGGCCGCCCGTGAACGCCCGGTCCAATGTCGAGGCGCTGGAGCCCGTGGAAGCGCGCTTCGTCCGGTTCACGATCCTGGCGTCGACGGGAGGCGAGCCTTGCCTCGACGAACTCGAAGTCTACTCCGACGAACGGAACGTCGCCTTGGCGAGCGCCGGTACCCGGGCGACAGCTTCAGGCACACTGGCGGGCTTCGAGATCCACCAGGTGGCGCATCTGAACGATGGAAAGACGGGCAACAGCAGGTCCTGGATCTCCAACGAAGGCGGCCGGGGATGGGTCCAACTCGAGTTTCCCGAATCTCAACGCATCGAGAAGATCGTCTGGGGCCGGGACCGGAACGGGGAATTCGGAGATCGCCTGGCGACCGAATATCGTGTCGAGGTCGCCATCGAACAGGGCGACTGGAAGCTGGTGGCGAGTTCGGCGGACCGAAAGCCGCTGGCGGATGGACCCAAGGCTCCGCCGCAACCGGTCCATCGGTTCGAGCGACTGCCGGACGACGAAGCGCGGCAGGGGAAGGCGTGGCTCGCGCAGTGGGAGGCGCTCAAGGCGAAACGCGACGCGCTGGCCAAGCCTCCGATGGTTTACGCGGGCACTTTCACCCAACCGGCGGAGACCCACCGATTGCATCGCGGCGATCCGATGCAGAAGCGAGAAGCGGTCAGGCCGTCGACCCTCGCGGTGTTTCAGCCGGTGGAACTGCCCGCCGGCGCGACCGATCAAGAGCGCCGCCTCGAACTCGCGAACTGGCTGGCGAACGACGCGAATCCGCTCACCCCACGGGTGATCGTGAACCGCATCTGGCAACATCACTTCGGCGTGGGCTGGGTCGACACACCCAATGACTTCGGCAAGAACGGGTCGACGCCGACGCATCCCGAACTGCTCGATTGGATGGCGGCCGAACTCGTCGAGCGCGGATGGAGCATCAAGGCGATCCAGCGTCGGATCCTGTTGTCCGCGACGTGGCGGCAGTCGAGCGCGCCACGGGAGGACCCGGCCAAGGTCGATGCCGCCAACCGGCTTCTCTGGCGCTTTCCGCCGCGTCGATTGGAGGCGGAGGCGGTGCGCGACGGAATCCTCCAACTCAGCGGCGCCCTCGATACCTCCCTCGGCGGCCCGAGCTTTCACCTCCTCCAGGTCGATCGAGAGAACGTCTACCACTACCATCCCAGGGACGACTTCGGGCCCGCCGAGTACCGGCGCATGATCTACTCGTACAAGGTGCGGATGGAACAGGACGACGTCTTTGGGGCGTTCGACTGCCCGGACGGAAGCCTCGTGGTGCCGCGACGCAGCGTGTCGACGACCGCCTTGCAGGCGTTGAATCTGTTCAACAGCCGTTTCGTTCTCCGACAGTCCGAGATCCTGACCGAACGACTGGCGCGGGAGGCGGGACCCGGGTTCGAGAACCAGGTCCGGCGCGCGTGGCAACTGGCCTTCAACAGGGAACCCGGTTTGACGGAAATCCGCGAGGCCGCGGCTTTCGCCTCGGAGCAGGGGGTGCCGGCGATGGCCCGGGCCCTTTTCAACGCCAACGAATTCCTCTTCATTCCATGACGCCCCTGAACGGAATGCCGCTCGGCGGCCATCCCCTATTAAACCGACGACGGTTCCTTTCCGATGCCGGAGTCGGCCTAGGCGCCATCGCGCTGACCCATCTGCTCGGTCGGCAGGGACTCCTGGCCGCTAGTGTCTCCGGCGCGGATCCGATACGGCCCATCATCGATCCCGCCCAGCCGTTCGCGGCTCGGCCCACCCACTTCCCGGCCCGCGCCAAGAACGTTTTGGTCATCTTCTGCAGCGGTGCTTGCAGTCATCTCGACACGTTCGATCACAAGCCCGAGCTCATCCGCCGCCATGGCCAGCCCATGCCGGGCAGCGAAAAGCTCATCACATTCCAGGGCGAACAGGGGTCGCTCCAACGCAGTCCGTGGGAGTTTCGCCCCCGGGGGCAATGTGGCAAACAGGTCTCCGACTTGGTGCCCCATCTTGGCGATTGCGTGGACGACCTCTGCTTCATCCATTCGATGCAGGGAAAGACCAACACCCACGGGCCGGGTGAGAATTTCATGTCGACCGGGGCCACCCTCGACGGCTTCCCGAGCCTGGGATCCTGGACCACCTACGCCTTGGGAACTTCCGACCAGAGCTTGCCCGCCTATGTGGCCATTCCCGATCCGCGCGGCAAGCCGCAGAACAGCGTCAACAACTGGGGTCCTGGGTTTCTACCCGCCGCCTATCAGGGAACAGCCTTCAACGCGGCCAGCCCGATCCGGAATCTCGCGCGACCGAACGGGATTTCGCCCGGGAAGGATTTGGCGACCCGCAATTACCTTCAGCGGCTGAACGATCGCCACCTCGAGCAGTTCCCCGGTGACACCGAGCTGGCGGCGCGGATCGCGAGCTACGAACTCGCCGCGCACATGCAGCTCAGCGTGCCGGAGGTCGCCGATCTGTCGGACGAACCGGAGCACATCTTGAAGCTCTACGGCGCCGACGAATCGGGAACCAAGATCAAGGATCTGCGCGCGGCCTACGCGAGGAATTGCATCCTGGCCCGGCGTTTGGTCGAGAAGGGGGTGCGGTTCGTCCAGTTGTTCAACGGCGCCTATCAGACCGGCGGAGAGGGGGTCAGCAATTGGGACGGTCACAAGGACCTCGCCGGTCAGTACAGCGTCCACGGCCCGGTCCTCGACAAGCCAACCGCCGGGCTGCTGCGCGATCTGAAGCAGCGGGGATTGCTCCAGGACACCCTCGTCGTCTGGTGCACCGAATTCGGGCGGATGCCCACCTTTCAGAAGGGAGCGCAGGGCCGGGATCACAATCCCAAGGGCTTCACCTGCTGGCTGGCCGGGGCCGGCGTGCGTGCGCCTTTCAGCTACGGTGCGACGGACGAATTCGGCTACCAGTCCGTGATCGACGTCGCGACGGTGTACGATTTCCACGCCACGATCCTTCACCTGCTCGGCCTCGACCACGAACGCCTGACGTTCTACCACAACGGCCTCGAACGCCGGCTGACCGACGTGCACGGAACCGTGATCCGCCCGGTCCTGGCCTGATCCCGACGGAGGGGTCGGTCCCTGGTATTGTGTACAGCGCGTCCGGTTGGTGCGTCATTGTCGATTATTAGAACTGACCCCTATCGGGCGCCTTCGACGGGTCCGCGCGTGGGCACCAGGGGAGCAGGGCGAAGCTCTCAATCAGGACCGCGATTGAGGGCCAGAAGGGTCCGAGCCGCCGAGGCGATCGCGGGACGGTCGCCGGCCTCGACGCACGACAGAAGGGGAAGCAATGGCCCGGTCCGCGCGATTCCGGCGGCATCCACCGCCTCATGGAGGACGCGGATCGGATGGATGGCATTCCGCAAGTCTTCGAGGGGCGAAAAAAGTTGCCGGACACGATCGGCTTCCGCCCAGTCACCGCGCCCCATCGCGGCGAGCATCCGTTGGGACAACCTCGGTGCCACGCAAACGCAGCCGCTCGTGAAGCCGCCGAGGCCGAAGTCGCGCAGGTGAACGATCGCGGGTTGTTCGCCGATGCCGCTGATGATCTTGAGCGGATCAACGACCTGGACGAGTTGGCGCAGGTAGTCGTCGTTCGCTGGATTCGCGCGGACGGTGGCGTACTTGACCGCGCTCACGAGACCGTCCCGGTCCAGGGCCGCGACATCGGCCGGTTCGATGAAACCGTCGTGCTTGATGTAGACCAGAGCGGGCACGCCGGCGGCTTCGACGAATCGGCGGATGCCGGTCGCCACGCCCGCGCTGGTGGTCACCCCCTGCTGCGGCAGAACCATCACGGTGGGGAATTCAAATCGTCGGACGATCTTCGCCTGCTCCATGAGCGTGGCGTACGTCGGACCCACGGAGGGAATCACCAGCGTCGAGTCGCCGGCCGCTGTCGCGAGGAGCCCGAGGGTGGCCTCGAACTCGGCGAGCGGAAGGTGATAGAAATTGGCGTTCCCACCGTAGAGCAGGAGCGAGACGCCACCCGATTCGATGTGTCGGATCAAGCGACGGTTCTCGTCGGGGTTCACCGTTTCATCGGCGTTGCGAGCGAGCGGTGGCACCGCCATGACGGAGCGAAGAAGGTGATCGCGGGAGAGCGGCAGGGTGATCATGGATGGACGTCAGTGGATGGCGGGGTCGGGGATCATTTCACCGCGATGCAGGAAGCGAAAGTCGCAGCCCTCGTGGGCTTGGGTGGTCTGTTGAAGGAAGAGTTGGCCGTACCCGCGCGAATAGTGGGGCGGAGGCGCCTTCCACTCGGCGCGGCGCCGTTGGAGTTCGACGTCCGGAACGTTCAGGTGAAGCCGGCGGCCTGCGACGTCGAGTTCGATGAGATCGCCGTCTCGGACGAGGGCTATGGGGCCGCCGATCGCCGATTCCGGCGAGACATGAAGGACGCAGGTCCCGTAGCTGGTGCCCGACATGCGGGCGTCGGAGATCCGGACCATGTCGCGCACGCCCTGTTTCAAAAGCTTCTTCGGGATGGGCAGCATGCCCCATTCGGGCATGCCCGGCGCCCCGACAGGACCTCCGCTCAGGAGGACGAGCACATGGTTCGGCGTGATCTCGAGGCTGGGATCGTCGAGGCGCCGCTTCAGATCGGCGTAGTCCTGGAAGACGATGGCCGGTCCAGTGTGCTGGAGGAGCCGGGGGTCGGCGGCCGTCGGTTTGATGACACAACCGTCGGGCGCCAGGTTCCCGCGCAGGACGAAAGTCCCACCCGCGTCGGCCAGGGGTTGGTCGATGGGCCGGATGACCCGGGCATCCACCACGCGTGCCGCGGCGATGTTCTCGCCGAGCGAACACCCGTTCACGGTCGGACGGTCCAACCGGAGGTGATCCTTCAGCAGCGAAAGAAGCGCGGGAACGCCGCCCGCGTCGTGGAAGTCCTCCATCAGGAACTCACCGGCGGGTCGAAGATTCGCGAGGACGGGAACGCGACGGGAAAGGGCGTCGAAACGATCGAGGGTGAGGGGGACACCCGCGCGGCGGGCGAGCGCGATGAGATGAATGATGGCGTTGGTGGAACCGCAAAGGGCCATGTCCGCGACGATCGCGTTGTCGAACGAATCGGCGTTCAGCAGGCGCGACGGTTTCAGGTCCTCGCGGACCATTCCGACGATCCGCATTCCGCAAGCGGCCGCCATCCGGGCGTGGGCCGAGTGGACGGCGGGAATCGTCGACGCCCCGGGAAGCGTGAGTCCAAGGGCCTCGGTCACGGCGGCCAGGGTGGACGCTGTTCCCATGGTCATGCAGGTGCCCGGTGACCGCGCGATGCCTTCCTCGATTTCACGCCATTCACAGTCGCCGAGACAACCGGCCTGACGTTCCGCCCAGTACTTCCAGACATCGGTGCCGCTGCCGAGGCGCACATCACGCCACCGACCGGCGAGCATCGGGCCGGCGGGCAGGAAGATCGCCGGGAGATCCATCGTGATGGCCCCCATCAGCAATCCCGGGACCGTCTTGTCACACCCTCCCATGAGGACCACGCCGTCGAGTGGATGGCAGCGCAAGACCTCCTCCGTCTCCATCGCGAGCAGGTTGCGATAGAACATCGCGGTCGGCTTCATGAACATCTCCGACAGCGCCAGGACCGGTATCTCCACCGGAAACCCACCCGCCTGCCAAACCCCGCGTTTCACGTCGGCCGCGCGGTCCCTGAAGTGGGTGTGACACTGGTTGAGGTCGCTCCAGGTGTTCAGAATTCCGATCACCGGTTTGCCCGCGGTTTCGGTCTCGCCGTAGCCCATCTGCCGCAGGCGGCTGCGATGACCGAAGCTTCGCAGGTCGTCCGGGCCGAACCACCGCTGGGACCGGAGGGGAGCTGTGTCGTTCGAATTCATCGGGGTCGCCGGTGGCGGGTGGATCCTGTACGGTCCGACCGCACCCCCGCAACCGGCGAAAACAGAACCATGAGTCCCGTCGTCATCCTGATCGTCGCCCTCGCCGTTGTGATCGGCGGCGTGCTGTTTTTCCGGCTCCACGCCTTCCTGGTCCTCATCGTCGGAGCCCTCGTGGTGGGCGCGTTGACTCCCACCGCCGCGGTGCGCCGGTTCGAACTTGGCAAGGCGGAGGTTCGAATCGAATCGGTGTCCGCCGATGGACGGTCGGGTCGAGTCTCGGATCGCAAAGGCCAATTGAAGGACGGCGTCGATGTCCTCGCCTACCGGATCGAGGCTGGGCGCGAACCCCAAAGCATCGGGGAAGTCGCGGTCTCGGTTTTGCCCGCGAGGGAAGGTTTGGATCGTCGGGTCGAGGCCGGATTGAAGGGCGCCAACGGTGGAGAGGCCTTGCGACCCGGGGATTACCTCGTCACGGCGGGCGCTGTCGGAGCGGCAACGAAAACCGCCGGTCAACCCCTCGGCCAGCGTGTCGCGGAGGGCTTCGGACGGACCGCCCTGAACATCGGTATTCTGATCGCGATGGCGTCGATCCTGGGCACCTGCCTGATGGCGGCCCGGGGAGCGGAACGGATCGTCGTCTCGCTTCAAAACGCGATTGGCGTTCAGCGGACGCCGTTGGCCTTTTTGGGAAGCGGGTTCCTCCTGGGCATCCCCATGTTCGCCGAGGCGGTGTTCTACCTGCTTCTCCCCCTCGCCAAGGCGATGTGGGCCAAGACCCGAAGTCACTACGTTCTCTACGTCCTCGCCATCGTCGCCGGAGCGACGATGACCCACTCGCTGATCCCGCCGACTCCTGGTCCGCTCTTTGTCGCCAACGAATTGGGCGTCGGACTCTCGGTGATGATGATGCAGGGAGCGATCGTGGGCGGGATCGCGGCGCTCGCTGGATATGCCTACGCCGTGTGGGCGGACCGGCGCTGGGCCATTCCCATGCGGGACGTCACCGCCATTGAAGCGGCGAGGGGGAAGGGCGGGGTGGATTCGACGGGAGGATTGGTGTCTCCCCAGGGACTGGCGGGACTGCCACCCTTGATCCCGTCCCTCCTTCCGGTCCTCCTTCCGGTCGTCCTGATCAGCGCGGCCTCCATCTTGGAATCGAATCCGGGTCTGGGCCTGCCGGGATGGCTGCGCACCGCGGTCGAAGTGCTGGGCGACAAGAATCTCGCTCTGACCGTGTCGGCCGGCATGGCCATCGCGCTGTTGGCCGTCCGCCAGCGGAACGACGCGGCTGCGACGCGCGCTTCGATTCGGACGGCGATCGTCGAGGGAGGCGAGATCATCCTCGTGATCGCGGCTGGAGGAGCCCTGGGGCACACCCTGAGGCAGGCGGGGATGGCGGAGTTGGCGAGCGCCGCCGTGCCGGCGTGGAAACTGGCGTTGCTACCCTTGGCGTGGGGTATCACCGCGGTGATCCGGATCGCGCAAGGATCGGCGACCGTGGCGATGATCACGACGGTCGGGATTGTGGGACCCATCGCGGTGACGGCGGGGCTCGGGTATCATCCGGTGTATTTGGCCGTGGCGATCGGATGTGGCTCGAAGATTGGGATGTGGATGAACGACAGCGGATTCTGGGTCATTTCGAAGATGAGCGGCATGACCGAGGCGGAAACCCTGAAGACGGCGTCGGTGATGGTCTTCATCGAAGGCACGGTGGGTCTCGCGGCGACCATGGTCCTGGCCTCCGTCTGGCCGATGGTGTGAAGGAAGGACGCGGCGCGGGAGACCCGAGAGCTGGGATGCCATGGAGTACCGCCGGCCCGATGCACCGCCGGCTTTCCAGCCGGCATTCTCCAGAATCCGCCACCGAAGCGGCGGCTTGAATCGAACCGATTCGAATCGGTCACCCACCGCGGCGAGTATGGGGTTCGAGCACACCCAAAGGGGGCCGAAGGAGTAACCCGAGAGAGCGTCAACGATTGTCGATTGTTCGAACTGAACCCCTCGGGTTCTCGGCGGCCTAGGGAGCCGAAATGTCAACAATCAATGTTTGACCCCACCAACGATCCCGTCCTACCGGCGCCTCCGGCGCCTTGCGATCGCCCCAGCCAGGGCCACGGCGCCGACAACGACACTCGTCGTCGCAGGCTCCGGTATCGCCGCCGCGGTCGTGCGTTCGTAGGAGAAGCCTCCTCCCCCAGGTCCGCCACCATCCTCGCCGACAGTCCAAGAAAGGAACTTGATCCCGATGTAGATGTCGTCGGCGACCAAATGAACCACGGCGTCCTGATTGACCAGATCAGGCGGCTCGTACCCGGTCAGATCCCCCCAGGTGGTGTAGGAGAGAGTGGCCCAGTCCTCCAGGTTCCCGAAAGCCCACTGGGTCCCGGTCGGAGAGGCGATGTGCGAGTAGCCGGCCTCGGAGGCGATATTGAAAAGCCCCCTGGTCGATGCCCGGGTCAACCAGACGCTGTCGGTGATCCGGTCCTGGTTCGCTTCAAGCGTGTGGTCCGCGAAACCGGTTTTGGAGAAGGTCGTCGTGGGTCCGGTCCAGATGACGGCCCCGGGAGCCGATGCCACGGAGACTGCCAAGGCAAGTGCCGCTAATATCGCGGGCCCGGGACCGAAAGGACCGAGCAGGTAGGATCGACGTTGATTCATGGGCTTGGATTGGATTCGGGT
Source organism: uncultured Verrucomicrobiota bacterium (assembly GCA_942490575.1). Classification (GTDB taxonomy): domain Bacteria; phylum Verrucomicrobiota; class Verrucomicrobiia; order Limisphaerales; family CAIMTB01; genus CAIMTB01. The sequence continues at coordinate 26,225 of CALNYA010000044.1, forward strand.
TGTCGCGGCGGGACCGATTTCACTCAAAACGTGGGCTTCAATTCGTCCGAGCTGCCCACCTCCGCCCGGAACCTCCTCCCACGGTTCAAGTCAAATGCGGAACGCGGAAAGGTGAGCAACGCGCCCCTTTTCCCTTCATGGCGTCACCGTGTCAAGCGCCGTCCTAGGGTGGTCTCGACGCCTGCTTTTGTGTGTTCGAACCAACCCAGCGTCCGAGGCTTCCCGGTCAGGCGGTCCAACCCTTCCTGGAAGGGCGATGAACCCAGGCGTTGAGGTCGGGCAGGTTGGTCACACGCATCCCAGGACCGTCCCACATCACCTTCGCGCCCTGGCCGGCTTTCATCGCGAGATTCCCGAGGATCGCGAATTCGGTGAGGCGCGCGCCGTACTCGAAGGGAACGGCGGTTTCGGTCTTGCCCGCGCGCACGGCGTCGAGGAAGTCGGCGAAGATGTTCTTGGGTCTGGAGAGGGTTTTCGGGGGCGCCGGGGTCTCCTCCATCTTGGCGTAGGGAACGATGTGCATCTTGTCGCCGTAGGTGCCGGTGAAGATGACCCCCTTGTCGCCGACATAGAGCGTGCCGCTGTCGCCGGAGTCCAGACCCTCATCGGGGTACTGACGGCGCAATTCGAGAAGCAACTCGGGGAGATTCCGGTCATCCCCTTTCACGGCCCGCAGGGAGCCGGCGGGTTTGCCGGTCGTCGTCGCGTTGAGGCCCTCGTACCAGTAGGCCTTGAAGGCGGGCATGTCTTCGCGAGCCGGGATGTCCCATCGGACCTTGCTGCCCATGGGATAGCGCTCGTCGCTCCCTCCGCGCAACTGCTCGGCCTCGATGCTGGTCGGGTGGTCGCACTTGAGGGCCCAGAAGACGCCGTCGAGGACATGGCAACCCATATTGCCGATGGAACCGTTCCCGAAATCGTACCAGCCGTGCCATTCGTGGGGGTGGAGATCGTCGTGGAAATCCCTGTAGGGCGCCGGTCCGATCCATTCATCCCAGTGCAGTCCCGCGGGCGCGGAAGTCTTGGGCGGACGCGGCCCCTCGCCGCCATTGGCGCGATTGGTCCAGCTGTGGGTTTCGGTGACGTTGCCGATGACGCCGGCCCACAAGTACTCACAAAGCCGGCGGTAACCCTCGTCACAATGGCCCTGGTTGCCCATCTGAGTCGCCACCTTGGTCCGGGCGGCCAAGGCGCGCATCGCGCGGGCCTCGCCGATGTCGTGGCAGACCGGCTTTTCGCAATAGACGTTCTTCCCCAATTGCATCGCGATCAGCGAGGGCAACGCGTGGTGATGGTTCGGCGACGCGATGAAGACGGCGTCGATGTCCTTGGCCACCTTGTCGAACATCTTCCGGTAGTCCGTGAACACCTGAAGATGCTCGCCTGAGCCGCCGTTGGCCTGAACCCACTTTCGGGCCGTCGCGTGCCGGCGCTCATCCACATCGACGATCGCCACGAGGTGCTCGGCCTTCGCCGCGGGAAGGTGCGAGGACAGTCCCCGGCCGCCGCAGCCGATCTGCACGAAGCGCACCTTATCGCCCGAGTTGGCGGCCTTCAGGATGTTGAACGGGGACGTGGCAAGAGCTCCCACCGCGAGTGCGGAAGTCTTGGTGAACGAGCGACGGGACAGAGATAGCTTCATGGTGTCTTGGCCTTTTTGTCGTGTCGGGATGGAACATTCAGGTGTTAGGCGACGGATGGTGCTCGTCGCGAGCCAAAAAAGTCGCGACGACCATCTTATCAAGGCCGCCATCCCTAGCTTTCGCCCTGAAGCTCAACGAACTATGGATTTCGGGGGACAAGACCCGTCGACGAACACATCCACCGATGGATTGACGGACAGGGGAGGCGAGGATGTAGGGTTTCCCTTTCCCCCAAAGGAGGGGCGAAACACATACCAATGATTGTATCAGCTGATTCCATTAAACGGGCGGGTGAGATTCTGAAGAACATCGAAGAGCTTCAGGCCGAAATGGCCGGACTCTTCGGCGGCGGCGCCGGCGCTGTCGCGGGGGCGACGGTGAAGCGACGGGGCCGTCCTCCCGGATCGGGTTCAAGCTCGAGCTCGGGATCGGGATCGGGATCGGGATCGGGCTCCGGCGTCAAACGTCGCCAGATGTCGGCCGAGGGGCGCGCGCGAATTGGAGCGGCGGCCAAAGCCAGGTGGGCGCGGTTTCACGCCCAAAAAGCCAAGGCGGCCAAGAAAGGCAACTGATCCCCTCGGAAGGGAGCGAGGAGGAAAGTGGTGGGTTGGGTGGGGCTCGAACCCACGACCAACGGCTTAAAAGGCCGCTGCTCTACCATTGAGCTACCAACCCCCTGGGAACCGCTTCGGGACCGTTATCCAAGTGTCGACCTGAGGTCGGCCACGGTCCGAACCGGGCGCCGAAACTAGGTTCCCCTCCAACTCGTCGCAAGGGGTTTTTGGTGTCCAGAACCCAGGGGGCGCCTCCGCGGGTTCTACGCGGTCATTCACCGTCGGGGTCGGTATCGGAATCGTTGAGGGGACCGACGCTAGGATCTCGATCGGGAGCGCGGGGGTCCATTCCGATACCGATTCCGACCCCGACCGCGCGCATCACTGGCTGGCAGGTGTCCCTCACGAGAGCTTCGACAAGTCGGGGGAGCGCCCGAACCCGAGAATGCGCGAACGACGCGAGACCGGAATGGCCCCCGGCCTGATGGACGGACGGTACCGCAACCGAATGGAATGACGGCCGAGCATGGTCGCGTCAAAGAACCCGTTGCGCGGGAATGACGGGCCCGGCATCCTGCCGACGCTCCATGAAAGGCACGCGCTCCCACGGAGGCTTTACGCTGATCGAGTTGCTCGTCGTCATCGCGATCATCGCGATCCTGGCCAGCATGCTTCTGCCCGCCCTCGCCCGAGCCAAAGTGAAGGCGAATCAGGCGAAATGCTTCAGCAACGAGCACCAGATCGGTCTCGGCTATCACATGTACGCCGATGACCACGAGGACAACTACCCGGTTCACGAAGACTGGCAGTCGGTCGGGGGCAGCCCCGTTGCCAAAGCGGTCGCCTGGCGGCCAGGCGTGATCCAAACGAACACCCGCCCCCTCAATCCGTTCGTGGGCGACGTCACGGTGTTTCGGTGTCCCGCCGACAAGGGGGACTCCTACTGGCCCCAGGCCAAGACCGCCTATGAAGGCTGGGGCAATAGCTACATGAACCTTTGGGCGGTCGACTGGTTCCGGGCGAAGCACGTGACCGGCGACAGCAAGGCTCCGCGAGGCAGCCCGGAGGCGACCCCGATCAAGACCAGCGAGATCGCCCGCAACGCCTCGAAGAAGATCATCCAAGGTGACTGGCCCTGGCACGGAACCCGCGACCCCAGCGATCAAAAGAGCGTCTGGCACAATTACAAAGGCAAGCGGACCTTCAACATGCTCTTCGGAGATGGTCATGTTGAGAACTACCTGTTCCCGCCGGGTTACGAGAAGTGGCAGCTCTCCCCTCCGCCGGATATCGACTACCTCTGGTGGTGACCGATGCCCTCAAGGAAGCCGCGCATTGGGATTGCCCCGACGAACTGTCTCCAAACCTTCGCATGAGGACCACGCCAGCCTTCCACCGTCACTTTCCACGGCCGGACTCAGGCCGGGCCGCCGGAGTTTTGCTCGGCGGAATCGGAATTTTTGTTTCGGCCCTGCTTCTCGCCTTCTCACCACCCGCCTCGGCCGCGGTCCCGGTAGTAGCCGGTCAGCCCACCCGGGACCCCTGGTCCCTCCGACCCGTCACCCGACCCGCCATCCCATCCAATCCGGGAGTCTCGCGGGAACCGGCTCGGCCGATCGACGCCTTTCTCGCGCGATCCCAGCGGGCATCCGGTGTGGCGCCCTTGGGAGCCGCCGACAAGCCAACCTGGCTGAGGCGCGTCACTTTGGACCTCATCGGCCTCCCTCCGTCCGTCGAGGAGCAGGCGGCCTTCCTGGCCGACACATCGGAGTCGGCCCACGAGTCGGTGGTGGACCGTTTGCTGGCGAGCGAACAGCACGGCGTGCGGTACGGTCGGCACTGGCTTGATGTGCTGCGCTACACCGACCACGACGAGAACATGCCGGCGGCGCCGGGGATCCATTTCTGGCGGGACTGGGTGGTGAACGCGCTGAACCAGGACTTGTCTTACGACCAGTTCGCGCGCGCCCAGATCACCGGGAATCGCGCCGCCCAACGCCGGATCATCTCCGCGGCGGGACACCTGACACCCGTCGACCCGAGGCCCGAGGACCTGTTCGCGCTCGGATTCCTGGCGCGCGGGGCGATGTCACGGGCCAACGCGGACCACGAACTAGCCTTCGCCGCGGTCGAGACGATCTCCACGGCATTCCTCGGCATGACGACCAGTTGCGCCCGTTGCCACGACCACTTCTACGACCCCATCTCCCAGGCTCAGTACTACTCGTTCAAATCGCTCTTCGACCCGCTCGAACTGAGGCCCGTTGAGTTGGCGACGCCCCAGCAGGTCTTCGATCAGGGGCGGAAGGTCGACGATTACGAGACCCGCCTCGACCGACTGGTGCGGGCCATGCGGGACTACATCCGTCCGCATCACGACCGTCTGTACGAGGAGCGCCTCGCGTCCTTTCCGGCCGAGGTCCAGTTGGCGATCCGAAAAGAGGAGAATCTTCGCACCGGCGCCGAACAGGCGATCTACGACGACTACTATCCGATTCTCCGGATCGACGCGGTGAAGATCAAAGAGGTGATGAAGCCGGAGGAGGTGGCGCGGTACGACCTCTACCTGAAACAGATCGCCGACCTGAAAGCCCCCGAGCCGCTGCCCGTGTTCTGGACCGTGGAGGAGGATTCGAAGCGGGCGGCCTCGACGAATTACGTTCTCGTCACCGGCGATCCCAAGCGCCCCAAGACCAGCCATCCGGTCCCGCCGGGATTTCCGTTCGCTCCCCAGGATCTCGACTTCCGCCAGGGCCGACGCGAGACGTTCGGGGACTGGCTGACGGCGCCCGGGAATCCACTTTTCGCCCGCGTGGCGGTGAACCGGATCTGGGCCTGGCACTTTGGATCCGGGCTCCATGCGTCGATCAGCGACTTCGGCGCGCTGGGCGGCGAACCCGATCATCCGGAACTCTTGGACTGGCTGTCCGCGGAGTTTGTGGAAAACGGCTTCAGCATGAAATGGCTCCACAAGCGGATCGTGCTGTCGGACGCCTACCGTCGCGCCTCCGCCGGACCGGTGGATTCCGTGGCCGCCAACATTCAAAGCGATCCCGCGAATCTCACCCTCTGGCGGTTCCCGTTGCGACGGCTCGAAGCGGAACCGGTCCGCGACGCGCTCCTCGCGGCCGCCGGACGGCTGGACCTGCGACTGGGAGGCAAATCCTTCGATGGGATGAAGTCGGAGCCCGACTCCCTCCGCCGGGCCGCCTACATGTCCCGCGGCTACAAGACTTACGCCGATGTGATGCCGGACTTCCTTCAATCCTTCGACGCCGAGGACGGGCGCGCGGTGTGCACGCGCCGGACCCAGACCGTCACCGCGCCCCAGGCCCTCTTCCTGATGAACAGCGAGTTCGCCGACAAGGCGGCATCGTGGTTGGCCGATTGGCTCGCGGCCCAGGCGGGGGGGGATCTCTCCAAGGCGGTGACGCTTGGATTCGCGCGTTCTTTGGGGCGCGAGCCGACTCCTCGGGAACGTTCGGTGGCGATGGGTTTTCTGGGAGGGAAGTCGGGCAGTCTCAAAGGCTTGGCCTGGATGGTCTTCAACCTCGACGAATTCCTCTACATCCGGTGACTCCCTCCCCGACCCCCAACAATCCTCGACCGGATCCCCAACGGCGGGACGGTCCGACCCAGGCGCCCTCGGCGTCTACCGGTCCTTCCACCCCGCCGCTTCCACCGCCGACGTTCGACTCCCGGATCTATCCCTGCGGCCGTGTTTCACGCCGCCGTTTTGTATTCCAGACTGGGGGGGGCTTTCTGGGAACCGCCCTGGGGGCGCTATGGGCGTCCGAGGGCGGGGCGCGGGCCGCGGATCGTCTGACCCTCGTCGAACCGGCGCCTCACCATCGTCCTCGGGCGCAGGCCGTCATTTTTCTGTTCATGTGCGGCGGCGTCAGCCACATCGACACTTTCGATCCCAAGGACAACAAGTGGGCGGGCAGCCTCATCGACGCGATCGGATTCGGGGACAACCTCGCGGAGATGAAACGGCCGGTGATTCCGTGCCGTAGAACTTTCACGCGCCGCGGTCGGTCAGGGATCCCGGTCTCGGATTGGTTCCCCCACGTGGGTGGGCGAATGGACGACATCGCCCTGATCCGGTCGATGTGGTGCCACGAGTCGAACCATTTTCCCGCCGTCGTCGAGATGGCCACGGGGCACCGCGATCGGATCCTGGAACATCCGTGCCTCGGAAGCTGGGTCACCCACGCGCTCGGGAGCGTGAACCAGAATCTTCCCACCTTCGTCAACCTCGGCCGGCCAACGACCTCCGTGCAACTGAGCGGCGGTTACCTTGGCGCGTCGGTGGCCGCCACGCCTTTCCAGGACGGGGATACCCCGGTCCGCAATCTCCACCCGCCCAAGGGAACCCTTCCGGCCGATCGCGACCGGGCCATGGCCGCGCTGGAGGATCTCAATCGGGAATTCCGCGCCGAGTATGAAACCTGGAGCGCCATCTCGGCGCGCGCGCGCGCCTACGAACTGGCCGCGCGGATGCAACTCTCCGCCCCCGAGGCGGTCGACTTCTCGAAGGAACCGGAATCGGTCCAGTCCCTGTACGGCATCGGGCAAAAGGAGACCGAACCGCTGGGCCGCCAGTTGCTCCTGGCCCGGCGCCTCGTCGAACGGGGGGTCCGCTTCATCCAAGTGTGTCACGCGGGAGGCGGCAATGGCGCCTGGGACGCCCACGACGACATCGAGAGCCACGCTCCTTTGTGCCGCCAGACCGATCTCCCGGTGGCCGGCCTCCTCCAGGACCTGAAACAGCGGGGACTGCTCGACAGCACGCTCGTGGTGTGGACCAGCGAATTCGGCCGCACCCCGTGGTCCCAGAACACCACCGGCCGGGATCACAATCCGAAGGGTTTCTCCTCCTGGCTGGCCGGCGCGGGCGTCCGGGGCGGAACCGTCTACGGAGCCACCGACGACGTCGGGTATCGAGCCGTGGAAAACAAGGTCTACATCGCCGACCTGCAGGCGACGATCCTGCACCAGATGGGCCTGAATCCGGCCCACATGGAAGTGGTGATCAATGGTCGGCCCGTCCGCCTCGTCGAGGACGGCGCCAAGCCGGTGACCAGCATCCTCTCCTGACGTTCACGCGGGATCGGACATCCCGCCGGCGCATTGCCAGCCCTGGCGCGCGGCGCCCACCGCGCCGGCCTTGTCGCCAAGCCGCGCCGGAACAACCAGCACGGCATGACCGCTCACGCGCCATTCGATCGCACCTATCCGGGCGCGGAGCGGTTCGAAGAGGGCTTCGCCGGCGGCCGCGATCCCGCCACCCACGACCACAACCTCGGGATCCAGCACATTGGTCAGGGACACGATCGCGGCGGCCAGGGCCCGGACGGAGGTCAGCCAGATTCGCGACGCGTCGGGATCGCCGGCAAGGTGGGCTTCGATCAGATCGAGCGTCGTCGAAAACCGGCCTCCGCTGCGCTCGCCCACGGTGACGTTGCCAATGGCCAGTTCGAGACTCCCCGGGGTGCCGCAGATGTCGGGAGGCCCCTCGGGATCGAGGGAAATGTGCCCCACGTGGCCGGCCTTTCCGATATGTCCCCGCAGCAGATGTCCATCGACCATGGCGGCGCCACCCACGCCGGTGCCAAGGGTGAGCAGGACGACATTCGACCGTCCGCGGGCGGCTCCCAGCCAAGTTTCTCCCACGAGCGCCGCCTGCGCATCGTTGAGAACCGGAATCGGGATCCCAAGGTCCAGGAATCGGGACCAGTCCAGTCCCTCAATTCCGTCCAAACGATTCGGCAGGTAAGCGATCGATCGCCCGTCCCTGGCCGGCAATCCCGGAGCGGACATGCCGATGCTGGCGGGGGCGGATCCCCGCTCGTGGATCATCTCGCGGGCCAACGCGCGCACCGTCTCGGCGAAGTGTCCCGGGCGTTCGGCTTCAAAGGGACGGTGGGCCTCGGCGAGCACACTCCCGTCCGTGGTGAGGGCGGCCGCCTTCACGCTGGACCCTCCCAGATCGATGCCGAGGACGTAGACCGTTGTCGCGCTCATGGGGTCGAGTACTGTCCTTCGCTCACCGTCCAACCACCGTCCACCGCCAGAACCTGGCCGGTGACGAAACGGGCCGCGTCGGACAAGAGGAACACCGCGGCTCCGTCGCAGTCGTCGGGCCTTCCGATCCGCCCGCCGTCAAGGGGTTGCTTGGTTCGAATGAACGCCTGGATTCCTGGATCGCCCGCGGCGCGACGGGCCATCGGCGTTTCCACCAGCGCGGGGGCGACGACGTTGGCGCGGATGGAGTCGGCGGCGTAGTACGAGGCGATGGAACGGGTGAATCCGACGACGGCTGATTTCGCCGCCGCGTAGACATGGGTGGCGAAATGCCTGGGGGAAGGCGACCAGCCGAGAACGGAGCCCATGTTCAGGATGGAGCCCGGAGTCTTGGCGGCGAGGAACTGCCGCACCGCGGCCCGGTTCGACAGGATGAGCGACTCCAGATTCAACTGAAGCGTCCGGCGGATCCCGTCCTCGGTGACTTCATGGAGTGGGCCGTCGCCCAGCTTCCGACCACTACCCCCCGCGACGTGGTAGAGACCGTCGAAACGGCCGAAAGCCTCGATGGCAAGCGCGATGGCCTCCGGGGCGTGCCCCGAATCACAGGCATCCCCTGTGATGGCTCGGGCCTGGGCGCCGAGGGACTGTAGCGCGTCGGCGGCGCTGTCGGGGTTGCGACCGGTGACCACGACGCCGCTCGCACCCGCCGCGAGGAACGCCCGGGCGGCGGAGGCGCCCAGTCCCGTCGTTCCACCAATGACCACGAGGCTTTTTCCAGCGAGAGCGTCCGTGGCCGGTGCAAGTTCCACGCTGGCAAGCTCCCGGTTCGATGGGGTGTGGGTCAACCTGGAAAGGAACTCGTTGAAGAACCGTCCTCTCAGGCGGTCTCCCGCGCGGCGTCGGCGCGTTCCTCCGCCACGGCTTGCGCGAGATCCGACTCCCGCCGCATCAGGAGGTACAACACGCCGCCGATCGCGCTCCAGACGAGGCTGCAGGCGTACGCCACCAGCGAGATGGCGACGGCGGTTCCGGCGCTGATTCCGATCTGCGGGAGACTGAGGAGATACATGTAGAGGTTGTCGCGGACGCCCAATCCGTTCGGCGTGAGGGGCAGCGCCGAGATGCAGATCACGGACGGCACCACGAAGAACATGGGAAGGAGACTCACCTCGAGCCCGTAGCCCCACACCAGGGTCAGCAACTGCAGCACGCACAGGAAAGTCAGGAGCACCGAGGCCAGCACGGTTCGGATCACCATGCCGGGCCGGCGCCCGAGATTCCGCCCGGCCTCGATCCCGCGCGTGAGGAGTTCGCCCTTGGGCAACTTCGCGAGAAACTGTCGGGCCCGGGGAAACACCCCGGACACGCCGCCGCGCAGGGACAACCAGAGGACGAGGCTGCTCGCCGCGAACATTCCGAAGACGACGACCGCCAGGAGCTGCGTCTTGCCGTGGGCCCGGATGAGGCCGAAGTTCGGCGCCATCAGGAACACCGCGAAGCCGAGCATCGTGAAGAGGCCGAGAATCCGATCGAGGAGGACGGTGGTCACGGCCTCGGTCTTCAAGTGCCGGGTCACGCGCGCGGCGTAATAGGCCTTCAGGACGTCGCCGCCGGCGGAACCGAGGAGAAACGAGTTGAAGAAATGGGCGACGAGGGAGATCTCAAGCGTCTTGCGAAAGCCGGGGTCGAGACCTTGGGAACGAAGGATCAGGAGCCAGCGCCAGGACCCCACGACGATGGTGAGGCCCCACAGTCCGATGGACGCGGCCAGCCATTCGCTCCGCACCCCGATGAGCGTGCGCCCCAATTCGGCGGGGCCGAGCCGCCACACGGTGATCCAGCGATCGAGGCGGGGCAGCGCATCCAGGTCGACGTCCTGCGCGCTCAGCAGGATCCGGCACTGATCGTGGAAAATCGCGTGGAACGCCCAAGCCATCAGGAGGGCGGTGACTCCAGCCCGCCACGCCACGGACCACGCGCGCCGTAGCTTCCGCTTCACTCCGGGCCCCAGAGCCCCTGGATGTGGGCGAGTCCTTCGGGGATGAGTTCCACCGGCGCTCCCGGGCTGAGTTCCAGGACCTTCACCTGTTCGGGCTTCACGTAGGGCTTCAGGGCCGCGTAATCGATCGTCCCGGTTCCAGGGACGAGATGGTCCCGGCCGGGATAGGCCACGTCATGGATATGGAAGCCCCAGAGCCTGTCCGCCAGTCCGCCGACGTGCATCGCGTGGTGGATGACGCCCAGGTTCTCCTTGATCTGGCCGTGTCCCGTGTCGTGCCAGTAACCGACGCTGGACTCCTGGAATTCGCGGAAGAACACGTGGAAATCGCTTTCGAACGGGATTTCCTCCAAGGCTTCGCGGTTCTCGATTCCCAGCTTGAGGCCGCGTTGCGACGCCTCGTTCGCCAGGGCGTGGAGGAACGCGTAAGCGGCGTCCAGGTGGGGCTCTTTGCGGGATTCCCGCTTCTGAAGCGCCTCCTCCAGGAGCTTTTCGTACTTCGGCGTCTCCTTCCGGCCTTCGCCGATCATGTCGAGAAGCCGGTCGGTGTAGTCCTTCATCTCGACGGCTCCCATGTGGAGCACGACCACGATCGCCTTGAGACGCGCCGCCGTGTCGAGCGTCTTCAGGGTGTGTTTCCAGGCGTTGTCCCGTTCCTTGCGGTCCAGGGCGGTGAACTTGAAAAGATTCGGGGCCGGATGCATCACCCCCATGGGCAGGGGACAGAAATTGTGAAGCGAGGTGATCTTGATCTCGCCCGCTTCGACGGCCTCGATGATGCCGGGAAGGAGTCCCAGACGAATTCCGTGGCTCAATTCGGCATACTCGAAACCGAGGGAACGGATTTCATTCAACATCTGCCGCCCACAAGTGTGGCGACCTGAATTCCAGCACGAGGAAAGGGAATACATGGGATAGGAAGACGGACCCGACAAGAAAAGCGGCGTGGCCGGGGGTCTCATGCACCCCCGGCCACGGCCCTGGAATCCGGCCTCAGAGGTCGGCGTAGCGGGCGCTGAGCATTGCGTTGAAACGCGCAACTTTCAGCTTCCGGCGTCGTCGTTCGCTGGGCTTTTCGTAATGCCGATGGTTGCGAACTTCCCGAAGGATTCCTTCGCGATCCACCTTCTTTTTCAGGCGTCGGAGTGCCTTTTCAACGGGCTCCCCCTTCTTCAATTTGATCTCGGTCACGCTGCGTCACTTCCTTTCCGGACCTTGGTTGGCGCTCCCAGCTGAAGCAGATGGGAACGGCAGCCGCTCAGGTCAAAATGGGGCCGCAGCCTAGGTGGGCGCCTCCGGGGTGTCAATGCGTCTGGTTCTTCAACTGGGAATTCCACGCCGGAAACCGCGAACTCCTGCCTTGCTAACGCTCGGCGGCTTCTGTTCTGCTCCCGACAGTTTTGTTGATTTCGCCGACTGCCATTGAGACCCCGTCACCGGGGGGAAATGCCGTTCCAGAAACACCTTCCGGAACATCGGCCTCGGTTCGTGCGCTCCACACCCACGATCATCTCCATCCTTTTCATCAGGAACAGATTGAGAGTTCATGGGTGCGTCCGAAATTCCGGGAGATCTGGCGACGCCCCCTGCCGCTTCTCCCCCGCCGGTTGAGCCGGATCGCCCTCCGATTCCTCTACGGTTTTCTTGGCGGCGATATTGTTAACGTTCACGGTGCGGAGCGCCTGGCCCCGGGTCGCGACCCCTTCATCCTGGTGATGAACCACAGCACCCGTCTGGAGGCTCTGCTGCTGCCCGCCCTTTTCGCCTTCGAACGGAGCGGGAACCTGGTCCGGTTCATCGCCGATTGGAACTTCGCTCTGATCCCGGGGCTCGCGACCGTCCTGAGGGCGGGCGATACGATTCTGCTGGTGCGGAAACCGGCGCGGCCCGCGTTCCTGAACGTTTTCCGACCTTGGTTCGAACGAAAAGGCCCGGCTTTCGATCGGGCCGCCCAGGTGCTCCGTGGAGGCGGGTCGGTCGCCCTCTTCCCCGAAGGCACCGCCAATCGGCATCCCGCGCGACTTTTGAGGGGCTTCGACGGCGCCGCGCGGCTCTCGCTCGAAACCGGGGCGCCCATCCTTCCCGTGGGGATACGATTCCCCAGGCAGGCATCCGGCGAGCGGATCCGGGATCGATCGCCGATGGAAATCTTTATTGGCCAGCCGCTTCATCCACCGCAACATGCCGAGGTTGCGTCACGCGAGGGCGTGCGGACGTGGCACGCCCACATCATGCGGGAGATCGGCCGGCTCTGCGGCAAATCGTGGGATTCAGATTCCACCAGGAGAAAACACCATGGCTTTGAGTGATCGATTGCGCGTGATCCGAGTGACGGGAGATGCCGACCGCGCGCAGGCCATTGAGGTCATGCGGGCCACCTACAAGCAGGAGAAGAACTGGATCACCCGCGATGAGAAGCTCTTCCCGGACGACGAGTTGGGGAAGAATAGCGTTTCGTGGTTCGTGGTCCTCGACGGGGATCGCCCGGTGGGCACCCTGCGCGTCCTCTACGACCTGCCTCTGGAGCTCTACCAGGAGTACGGCTTCAAGACCATCGGGGGCATCAACTTGGACGAGTTCATCCGCAAGAATCGGATCGCGGAGATCGGGCGCTTCGCCGTGCTCCCGGAATACCGGCGTCACATGGTCGTCGTCGGGGGCCTCATGCGCGAGGCGAGCCGGGAGACGATTGAGCGGGGTTACACCCACTACGTGACCGACATCTTCGAAGGCGAGGCTCACAGCCCCTTCAATTTCCACACCCGCGTCCTGGGCTTCCAGCCGGTGGCCACGCACGACACCGGCGAACTCAACTGCGCCAACCGGCGCATCACGTTGATTCTCGAACTGAAGGCGGGCTACCAACGGCTCCGCGACCACGGGGGTTGGCTGTTCCGCTTCTTCACCGAAGGCTGGCCCAGCCACGTTCACGAGAGGTTCGCGGCGAGCTCGCCGAACGGAAGTCCCGGCGCCTCGGCCGATTCCAGCACCGGCACCGGCACCGGCACGAAGACCACCCCGGTCTCCGCTCGGGCTTAGCCGCCACACGACGCCCTACGCCGACTTAGCCGCCTCGATGAAGGCGCGGACCTTGTCCGGGTCCTTCCTGCCGGGCGCCGTCTCCACACCGCTCGAGACGTCCACCCCGTAAGGGGTCACGGCGGCGATCGCCCGAGCGACGTTGTCCGAAGTCAGTCCTCCCGCGAGAACCACCTTGCCGCCGCGCCGGACGGCTTCGCACGCCAGATCCCAATTGAAGGTCTGGCCTGTGCCGCCAAAAACCCCGGCGACGTAGCTGTCCAGGAGCCAGGCGCAGCCTGTGTAAGGCGCGAGCGCGGTCAGGGAACCCGGCCCTTCCATCCGGAACGCCTTCATGACCGGGATAGGCGACAGATCCCGGCAGAGTTCGGGTGGTTCCTTGCCGTGGAGTTGGACCGTGTCGATCCCGGACTCGAGCCGGATCGCCCGGATCTGGGCCTCGTCCGCGTTCACGAAGACGCCCACCCGCGCGACGAACGGAGGGAGTTGTTCCACAATGCCCCGGACCACATCGGGACGGACACTTCTCGGACTGGGCGGATAGAACATGAAGCCGAGCGCATCGGCGCCCGCCTCGACCGCCGTCAGGGCGTCCTCCAGAGAGGTGATTCCGCAGATCTTAACCCGGGTCGCCATGCGCGCTTTGGGAAGGATGATGATGGTCCATTTCGAGGGCGTTTCGCCGCTGGGTCCCTGAAACGGCTTGGCGGCGGATCCGTTGTCGCCCACGCCTCATTTCAGCCCGAGAACATCCTGCATGTCGTAGATGCCGGGGTGTTTCCCGACGATCCATTGGGCCGCCCGAAGGGCTCCGTTGGCGAAGGTGTCGCGGCTGCTGGCTTTGTGGGTCAGTTCCACGCGTTCGCCCTGCGTCGCGAAAATCACGGTGTGGTCCCCCACGACGTCGCCTCCCCTGAGGGCGTGGACACCGATCTCGGAGGAGGTGCGCTCACCGACAATTCCGTGCCGACCGTGCCGCAAAGCCTTGTCCAGCTGAACCTTCCGAGCTTCCCCAAGGATCTCCAGCAGCGTGGTCGCCGTGCCGCTCGGCGCATCCTTCTTCAACCGGTGATGCATCTCGACCACCTCGAGGTCGAATGAAGGTCCCAGGATCTCCGCCGCCTTCCGCGTCAGCCAGAACAGCGTGTTCACTCCGGTCGAAAAATTGCTCGCCCAGACCATCGGGATGACGCCGGCCGCTTCCCGGAGGACCGCCTTGTCCGCCTCGGAATGACCGGTCGTCCCCACCACCAGCGCCTTGTGTTTCTCGACGCAAAGCCGCGCCACCCGGGGCGTCACGGAATGAAAGCTGAAATCGATCACCACGTCGCACTCGTGGATGGCGGCGATGAGTTCGTCCCCGACATCAACGCCCGCGATCACCTGGATATCGGGCATGCTCGCCGCGCAGGTCAGCAGGGACTGACCCATCCGCCCCTTGGAACCATTGATGAGAACTCGTGTCATGACGTTCGTCGTGGAGGGAGATCGAGATCGCCCGGGATTCAGCGGAGAAGAGCGGAACTCCGGAGCGTGGCGGCCAGCGTCTCCCGGTTCCCTGCGGACATCGGACAAAGAGGCAGCCGAAACTCCTCCGCCACCAGGCCCATCAGAGCCAACGCGGTCTTCACGGGAATCGGGTTCGTCTCAAGGAACAGGTCCTTGAAAAGGGGGTACAACCGATCGTGCGCCTTGAGCGCTCCCTTGAAATCGCCTCGGGCGAACAGGGCGACCATCCGCGCGACCGCCTTGGGGGCCACGTTGGAAGCGACACTGACCACGCCGTGCGCCCCGACGCTCATGAACGGGAGGGTCAACGCGTCGTCGCCGCTCAGGATCGAAAACTTGGGCCCGCAGGCGGCGCGTATCTGGCTCACCCGATCGGCGTTGCCGCCGGCCTCTTTGATTCCAACGACGGTCGGACAGTCGACCGACAGGCGGCGGGCCGTCTCGACCGCGATCTCGATGCCGCACCGGCCGGGGATGCTGTACAGGATCAGCGGCAATTTCGTGGATCGCGCCACTTCGCGGAAATGCTGGTACATCCCCTCCGGCGTCGGCTTGTTGTAGTACGGCCCCACCTGCAGCGAGGCGTCCGCCCCCACCCTCGCCGCCTCCCGGGTCAATTCGATCGCTTCCTTGGTCGAGTTGCCGCCCGTCCCCGCGATCACCGCGATTTTGCCGTCCGCCGCCTGCACCGCCACTTCCACGACTCGGATGTGCTCGTCGTAGTCGAGCGTGGGCGATTCCCCGGTTGTCCCCACCGGAACGATGCCATCGACGCCACCCTTCACCTGGAGTCGCACCAGGCGCCTCAGGGCCGTTTCATCGATCTTCCCGTCACGGAACGGCGTCACGATCGCCGTGTAAGTCCCGGTCAACATGGGGCGGCAAGCATGCGATATCAGTGGAGTTCAGGAAATGGATTTCTCCGGAATGCCAGCCCGGGCTCCCTCCGAGCCCCCCATTCCGGAAGCCTCGCCTCAGAGGTCGATCCGCCCCTCGAACACGAAGGCGGCCGGCCCGTTCAGTCGCACGTTCGCGAACCCGTCGTCGTGTTCCTCGAACTCGACCCGCAACTCGTCCCCACCCTGGACCAGCACCCTCACCGGCGAAGGAAACCCGTCCAGCCGGGCTGTGATCAGGGCGCTGGCGCTCACCCCGGTCCCGCAGGCCAGCGTCTCCCCCTCGACCCCCCGTTCGTAGGTCCGCACGCGGATCCGGCCGGGGCCTTTTCTCTCGACGAAATTGACGTTGGTTCCCCGCGGGCCGAAATGCGGATGAAACCGCAGTTCCCGCCCCCATTCCCGCACCATCGCCTTGTCCGCATCTTCCACGAAAACAACGACATGCGGAACACCTGTGTTCAGCGAATGCACCTCCAAAGCACCCCGCTCGGTCGCTAATCCCTCGCGGAGCCGAAGCCCCTGCGGCGCCGTCAACCCCACCGTCACGCGGTCGCCCTCGAACTCGGCCCGGATCACCCCCGCGGCCGTCTCCACGGTGAGCGGCGTGACGCTTCCCCCCAGCCCCCGCTGAATGAAACGCGCGAAGCACCGGGCGCCATTCCCGCACATCTCGGCGTCGGACCCATCGGAATTCCAAAACTGCCAGCCCCAATCCGCCCGCCCGCTCGCGCAGGGTACCCACAGCATCAGGCCGTCGGCGCCGACCCCGAACTGCCGGTGGCACAATCGGATCACCTGCTCGCGGGTCGGGCGGAGCGCTCCCGACCGGTTGTCCGCGACGATGAAATCGTTCCCAGCACCGGTCATCTTGGTGAACTCCAGCAACATCAGGCCGGGAGGTTAAGCCTCACGGCGAGCCAGCAAAGCCAATTTCAACCCGGTCGGCACACGGTCCGCCGCCCCCCGGGACCGATCTTCAACCCGGGAAAGCCTTTGACGGGTCCCCCCCTGCCGCGTAGCGTGGCCGACCCTTTTCGGAAGGGCTAAGAACACCATGCTGGGCTACTTCGTCCGGAAGCTAATTGGCACCAAGAACGATCGCGAGGTCAGGAAGCTGCGCCCCGTGGTGGATCGGATCAATGAATTCGAACAGCAGCTTCAGTCAGCCTCCGAGGAGGTGCTGCGCGAAAAAACGGCCGCCTGGAAACAGGAACTCGCCGCGATCGACGAGAAGGACGCTCTCGCCGCCAAGTTGACCGAGATCTACCCCGAGGCGTTCGCCGTCGTCAAAAACGCCTGCCGGCGCATGGTCGCCTCCCGGTACGAGGTCCAGGTCCGCGGGCATGCCATCGTCTGGGACATGATCCCATTCGACGTCCAGTTGATCGGCGGTTTCGCCCTTCACAGTGGGCGGATCGCTGAAATGGCGACCGGCGAGGGCAAAACCCTCGTCGCCACCCTCCCCGTCTATCTCAACGCCCTCACCGGCCGCGGAGTCCACGTCGTCACCGTCAACGATTACCTCGCGGCCCGCGACAGCGAGTGGATGGGCGGCCTCTACAAATATCTCGGCCTCACCGTCGGCTGCATCCAGCACGATCAACCCCCCGAGATCCGCCGCGCCCAATACGCCTGCGACATCACGTACGGCACCAATTCCGAGTTCGGCTTCGACTACCTCCGCGACAACGGCATGGCCGTCACCGCGGCGGAGCAGGTGCAGCGCGGCCATTACTTCGCCATCGTCGACGAAGTCGATTCCATCCTCATCGACGAGGCCCGCACCCCGCTCATCATCTCCGGGCCCGCCGTCGTTCACACCGACAACAAAATTTACGAGGATTACCGGCCGGCCATCGAACGACTCGAACAGTCCCAGAAACGGCTCTGCCTCGACTTCCTCTCCGAAGCCAACGCCCTCATCAAGAAGCTGCACCCCGAGGACGGATCCAACCCAACCGACAAAGACGAACTCGAACGTCAGATCGGGATCCTCCTCTTCCGGGTGAAGCAGGGACAACCCAGGCTTCCCGAATTCCTGCGCGCCGTGGAAACGGCCGAAAACATCCGCCTGATGAACAGGGCGGAGTTGTCGCTTCACGCCGACCAGTCCAAGAAGCTTCTCTACGCCGAAAAAGAGGAGTTGTACTTCGCCATCGACGAGAAGGGCCACGACTCCGATCTCACCGAAAAGGGGCGCCAATTCCTCCGTCCCGACGATCCGGACGCGTTCATGCTCCCGGACATCGGGACCCAGTTCCACGAAATCGACATCGCGCCCGATCTCGATGGACGCCAGCGGTTGGAGGCCAAGCAGAAGGCCCAGAACGACTTCGAGGCGAGGGCCCAAAAGATCCACGTCATCTCCCAGCTGCTCAAGGCCTTCTGCCTCTTCGAGCGTGACGTCAATTACGTCGTCCAGGACAACAAGGTCATCATCGTCGACGAACACACCGGCCGCGCCTTGCCTGGCCGCCGCTGGAGCGACGGTCTGCACCAGGCCGTCGAGGCCAAGGAAGGGGTCGAGATCGAACGCGAAACGCAGACGTACGCGACGATCACCATCCAGAACTACTTCCGCCTCTACTCCAAGCTCGCCGGCATGACCGGCACCGCCGAGACCGAGGCCCAGGAGTTTCTCGACATCTATAAACTCGGCGTCCTGGTCATTCCCACGAACAAGCCGTCCCAGCGCAAGGACGCCCACGACACCGTCTACAAGACTCGCCGGGAGAAGTGGGACGCCGTCGTCCGCGAAATCGTCACCGTCCACAACTTGGGTCGACCCATCCTGGTCGGCACCATCTCCGTCGAAGCCAGCGAACACCTCTCGCGCCTGCTCAAGAAGGCCAACGTCCCGCACGCCGTCCTCAACGCGAAGTACCACCAGCAGGAGGCCGAAATCGTCGGGCGCGCCGGTCATCGCGCCTCCGTCACCATCGCGACCAACATGGCCGGCCGCGGAACCGACATCAAACTCGGCGAAGGCATCGCCACTCTGGGCGGCCTCCACGTGGTCGGCACCGAACGCCACGAATCCCGCCGCATCGATCGCCAGCTCCGCGGCCGTTGCGCCCGCCAGGGTGATCCGGGCAGTTCCCACTTCTTCCTCGCCCTCGAGGACGATCTCATGCGCCTCTTCGGCTCCGACCGGATCATCCGGTACATGGAGAAGATGGGGCTCGAGGAGAACCAGGAACTCGAACACCCCCTCCTCAACAAATCCATCGGCCAAGCCCAGAAACGCGTCGAAGGGCACAACTTCCAGATCCGGAAGCGCACCCTCGAATTCGACGACGTGATGAACCGTCATCGCGAAGTCATCTACAGCTTCCGCAACGACATCATCCAGACCGACGACGTCCGCGACCGCCTCATGGACATCATGGAGGAGGTCGTCGTCGAGAAGGTCCGGAGCTTCTCGGACGAAGGGAACGATTTCGACGCCTGGAACCTCCGAGGGCTCTGCGACTGGGCGAATCTCACGTTCCCCCTCGGCCTCCCCGAGGAGGAGATCGTCAAGGCCGCCCAGACCGGCACCGAGACGCCCCAGCCCCAGTCGCTCTTCGACGGCCTCTCGGCCCATCAGTTCGCGGCCGCCGGATTCATCTGCGAGGCCGTCCGCCGGGCTTACGACCTGAAGATCAGCGTCGAGAATCCCGAAGCCCTCAAGACGGTGGAACGCTACACGATGCTGGGCGCCATCGACCGCCAGTGGCAGGAGCATCTCTACAACATGGACAGCCTGCGCGTGTCCATCTCGCTCCGCGCCTACGGCCAGAAGGATCCCCTCATCGAGTACAAGTCGGAGTCCTACAAGCTCTTCGAAGACCTGATGGTCAATGTGAAGAGCGAGATCTGCCGGAACATCTTCCTGTCCGCCTCGAGCCTGATGGCGTTCCAGAACTTCCTCCGGAAGCTCCCCCAACGCACCACCCACGCCGAGGTCAACGCCTTCTCCGCCGGCGCCAACGCCGCGGCCGCGGAGCGCGCCCCCGACCACGATCCCAAGGCTTCCGCCGTCGTCGACGAAGTCACCGAGGAATTCTCCCGAGCCGCCGCGGCCGCCGCCGCCAAACCGGCTCGCACCGGCCCGAAAGTCGGCCGCAACGACCCATGCCCCTGCGGCAGCGGCAAGAAGTACAAGCAGTGCTGCGGCCGGTGATTTAGGTCGGAATCGGGGTCAGGATCAGAATCGGGGTTGGAATCGGGGTCGACTGGGAAAAGACAGGCCAGCTCCGCTACGAATCCGTCCCGTGCCAGGTCGGCAGGTCGGCAGGGTTGCCGCCGGTGTTGGTGCGCGCGAGAGGACTTGAACCTCTAATCCTTTCGGAACCAGATCCTAAGTCTGGCGTGTCTGCCATTCCACCACGCGCGCACTGTAGCTTGCCAAAGGGTTGGGCGCATAACTCCACTCCGCTCGCGGAATCACCGTGGGCCACTGTGAGCCCATGAAGGGAACTGAACGCCCAAGAGTCCGCCATTGTTGCGGCCTCACCCGTCGAAACTGCCGCGCCCCCAACGCCACGTAAAGCCGTTCCTTTCGTCAACGTGCTGGATGACCGCGCCCATCCCATTCGCGAAATGCGGAAACGGAACGGCCGAATCCCCAGCAGCCCCGCACGGTCGTGAGTGGCTGGACAACAGCGGACCGCAGAACAGCCCCACTTCGCGCATCTCCTCTACCAGCACCGATACCAAGTGGATAAAGCACGATACTTTGGACCGACCCCTATATGGTCAATGTGAAGAGCGAGATCTGCCGGAACATCTTCCTGTCCGCCTCGAGCCTGATGGCGTACCAGAACTTCCTCCGGAAGCTCCCCCAACGCACCACCCACGCCGAGGTCAACGCCTTCTCCGCCGGCGCCAACGCCGCGGCCGCGGGCGCGCCCCCTGACCACGATCCCAAGGCCTCCGCCGTCGTCGACGAAGTCACCGAGGAATTCTCCCGCGCCGCCGCGGCCGCCGCCGCCAAACCCACTCGGACCGGCCCGAAAGTCGGCCGCAACGACCCCTGCCCCTGCGGCAGCGGCAAGAAGTACAAGCAGTGCTGCGGCCGGTGATTTAGGTCGGAATCGGGGTCAGGATCAGAATCGGGGTTGGAATCGGGGTCGACTGGGAAAAGACAGGCCAGCTCCGCTACGAACTGTCCCGTGCCAGGTCGGCAGGTCGGCAGGGTTGCCGCCGGCGTTGGTGCGCGCGAGAGGACTTGAACCTCTAATCCTTTCGGAACCAGATCCTAAGTCTGGCGTGTCTGCCATTCCACCACGCGCGCACTGTAGCTTGCCAAAGGGTTGGGCGCATAACTCCACTCCGCTCGCGGAATCACCGTGGGCCACTGAGAGCCCAAGAAGGGAACTGAACGCCCAAGAGTCCGCCATTGTTGCGGCCTCACCCGTCGAAACTGCCGCGCCCCCAACGCCACGTAAAGCCGTTCCTTTCGTCAACGTGCTGGATGACCGCGCCCATCCCATTCGCGAAATGCGGAAACGGAACGGCCGAATCCCCAGCAGCCCCGCACGGTCGTGAGTGGCTGGACAACAGCGGACCGCAGAACAGCCCCACTTCGCGCATCTCCTCTACCAGCACCGATACCAAGTGGATAAAGCACGATACTTTGGACCGACCCCTATACGGCGCCCACCTCCGTCTCCTCGACTCCGACACCGATGTCGACCGGCTTTTCCTCATGCATGTTCAACGCCGCGTTCGCAAGGACGCCACCATCTCCCTCGGCGGTCGGCTCTGGGAGGTCCCAGCCCACCTTCGCGGCCAGATCGTGGCCACTCACTTCGACCCGGTGAACTGGACCCGCGTCGACCTCTGGTTCCGCGACCAGTTCATCGCCCGCGCCCGGCTCTGCAACAAACAACTCAACTCCCAAATCCGATCCAGCAATGACTACCAGCGTTTCGACTTCTGAGCCGCCGTCCCTCGATCTCGCCCTCAAGACCTTCTGGGGCGCTTCCCGCTGGCCTGGCTTCGCCGACAGTTCGGTCGTCGTGCCTTCGACCTCCTGGCAGGACTCCCCTGCGTCGGTTCCACCAACTCGTCGCCGTCCGCGCCAGCGGCCTCGTCCACGGGCCCAACGGCGTCGGCAAGAGCTTCCTCGTCCACCGGTGGAGCGAGAGCCTTTCCTCCAAGCAATTCCGTCTCCTGCGCATGAGCCACAGCTCCCTCATGGGCAGCGACCTGCTCCGACAACTGGTCAGCCTTGGCGGCAAGAAGCCCCAGTACCGTCGCGGTGACAACGTCCTGCTCCTCTCGGCCCTCTGGCAGGAATGGGCCCCTTTGTGGCCCGTCCTCATCGTCGAGGAGGCCCAGGATCTCAATCCCGCCGCCCTCGAGGAACTGCGTCTGCTCACCTGCGCCAGGGCCGACACCCAGACACCCTTTTCCTCATCCTCGTCGGCGACGAGGAACTGCTTCCCCGTCTGGATCTCGGAGTCAACCGCGCCCTCGTCTCCCGCCTCGGCTTCTGTCTGCGCCTGGATCCCTGGTCCAAGGAGTCCCTCGCGACCTACCTCCAGGCGCGTCTTGCCGAGGTCGGCATCCACGCCTCCCCCTTCGAAGCTCCCGCCGAGAAACTCCTCCTGCAAAGCGCGCAGGGTTCCCCGCGTCTGCTCAACGGCCTGCTCCAACGTTCCCTCGAACTCGCTGCCACAGCCCAGCGTCGTCAGGTCATCCGCTCCGACGTCCAGAGTTCCCTCGACACACTGCCGTGGATCGCCCGACCCCGGAATTGAGGTCACCCGTGAATCCATCCCGTCCAGCCTGGGACTCGGACGCCATCGCGCGAGCCCACGCGCTCTACTCCGAACTCACCGGCCAAAAACTCCCGCTGCACCTCGAACGCCAGCGTCAGTGGGCCCTGATCCTCGCCCAGGGCTACGGATTGGATGAGATCCGTCGGCTCATTCGCTATCTCCAACGTGAAATCCGTGCCGGCCGTCGCTACGTCGGTGCGCTCAAGCTCTCCAATCTCCTTCAGCTCGATCGCTTCGAGGAGGACCTTGCTTTGACCGGTCTGCGGCTGCGTCCGCCGGCCCCGCCGCCACCTTCGCCATCCACACCCCCCTCCGCCGATCCCGCACAAGACCACGCCGCTCGCCAACGAGCCCTCGAAATCCTCCGTCAGTTCCGCCGCTCCCTCCGCTGACACCCCGTCCCACCACCCCTCGCATGCCCTGGTCCCGCCCCGCCGCACATCCCCAACCTCCCGCGAACACCAAGATATTTTCCCCCGCATCTATCGCGGCGCGGAACAGCATTTGCCAGCGTTGGTGGCAGCATCGTCCGGCTCCAGATGTCCCCAGCGGCCGGGCTTGCCGGGGATCGGAGCCGGGCACACGATTGGTCATGGTTTTTGAACGGCAGCGCCGGCTCTTGGCACTCGTGGATGCCCTGGGGGGGGCCGTGCCGGCGTTGGACTTTCAGAAGTTGCTGTTCTTGTACACCCGCGAGGAGGAATCGGAGCCCTCCTACGATTTCGTCCCGTTCCGGTTTGGCGGATTCTCCTTCACCTCGTATGCCGACAAGCGGCGGTTGATCGAACTCGGGATGCTAGGCGATGAGGAACGGCAGTGGACCCTGACCGAGACCGGCAAGGCGTTGGCGAAGCAGTTCGGGACGGAGCGATTGCGCATGGATAGTTTTGCGCGCCGCCGATCAGGCCTACGCGGAGACGCACTCGTCGCTGAGGTCTATCGGCGATTCCCCTATTACGCCACCCGGAGCGAGATCTCGGAGCGGGTCTTGGCGGGTGACGCCCCAGCATTGAGGGAGATTGCCAAGGCGGGGAGAGGCGGGGAGAGGGCTCACCCCCCTGGGCTGTACACGATTGGTTACGAAGGACGGAGTCTCGAAGAATACTTGAATCGCCTGATCCGCGCCGGCGTGACGCTTCTTTGCGATGTCCGCCGGAATCCCTTGAGCCGGAAATATGGTTTCTCGAAGGGCACGCTCGCGAAAGCCTGCGGAGGCGTTGGTCTGCAGTACGAGCACCTGCCGGAACTCGGGATCGCCTCCGATCGTCGGCGCGAGCTGAAGAGCCAAGCGGACTACGACGCCCTTTTTGCTGATTACGAGCGTGAGGACCTTCCCGAGCAGGGGGCGGCATTGGCCCGGATTGCGGGCTGGGTGGAGGACGGAGGGCATCGTGTCGCCCTGACGTGCTTCGAACATGCTCCCGAGCAATGCCACCGCCGTTGCGTTGCGAAGGCGCTTGAGCGGAGCTTTGGTCGGACGCTCGCACCCTCCCATCTTTGATCGGCAGCGATATGCCCTTGGATCGCATCCTCATCACCGTCAAAACCTACCCAACGCTGTCTCGAAAGTACGGGGAGACGGTCTGCACGGCTGGGGTCCGCGAGGATGGAAGTTGGGTGCGTATCTACCCCGTGCCTTTCCGTCGCCTCGACCAGGAAGAGCAGTACAGCAAGTTTGACTGGATCGAGGCGGATCTGCGGAGGAGCACGTCGGACCCGCGCCCGGAAACCATGCACCCCACCGATGTCCGGCAGTTGCAGCCGGTCGGCCACATCGACACCCGCGACAACTGGCGCGAACGCAGGAAGCTCCTTCTGGAAACTGCCCGGGTTTATTCGCGGTTAGACGACCTCATCACTGGGGCCAAGGCCAACCAGGTATCGTTGGCGGTGTTCCGTCCCACCAAGATCACGGACTTTGTGTGGGAGGAAGAGGAGCGCGAATGGGACCGGGATAAGTTGGCCCAGATGCGAGACAGGACCCGGCAGGGTGAACTCTTCACGGAGGAGGCGTGGCGGCAGACGTTCCAGGTCATCCTGAAGCTCCCACACCTACAGCCCCTCCGCTCGGTTGACGGACGGAGGCGGGCGGAAGAGCGAGTTGCAGGTTCTCGATTGGGAGACCGGGGCGCTGTACTGGAATTGCCTGCTGGGCTCGAACGGGGACGAGCCCGCTGCCCTGGCGAAAGTCCGCGCCAAGTACTTGGGCGAGTTCAGAACTCGCGATCTGCACTTCTTTCTTGGCACCACGCAGGAGTTCCATTTCCGGGCCCCCAATCCCTGGGTCATCGTCGGGGTGTTCCAGATCCCTCACGAACGTCAGCGCCAGTTGCTCTGAGCGGGGACTTTCGGAGTGGCCCACCAGTAGAATGCCAGCCAAGCCATCGTCTGCTTTGCCTCCACGATCCAACGACTTGAAATGAGGAATAGGCCATGACGCTCGCAATTGCTTGGATAGGAAAGCGTTCTGATGGCAGGGAAGATCTTTACTTTGCATCGGACAGCCGTACGCGTGGCTGCATGGTATTGGACGTGACACCCAAGATCCTGCTGCTCCCACGCTCAGACTGCGCAATCTGTTTTGCTGGGGACACTGCCGCCACGTTCCCGCTCATGCTTCACGTTTCGGCCGCAATCGCGGCTCATAGGGCTCAGCTCACGACCGGAACTTGGACCCTGGGCGAGCTCAAGGGGCCACCTCGAAGGTCTGCCCGATATCATGGCATTTAGATTCCTCGTCTTCTGAAATGTGATTTCTTTGAGTCAAGTTTTAGGGAGTGAGTTTGGCATCGGCGATGAAATCGTCGATGGCTTCAAGCGTTGCGTCGAAGGACCGGCGCAAGGGTGTGCCGCCTTCCCAGTCGGGAGGAAAGGCCTGGGCGCATCCGGAACGGAGCACCCGGGCGTAGGAGCGGGTGAAGAACAAGGCGGTGATGATGCCCTGCTGCGTCAGGAGGTAGCGGTGCGAACGGGGGACACGTTCGATCAAGCCGTGGAGTCGGAGGCGACGCAGGTCGTAGGTCATTCGACCCTGGGATAGGTTGTCGGGTGACAAGCCCAGCAATGGGGCCAGCCGTTCGCGCAATTCGCGGTTGGTGAAGCCGCAGGCCTGGAGCGCGAAACCCAGGAGGGCGGACATGAGGGCCTGCACCCGCGGCTGACCGTAGCGCAGGCCGGCGGCGCGCTGGTCGTCGACCACGACCGGCTCAGTGACTTGGCGCAGGGCGGCTTCGCCCAGGGCGCAGTCTTGCGTGATTTTTTGGACGTTCAGCAGACGTCGGTTGGCTTGGAAGCCGATCTGCCGGAGAGCCGGCAGGTTCTTGAGGCTCTTGCCCACGCCAAAGTCACGCGTGTCATTGATCGTGGTTTCGGTCCGCAGAGCCTGACCTTCTTTGTGATACTGCTTGATGCGGGATTTTTTGTAATCCACGCGGAGGGACGGGATCACACCGCTGGTGAGCACCCGGGTACGGAAGCGCCCTGGGGTGCGTCGAGTGACCGAACGACCGAAAATGAGTTGGACCTGATCTGGACGGCCGACGTCGAGGTTCTCGCGGATGACTTCCTCGAAGAAAACGCGGCCGTGGACAGGTTGGTCGAGCACCTGAGTGAGGGAGAACTCGGCCTGCAGGATGGAGATGTTGTAGCGGAAGCCAGCCGCCCGGTCAGCTCGCGTGAAGGGATGGGGCAGACGGGCAAACCATTTGCGCACCAAGGCGTCGATCTTCTCGGCGCTGAGGCCGTCGGCGAAAGCTTGCGCGGTCAGAGGATCGACACAGGAGGCCACCCCATTGTCCAGGGACTCGAAGGCGATGCCGGCGTTGCGGAGTTGGCGCTTGAGGAACTCGTGGCCGTTGAGACAGATCTTGGCATTGTAGGGGAAGTAGGAGCTGAACTTGAGGAAGAACGGACCGAAGTTGCGGTCGCGAATATAGATGTACCACTGGTTGACCATGGCGGTGGAGCGGACGATCCAGGGGCAGGTGGCGCCGTTGGGAGCGCGCCGACGCTCGGTGCGAAAAACGCGAACCTTCTCTTGGGCCTTGCCGATGAAGATAACACCTTCCTCGAGCTTGGAGGTGTCGAAGAAGCAGTGGGCGACGTCGTCCTAGCGCTGGACCTTCTCAAAAGTGATGAGGGGAATGCCGTTCTTGGCGGCAAATTGCTCCGGTCCGGTGGATGAAGTCCTTGGTCATGGGATCCATCAGGGGGGAAGAGGCGAAGCGATGGCCACGGTGGAAGTGCCTGAAATGGGCGACGCCCTTGTCGGTCTGGAGCCTCGGGCACGGGAAGGTTGAGGTACATCCAGTCGATGCCTTCGAGTTCGAAGGTGACGTGTTTCTTGAGGACCTCGGCGACAGTGCGTGGTATAGCCATGGCGGACTCCGTTGGTGGACACCGGGCCATTTCGATGGCCCACCGACCGTCCGCGGTCAAACCAACTGGACCTTCTGGTCCGCTCCAGGCTCCTGCCGACGGAGTCCACTTGCGTCACCGCCATGCTGGCGGGTAGAGAACCCCTGCCCTATTCCACGAGGCTCCGCCTCAGACCGACCCGTCACCCGACGTGTGAATGAACCCAACATGCCGCGTCGGTCTGAGGCGGAGCCTCGTTAGTGTTACCGACACGGCACTCCCTTTAACCCCGTCTGATGCTCAATTCATCCTTGGCGGGTACTCGTGGCGAAAGAAGGACTTCTGCATCTGGACATTCTACTACGAACAGGCCGCGAAAGCATTCAAAGCGCGGCCGGCAAAGGCATTCGATACGCGCCTGAGAAAAGCGGCCTTCATCGGTGATTGGGCAACACGCTTCCGGGCCAGGCTATCGCGAGAGCTCGCCGACTCACGCACCGAAAGCCCCGTTAACAAGGAGCCGCTTCGTCTCCTGGGGGCATTCCTGAAGGCCGCCCCTCCGGATAGCTCCATCGGAGGCGCTCCCCAGGTCGTGCGAGTGGGGCCTCACATGAACGCCCGGCCATTTTGCGTTCGGTGGGGAGGTGACCGAACCCCGTTCCTCTTTGGTCGTGCGCTCTTCGACTATGAGAACTGCGATTATTGGACCATCGACCCGGAAACGGGAAAGGTCGAGGCGCCCCGTCATTTCAAACTCGACAAAGAGGCCCATTTCGAGGATTAAACGGGCGGTGCTCGGGTAGTTTAATACTCGGAAAAACACCCCTCTTTCCTGTGCCGATTGGGTGATACAGTCGGTACAGGAAGTAGGGGAAATTGGTGGTTCGAATCCGCCGCCGGGCACTCTATTGCGCCTCTTTTGGGATTACCGGGGGATTTTTCACTGGGCAGAATTCCTCATGGGCCTCCCCCTTGGTACGCCGTTGAGGGGTCGGTCCCATTGAGGGGTCGGTCCAAAGTATCGTGCTTTTCTTGCGTTGGGTTGGCAGACGGAGGGAGAGCATGAAGTGGGGCGGGCCTTCGGTCGGCAGTCGTCCGCCCTTGGGTCTTTGGCGCTCCACGAAAGCGCTATCGCACCCCATGGCTTTGAATGCCGCGCTGTGTCGCTTTCCCTCGGTTCGGGTCTTCATTGGTGTGATCCGCGACGCAGCGCGAGTCGAGGCGGGCGTGCGCCGAGAGCGCTTCATCCGCCTATTTGCGACAAGAATACCAACTATTTAGAAGTGCCCCCATTGGCTCTTGCGGGTCTGTTCGCGCGCTTGCTTCTCTCGCCGGAATCGCTTTCCTCACCTTCATGAGGCAGGCCTTCGATGCGCCGCGATCCAAGGAAGCGGTTACCGCCCCGGCGGTCGGACGCGCGCAAGCATCCCCTGGCGAGCTGGACCACACACGACACCGCGTCAACCCATTGTGGCAATCCCTGGCGACCCAGCCCTCGTCCTCCGCGGGGGCGCGCCTGCCGGAAGGGGTCCGGGCCGGAATGGAGCGTTCCTTCGGATGGGATTTCTCCACCGTTCGGGTCCATCAGGACCAGCGCGCGGCGAGCATCGGAGCCCGCGCGTACACGCGGGGTGTGGACGTTCATTTCGCCCCGGGCGAGTATGCGCCCCAAACGGCGACCGGTCGGGCGCTGCTGGGCCACGAACTGGCCCACGTAACCCAGCAGGCCTCCGGCCGGGTTCGCGCCACAGCCCAGGCCAAGGGCGGCGCCATCAACGACGATCCCGCGCTCGAGGCCGAGGCGGATCGATTGGGACATCAGGCCGCCCAGGACATCTCAGACACGAACACCCAAGACGGCGGGGAATCCACCTCAACCGAAAGCCTTGAGGATCGACTGCATCAGGTCCTGGCCGGGGGCGTGTCGAAAGGCGTGGTTCAGCGGAAGGTCCAGATGCCGCCGAATTCCGATCTCCCGAGCTTCCACGAGTTTCTCATCAAGGCGGGGGATATCTACAGCTACCCGCATCTCGACCGAACGAAGGACCTCAGTCTCGAAGTGTTCACATCTTTGTTCAACTCGCCGCGGATCTTTCGGCTTCAAGGCGACAATGGGAGTAAGGCGGAGTACCACCTCATGCGCCACATGGAGGCCCGCCGAGGCGTGGTCGATTTCGCCGGAAAGAAGAAGTACACATTCACAGGGGGACGCGACGACTTCAAGATGAACCCCAAGTATTGGGAGATCGACAAGGAGCGCGGGAAGTTCTGGAAGAAGGAGGGCGTGGAATGGGACGAGGCGCACCGGGACATCAACGAGCACCCGGAGGAGTACAGGATTGGTTGCGCCGCGGCCTCCAAGGTCACCATCGAGGGCGGAGGCGGGGCCAAGCAGGCCTCCGGTACGACCGGCGACGACAAGGACTGGGTGCCCGGTGACGGCGGTTTCATCAAGAACGACGGGTGGGACGGCTCCGCCGCCGGGCTTGAAGGGGAGAACATCATCTACGTGGGATTGAAGAGATACTGGGGGCACTTCAACAACACGGTGGCTATCCAGCCCTACACCAAGTGGTATGAGATGGTGCAAGGCTGGAATAACAGCGCCACCCTCCAGCCGGACCGACAATGGCCCAGCAAAGGTTTGAAGGGCTAACGAGGCTGGGCCTCGTTAGCTTTACGGCTCGGCTGCGAAAGGTCTGATGCCATTCTTTTTCATGAAGTGGTCGTGAAGGGGTCGGTCCAGAGTATTGTGCTCTGGTTGCGGTGGGCGGACAGGAAGTGAGCTCATGGGTGGTAGAGCCGGCGGCGGGGGAGGGGGGGGGGGGGGGGGGGGGGGGGGGGGGGGGGGGGGGGGGAGAGGGGAAATAAGGAGGGGAGGGATGGGGAAGAGAGAGGGGGGGGGGGCCGGGGACCGCTTCGACCGGCGGCGACTCTCGTGATCGAGATGGTGGGCGAGGATCGTGGGCCAACCGCGACGGCGAATGCGGCAGGCGGTGGCGGTTGATGACCTTCCGCCTGGGCGGCATTTCCGATTTCGATCCGGGGCCTCTCATCTCAAGGAAAGGAATATCACCCGTGGGTTGACCGGCGGAGCGCGGTGTATAGGCTGCCTATATGGCATCCGTCGTCTACCCCCTGCCCATGGATGAGGATCTCGCCCGTGATGTGGCCCAGGCCGCGAAGGATACCGGCCTCAGCCGCGCCGAACTGATGCGCCAGGCTCTCGTCTTCGGGCTTCCCAAAGTGGTCAAGGCCTTGCGCAGGTCCCCCGGTCGGTTGACCGCGGTGGACCCGCTCCCGGCGAAAGAGGTCCGGGCGCTCTACCGGGTCGTCGACGACGACGCGGATCAGACCCGTCGTCTGATCGCGGCTCAGCCCCTAGAGGTGATTGATTGAAAGCCTGGGACATCTATACCGCCGACATCTTCGGCGAGCACCCCTGTGTGCTGGTATCGTGTCAGGCGCGCATCGACGCGAAACCAGAGGTTGTCGTTTTGGGTTGCCGGACAATGCGGCCAGCGAACGAGCGGGAGCCCCGGGCCAACGAAGTCCTGCTCGACGCCTCCGATGGTTTGGATCTCAAAACCCTCTGCCGGTGCGACCTCCTGTTCACCGTCGAGAAGGTGAAGCTGAACCGGCGGAGAGGCGCCGTGACGCCTGCACGCAGGAGGCAGATCGCCCGCGGAATCATCCAAGGACTTGCCCTGGCGGGGATGTAGGCATGGGCCTGTTCCGGATGGCCAGATCGTCTGTTCAGTGGGCCGGAACTTCGACGGCGCAATCGGCGCCGGATGGCTCCGAAGGAAGCGTGGTGCGGAGGTGTCCGTTGACGACCATCCGCCTGGGCGACATCTCCAATTCCGCGCGGGTCAGCGGTCAGTTGTCGCTGGGGCGGGACCGGGCGGAGGCATCGAGGGCTGAACGACGCTATTCCG
This sequence comes from uncultured Verrucomicrobiota bacterium, assembly GCA_942490575.1. Lineage (GTDB taxonomy): Bacteria > Verrucomicrobiota > Verrucomicrobiia > Limisphaerales > CAIMTB01 > CAIMTB01. The sequence goes on from CALNYA010000044.1 coordinate 56,962, forward strand.
TGAGGCTTTGATGAGTCCGGGTGACTGCAGTCGTGCGAGATCGCGCTCAATCGGAGTGGCCTGGAGAAGTTCGGTGTCGAATTGGTTCTCAATCCTTTCCCGCTTCCGGCGAAGCAACTCGCGTTGAATTTCCGTCCGGACCGATGCCAAGGACCTTCGTTCGGGAAGGCGCCGGTCGAGCAGCTTCACCAGCAACAGGCCCTGGGCGGTCTCCACAATCTCGCTGACTTCACCCGGCTGACTCAATCGCCCTCCGATCTGGACCGCCGTTCGCCGCCAGTCCGGATAGTCTCCGCCTTCATGCAGCCAGCCCAGAACGCCGCCCCGGTAGCGCGAGGCCTGATCCTCCGTGCAATCGATGGCCCATGATCCGAAGCCCTCCGAGTCCGAACCTGGCCCGGGATCGAGTGAACGGCTTCGGGCCAGGTTCAATTTCTCCCGATCGGAAGTCCTCCGCGTCGCGTCGTCCTTGTGGCTGGGCAGGTGGAGCGCGGCCAGTCTCAACATTCCGGGCTGTTGGTACCGTTCCACACTCGCCGCGTAACTATTCGCTATCTCCTCATCGTCCACCGTTGCGTTGCCCAGGCGCGGTTCGAGCTCCACCGCGCGCAAACGCCCGATCAGGAGATTCTCGATGCCGCGACGGACCTCGGGGTCCTCCAGGAGGCCCAATTCGCGGGCGCGCTTGGCGAGAACCCTGCGGCGGATCAGTTCCTTCAGCAGAGTTCCGCGGTTCTCCGGCGTGTCGGCCAGGCCCGGCCTTCGCTTTAATTCCCCGCTGAGATCGGCTACGGTCACCTCCGAGTCGCCGACCTTGGCAAGTCGGTCGGAATGATCCTCCTGAACCGCCTGCCGCTGACAGCCGGCGAGGCATGCCGCCAGACCGGCGAGCAACGTCAGGATTCCTAGCGGGTTCGGATTCATGAGAATCAGGTGGATGGATTGCCGCCCGGTCATTCCTTGGAGGTCACCCAACGGACTCTCAGCCGGTAGATGGCCTGTCCGGGGAGGTCCGAAACCGGCGACTTGGATCGATATTCGTGAAGGGTCTTTCCCTGCGAAGAGGACACATGGCTGTCGTCGAAGGTGTCCGTCACCAGGTGCTCGGGTTCGGTGACCCCGTTCCTCCGCAGGAGATCGACCTCCAAGGGGCCGCTGATTGCCGCCGTGGTGAACCGCAGCGCCAATCGGCCGTCCTCCACCGCGATGCGCAGCGGATGTCGCGTCCCATCGGCCTGATCGGTCGGGCTCGTGCCGAAGAGGAACTCGGCGAGGTTCGCAACGCCGTCGGCGTCGAAATCCGAGTCCGGTCTGGTGGCGGACGGCGACGCGTTGGAGGGAAAGACCTCCGCCGCCCACGCGACGTAGGCGTCTCCGGCCGCGGCACCTTCCAGGAGGACTTCGGCGCTGGCCTGATCCGTCTCGTAGTGCGCCTGGGGCAGGATCTGAATCCTGGCCAATTCGTCCACCCACCGTCCGGGAACCAGCGGAACGGTCAGGAGCGACTCGCCCCGGGCGAACGTCACGGTCTTCCGGTCGGCGGTGCCCTCCGCATTGGCCAGGGCGAAGCCCGGCTCCGAGCCGTCGGCGTCGGAGAGGTACAGCGGCACGGGCATCGCGTGGTCCGTGTTTCCCAGGCGCGACAGGACAACGGATGGACCTGGCTCCGCGCGGCTGGTCGTGTTGGCCGCGATCGACAAGGTCACTGGGATGCCCAGGTTTCCAGTGGCGATGACGCCTTCGCCAATGAGACGGCCGAGGTCGGCATCGGTGAGCGCGACATTCTCCAACACAATCTCCTGCACGGGCGCCGATCCAGGCGCCGTTCGGACCGTGAGGATGGTTCGGGTGACGATGTCATCCCCCACGCGCACGCCCTCAGCCCGCAAGGCCAGGAACTCCCGTGGATCGCCTTCCAGGCCCTCAAGCATGCCTGCCAAATCCAGCACGTCGTGGTCCGGTCCTTCCGGGATGAAATCACGGATGACATCCCGGCCCCGGTCGTCCGGTCCATAGACGAAGGTGTCGGCGCCTCCCTGACCGGCCAGCACGTCGTCCCCGGGGCCACCGGCGATCACGTCCTCGCCGGCGCCCGCCCTCAGAACGTCGGCTCCCCAACCCCCGCGGATGATATCCCGGCCGGATCCGCCTTGGACGGTCACCGGGCTCCCTTCGTCGGACCATTCCCAGATCACGGCCCCCTGCCACTTGGATTCGAGATAGTCGGCGACGCGCCGGCGACGCACCTCGTTCATTCCGTTCGGAAAGACCAGGATCTCGCGGATCAGGCCATCGAAGTCGCGCGAAAACCTGCTGTTCCCGCTGACCCCGGCGAGGCGCATCAATCCCAGGGCCGGTTCCACCGGAGCCTCGGGTGTGGGGAGGGGTTGGGCGGATCCGTCGTAGCGGAAGTTGGTGTGGGTCGCTCCCCGCGCGTCGTCGATGTGGACACTGGCGACGACGCGGCGGTCCCGAACCTCGATCCGGCCGGGGATTTGCGCCTGGTTCCGCGAGACGGACAGGGCGCCCGGATACGGAGTATTGCCGCCACTGCGCTCGACTCCGATGAAGAACCGGTTCGCGGCCAGCACTTGTTCCCGGGAGCCGGTCCGGGGAGCGTCGAAAACCGCGAAGAAGGAAACCCCGTCGATTGGAAACGCCGGATCCTCAAGGAGGAAGTGCCGCCGGTTGCCGCCGAAATCGACCGCTGGACGGCCCTCCACGCTCGCCTTGAACTGGGGCCGGTGATCGTTCTCAGGCTGCCAGGCATCGTGATTCCCTCCCGACCGGTCCGGCCATTCCGCGAGCCGCGCGTTGTTGTTGGACGCGATGTCGTAGGCATCCAGCCAGAGCGTCGCATCCGTGCCATCGGTCAGGCTGGGTTGGAATACCAGCACCTCCAGGGACGCGCGGTTGGTGGGACCGTCCGGATCATGGAATTCGAGGTCCAGGGCGCCCGTCGCCGGGCCTGTTGTCTCATGAGCCAGGATCAGCGACCCCGACCCGACGTCGGCTAGCGAGAAGGACTGTCGTGGCGCCAGGGGCGTTCCGTTCCTCCTGAGCACCAAGCCGTCGCTCAGGGAGATCAGTCTCAGGCTGATCTCGTCCGGCGGCGAATCGCTGTCGACCACATCCAGGAGGAATCCCGCGCGCCCGCGTTCCGGGACCCTGAGCCGCGTGGTGCGCAGCGTTGGCGTCCGATTCGATCGCCGCGGGTCGGTGCTCGCGCCGAATTCCGAAAGATTATCCCGACCGTCCTGGTCGTCGTCGGCCTGGGCGTCCCCGGCGAAGGAAGGATTCAGCCCGTGTTGCTCCTCCCACCAGTCGGGAAGGCCATCGGCGTCCTGGTCGGATTGCGGGAGGGTGACCCGCAGGTCCACCCGGATCTGCTGGGCGCGTTGTGCGAAGCTGGTCGTGAACGACTCCAAGGAATCGTCCAGAGGCGTCGCCGGGAAGCCGTCCACCGTGATGCGTTCAATCCGATAGCCGGTGGGACTGGCGCCCGTGCTCAGGACGCTGTCCAGCTCCAGGGTGCGCGGCAGGAATCGCTGCGGGACGACCATGCTGTAGGAATAGGCCGCGCCTTCGCCGCCGGGTTTTAGGACGGCCTGGACGGTGAGGTTGTTCGCGGGGTTCCCCTGATTGGCCAGGGACATCTCAAGGGTGCCTTCGTAGATCTGGAAGGAGGAACCCGACGCGAATTGAACGATCTTCCCGTAGAGGACGACGCCGGGTTCGGAAAAGCCTTGGGCCAGCGCGCGCTCGCCGAGGGCGAGAAGCGAGAGGATGGCCGCCCCGCCCAGGGCCGACATTCGCACGGCCATTGGTGAAGGATGATTCATGAGGGGTTCCAGATTCCGGTTCCCTTCCAAGCCGCCTCACCTGCCGGAGTGAGCATAGGTCTCGAAGAGGAGTTTGATGTCGGCGACGCCGGGCTGTTGGTCCGAACCAATGAAACGGTCCAGGCCCAGATTCGGGTCGGAGTGGAGGGTGCTTCCCGGAATGATCAGCAGCCACCGGGTGTTCCACACGGACCGGCCCACCAGGCGCGTGTCCCGCGTGAGTTCCGTCTCGTCAAAGAAGGGTTCCGATTCGAGGAAGTCGGGGAAGGCCCGGAACCGGGAGTATTTTTGGATGTCGGCGAACGATCCGTTGAGGCTGTCCCCGCTGACAATCCAGTCGGGATTCCTCAGGTCCTGGGCGCTGAACGGAAAGGGAACGGGAATCTTTTGATCGATGACGTTCCACTCGCGGCGCTTCAGCGTCGTGCTGTCCGGAACCAGCATGATATCCGTGCCGGCCGGAACCAGATAGATTCGCGGAGTCAGCGTGAGTTGACCTCCGTCGTAACCGGTGAACCAGACACCGACGGATCGAATCTTCGTCGAGAAGTGGGTCGTGTCGTACACGTGATCGAGGCCTCCCGCCGCCCGGCCGAAGAAGTTCCGCCCCTCGGTGATCTCGGTGCCCAGTGGAATCAGCAGACCGGGTTGCGGCCCCGCGGACGGAGGCGCGAACGGGCGGCAGAACCGCTGAAAATCCGGCTCGGCTCGGAGATCGGCGACGCGGTGGCCCTGGAGGAGCTTGCGCCAGCGGTCGTCGCTGGTGACATCGGGCTTGATGCGCGCCCATTCATGCCGCAGCGAGAGTCGCCCGACCTCCCGCTGGGGATTGTTGAATCCAAGCTGCCCGCCGAGCACATCGAAGTTCTCCTTCAGACGCGCCAGCATTTCCGCGAGCCCGCCCTGGCCGATCCGGGGCTGGCCATCCGCCCACAGGCCCAGCGTGCGCGTTCGCACGAGCTGGTTGAAAAGCGGCGCGGGCGACGCGGGATGGGACGGATCGAGGTTGGTCTCGTAGTCGTAGGCCTTCGCGGCGAGATAGGCGTACCGGAGGGCCAGGTCGAGGGCGCCCTGATACCGCTGCAAGGCGTCGTTCCGGTTCACGCGCAGGAGGGCGTCGGAATAGCGGCGTTGTTGGGTATCGGCGGCGAGCCGCTTGTTGGAAACCTCGCGTTCCGCGACCAGCCGGAATCCTTCGCTGATGAGCGAGGCGAGTTCACCCTCACGCTCCACGATGGCATTCAACGACGAGGCCATCGCGAAGCGGATGGTCGATTCGTTGGAGAGTTCCTCGATCAACCCGAGGACAAACGCCCGCTGCTCGCCCCGGAAGGAGCGGGCCATGGCCGTCAGCTCGAAGAGGTCCTTTTCCAGACCGAACGCGTATTCCGACACGGAGAACGCGGTCTCGACGCCGAAGTCCAGGGCATTGAACGTCTGCTCGGAGATCGCCGCCTGCAGCACGATGGCGGACTCCAGCGAGGCCAACACGTCGTTGGCGGCGACGCCCACCACGTCGGGCACCGCTTCCCGGAGGGAATCGGCGATACCGTCCGCGGTGCGGGACGCGCTTTCGATTCCTTGCTGCACCCGTTCCTTGACCAGCCTGGCCGCGGCCAGGATCTGTTCCAACGTCCGGATGGCGGTTTCCTGCTGGAGATTGATGGCCGCCACCTGGAACCCCGCCTGATGATGGTGAATCGTCGCCTGCAGGTTCCGCAGGAAGCCTTCGTAGTCATCGAGCGCCTTCCGAAGATCGATCTGGGCGTCGACCAGCTCCTGGAGCTTCTGTTGAATCCGGCCCGGGGCGCGGCGCCGGCCCCAGTTGGGATCGGCGCGAAACCCGTGCATGGCCGTGGCCGAGATCGGTATCCGGAATGAGATCAGTTCGCCACGCCCCTCGACGTTGTCGAGCGCCGGTGTCAGCGAAGGGTCATCCAGGGGGCGGGCGGAACGGATGGTGAAGTTGGTCCCGTTCGCGAACCGGTCATAGAAGGTCGCATAATCCGGCACCCCGTCTCCGTCGCCATCCGGCGGCTTCACATCGAGTCTGGTGAAGCTCTCGATCAGGTCCTTCAGGGCGTATCCCGGGCTCCCGATTCCGTAGTTGGCGAAGATGGCGCGCTGGGCGTCGGTGAGCCGCTCCGTGTAGGCGCCCGCGAACTCGGTGGTGAAGAGGTCCTTGAACGCGCGGGCCTCCCCGGGAAGGAAATGATCATCGACGCTGTTGTAATCAATGTACTGGTACAACAGCAGGTCGGGACCCGAGTAGCCCGGGGGGTACAGGCCTCCGGGGCCGATCAGACCGTCGTAGGGAGTGCCGAAGATCTCGATGAGCCGGCCGCGATAGCTGAGGTCCTGGTCCTGGGCCAGGCGCCGGGCGTCCTCCGTGTCCTGGGCCACGGAGCGCAGCCGGTTCTCGAGCGCGTTCGCATGATCGAGGGCGGTGATCGCGTTCTGGGACGCCGCCAGCGAACGATCAAAGATCTGCTGGAAGTGAGTCCGTCCCGCTTTGCCCACGTTCTCGGACGTCGACAGGTCGAAGGGCACCGAGTCCCGGGTCAGACCCAGGGGATTGAGGCCGCTGTTGGCTTCGTCGAGCGTCTGCTGGATCTGGCTGCACACGGTGCCCATCTCGACAAGTTCCGCGACGGAAACGCGCTCGATCCGGTTGAGCTGGCTTGAGCTGTCGTCGGCGCCGGCTTCCCCGGATTCGCCGGCCCGGAACGGCATGAGAGCATTGGCCACCGCCCAGTCGAAATAGGCGCCCTGGTACGCGCGGGTGCTCCACTCGCCCACGCCCCAGGCCCGGGCGGCGTCCGAATCCTCGTATCCTTGCCACTGTCCATCCGGGTCCTGCTCATACCGGATGCGGTAGGTGTTCCGCACGATGTCGAGGCCGGCCCGCGCCTTGGCGGCGGCGGTGCGGGCGAACGTGATCTCGTCGAGGAAGTCCGTCTCGATGACGATGTCGAGCAGGTTGTAGAGCTCGGCGAACGTCCGCCAGTTGAAGGCCGGATGCCGGAGCAGGGCGTAATGGGCTTTGCCCGCCGAAAGATAGTGACCCCACGCGTCGCCGTGGCCCTGGGGATACTGGATCTTCGCATCGGACTCGTTGATGAAACCGTCCCCATTGACGTCGTTGATTCCGTAGTTCGAAACGTAGGCGGGCTCGCCCTCGCCTTTGACGAAATTCCAGAACAGCCGGTTCTCGACGGGCCAACCCTTGCCGTAGTCGGTTCCCCGGAGCATGGCCAGTTCCTCGTGAAGCAGACTGGATTCCAGATTCTGGAAGGCGAAAACCGCCGGCGAAAGGTTCAGGTCGGAAAGGCCCGTCGTGGGATCCTGCGCATCCGAATAGGCTTCGTTGCCCAGGACCATGTAGAGCTGGTTGACGCGGGTCGCCGCCAGCATGAGGGCCTGCCAGATTGAAAAGCTCCCCGCGGGCTGATCCAGGCCGATGCTCAATCCGGCCGCCCGGTCGAGAATCGTCTGATACAGCTCGATGAGGCCCACGTTCTCCACGACATTCTTGTCGGGATTCAGGGCGACCGGCCCCCGAGGAGGCGATCCGGCCGCCTGGATCAGGCTGGCGTAGGTGGCGGGGCTCTCGTGGCCGCCGAAGTCGCTGAAGCGGGCCTCATAGGGATTGACGCGATCGAGGACTCGCTTGACCCAGCCCATGACCAGTTGCGGAAGATACTTCCGGCTGCCGTTGGCTTGAAGCTGGGGTGAGTTGCCGGCCCCCGCCCATTCCCACGGCCCGTCCGGCGTCGTGCCGAAGTCGGCTTCGTTCCGGTGGCGGTAGCGCGCGAAGAAGAGCATGTCCCCGAGCAACAGCGTGGGGTCGCCCTTCAACAGCACCTCATTGCGGGTCGCGCCAGGCAGCCGCCGCCAGTTGCTCCGCGAAGTGGGAGCGTCGGGGCTGCCCACGTCACCCGGAGCCGCGGGCGTGAACCACCATTCGTAGGTCACGTCCTCGAGGTTGCCTCCAAAGTCGGCCGTGTGCTTCACGAGCACCTGTTCATCAAACACGTTCTGTGATTCGACCGTCTTGATCGCACCCCGGTAGCGAACGCCACGGTCGATCTTCACCACGAACAAGGTGACCGGACTCAGGTCCGCCACATCGGGATGGACGTTCTCGGCGAGCGTCACATAGCCCTCCCGCAACGCGTCGTCGGTGGCCGGATCCCCGTCCGGATCCGGATCCAGGAAATCCCCGTTCGGAACAACCGCCAGGCCCGGACCGAAGGCGGCGGCATGGGTCAACCCGTCGGCGTCGAAGTAGATCGAGCCGGAAAAGCCCGTGTCCGGATTGGGCGGGCGGCGCTGTTCCAATCCGGCGAGGAAGCTGGGCGGTCCGCCGGGCGCGCCAATGGGACGGTCCGGTTCCAGTCCCTCGTCTTCGAGGCCGGTGGCGTCGTCGATTCGGACCTGGGGATCACGGCTCTTGTTATAGAGCGTTGTCACCGCGGTCCGCCATGCCGAGGAGTCGAAGGTGCGGTCGGGATCGACCAGTTCGGCCGCCTCGGTCTCGGTCAGCACATTGGGCTCCAGCACATGGACCGGATCCGGCGCGGCGGTGAGGACCGGATCTCCGATGTTCCTCCCGGAGATCAGGCCGTTGAGCCGCAGACTCTGAAGGAGGGGATCGTAGGACACCCTTTTTTGGAGCGACGCCGAAAGCCGGCTGAACCTCCAGATTCCGTCCCGCGCCGTGACCCGATCGGATGCGGGTTGAAACGTGCTGGTCTCGGCGAACACATCCGCCCGCCGAAGGCCCACCCTCAATTCCCGCAATGGATTGATGAGACGCGCGGAGAAGTGGCTCGTCATCGCCAGCCGCATGGCGGGATTGGCGGAGTCGAAGAGAATCCGTCCGGCCGCCCAGCCGATGACGCCCGGGAGACCCGGCGTCTCGACAATCTCGCCGTTCGCCGTGGTCCGGGTGGGATGGTCCGCCTTGTACTCACCGCCCGGGAAGGCGAGGGTTTCCCCCGCCTTCAGGATGGGAATCACCGCCGGCCAGAGGGTGTCGAAGCGAATGGGAGTGGGAACGCCCCGCGGGGCGGTCACCGAGGGCGGTATTCTCGGGCCGTTGCCGTTGACCCACCCGGGGAGCCACGCGACCGGATCGCCGGCTGAAGTATCCGGATCCGGATGCCAGAGATCCGCCCGAAGGTTGTAGAAGAACCCGGCGAACAGATGGGGTGAGGTGAGGGTGGGAATGAGTTTGGAAGCATCCTCGAAGAGCAGATTCCCGGAGGCGTCCCGACGTTGGACGGGACCGGAGATGGCATAGGCCGTGCCGACGGTGTCGAGCCACCAGACGGCCTGCTCATTTCCGATGTCGGTGGAATCGCCATGGATGAAATAGGTTCCATCGATCGCGCCGTCGGGATCCTCGTTGTCGGACTGGTCGGAATCATTGGTTCCGAAACTCACGAGGGTATCCACCGGATACGGGGCCCTGATCGGCTTGGTGGCGGTGACCTCGTATTGGAATCGATAGATGTCGCTCTCATGGCCGACGAAGTAGAGGGCCATGCGGTGCTCGGCCATGACGGTGTCGAAGTACTGCACGAGCACGAACGGATCCGAGGTGTAGGCCTCCCGGTCCGGCTCATCAAAAGCTTCCGCCGCCGGATCCAGATTGGGAACGCCACGCGACCGGGCGATCTTCGCCAGCCCGCGGTTGAGGTCGTCGCGGAGCGCGAACACCGCGAAGGCGTCGTCGGCGCCGGCCCGCGGCGCGATCTCCCCTGGGACCGGTAGTCCGGTGTCGCCGACCGCATGAGCCAGGATCGAAGGCGCGATCAGGGCGTGCTCCTCATTGGGATTGTATCCGGGGAGGGCGCGGTCGGGCTGATGGTAGACCGCGTGTTCGGTGAACCTTGGATCAAACAGCGCGAGCTGCTCGACCGCGCCGGTTTCCGGATCGACGGCTGGAACGGTCTGGCGCTCCCAGTCTCCGCCGTGGTTCCTCCGGAGCCCCTCGCTTCCGAGCCGGCTCGAGGAGTAGAGGATGTTGGCTTCCAACGGGAGGACCCTCGTGGCCGGATCGGATGCCGAGGTGTAGAGCGCCTCCGTTTGAAACGGGAGATGGAAGTCCTCCGAATCATAGCGGACGGGCTGATAGGGCCAGTTGATCGGGGGTTCCTGATGGACTGACGTCTGGCCGGGGTTCTCATACCAGACCACCACCAGTTCCTCGCTCACCGGCGGGCGGGCGCCGCCCGGAAGGCGGCGGTTGACCGGAATGACGGGACCGCTGACCTCGTCGCGGTTGTAGATGCCCCGGTGGATGAGCAGCCGGGGGCTGTCGTTCAGAATCCAGCCCGTCCCCAGGCCAGCCGTGTCGAGCGCGCTGCCGACCGGACTGCCAATGACCTGGGCGGGTCCCTGTTGAATGAGGGAACCATTGCCCGCCCAACCGACCGTGGCGTCGTCGGCCCGCCTGGTTTCAACCACCCGGACGAACAGGGGTTCGCGATCGCGGTTGCCGGTCGCTGGAAAGCTCGCCGGGTCCACCAGGGCGTTCGGGTCCAACGATCCGTCCGGATTTTCCACGAAATGGGAGCGGGAAAAGAGGAGCACGGATTTCCCGGGCAGACTGGATGTGAACCCGGCCTCATTCACCAAGGCGCTCCCTGAAGTCCCAACGGGCGCGGGATTCACAGTCCCAGGCGCGGCGCCGGCAACCCCTTCGAAGTAGGGAAGGTCCAGGAACGCGAACCCATCGGCGATCGTTCCGTCCAGATTGACGGGAGGCGCGCCCGCGATGTGCCGGTAGTGGCTGAGCTTGTAGGGACCCGGCCAGGCGTTCCCCAAACCCGGGAAAGTGAATTCCGCCTCAATCGGACCGGGCGCCGTGGAGATGACTTTGACCAGGGGATCGCCCGGAAACCCGGCGGTGACTTCGAGCAGCAGGGCGCGGGGCGTCCGGCCGTCCGCCGGATCCGGATCCACGGTGGCGAACTGCGCGAGGTAGCGTCCCGGCCGCAGGGGAAGGAGGCGTCGCCTGGCTGGATCCCACACGAGGGAATTGGCGGCCGAGCTGCCGGCGGGAGCATCCACCATGGAAATGAGGGGTTCCCGGTTGGCGATCAGTCCCGGGCGGTTCAGTTGGTAGGCGTTCCCGACACTGTCGAGTCCGGTCCCATTGATTCGGGCGCCCTCCACCGCCTGGCCAATGGCCAGGAATTCCCTGAAGAGAAAGCCTCCGTAGTTCCAGGTGACGAATGTCGGCCGGGTGAGCTTGTTGACCGGGAACAGGTGCGACGGAGGACTCATCCATTCGATGACGAACAGCGGCGGGTCCACCGTGATGGGGGTTACCTTCGGGATGGCACCCGGCATGGGCGCCACCAGGTTCTGGGCCTGGGGGAATGTGGTGATGACGTAGCTCCCGAGGCTGATGCCCGCCGGCTCGGAGGTGAGCTGGCTGAGTTGGCCCTGGCTGGTCGGAAAATGGCCGCCCGCGGTCAGCCATCCGTTGAGTTGGAGACCGGTGGGGGACCGGTCATCCTTCACCGGCCGATCACCGACGCCAAACAGGAGGCGGATGCCGTAGTCGAACCAGAAGCTTGGACCGTCCGTCTCGCCCGCGTCCCGATACGGAAGGACGACCGCGCGTTGAGCCAGCGTCGACTCCCCGTCCCGGACGAAGAAGACACTGTCCCGGGCCTCCGCCTCGGAGAGGGGGCCCAGCCGGACCTGGACCTGCTTCCGCCAGCGGAATTCGTATTCCAGCGGTCCGGTCATGGTGACCGGTTCGGGACTGAAGACCTGAAGGTTGTCGAGGGTGACCGACTGGCTGCCGCTGCCACGGACGGTGTAACCCGGGGAAACAAAGCGCTCCCCCAGCGGCAGGGATGACGCGCCGTTGATGCCGACATCGATCTGCACGGTGTCGCCTTCCAGGACCCAGGTCCGGCCCCAGCGCCACTGGTTTCGTGGAAGCGAGGGATAGCCCGCCAATCCCAGATCGAGGTTCTCATTCGCGCCCGATGCCGTGCTGTAACTCGGGTTGCCGAGGAGTCGTTGTTCCGCGTCGGCGAGAATCTGCTCCGTCGCGGTCTCCTGGGTCACGATGGCCACCGTGTCGATGGCGTGTTCGACGAGGTAATCGAGGTCGACGGTCGTGTCGGTGTCCAGAACCAGGGCGAACACGGGCTGGCCGCTGCTTTCGACCCGGTCCTCAAGCCGGAATCCGCTGAAGGTGTGGCGGGTGCGCGGGTAGTTGGGCCATTGCCGGTCATCGAGATAGGTTTCGTTTGGAACCGGCTTCCCATCCGCGTCGGCGAGTACCTGATAGAGGAGGGGCCCCGGGCCTCCGGGGATCGGAAGTCCGGTCGCTGGATTGCGCTCCACGTCGCTGAAGAGCCGGTGGGGGACCGAAATGGTCGCCTGGGTTCCCCGAATCCGGACGTGCGACGTATTCGGGACGGGAAGGATCAGATCCTGAACGTCGGGATGGACGCCGTCGTGAGCATCGCGGAAGGCCGGCAGACCCGCGTTGATCCGCAGGACCACCTGTTCCAGGAAGGGAATGCCCCCGAAAGGCGCGCCGCGATTGAGATCCAGCCCGGAGAGATGAAAGACGTTGCGACCGTCGCTGATGACGCCGCTGCCGGAGTCCCCCTTTCCGAGCCGCAGGACTCCGCCATCGATGAATCCGGACCAGTACAGGAACCCCGCTGGACTGACCTCGACGCGGGCCTCGGTCAGCTTGAGCCGGGCGGTTCCAACCTCCCCGAGATCGCCATCGCGACGGTCCAGGAGGGGTGTCTGGGAAAGTGGAAACTGGTTTTCCGCGACGAATTTCTCACCCGAGTAGGTGAGGTCCTTGTTGAATCGAATCAAGGCGACGAGCCCTCCGTCGCCCTCGGAGCCGGAGGGATCCCTAAGGTTCAGTTCCGCGACGGCGCCGGAACCATCGTCATTGGATTGGCTGCTCGTGTTCGAGAGAACCGTGGTGACTCCCGTCCTGTTGCCGATGGCGGCGAAGACGCGCTCTTCGGCGTCGACGTCGATGCCCAGGCCCTTGGTCCAGACCCGGTCCGCCCAGTCGTCATTTTTGAAGACCGCCCAATTGTTGATGGGAAGCCGGTCGCCCAGGAAGGTGCTGAATCGGAGCACGAAGGCGTTCTGATGATCCGGATTGGTTTGGGCCGGCAGCGAGACGCCGCTGGGAATCAACAGCCGGAGGGACTGGGCGTGTGGATCCGCATGGAGGGATCCGCCTCGTGACGCGCCGACCGCGTAGCCCCCATTGTCGGTGAGGACGAAGTCCGAAATGAAAGACTCCGTCGAGATGGTTCCGGTGTCGGTGTCGAAGTTCAGACCGGTCAGTTGTCCATCCGGGTCGAAGCGTCCAATGACATAGGAATTGAACAAACTGTAGTTGGCGAAGTCCGCGGGCGGGAGCAGTTCGCCCACCCTCTGGTAGACGAAGCGTCCGAAGGTGGGATCCTCGTCCGAAACAGGGGTCCGGCTGATGCCGGACACGAGCAGGAACCGGCCTGGTTCGTCCCCTCCGGGAAGCCGGTTGCTGGCGGCGATCCTGCCGCCGACAAGGCGTCCGGCGAAATAGGTGTTTCCCTGGGGATCGACCCGGATCCGTGTGAATTCGCCGTGGTGGCTGGCACCGGCGGCCGCCGCCTGGGCGGCGGATTCGAATCCCTCGAAGGGGGTGGTGAGGATCTGCCGGGCCCACTGGAATGTCAGATCATCGTCAAAGCTGGCGACGAAAGGGATGCGGCGGTGGGAAAAACGGTAGGTTTCATCCGTGAGAAACTCCTGATTCGGGTACAGCACCATCCTGACCGGAATGCCGTTGGCATCCACGACGGAGGCGATCAGGCACGTTGATGTCGTGGGGAAGTTCTGATCCTCAGCCGGAGGCGAGTTCTTCGGGGTGTAAGTCGCCGCGACCTTGATGGAGTCATCAGCGCCGATCGCGACGGACGTGACCTGGGATTCGGACTCCGACCGGTCGTAGTTGATGGCCAACGTCAGGGGCGCCGGATTGTCGAGTTCGACGTTTCTAAACTCGTGGGGAGTGATCAGGCGGCCACCCAGGGCGGGATCCCTGGAGGCCGTCAGCTTGAGGAGGAGTCCCTGTCGATGATTGACGTCGGGATTGACGCTGAGCCCATTCTCAGAGATCCCGATGCCGTCCCAGGACATCGTCCGATCGGCTCCCCTCCGGTACCAGCCGCCGACAACGATGAAGTTGTCGCCGGCGGCCACGCAGCGAAGGGCGGCCTCCTGAAAGTCGCCGCCGAAACCCTTCGCCCAAAGCCATTGGCCGCTTGCCGACATCCTCGCCAGGAAGGTCTCCGTGGGGCGCCCGAAGTCGTATCGATGGCCGTCCAGGGTGATCGACGTCCGACGATCGGCGAGCCCCAGGATGCAATAGATGGAACCATCGGGAGCGACCGCCTGATCCACGAGGTGGGCGTCCGACACCCCTTTGAGAAAAACCTTCTGCGCCATCAGGGCCGGGCCCCAGAGAAGGGCGATCAGCAGCACGAACGGGAGTACGCGAGTTCCTCGAGATTTCCAGTGGGTGATCGACCGAGCAAATCGCCGTCGGAGTAAATCCCTGAGTGGCCGGACGATGTAGCGCAGGCTGCCCAGCCTGCTGGATCGCCGGTTGCCAACCGGCGGGGACTGGGTTGCGGAGCAACGCGTGCATCTCGCTGATTCCAGTATCGACTCTAGTCGTCGCACCCGCCGACTGGCAGTCGGCGAAACAGCAGACAAGGCTGTCTGCGCTACGGGCGCGGTCGCTCTCACTCGGCTCCAGTAGCCGCTGTGCCGCGGCCCACTGCCGGAGCGGACCGGCATCCCGAGCGGCGTGGTGGATCGAGACAGAATGCGCTTTTCCATGATCACCTATTCCAGAGTTGGATTCCTGGATACCCGCCGGAGCACCACGCGGCCGGCGACGAGTATCTTCTCACTTTCCCTCACCAGGCCCTTGAGGGTTTCCGAAAAGCTCCCCACCAGCGTCTCTTCTCCGTAGTTGGGAATCGTCCTGGCCGCCTTGGAGGTGGGCGGGTCGAAGGCGAAGCTCATTTCGCGCTCGATTCGGAAGCCGCTGGCGTGGGCGGGGTGAAACGCGTGACGGAAGGGATTCGACCGGTGCCACGCATCGAGGGTCAGAGGAGACGAAGGCGATGTTCCGCAGCGCTTTCCCGGGCCGACACCCCCCGTGAGCGGTAGCGCGTGGAGGTACTCTTCGCGCAACGCGGACTGGTCGAAGTCCGGCGGCAGAGAATCGGGCGGGGGCACTTCACGCGGCAGATCATAGAACGTGGTCTCGATGCGCTTGCCGACCCGTTTGCCCGCCCGTCTCTCGATTCCCTCGAAATACGGAATCTTCCCAGGGTGGATGACCAGGACCTGCTCGGCATCCGCGGGATCCAGGGCGCGCGTCCGCATGAAGACCACGGCCTTGAGGAGTCGGACGGAGCCCGCGGCGTCCACATGCAGGATGACGCGCGCCTTGGGTCCGGCCAGGACCGGGTCGGCCTGGGTTCCGGCCTCGGCGGCGTCGGAGGGAACCCTGCCCGAAACGTTCTTGAGGATGACGTCGCCGACCCAGAGTCCCTGGGCCGGCGCGTTGGGCGTCTCGTCCCCCGGCGGAACAAGACCCGGGTGAACTCCGGATGCCGGCAGCCAGAAGTAGGTGCCCAGGCTGGTCGAGGAAACTCGATAGAGCTGCCGTTGCTCCGGGTTCCCTGTCCAGGCGCGACGCAGGCGAAGGGTTTCGATGACGGATTGTCCCGGACCCGCGGCGCCGATCGGAAACTGGACTATGGGGACATCCTCGGTCTCCGTCAGCGCGGCCGGATCCCGGACCAAGTGGATCAGTTCCAGCCCATTGGGAGCGTTGACGCGATCCATCACGAAATCGGCGGGCAACCCGCTTCCGTTGAAGATCAGGAGCTCCTGGTCCTTCAGGTCGGAACCATAGGCGAGTTCCCCGACACCCATGAAATCGAGCTGGAACGGGCCCTGATAGGAGGACGGACCCTGCGCATAGATCCAATAGGCCGCCCCCGGGCTCATGGCGTCGGATGGCTTGACCGCGACCCAGTTTCCGCGGGACGGGTCCAGCCGGAAGATCCTGTTGACGGGGTGGCTGTGGATCGCGGGACCGAAAAAATCGGCGAAGGTCGGGCGATGGGTGTCCAGGATGCCAAAGCCCAGCAAATTGTAGGAATCGGGCTGCCAGCGATGGACATGGAAGGACGCTTCGCCGGTGATTTCCAGGGTCAGCGCGGCCGATGAGCGGACCAGGTAGGCCCGATGACCCTGGATTTCGCGGAGGTTGGCGCGGCGCGCCGGGTCGGTCCGGTACCAGATCGCCCAGCCTTCGGCGTTGAGCGAGTTCTTGGACGGATTCTCCACGAACTCGACCGGTGCCCGGGTGGGTGAATACGTCGCGACGCTCGAAATGGCGGCATCCTTGAACACCGCCTCGGGCGGCATCGCGCGCCCGTCCGCGGCGCGGGGTTCGACCTCCAGCCAGACCGCGTTCCAGCCTGGTTCGAGCGACAGTGACTGCGTTGTCACCGATTGCGCCTGGGCCGGTCCTCCCCCCGTTGAGGAGCGCCCACAGGGCGAGGCACACCACCGGCGCGGGGCGCCAACGGCGCCGGGACGCGGTCGAGGTTCTCGGTGACGGATGCATTCATCCCATCCGTACTCAGGAATTCCGGATTCGTTACCGAAGTCTTTCGCGGCCCGATCAGGGCTGAAACTCACCGGGACGCTCGCTCATCCGGCCGATCAGGAACCACCGGACCCAGCGGGAGTAAAAGTCGTCGTCGGAAAGCGCCTTCAGTTCCCGGTGGAGCTTCGCGAACCGCTCGAACGAAACCCGTTCAACCGCACCCTCCGGCGCGAGGCGGTATCCGGCGAGCGAATCAGCGAGGTCGGCCAGCCAGTGGGGGGCGGGGCTGGGTGCCAGGAAGACGGGCCAGAGCCGGACCACGCCATTTTCGGAGGCCACCAGTCCGAGTCCGCCGTCCGGACTGAACGTCGCGCGCTTGAGCAAGGAGCCCGCGCGGATCCATGGCCCGACCGGCAGGCCGCTCCGGGCGTCCCACACCCGGGCGTTCCCAAGATCATCTCCCGTGATCACCAGGCCGCCATCGGCGGTGAATTCCCCATACCAGACATCGCCTGGATGGCGCATGGGCTCGGAGAGGCGCTTCCCCGTTTCCGTGTCCCAGATGACCGCCGTGCCGTCGGCCGATCCCGTGAGAACGGCGCGCCCGTCCGGACTGAACCGGGCGTGATACACGGGTTTGACATGCGGGAACTCCCGCGAAATCCGGCCTTCGGCGACCTCCCAGAGGCACGCGCGGCGGTCGCTGGAGGCCGTCAGAAGACGATCCCCGTCCGGGCTGAAACCGGCCATCCAGATCACACCCCTGTGGCGGTCCTGGGCCTCGCGACGCGACCCCTCGGGGAGGGACCAGAACGTCACATGCCCCTGGGTCGTCGTGGCGGCCAGGGTCCGGAGGTCGGGACTGAACGGAGCCCGGACGACATGGGCGACGTTGGTGAGCGGCGACCCGACCAGGGTCCCGGTCCGCGTCTCGAAGATCCATATCCGGTTGCCGGGTGTGGACGCGCGGAACCAGCGGCCATTCGGCGAGAACGCCACCGAACGAATGGAGTGGGGCAGTTGGATGACCGGGACGAGTGGAGCCCCGGTACGGGCGTCCCAGACGCGGACTTCGCCCGCCTCGGTGCTGGCGACGACGCGGGATCCGTGCGGGGAAAACGCGGCGCAGTGGACGGCCCCCCTGGCCTTGAGCCGGTGAAGGACCGCGCCGGTGTCGAGGTTGTGGAGCACCACTTCGCCCTCGCCCGCAACGACGAATCGCGTGCCATCCGGACTGATCCGGGCGTCCGACACGCCGCTCGAATTCGTGATCATCCGGGGCGCGGGCAGGTTCATGCGGATGTCCCAGATCCGAGCGGTCTCGTCGTCGGAGGCGGTGGCCAGGCGGGTGTCATCTCGCGAGACCCTCAGGGAATTGATGCGGCCTTGATGCTCAACGCCTGCGAACGGCAGCTTCCCGGAGCTGAGATCGCAAACATAGACCGACCCGTTCATGTTCCCGACGAAAAGTCGGCCGCCTTGGTGATCGAAGCAAAGGTCGGTGACCTTGGTGCCCAGCTCCAGATCCAGAACCGGAGGGTCTGGCGGCGGCGAGCTGACCACCCCGGTCCGGCGTGGGCGAAACGCATAGACCACCACCCGGCCGCGAAGATAGCCGACGGCCAGGAACTCGCCGTCATGGCTGAATTGGATGGCGGTCGGAGCATACGCCGGCGCCGGACCCGAAGGGCGCGCGATCCAGGCGCGGCGTCCCTCCGCGATCTCCCAGGCTTCGACTTCGTTTTGGGGGGTCTCGCAGACCAGGTACCGGCCGTCCCGGCTGGTCAGCGTCAGCGTCGGCGTCGGCGATTTGATCGGGCCGGGCATGTGCCGGCTCACTGGCCGCAATTGGTCGACTTCCCACCGTTCCACGTTCCCGTCCATCGCCGTCACGCTGGCGGTTCGCCCATCCGGCGAAAGGACGATGCCCGACCGGGAACGCGCCTCGAGCGGGCGCCAGGCGCGCCTCGTGCCGTCGGGGTCCCAGACCGAGAGGGAAGAACGGTCCGCGACGACAAGCCGGCCGTTCCCGGGGAGAAATCCCGCGACGGGCTCGGCGAAACGGTGGGGAAGAACCGCGGTCCCGCCGTCGTTTTCAAGGCGCCACAATCGCACCATGCCGTCCCCGGCCACCGTGGCGAGGCGCCCTCCACCCGGTGAGAACTCGCTGATCCTGACCGCGGCGGGATGGTTCAAGGGCGCGAAGGCCGGCACGGCGAAATTGTGCGCTCCAAGCAACGTCATGAGCCGGGTGGCCGTGGTCGCATGGGTCGGGTCGTCCCGCAACGCCCGGGCGAACCACATCAGCGCCGAGGTCGCCTTGTCCTGTTGAACGAGGTTTTCAGCGTCCCGCCATTCGCGGATGAAGAGACCCCGGGCCAGGCGCCGGCTCGTCGCCTCGGTTTGCTCCCGGGCGCGGTTGACCCTGGCGCTGAAGGCGAACGAGCCGATCGAAAGCGTCAGCAACGAGGCCGTCGCGGTGAGGATGACCGCCGCCCACGCCCGGTTGCGTCGCACCCATTTCCAGCCGCGTTCGACCACCGAAACGGGTCGCGCCTGGATGGGTTGGCCGTCGAGGTAGGAGGCGAGGTCCGATGCCAGGTCCGAAGCGCGCGGATAGCGCTGGGCCGGCCGCTTGGCGAGGCACTTGAGGCAGATGATTTCGAGGTCACGCGGAATGGCGCGGTTCTGCCGGCGCAGGGAGACCGTTTCCGTGTCCCGGATGCGAAGGAGGGTTTCCTGGAGGGACTGCGTCAGGAACGGCGGGCGGCCCGAAAGAAGTTCATAGAGGATGGCTCCGATGGAGTAGACGTCGCTGGCGGGTCCGACCTCGCCGCGCCGACCCGCGGCCGCCTCGGGGGAGAGGTAATTCGGCGTGCCGACCATCTGGCCGGTGAGGGTGAGATCGCTTGTTCCGTCGAGCTTCTTCGCCAGGCCGAAGTCCGTGATTCGCACCTCGCCAAACGGATCAATCAGCACGTTGGAAGGTTTGAGATCGCGATGAAGAATCCCCTGTGAGTGCGCGTAGTGGATGGCGTCGGCCAGCGAACGGGCGATCACGGCCGCGCGTCGCGAGGGGAGCGGGCCGTGGCACAGCACCTCGGCCAGGTTCCGGCCCTCGACAAGCTCCATCGAGATGAAGTGCTGTCCGTCCGCCTCCCCGACCTCATGGATGGCCACGATGTTCGGATGGCGAAGCGCCGCGGCCGATTGGGCTTCGCGCCGGAACCGCTCGATGCTGGCCACCCCCGAATAGCGGCCGAGGAGCAGCAGCTTGACCGCGACCGCGCGGTTCAGGCTGATCTGCCGCGCCCGGTACACCACCCCCATGCCGCCGTGGGCGATCTCCTCGAGGAGCAGATAGTCGCCCAAATGCAGCTCCGGTGACACTGGGGTGCCAGGTCCGGGAGGGGTCGCGGAGGGTCCCCGCGGCGGGAGATCCGGCGCGGCCGATTCCATCATGCAGTTCCAGCAGACACTGCCGGAACTCCACGGACTCAATGCCATGCCGCAAAGCCGGCAGCGCCGCGGCGGTTCAGCAGTCTGGCTCATCACGCTCTATCCAGGAGTGCCTTACTCAACGGGGCCATGAATCGTTACACATCGCCTCCCGCCAGAGCGCGGCGCAAGTGACGTATCTCGTCCTCGATATCCGCTTCGTCCTCGACGGTGTTCAGGATGTGGGCGCGGAAGACCTCCTGAAAGCGACGCCGCAACCGGTGCAGCGTCACGCGGACGGCCACGACCGTCATTCCGAGTTCGGAGGCGATGTCCGCGTGGGGCGTCGAGGTTTCGTCCCCCCACAAATGGGGCTCCAGCGCCTCGAACAATTCGGGGCGGCCGCCTTCGGCGAATTCGAGGCGCAAGGCGGCCAGGACCGTTTCGAGGGTCGTGCCCGCCCACTGTCGCTCGAACAGGGCCGCCGGCGAAAGCCCCTCGGAGGGCTCCGATGAGTAGCGAGTCTCCGCGACCTCCGCGTCCCAGGAGATCCATTCCACGCCGCCACCCCGCTTTTGCGCGCCCGCCGCGCGGTGCTGACTGCGGAGGAAATTCTCCAGCGAACGGAGAAGGAAGGTCCGGAACCGTCCCCGCTCCGGGTCCGCGAGCGCGATCTGGTTTTTCAGCAGGAGTTTCGTGAAGAACGCCTGGGTCAGGTCCTGCGCGTCCGCCGGCGCGCGCCCGTGACGCCGCACGCAGCAGTAAAGGGGATACCAATAGGTTCGGCATAGTTCACCGAGGGCGGACTGCGCGTTCGGCGAGACAAGGCTGCCCGCGGCGAGGACCACGCTCCAATGCGTGGTCTGGAACCCCGCGTTGACGGGATTGGCCGGCCCGCCGGGATTTTGGTCATCGGTCATCACCTCCCTTTCCCCGCCGATAGTCCCGCGGGCCCCCGAAGCGTTGTGGTGGCCCGCGCAAGGCGCCTTTCGTCCGCTGGACGAAGGCGAGTTCCGGCACGGTCGACGCGGGCCGTCGGTCAGTCCTGTCCAGTGGGTAGCCCAGATTCCATCCGCATGGAAACCGTTTATTGCCCCCGCGCCGAATCGATGGTGGTGGAGACGCGGAGACCCTTGCGGCGCATCCTTCAGGGCCTCGCTCCGGCCGGAATGGAGGGCGGCCGATCCACCCCGCGCGGTCTCCCCACCCGGGAATCGGACCCGAAGAGCCAAACCGTCCGCGAATCCACGGATCGCGCCGCCGGAACTTCGACTGTTCAACGGGCCCCCGAATTGCCAGCCTGCCCTCTCACCGTTCCCGGGGACTCATCGCATCGCCGCGGACTTTGTCTTGTTCCACGGCTAGCGGTCGCCTCCGGGCCAACCACACACAACCCACCTTCCCACCATCGCCCCTCCCATGACTCTTCCATCGCATTCGAATTCGCGTTCGATCCGCTCGGCCCTCGGGGCCGTCGGACTCGCCTCGCTCATCGCCCTGCCGTCGGCCTTCGCCCACGAAACCGGCCACCCCCATTCGGACGAAGTCACGGCGACGACGCCCCTGCCTTTCATCACCGAGACGAAGGGTCCCGTCGCCGCTCCCCGACAGGGAGCCGCGGCTGGCGAGGCGACGACCGGTCAGGGCGTCTGGCGCTTCGTGGCCGATCGTTCCAAGGTCCCCGTCCCCCCCGACGCGATGCCTAAACTCAAGGGCGCCCACGGTACGCTGATCGTCGACCACTCGACCGACACCGTGTACTGGGGACTTCAGGACATCGGCTGGATCGGCTTCACGAAAAAGGTCTCCCAGTCGGCCATCCTCCCCCAGGATCCCGCTTTCCCCGCCGGTAATATCCACGGCGCCGACATCCTCCCTCGCGAGGGGAAACCCGCCGCCATCGTCGCCGCCGACAACGCCCAGGGCGAGGTCTACCTGACCGACACCACGTTCCAGTCGGCGAAAACCCTCAAGATCCCCAATCTTGAGCAGTACGCCGACGGCAAGGGCTACGCGCCCACGGACGCCGCTTTCGGCAAGGACGGCACGATCTGGGTCACGGATGGTTACGGCAAGGCCTGGTTCATGCCGGTGTCGGCGGACCCGTTCGAATTCCAGGGCAAAGCCTATGGCGGCAAGAAGTTCTCAGGCACACCCCATGGCATCACTTTGAACCCGAAGACAGGCCGGCTTCTGGTCTCGGCGCGTCCCGAAGGATTGGTGAAGGACTGGGATCCGAAAAACACGCAGACGGTGGCGATCGACGGACTGCCCCCGGGCAGCACGGTCTGCGACGTGGATCTTTGGGGCGACTACGCCTTGGCCCCGTGCCTGACGGGTCCCAACCAGTCACCCGGACCCATCTACATCATCAACCTGAAGAAGAAGGCGGTCGTCGCGACCCTCAAGCCCAAGGCCGACCTGGGATACGAGGACGCCCAACACATCCACGACGCTTGCTGGTACGTCACGGGCACGGGTCGCAATCGCGAGGTGTACGTGCTCTACACGAATTGGAATCCGGGCGGCGTCGGAGCGCTCCGTTGGGTCGGCGCCGGCGAATAGCCCCCACCGCGGTCGTGAGCCGGCCCCGGTTGCCAACCCGGGCCGGCGTCGGCCCGGGTGGTCACCCGCGAGTTACGATCCATGCGTCCTCGTCGACCGATGAAACATCCATTCCCCCTGCTCGCCCTTCTCGTGGCTCTTTCCCCGTCGAGCGTCGAGTCGTGGTCCGCCACACCCGCCTCCGAGCCGCTCACCCTCCATCTGCGAACGCGGACCTCCGACGCGATCCGGACTTCGGCCCCCGTGTCCGAACGGGTCGAGAAGTGGGATCCGCGCAAGACCGCGCTGATCGTCTGCGACATGTGGGACGATCACTGGTGCAAGTCCGCCGCCCGACGCGTGGGCGAACTCGCCGGCCCCATGAACGAAATGATCGGGGCCGCCCGCGCTCGCGGTGTCTTCATCATCCACGCCCCGAGCACGTGCACGGGATTCTACGAGGGCACACCCCAACGGCGCCGCGCGAAGGAGGCCAAGTTCCATCCGACTCCCGTCCCCCTCGCCACCAGCCCGCGCTGGGGCACGGCATGGTGCTGGACCGACCCCGCCCACGAAGCCGTCCTCCCCATCGACGACACCGACATGGGCTGCGATTGCCAGCCGGCCAAGTGCGAGATCCGATCGCCTTGGACCCGGCAGATCGCAGCGCTGGAAATCGCCGCCGACGACGCGGTCACCGATGACGGCCAGGAGACCTGGAATCTCCTTTCCGAGCGGGGCATTGAGAACGTGATCCTCTGCGGCGTGCATCTCAATATGTGCGTCCTCGGGCGCCCCTTCGCCATCCGGCAGCAGGTCAAACTGGGGAAGAAAGTGGCGCTGATCCGCGACATGACCGACACGATGTACAATCCGGAGCGCCCGCCGGGTGTCGGACACTTCGAGGGCACCGCGCTGGTCGTGGGCCACGTCGAGGCGTTCTGGTGTCCGTCG